>JBBAVI010000118.1:0-3993 GCA_040397785.1 Saprospiraceae bacterium | reverse complement strand
ACGGCATTGTTTTTAATCACTGTTATTAACCTGACTGCAACTTTTAGTTCAAATGCGCAGGAATGCTCAAGTAGCGATCTCGCTGCAAAATATAAACAGTACAGAGAAAGATTTAACAGGCATTTTATCGTAAACGACCGTGATCCTAGTGGATGTATCCACGATGGAATTGGTCAAGACCCTACCGACACTTGTAATTTCTCAAAACATGGTTATGGATTGCCCGTTACCAGTATTAATATGTCGCCAATAGGTTGGGGGACGCCCGGCGCTGAAGCCAGTGCACGGTATGTTAAAGAAGATAACCCTTTCTATGATAAAAATTGTTTAAATTTAGATGATACGGATTGGAATACTGGCGATCCCAATCATATGTATAATTGGGCGGATTATGGATCGGAAACATTATCAGAACTTGGTTGGTATTTGGTAACCCTCTCGACTGAATATGCCTTGTTGGGGCAACAAGGAAAATTGACAGAACAAAAGAAGACCTTAGAAGATATATTTCTGGCCTTGCAGGCTATTCGCAGACTTGATATGCAAACACAATGTCTGCTTAAAGAAATGTATGATCTAAGAAAAGCGAGTGGCGGGTATGTTTGTATTGCACCTTATACAAATTCTTCGTTTGATCCAGTACCCTGGGATCTTGAACCACACCGTAATTTTGATACAAATGTTAAATCAGATTGTGATTTTCAACCCAATTTTTCTGGGTACAATGGCTTTTTTATAAGAGAGGATGCGGTATTGGGATTGGATGATATTTTAAATGATCCAATGGAAGATCAATATAATGTGGCATCTGTTGGGTCGGTTTTCGCATCTTCAACTAATGATCTTGTTTCTGATTGCTTCCCGGTAGATAGATTTTGTTACATGGCTCAAACACAAAATTTTATGAGTCAAGATCAGCTTTATAACCTGCTTTACGGGCTAGCATTTATAAAAAGATATATACCGGCTTCGGCATTTGTGGTAACTTGTGAGGGTGACACCTCGAACGTGCTCTCCATCGCACAAAATATAACAAGAGGTATTGTTCCACGCATCAATGATAATGGTGATCACATAACAATTCCCGGCAGTGAAGATTGTTGTAATAAGACTATTAAGTTAACCGATGCGGAAGGTGGTAACTGCCGCTTCGGAATGGCCGGAATGGTACGGGCACATGATTTTATAACAGGCGAAACGACTAAAATAACTGCTGCACAACGATTTGCGCTTGATTTAGGTTCCAAGAAAAAAACAAGGACAAGCATTTTATGTTGAATTGGTTGGTATGGGGTATGATTTAAGCGTTCAAAAAAACAACTTTAAAGTGTTTGAGTTGGCTAAAGAATTTGGGAAAGAGATTTATTTGTTAGGGAATGACTTGCTATATCCATCAGGGACTAATATAGTGGATCAATATGATTTAAATGATTACTTTAAGGATCTATTATGTAGTGCTCCTTGTGGCGGCCCTTGTACCCGTGAATATAATTATGGAATTGGCTGGCCATTCGAAGATCCGAATCCTTGGCCAGCGTTCGAATGTTCAAATACACCCAATTGGCTCGGCCATCGCTGGGATAGCGATGGCAGGGATGTAATTGGTGGAACAGGTAACCATAGACCAAGGCAATTTAATGGTCTGGATTTTATGGCGCTTTATAATATGTATGCGCTGGCAAACTCGACTTTTGAACCATCACAAGCAGGTAATACTGATTATTATGTACCCAATGCCATATCTGGGCCTTCTACCTTATGTATTGGCCAGTCCGGGAATTACTCGATCAACCACGGAGATAATTTGACTACCTATTCAAATATCAATTGGACAAGTAGCAATAATTTAATAGTAAATCCAAGGCATTCAAATCCTACTCAGGCAACTCTGATTGGCAACAATAAAAATACTTTTATAGCGGTTAAATTTGATGAAGAAAATACCCGAATACAGTATAATCATGGCGGAGTTCAGTATGTATTTGCAGGTATAGGTCCCAATTCCGATACTCTTTTTAAAATCGCAACAGTTAAAGATAAATGCACCTTATTAGAGTACAAAAAAACAATAAATACTTCAGCGGAGGTTGGAAATTATACTGCGGAGTTCCTTTTTGATCATTGTCAACATGCATACGAGTTCCATGCAAAAGGTGCTGACATTCTGGATGGAACATTTGAATGGAAACTAAATATTTATTATATTGATAATATTTCAGGAAATAGTGCTTTTACTACAATGACATTATATGGGAAGGACGTTTCAATCAATAATTTGCCTGGAAGAGGTGGCTTTATTGTAATAACGCTCAAAGTTTCGGCTCCTTGTGGTAGCAAATCCTTTACCTTCACAAAAGAGTATAGCTGCTCAACACAGGGCAAAGATCTAATATTAGCGCCCAACCCGGCAAGAGACCTGGCATATGTAACCATTTCAAATGATTATCAGGTTCCTTCTCAAGGAATTAATGTGCGGCTGACCAGAACTGATCTTGGGGTAACCCAAGCTACCAGGCGCATTTACCAAAACGGTGATACCATTCAAGTGTCAGATTTATCCAGTGGAACCTACAATGTGCAAGTAACCTTGAGTGACGCTTCGGTTCTCAATGCAACACTTGTTATTCAGCAAAATCCATAATTCTAAAACTCTAAACAAAAAAACATGAAACAGCATCTGATTTTTTGCGCCTTAATTGTAGCACTACTATTCTCATGTTCCTCCAAAAATGAAAAAATAGAAACTTCCGTCAATGCATTTTTGACACAAGGAACTTGGACAACCGTCCTTGACTATGAGGATTTGAACCTTGATGGCACTTTCGTTGAATTTGGCGACACTTGTGAAAAAGACAACCGTTGGTATTTCAATTCTGATAACACGTTCAAACAAGACAATGGAATTGTTTTGTGTGACCCCGATGATGACCCTAATGAATTTTTGGGAGGTACCTGGTTGTTAGAAGACAATGATAAATACCTGACCCTGCAATTTGAGTTTAGTGAAATCAAATTTTTTATTGTCAGCATCAATGCGCAGCAAGCAGTACTGAATGAAGTAGACCTCGGCAGTTCGAACCAATACACGCATCGGGTGGTATTGAAACGGTAACAAAAATCAACGATTATGAAAAATCTATTGCAATTGCTCTTTTTGGCCATCCTATTCATTGCCTGTAAAAAAACCACCGATGTTAACGGAACTTTCACCAACAACGCGACCGGACTGCCGATCAAAGGGATTCGTGTTAGATTAGGTGCCTCAAATACCGATATCAAAGGTAATATAACTACTATTTCAGAGGATGCGGATTCTACGGACGAAAATGGCAAATACCAGCTGCATGTTGAAGCTGGATCGGCGGATATTCTATTACAGGCAGACGTTCCCAAAGGTTTTGTAGAGCCTAAAACGCGTTACATCAAAAATGGTAAAACCCGCACTGAAGATTATGCCCTAAACCCTTACGATGCCTATTTGAGATTAACCTTGCAACATGACTCCAGTAGTGCCTCAAAGATTTATTATTATTTTGTAGGAGCATTTTATGAGGACAAATCCGATCCTTCAAATCCAGGAGCATTAAAAGGTATTGACATTCCTGTGGGAGAAGATAAAACCTTCCTTCATTTGGTACCGGGCGGGCAAACAATCACGATCGTTTGGGATACTAAAAAGTTTAATATCCCATTTAATCCTTTCCCCCACATCACCTCAGTTGATTGCCCTCGAAATGATACCACGGATTTCGTACTGAAGTATTAAATTTAGAGGGAACTTCAGATGATTTTACCCTGGATTTGAATATTGAACACCGAATTTCGAATTGTTGCATTGATCTTGGCCAAGCAAGAACAAAAGCCACTGTTAGCGCACCCTTATTTCGGAGTTCGGTGTTGGATATTCGGTGTTCGGTGTTTTTCCCGTGGTCGTTCTGCCTTATTTGGGGTTTCTCAGCGGGTAGAACCCGCTGGATAGGACGCACAAGGTAG
>JBBAVI010000117.1:0-17776 GCA_040397785.1 Saprospiraceae bacterium | reverse complement strand
ATTCATCATTCATCATTCATCATTCATCATTCATCATTCATCATTCATCATTCCTCGCTAAAATCACTCCTCAATAAAATCAAATCCTCCCTTGCGATTTGCCTTTTTTTCGGAGTTTTTACGCTTCGCGGCTACCCGCGCGCGATCGACGGACGCAGGCACTCGGGTGATTTTGCGCGGTTTTTCTTCGATCAGGGCGGTTACTATTTTTTTGATCAATTTATCTTCCGCCATTTCTTTGTTGAGCAGTTGGGAACGCGCGGTTTGATTGGTTACCGCCAACACGCCTTCTGCCGAAATTTGCCGGGCCAGTTTTTCCTGAATTCGGGCTTTTTCCCCTTCCGTGAGGGCATTCGAGTCCGCAATGAACAGCCGGGCCTCCACTTTGGTCTCCACTTTATTCACGTTTTGTCCGCCCGCGCCACTGGACCGGGCGGTGCGATATTGTATTTCCTGTTTTAATAATTCCTTGTTCATAATTGCCCAACAAACATACGGCGCTAAAAATTCCGTTTTTCCTGTTTGAACTTCCTATTTTTGCGCTTTCCTTCATAGCCGAATTTTTGAGGCGAACTACTGCACATTTACTACGATCCGAATCTATGGAACTATCGACCCGTTACGCACCGTCCGAAACTGAAGACAAATGGTATGAATATTGGGAAAAACAGGGCTATTTCCGCTCTGTACCCGATGAACGTGAACCATTTACCATTGTAATTCCGCCGCCGAATGTGACGGGGGTGCTGCACATGGGCCACATGCTGAACAATACCATTCAGGATATTTTGGTCCGGAAAGCCCGCTTAGATGGCAAAAATGCCTGCTGGGTGCCGGGTACCGACCATGCCAGTATCGCCACAGAAGCAAAAGTGGTGCGCTGGTTGCGGGAAGATATGAACTTGCGCAAGGCCGATTTGACCCGCGATCGGTTTATGGAGTATGCCTACCAATGGAAAGACAAATACGGGGGCATCATTTTGCAGCAATTGCGCAAATTGGGCGCTTCCTGCGATTGGGAACGCACGGCCTTTACCATGGACAAAGGGTATTACGACGATGTGATCCGGGTGTTTGTGGATTTATACCAAAAAGACAAATTGTACCGCGGTTTGCGCATGGTCAACTGGGATCCGGTGGCCAAAACGGTGCTTTCCAATGAGGAAGTGCTGCATAAAGAGGAACAATCGCAACTGTTTTATATCCAATATGCCCTGGAAGGCGCTAAAGATGCCAGCGAAGGTATTGTCATCGCTACCCAGCGGCCGGAAACGATTTTTGCCGATGTGGCAATTTGTGTCAATCCAAACGACCCGCGTTATGCAGCGCTGGTGGGCAAAAATGTGCTCATTCCGCTCATTAACCGCCCGATTCCAGTCATTGCCGACGATTATGTGGATGTGGAATTTGGTACGGGCGCTTTGAAAATTACGCCTGCGCACGACCCGAATGACTATGAAATCGGGTTGCGTTATAACCTGGAGGTGATTGATACCATCGACGATGACGGCCGCATCAACGAACAATGTGCGTATGCGCCGCTGGTGGGCCTCGATCGTTTTGAAGCCCGCAAACAAATTCGTCCGGCCTTGGAAGCCAGTGGTAATTTGGTGAAAATAGAAGATTATCAAACCAGCATTGGTCGCTCGGAGCGCACCAATGCCGTAGTGGAGCCTAAATTATCCCTGCAGTGGTTTGTGAAAATGACCGATTTGCGCGAACCTGCGGTAAAATCGGTGGAAGATAAAGACATCCGGTTCTATCCCGACAGCATGAAAAACATGTACCGTTCGTGGATGGATGGCCTGCGCGACTGGTGCGTGAGCCGGCAATTGTGGTGGGGACACCGCATACCCGCCTGGTACCTGGTAAATGATGCCCGGGGCAAAGAAACCGCTGTTTTTGTAGCCAAAACGGCCGAAAAAGCCCTGGCAATTGCCCGTACACAAACCGGCAACTCCGCGTTGACCCTTGCCGACCTGCGCCAGGAGGAAGATGTGCTCGATACCTGGGCCTCCTCCTGGTTGTGGCCGATCAGTGTTTTTGATGGTTTTAGTCAACCGGAAGGTGAAATCAAATATTATTACCCGACCAATGTGCTGGTTACGGCCCCCGAAATTATCTTTTTCTGGGTGGCGCGGATGATCATGGCGGGTTATGAATACATGGGTGAAAAGCCGTTTAGCCACGTGTATTTCACGGGCATTGTGCGCGACCAACAGCGCCGCAAAATGTCGAAATCGCTGGGCAACTCACCCGATCCGCTCGAAATTATTGCCGAACACGGGGCTGATGCGGTGCGATACGGGATGTTGTCCTGCGCTTCTGCGGGCAATGATGTGTTGTTTGATATGAAAATGGTGGAAAACGGCCGCAATTTCACCAATAAATTGTGGAATGCCCTGCGCTTGGTACGCGGTTGGGAAATCATCGAACAGCCTGAAAGTGAAGCAATTGCCGAAACGAATGCCCTGGCGGTGCGTTGGATGCGGGAAAAATTCAGCAAAATCATTGGTTCCCTCGAAAATGATTTCAATACGTTCCATTTGAGCGAGGCCATGATGTCCTTGTATGGCTTTATTTGGGATGATTTCTGTTCCTGGTACCTCGAAATGATCAAACCGGCGTATGAAAGGCCGATTGATCGCCAAACGTATGAGGCTACTTTGGATTTATACGGCGATTTGATGATCGCTTTGCATCCGTTTTTGCCGTTTATTACCGAAGAAATCTGGCATCAGTTGCGCGAGCGTGCGCCTGGAGCGGATTGTATGATGCAAGCCTATCCGAAAGGTGCACAGCCGGATGAAAATTTGATTTACCAGGTTGAAACGGCCAAAGAAGTGATCGCCAAAGTGCGGGAACTGCGCAATCAACATCAAATCAAACCCCGGGAACCGCTGAATGTACAGGTGCAAAACAGCGCCTCTGCCCGCAGTTTATACGAATTGAAGGGTTTATTGCCCTTGATTCAGAAATTGGCGGTATTGTCGGATTTCTCTTTTACCGAAACAGAAGCACCGAACAGCAAAAGTTTCATCGTAGGCACGGAGCAGTATTTCGTGGAGTTGAACCTTGAAATCGATGTGGTGGCTGAACGCAAAAAAATAGAAGAAGAATTGGTGTACCAGGCGGGATTTGTCAAATCCATTGAGGGCAAATTATCGAACGAGCGTTTTGTAGCCGGGGCGCCGCAAGCGGTGGTGGACAATGAGCGCAAAAAATTGGCAGACGGCCTGGCCCGGATTCAGATATTGAAGGAGCAGTTGGAGAAACTTGGGTAGGATTACCACGGATTTTTTTATTAATATAAGCCATGAAACAAGCCTACCTTGTCATTAGCCTAATCCTTCTACCCATTTTATCCTTTTGCCAATTGCACGATGCCCACTGGGTAAATGGTACGGGCTATAATGGCATGTATGAAGTGCCAAGTAACTTGCTAAACTTTAATAATGTACCCATTACCATCAGTTTGTTTACTGGAAACACCGGCATGCGCCAATCAAATACGACCTTATCGGACCGAAAAGGTAATTTTTTGTGCTATTCTAATGGGATACGGGTTGTGAATAACAAATTCCAGTTGATTGAAAATGGCGATAGTTTAAGTTGGGGACAAATAGCACAAAATTACTATTTTAAGGGTTATCCAGGTTTTGGTGCAATGATTGGCCTTCCATCCATCCAAACGGATTCTGCTTTTTATTTGATTCATACGTTGATGGAATATGCAAACATAGCTGGGTTACTTTTTCCGAAATGTTATTTCAGTATTGTCGATATGCGGAAAAATAGTGGTGCAGGAAAAGTGATTCAAAAAAACCAGTTACTTTGGACAGGCGTAAGAATTAACCAAGTTTCTGCTTGTCAGCATGGAAATGGGCGTGACTGGTGGGTAATGGCGCAAGAGGATACGGTCAATGCCTATCACCGTGCCTTATTAGGACCGCAGGGTTTTACCCAAATCGATACACAGCGTATCGGTTACAAAGCAACCGGCTTTTTTAATGAAGGCGGTGGTCAAAATCTCTTTACACCGGATGGCACAAAATATATAGATTTTGATGCATGGAATGGCATCCGCATTTTTGACTTCAACCGCTGCAGTGGAAAATTATCCAACCCCTTATTAATACCATTTCCGGAGCGCTGGTCTTTTGGGGGAGGCGCCGCCATTTCACCCAATTCCCGGTTTTTATACGTGTGTTCCTCGGCGCGCATTTTACAGTATGACCTTTGGGCGCAGGATATTGGAAGTTCTGGCGATACCGTTGCTATTCGAAAAAACGGGGTTCCTGGCTTTTCTGAAATGAACCTTATGATGGATGGCCGGATTTATATCATGCCGTTTTCATGGACGTACGATGGGCATTATATTCGATACCCTAATCGCAAAGGTATTGCATGCGAGGTAGTACAAGCAGGTGTTCATTTTGAAAATGAATCCAATGCAACAATCCCGCATTTTCCTAATTATCGGCTGGGTGCTGACCTTGGTAGTCCTTGTGATACCCTGGGCATCGTACATGCACCGCTTACCTGGTGGCGGTATGATGTAAGCGATACTTCAGGTTTGTCCATTGGATTTACCGATAATTCCTGGTATCGGCCGTTCAGTTGGCATTGGAATTTCGGTGACCCAACTTCCTCCCAAAATGAATCAGTCGATACGAATGCTGTACATTTGTTTACAGCACCGGGCACGTATGAGGTTTGCCTGGCGGTATGTAATAGTTACGGCTGCGATACCATGTGCAGAACCCTGGAAGTAAAAACAGTCGGAACACAAACTTCCCATTTTTTGGAAGGTGTTTTGATCTATCCCAATCCGGCTTCCGAACATTTAACGGTTCAATTGCCCGAATTTAAATTAAATAGCACTTTTGTCTTGACGGATTTACTGGGAAGGGTAGTGCTTTCGACAACGTTATTGGAAAACCCTGCGGAGTTGCATATTGCCTCGTTAACAAACGGTGTATATTTTGCACAATTAAGGTATGAAGACAAGGTGCAAAATTTGGGTAAGGTGTTGATTATGCGGTAAGTATACTGAACGCCGCCTGAAAGGCCGCATTTATTGTCATGCTTAGCAAAAGCCCTGCACGAACTGCTGCGCTACTAGTTCAACGAACGCAGCTGGGCCGAAAAAAAGGAGGTCAGACACCTGATTATCAACAACATATACCGACCTTTACAACATCCTCATCGAAATAATATTTAAAACAACGAAAGTTGCTCCTCTTTTTTCGGGTAAAACACCCCAATGATAACAAAAGGATTTGGAGACCGTCGCCGGTGCCATTCTTTGGTGGTTCCGAGAAATAGGTAAATATCCTTTTCGAGGCGGAATTCTACGTCGTACTTTAGTTTTACTTTATTAATGGCGGTTTTTTCATCATAATTGGCAGCCTGAAGGCAGTTCCAATAGAGTTGCCCGATTTCCCAATCTTCGATCATTAAGCGGGAACTTCGGCCTTCATCGTCTTCAAAACGACAGAAAAACTTATGAGGGACTTTGCGAATCGGCGTGCGGTTTTCTTCCTTTTCGGTAAAAAGTGTCTGCTGGTTCTTGAGTTGTTCCCAAACATCTTTCCAATCTCTATCGTCTGCCTCAACCTCAAACCCCGTTATTTTGGCAGGTTTGAAGGTTGCAAGCGAAACATTCTTAGGATCTTTAGAGTCCTCTAGCAGTTTAGAAAGGTTGGTATATACGTTTTGGAGGCAGATTTCTTTTCTTTTTGCCCAGTTATACGCCGTATCGAGGTTTTCACCGAGTACCAGATCTTTGAATTCATAGTCTGCGGGCGAGTGGCTTTCCGGCCTGAAATCGTCCGTTCTTTGTCGGACGTTTAATTCGATCCAGGTATATTTAGTTGTCTTGACAACCCCATTGTGTTTAAGTTGAGAAAGAAAACTCAAGGGTACGGGGTAAAGGCGGATCCAAGATCCGTCTTCCAAAACTCCGGCTGTACAAACAAGTTCGTCGTAACTGCGGGAAGGTAGGGGGTAAGTTGTAACGGTTAATAGGATTTTTTTTCGGGTCATGGCCTATTAAATGGTTTAAAGATGTTGGAGGCTATAACAGAATTGGGGTAATTCACTGACGGCTTTTGCCAAATGGCTGCGGTGGCACTGGCAGGTTTGGGCTTCAAAGCAGGTAAGCGCTACACGCTGGTGTTTTTCAAGCAATTGCACGATCACTTCCTGCGTTTCAAGCGTTTTGGGCAATACATCGTCTACATATTTTTTAAACAAACGATCATATTGTTCCTGGTTTTTAAGGTCTTGTCTCTGATCGCTTTCGATACCCACATCCGGCATGTGATAGAATATTATGCCAAGACCTTCACAAGCATTTTTCAACTGACTTTTACTGAAACCGAACTTCATACTGAATGAGTTTTTGCGTACATCACACAGCACTTTTACATCGTATTTTATCAGTTTATTCAGATATTCCTCCAATGAAATACCCTCATAGCCGATGGTGTAAAGACGCGTCACTTCATTTTGTGGTACAAAACGCTGAATCGCTGTTAATTCCTCCTTATTCAGGTACTTATCAGCGATTTTACTTTTAATAGCGAAGTAGGGATATTTTTTATAGGTAATTTCAATGAGTTCGCCGGCAGTTTTTCCTTTATAAAGATGCTTTACCGCGTTGAGAATATCTTTGTCCTGCTTTTTTAAGGTAACAATAAAATTTTCAGTAGTAGATTTTTCCCATCCCGTTTCGGAAGCAACGATAAGCCCGTACTTGCTTAAAGTCATCAAATCAGCATTCGCTTGAAATGAGAAACAGCCGTATTTATAAGGCACGAAGTTAAAATCCTGCTCTTTTTGCATTTTTGAAAACAAAAAAAGCAGCTTTTGAAGTTGCAGCTTTTCCAATTGATTTTCAAAAGCTTGCAACAGCGACAATAATATTTTTCTGCGGTAGTACACGGTCTATTTTAAAGCAAAGGTAAACAATATGTTTCATTTTGTATGGTTTTCTATTCTATTTTTAATCTTGTTTATTATTTCATTCCGCGCAGTGTCGACCTTATTTCGGCGTAATCCGTTGATTTTATGTCCATTGTCAATATACAATCAAATGTGCCAGGCCTGTGGCAACGTAGTTTTTTCGACGTCATTAATATAAAACCCTGCGGAGTTGCATATTGCCTCGTTAACAGCCGGTGTATATTTTGCACAATTAAGGTATGAAGACAAGGTGCAAAATTTGGGTAAGGTGTTGATTATGCGGTAAGCGCAGTTTAATGCCCCATTTCCCGCTTATAAAACACAAACCCATTCTTCCGGTACAACTCATGACAATCCGCCAAGGTAGGCAACTCGCCCAGATTGGTCACTTTTGCCACGAAATACACGGGTTTAGTGGGTATTCCGTGTGCTAATTGCGCATATTCATCCTGTTGAAGGTCACCAAAAACGGGCCGTTTGCAGGAATAAAACAAATTTGCAAAACTCTTGAAACCCACGGTGCGTACAAAACAATCCTCCTCGCATTTACTTTCGTAAAAATCGATGGCCGCGCGTTGTGAATAGGCCTCAATATTGGGTACGATTAATACCAAGGTACTTGCGGTAAAAATAGCGCCGCCGGTAAACAGCAACTGCGCACTGGGCCAGGATCGCTGCTTTACCCAAAAATACAAGGCGCCCAAACTTGCAGCAATCAACACGAATCCTGGCAAACTCTGAAACCAATACCAATGCACATGCGCGTCTAAGTTGGCCAAGGCAAACGCATCTTTTTGAAAGAGTGGTTTCAAGGCATCTACATGGTTGCCCAACCACGGCAATACAGCCACCGCACCACCGACCAAAATGGCCAGGGTGGGTATCAATATCATGGAAATTTTAGGAAAATAGTTCCAATGGAAGCCCCGCCACACCGTAACCGCCCCTAAATAGGTAATCGGGAAGTAAGCCAGGGAGGAATAATGCACTATTTTGGTTTGGACAATCGTAAATAGAATCAATACAACCCAAAATAAAATTTGCATCCAGGTGCCAAAATCCGAGCGTTTGCAGGAATCCAGGGTAGAGGATTCTAACATTTCGTCTTCTAATTGCCGGTCACCCCACAAATTGACAATCGCGAAAATAGAGGCGGGAAAGCAACCAATCAACAAAACCACAAAATGGTAGCCCAAAAAGCCGCCATGTCCGCTGTCTTTGGTCGAAAACAGGCGTATTTGATAGGTAATAAACTCCGAAATAAACCAGGGACCGTGCAAAATCAGTTCGGTGCCAAACCAAATTAACGGGGCAACCAGCGCCGCCAAGCCAAACAAAACCATGTGTTGAAAATACCCCTTGCCTTTAAACCGGTAGCGCGCCCAATACAGCCCCAAAACTAGAAAGGCAATCAAAAAAGCGGTTGGTCCCTTCGTTAATACGGCCAAACCAATCGATAAGCCCCCTAGCAACAAATGCCGGTACCGCACCCAAAAAGACGCGTCGCCCTGTTTGCTAAAAAACTGCCAACGAAACTCGATAAATCCATATAACCCCCCGAAGATGAACAAGTTAAACCACGGATCAATAATGCCGCTGCGAAAATACAAATGCGGTAAAATACTGCCGATCCAGGCCAATACCCATAACCAGCCAAACATGCGATCGTGCAAACGCAAGCCAATTTGATACACTAAGAGCAAGGTAAGCAAACCACACAGCGCATTCGGAAAACGCGCCGCAAATTCATTGATGCCAAACAATTGCATGCTTACCGCCTGAAACCAAATAAACATGGGCGGTTTTTCCCAAAATGGCTCAAAATCAATTTGTGGACGAAACCAGTTGCCACTCAGCACCATTTCCCGGGCGCATTCCGCAAAGTTTATTTCATCCCAGTCAAATAAATGAACCGCTCCCAACATGGGAAGAAATAAGGCAAGACCAATCAAGATGATTAAAAAATGGTCCTGGCGTAACACATTGGATGCCCGGTAATTCAATCTGCGTTGTTTTTGACTGCTGCTTAGCGGTGGAGAAATTTGGTTAGGAACATAAATTGGATCGCCCAAAGGTGCAAACTTGAGGTGAAACACTTTTAGGTGGAAATTGGTTGTGAAACACATTTTAATCTAGTCTTTTCGCGATCGACTCAATGCCTCCCCAATGCTATTGAGCGCCAAAATAGTGGCACAAATGGCGCAGGCGGCAGGCAGACTAATCCACCAATACCGGAATCCGACATCCCCCCGGGCCAAAAAACTCCCCCAGGAGGCCCCTGCTGTCGATGGGCCACCCAACCCCAAAAAAGACAAGGAAGCTTCTAATAATATGACAGCCCCAAATCCGAATGCACACAAAATCAGTACCGAACGCAAGGCATTGGGCAAGGCATGTCGCCATAAAATAAATGCTTCTCGATAGCCCATGCCGCGCGCTGCAGCAATAAAATCCAGCGCACGCACCCGCAACATGTCTGCCCGGATAAACATCGCCAGGTCAGGCCAACTAAAAATTCCAATCATCGCAATCAAAATCCAAAACGTATGTTCCGTTTTCAAAATAGCAATCAATGCCAGCAACAATACCATAATCGGCAATGCTTTAAATAACTCGGCCAAACGCATAATGAGCATATCGGCCGGAATCAACAACAACCTGGAAAAGTAGGGTATTCTACTCAATAATACGCCCAGCCAACGAAATAACAAACTTATACCAATAAAGACAACTGCACTCTGTAACCATTGCCAACCACTTGTATCAAAACGCAATACATATTGTCGCTGTACAAATGCAAATAAAAACGCGACCACCAAACCAATCCCGCCCAGGTACCACACGCCCGCGCGTACCCGCAGGCGATCATCGCCATAAAATCCAGCCACCGAGCCCAATAGTAGCCCCAGCAACAAGGCCATGCTCATGGCCACCGAACCTGCTAACATGGCCAACCGCGCGCCCGCAACCATGCCAGCTGCTACATCGCGCCCCTGTTCGTCGGTGCCCAACCAATGCCGGAATTGGCGGTTGGAAGCAAGCTGGGTACAACCCGGTGCCTTGGCCAATTGTGCACTGTCTTTTTCTCCTACACTGAACGCAATGGGCGCAAAAACGGGCGCAACATCATACGAAAACGTTTTCCAGGCCTTGTAAATACGAAGCGAATCCAGCACCGGATGGGCAAACACCGCATCGGGCGATTTCCACAACACCCGCAGACCCGGGTAAAAGGTTTGCCCCGCAATCTGGCAGCGCAAGGGAATGCCATTGCTGATCAAATCGCGGGTAAGTGCAAGCACCACCATGATGCCCAACACCCATTTTGCGGCCCTCGGTATTTTTGTTGAATTGGACATTATAAAACCTGCGTTTGAAAGGGGAAAACAAGGTCAAATTTTTCTTGAATTTTTGCTAAAACGGCCCTGTTTTTAGCAAAACCGAGCACAAATCCGCCCCCGCCCGCCCCACAAATTTTGAGCCGAAACTCCGATTGATCAAAACTGTCGAGCCAAAAGGCACGCACACTGGCAGGAACCATCGGCGGCATATAGGTCCATTGCAAGCGCGAAAGTTGATCCAGGTGCGTCCAAAAGCCGTTGGAATCCTGGGCCAACCAGGCATTTAAGGCTGATGTATGCGCCGGCAATAGTTGTGTTTGCATAACCGCATGAAACTCCGGATCTGCTTGCTGTTGAAGAAACCATTGCACCAAAGGGCCGGTCTGACGGGGTAAATGGCTGTCGAGCAAAAAAACAATCGGGCCATCTGGCCAGGCAGCATCCGGCAAGGCGGTGACCCGGTTTTTTTCCACGATATATATAGGTGTGTTCAAATAACTGGTCAGCGGATCAATGCCAGAGCTGCTCCCATGAAAATGATTTTCCATTTGGGCAAACAAGGGTTTCAATACCGCTGGTTCAGAAATAGGTTTGGTACAAAATCGGTCATAAATACCCGCACACAAGGCCCCTGAACTGCCTAATCCATACCCGGTCGGTATATTAGACTCAAATTTCAAACCGCGTTCTACCAAATCTAACAATAAAGCCTGATTCAAATCGGGTATTTCAGCCAATGCAGCACAAGCGGCAAAAGACTGCAAATCTGCGCGATGGTGGTCTGAATCGGTCGATTCCACCCAGCGACCACCAAACAACGGAGCCGGTACAGCCAGCGCAGGGGCACCCAACAGCAACACATGCTCCCCAAACAGCAGGAGCTTGGCAGGATAAAACCGGTTTGAATCAGATGAATCAGATTTCAATTTTATCATATTTTACTCAGTCGAAACTTTCTTTACTATTTTTTGTTTCTGAAACTACAAAAAAAGGCGTCGAGGCAAAGGTGCGAATTCAGAATCATTCCGAACTAACTGATTTTTAACAAAAAACATGCTCCTATCACTTTAATAGGCTTTGGAGCAAGCAAACAATATTTACCTTTGCGCAGTTTTTTTGAAGCAATTTTATTTTACCATCATTGGATACCCACCACATGCGCAATTTCCCACATCCTGATCAATTCGTTCGCCGGCACATAGGCCCCAGCGAATCGGAAACCAAAGCAATGCTGCACACTTTACAGGTCGATTCCCTGGATGCTTTGATCGAGCAAACGGTACCAGACGCGATCCGCTTAAAAAAACCTTTATCGCTCCCCACGCCTGTTTCTGAGTTCGAATATTTGCAGGAACTCAAAACCATTGCCCATAAAAATCAGGTTGTGCGCAGCTATATTGGCTTGGGTTATTATGGCACCATTACCCCGGCGGTTGTACTCCGCAATGTATTCCAAAATCCAGGCTGGTACACCCAATATACCCCTTATCAGGCTGAAATTGCCCAAGGCCGCTTGGAAAGTTTGCTCAATTTCCAAACCATGGTGAGCGATTTGACGGGACTGCCAATTGCCAACGCAAGTTTGTTGGATGAAGGTACCGCGGCGGCGGAGGCCATGCACATGTTTTATGCAGAAAAAAACAAGCGGGCCGAACCAGACCAGGAAGCCAATATTTTCCTGGTATCGAATCAGGTTTTCCCACAAACAATCGACATTTTGAAAACCCGTGCCATTCCGCAAGGCATTGAATTGCACATTGGCGATTGGCGTGATTTTGAATTTTCTGACAAAGTATTTGGGGTGTTGTTGCAATATCCCAACCGGGAAGGTGCGGTGGAAGACTACCGCGCGTTTACGGAAAAGGCGAAATCCAATAGCGCTTATGTGGCCGTTGCCGCTGATATATTGAGTTTGGCCCTCCTTACGCCACCCGGTGAATGGGGTGCCGATTGTGTAGTGGGCAACACCCAGCGTTTGGGGGTGCCGATGGGTTTTGGCGGACCGCATGCTGCCTTTTTTGCATGTTCGGAAGCGTTTAAACGCATTATTCCTGGACGTATCATTGGTGTTTCGGTGGATAAACACGGCAAACGCGCCTTGCGTATGGCGTTGCAAACCCGCGAACAACACATCCGCCGCGAAAAAGCAACGTCCAATATTTGTACTGCACAAGCATTGCTGGCCAATATCGCGGCCATGTATGCGGTGTATCACGGACCTGCTGGCATCAAAGGCATCGCTACCATGGTGCATCAAATGGCGGTTGGACTTGCACAAAGCCTAGAAGCAAAAGGGTTCAAAACACAACATGCCTATTTCTTCGATACCCTGCGCATCGAATTGGATGCCAATCAATTACAGGAAATTCGCAGCAAAGCGGAAGCAGCGAGTATCAACTTTTTTTATGATGCCACTGGTTTGCAGATTGCGATCGACGAAACAGTTACCCAAGCCGACCTGGACGCAATAGCAGCCGTGTTTGGAGCAGGCAGCGTAACGGCACCCGCCACGCATGCAATTCCGGTTGTTTTACAACGCGAAAGTACCTATTTGAGCCATCCCGTGTTTAATTCCTACCACACGGAAAGCGACATGATGCGCTATATTAAACGCTTGGAAAACAAGGACTTATCCTTGATGCACTCCATGATTTCCCTGGGCTCGTGCACCATGAAATTGAATGCGGCGACCGAAATGATTCCGGTAAGTTGGGAAGGATTTGCCAATATCCATCCTTTTGCACCTGCCAGTCAAACTTTGGGTTATGCGCAGATGATCCAGGAATTATCGGAATATTTGTGTGAAATAACCGGTTTTGAGGCTTGTTCGTTGCAGCCTAACTCGGGCGCACAAGGTGAATATGCAGGGTTGATGATCATTCGCGCCTACCACCTCGCACGCAACGAAGGCCACCGCAACATTGCCTTGATCCCGTCTTCTGCCCACGGCACCAACCCGGCCAGCGCGGTCATGGCCGGTATGGAAGTGGTGGTGGTTGCATGCGATGAACGCGGCAACATTGATATAGCCGATTTGAAATCAAAAGCCCTGCAATACGCCGATCGCTTGGCGTGTTTGATGGTGACCTACCCCAGCACACACGGGGTATTTGAAACGAGTATTATCGAAATTTGCGATTTTATACACCAATTCGGTGGCAAAGTGTACATGGATGGCGCCAATATGAATGCGCAGGTGGGACTAACGAGCCCGGCTGCTATTGGTGCCGATGTTTGTCACCTGAATTTGCACAAAACCTTTGCGATTCCACACGGCGGTGGCGGCCCAGGTATGGGACCCATTTGTTGTAACCTGAGCCTCGCGCCTTATTTGCCGAACCACATTTTTGCCGAACAATCGGGTGGGGTAGAGGGTACCACAGCGGTAAGTGCCGCACCTTGGGGAAGCGCAAGTATCTTGTTGATTTCTTATGGTTACATCCGAATGCTGGGCGCACAAGGCGTAACTGATGCAACCAAATA
The DNA here is from genome assembly GCA_040397785.1 of Saprospiraceae bacterium. Classification (GTDB taxonomy): domain Bacteria; phylum Bacteroidota; class Bacteroidia; order Chitinophagales; family Saprospiraceae; genus M3007. Next base: position 3,983 of record JBBAVI010000117.1, on the reverse strand, counting down.
TGCCATTTTAAACGCAAATTACATCAAAGCCCGTTTGGAATCCGATTTTCAAATCCTTTATACGGGTGAAAATGGCCGTTCAGCGCATGAGTTGATCGTCGATTTGCGTGCATTTAAAAGTGTAGCCGGTGCAGAGGATATTGCAAAACGCTTGATGGATTATGGCTTCCATGCGCCTACTTTATCTTTTCCGGTAGCAGGAACCATCATGATTGAGCCGACGGAAAGCGAAAGCAAAGCCGAATTGGACCGCTTTTGTGATGCAATGTTGCAAATCAGAAAGGAAATTGATGAAATTGCAGCAGGGGAATATGATACAAACGATAATGTGTTGCACAATGCACCGCATACGGTAGAAATGGTGACGGCCAATGATTGGCATCACGCCTACAGCCGCCAAAAAGCCGCGCATCCATTGCCTTATTTATATGGCGGCTACAAGTTTTGGGCCAGCGTTGGTCGGATCGACCAGGCATTTGGTGACCGAAACCTCGTTTGTACCTGTCCGCCGATCGAAGCGTACCAAAACACAGAAGCTTAAATGGTCAATTTGTATGCCGCTGCAAAAGCATTACACTTATTGGGTGCAATCTCCTGGATGGCAGGTTTGTTTTATCTGGTGCGGATAATGGTGTACCATGCAGAAGCAAATAATAAACCCCTGGAGGAGCGTCGACTCCTTCAGGGGCAATTTTCTTTAATGGAATGGAAGGCGTACAACATCATCCTAAAACCGGCGGTGGTCATCACCTGGTCTTTTGGGGTGATGCTGTTGTGTTTGCAGCCCATATGGCTAGAACAGCCCTGGTTGCATGGAAAATTGGGTTTTTTAGTGCTTTTAACCGGCTACACCCATTATTGCAAGGGACACATACGCCGTTTGGAGGCAGGAACATCCACCTTTACCCATTTACATTACCGCGCACTCAACGAAGTGCCCACCATATTAATGGTAGGGATCATCTTTTTGGCGGTATACAAAAGCAGTATCGATTGGGCTTACTTATCCTTGGGCATTGGATCATTTACAGCACTTATTTTTTATGCGGTAAAAAAAGCCAATCGCAAACGTCCTAGTTAATGCTCGTGTCCAATAATCCAACTCTGGTTGGGAATGGTAACGCTGATTTCTGCTGATTCATCGAGTAGGATACACTGACATGCAAGCCGACTTTCCAGTCTTGGATTGGTTGCGCGGTCGATAAAGTCTTCTTCTTTATCCGATATTTCTTCGATAAGATCTGCTCCTTTTTCAACATAAATGTGGCAGGTAGAACAGGCACACACACCGCCGCAGTTGTGGTTGAGGTGTACGTCGTGTTCTTCGGTAATTTCAAGAATCGATTGATCCACATAATTACCTGTTACCGTTTTGGCAGGTATGGTAGGATCTTCAAAAAAAAAGTGAATTGTAGCCATGGTAGTTTTCAAAAACGCCGCAAAGATAGCATTACAATATCAAAACAGGTGTTTGGCATGAAAGTTTAATCCATTTACACAAAACCATGCCTCGATTATCCTTCCTTAACAGGCAGCCGGGTACAAACTTAGAGGCCTCCCCCTAACCGCAAGAGCACTGTGAGGAAAACAAGCACTGTCGTATTGATGGATTTTCTTATATTAGGCTCCACCACGATCATTCTATCCAGCTGCTGATATTCAAATATTTGAATGGAGTCTCCCTTTTGAATTTCAGCAATTAAGGCTGGTTTTGCATACAAATAAACATTGTGGCCATTTTCCTGCGCCGCCTTTTTTGATTTTGTTTGAATGACTTGCTTAATTTCCGAAGCAGGTAATTTCGCGGCACTACAACTAATTGTTTTTTTTCGGCAACTGTAGTTGTTTAATCGCCATGCATTTGAAAGTACATTTTCTGAATCAACTAGATATAGGTTGACCTTTTTGCGGTCCAGTTGCTGTATTCGATGGATGGAAATGGGCGATGCCTGGTAATAACGGCATGCTGATTGAGAAAAAAGCAAAATAACAGCAAAAGCCCAAACCCTTAAAGGTAAATAGTTGCGGTTAAACATGGTTAGGAGGGTGTTTTAAAATTTAAAGCCTATCAGGATGCCAGGCGCCATGGTGAAATTGGTGTCTGTAATATTAGGGGTAGTACCCGGATCTAAATCATTGACCCGATACTTGACCGACTCAATGCCTAAAGGTAAATTACATTGGAAAACCAAGGATTTTAAATGCCATTCCAGCCCGAATTTGACCAAAAACTTATTGGTTTGGTAGGTTGATTTTTGGACGTACACCGTTGGGAAGTAATACAAGGTTTCATTGACAAACCGGACGCCTTTGCGCACTTCAAAGCCTATAAAATAGTTGCTGCGATGCCCTGTTAGTCGCCCGTGCAAAAAATGCTTCCCTGTTATGCCTACTTCATAGCTGCCTTTGCCAATTTCCAGATCCGTTCTGCCAAATGTTGGGAAAAGCGCATTGTAACTTAAGCCAAGATAACTAAAAGGTAAAACCTTGTATTCTGCTGAAATGGCTACGGATTTGATGGGGATAAAATCGGAAAAATTAATTTGATCACTCGCGCCTATAAGTACGATCCAATGGTCGCGTTGCTCCAGCTCATAGTCGTAAATTTGTGCAATTTGGGCGACGAGTTGACTCGGTCGGGCTAAAAAACAAAGGGCTAGGGAAAATACTAGGGGGGCGAATTTGTGTTTCATCGGACTATGTTTGGTTTTTCAATGCGTTTTACGGTTTTTTAAAAAAGGCAAACCCTAATTTGAGCGAAGGGATAAAAAGAAATAATGGATTATCGGTTTTCGTACGGTTGTTTGTATTGCCTGTGTAAATGGAAATGGTACTTGCGAACTCAAAACCAATCGGTAATCCAATATCAAACACTAAATTATTTAGACGCCATTGTTTGCCAAATTGAACCATAATTTTAGTGGTTTTTGTCCGCTCCGAATAAGAACCAACAACGTCCCCATTATTCCGATTATACCTTCGAATTCCTTTCCGCAGGTCCAAACCCCAGTAATAATTACTCCGGTGCTTGGATAATTTTCCGTGTAAAAAAAATTTATTATCAATGCCGATTTCATAACTATTTTGAAATAAATAATCACCATTTTTATCAAAAGCGTTATAAATGTTATTATATTTAATGCTTATTTGATTGAAATTGTTAATGTTATATGAAAGTGACCAGGTGGCCGATCTGACAATATTTTCTGAAAAGCGAACTTCGGTGTTGGTGCCACCCATGACCATAAAACGCGGATAAGGTTGATTTTCATAATCAAAAATAGCGGGTACCTGCCCGGACAGTGTGTGTATGTTGCAGAGACATCCAAGGCAGACAAGCAGTAGTAAAATGAAGTTTTTCATGTTTATTTTAAGCGTTTATGATTAAATGTTAAAACCCTCATTGAGAGCCTAACAATAATAGTATTGGAAAGATCAGAATTCCTAATGCTATACTAAAGATGATGGCAAGGTTTTGCAATATTTTTTCGGCCGATGCATCTCCGTCCTTTTCCACGACGGAAATTCTTTCAAGGGCATGATAATCAAACGTAACAGAATCTTTGCCAGTAATTTCTGCGATTAAACTTGGTTTCGCGTAAAAGAAAACATGGTTTTGGCTATCTTCCGCATCCTGTCTATTGTTGATCAACACAACTTGAGATGCCTCCGACACGGGAAGCGGCTGTAATCGACAACTGATTTCATCTTGGTGGGTTTCCACCGCATGCATAGACCACACTCTTGTCAATACATGCTCATTATCTATTAAGTACAGTTTTAGTTTGTTTTTGTCTAAGTGGTTGACACCATAATAAGATAGGGGAAAATGATTATGTACCCTACAACTGCTCATTCCTGATATAAGCAGGAGTAAGATGCCTAGGCCAATAAGTGGTTTAAGATGAAGCCTGATTTTCATGGGTTAAGGTTTTGATGAATGAAGTTAAGTTTCATGTTGCGTGAACGCAATGCGACAAAAA
>JBBAVI010000116.1:15311-18111 GCA_040397785.1 Saprospiraceae bacterium | reverse complement strand
GTTCCTACGGGTGAAGTCTCCATCGATGCCTTCGAAGGTCATTTCAATGATTGTATGGTGCAGGTTTTGGTGGAAGATAAAATCCACCCGGTTTGTACCGCGCCGGCCAACGTGACGGTTTCTTGTGAAAACTTCGACCCAAGTTTGTGGTCGTATGGCAAACCGGAAGTAAGCGACAACTGCTGCTTGGATACCTCTAAAGTATATCAAGGACAAATTGGTTTGATCCATACCATCAATTACAGCCTGTTTGATACACTTTGCAACAAAGGCACCATCACCCGCAATTTCCGGGCTGTTGATTGCGCAGGCCTCACGGGTGCGTGTACGCAACGCGTGGTGGTCAATTACGAGCAGGATTATTATGTGCGCTTCCCGAACGATGTAATCATTACCAGCTGCGATGGAACAGGCAATTACGGCGCACCAACTTTCTTTGGGGAAGACTGCGAACAATTGGGCGTAAGCTTTGAAGATCAGGTATTTACGGTGGTGCCAGATGCTTGTTTTGAAATACAACGCACCTGGAAAATCATCAACTGGTGTACGTTCAATCCGAACCTGCCTTTGGTGGCCGTGCCGAATCCGACTCCCAATGCAATCAGTTCCAATGCACAAAATTTGCCCGGACCAATTGTAGCGCCTTTGGGAACCGCAACACCTTGGGCACCCACAGTGGTAAAAGTACTCCCCACCGACCCACAGGCCACGAACTATTCGACGTTCTACAATGCCAACGCCAACGGATATCAGTACAAACAAATCATCAAAGTGATCGATACCCAGGATCCGGTGATTTCGAATTGTCCGGATACCCTGGTGCCGATGTGTGATTATACCTTGAATAACAATCAGTTGTGGAATGCCGATTACTTCTACGATACCATCATTGGCCAACACGATTTATGTGAAGGTCCGGTTGACCTGAGTATTTCGACCACCGATTCTTGTACAGGTCCATCGGTGAGCATCCATTATTTGTTGTACCTCGATGTAAACAACGATGGTATTTTGGAAACGGTGATCAACAGTTTGAATCCGCCAGTTGCAGGTACGATCAATGAGGGCAACGTATTTACCCCAAATTATCAGGGCGGTACAGCGCGTCGCTTCGACCATCGGAACTTGCCAACCAACCGATTGTACTATTTTGCTATGAAAAATACGCTTGCGGGGGGAAATAAAGTGGCAAGCGTTGCTTGGAATACCCAGCAAGCGCCAGGCACCTATTTCACGCCGGAACTGCCTTATGGCAAGCATAAAATCGAGTGGATCGTATCGGATGGCTGTGGTAATGAAACCGTTTGCGCTTATGATTTTGAGGTAAAAGACTGCAAAAAACCAACCGCTGTTTGTTTGAATGGCCTGAGCACCAACATCATGCCCGATGGCACGATCACCTTGTGGGCCAACGACTTTTTGCAATATGCCGAGGACAATTGCACGCCCGCCGATCAGATCCTGACTGGGGTGCAAAAAAGCAATGCGGGCACGACCTTCCCCGTAGATAACAACGGACAGCCGATAAAAAGTGTAAGTTTCACTTGCGCTGATTTGGGCACCCAAACGGTACAAATCTGGGCCAAAGACAAAGCAGGCAACGCCGATTTCTGTGAAACGTATGTGATTGTGCAGGATAATTCCGGCAATTGCATCCTCGATTCAACGGCCGCAAAAGTAGCCGGGAAATTAGCGACTGAAATGTCGAATGGCGTGTTAGATGGCAGTGTAGAAATCACAGGATCGGGCAATGCGATACCAAGTTTCACTTTTGCGACCATGTCCGACGACCAGGGCTTCTACAACTTCAACGGCATCCCGAAATCGTCGAATTCAACAATCACCCCGCTCAAAGACGACAATCCGTTGAATGGGGTATCCACCTACGATTTGGTGTTGATCAGCCGCCATGTGTTGGGCATCCAGGCTTTGGATTCACCGTACAAAATCATTGCAGCAGACGCGAATAAATCGTTCTCGGTCACCTCGTTCGATATTGTTGAAATCCGCAAACTGATCCTGGGTATTTACGACAAATTACCGAACAACACCAGTTGGCGCTTTGTCGATAAATCGTATGTGTTCCCGATGGTAAGCAACCCATTCCAGGAAATTTTCCCGGAAAACAAGTCGATTGCAGACATTCAATCCAACCGTTTTGCAGAAGATTTTGTGGCAGTAAAAGTGGGAGACGTGAACACCAATGCGGCTGTAAATCAGTTGGTTACGAGTGATGATCGTTCGGAAGGTACCCTGCTGTTTGAAATAGAGGATCGTATGTTGCCCGCCGTCGGGTCGACCTTCACGGTCGACCTAAAACCGACAGCGTCGGTATCCGGTTACCAGTTCACCATCAACCACCCCGGCCTGGAAGTCGTCGACATCAAACCCGGCGCGAACATGTCCCTGGGCAACTTTGGGGTATTCGAGGATGCGATCACGACCTCGTTTGATGGGCCGGGTGCAGGTGCGTTTAGCATCACCTTCCGGGTTTTGAAGGCCGGGAAATTGAGCGAAATGTTGAGTGTATCTAGTCGGATTACAAAGGCAGAGGCTTATGCTGTCTCCGCTGAAGCTACGGGGAACTCCGCCGAAGCATTTGCTACGGGGAACTCCGCCGAAGCATTTGCTACGGGGATATCCTCCTCCGCAAATGCTACGGCGGATAAATTAAACATCGCCTTCCGTTTCAACAATGGCGCAACGTCCACGGTAACGGGTGTTGGTTTCGAATTATACCAAAACCAGCCGAATCCGTTTGTGGATAAAACGGTGATTGGGTTTCATTTACCCGCCGAAG
>JBBAVI010000116.1:0-15211 GCA_040397785.1 Saprospiraceae bacterium | reverse complement strand
CTTCAGCGCAGGCGGGTAATGCCGAAGCTTCAGCGCAGGCGGGTAATGCCGAAGCTTCAGCGCAGGCGGGTAATGCCGAAGCACCCAGTGCGAAGGAGGGCGTTACCCTCACCATTTACGACGAAACAGGTCGCCTGATATACACCCAAAAAGGCGCGTTTTCGAAAGGATACAACAGTTTCACAATTGAAAAACCGTTGTTGAACACCGTTGGAATGATGTATTACAAATTGGAAACGGCAACGGACAGTGCCACGAAGAAGATGATCCAGGCTAAATAGGGTAGGGGCGCCCCTAGCGGGCGCCCACCCCTCGCGCGGGCGACCGACGGGCGACCGCAAGGACGGACCGACGGGCGACCGCAAGGACGGACCGACGGGCGACCGCAAGGACGGACCGACGGGCGACCGCAAGGGCGGACCCACGGGCGACCGCAAGGACGACCGTAACGGTAGGGCGCCCGCGAGGTAAGGTCGCCCACGACGAGCGGGCAACCGCATGTGGAGGGCGCCCGCGAGGGGCGCCCCAACGGTCGCCCCGACGGTTATTCCGGCGACAACACCGAAAACGCAACCTCCATTATATCCTCCAATTCATCTGGTTCGATCGCTGATTTTGCGGCAAGACGGATACTCGAAAACACATGAAATAAAAACCGCGCATAGGACAAAGCATCCTTTTTAGTCGAAATTTCACCAGTCAACTGACCTTTAAGGATCAGTATTGCAAATGCATTTTCCATTTGGCATCGATTGTTATTTACAATTTGCGATACCTCGGGATCATGCGGTGCCAATTCAACGGCCGCATTTACCATAAAACAACCCTTAAATTGAGTGTCATTCGATATTTCCTGGATGGCGGTTTCAAACATTTCCCGAAGAAAAGGCAAGGTGGCATTGCTTTGTTCCGCTTTGGCCATCCAGAACCCACCTTGTTGTAGCCGGTAACGATGCAATGCTTTCAGAAACAATTGACGTTTATCCCCAAACGTATCATACAAACTGGAACGGCTAATGCCAAGATGATCAACGATATCCTGCATAGAAGTGCCGTTGTAACCCTTATCCCAAAACAGTTGCACCGCAAGGTCTAATACCACCGTTTCATCAAAGTCTTTTTGTCGCGCCATAATAAAAAACACCTTTGTAGAGAAATGCCCTGCAAAGGTATTAGTTTTGGAACAAATGTTCCAAAACTAGGCAAAAAACTAACGATCGGTCGGGTTGACCAAAATACCGCCATCCACTACAATTTCAGTTCCCGTGATAAAAGAAGCATCCGAAGAAGCCAGAAAAACAGCCGCTTTCGCGATTTCATGAGCAGTTCCAAAACGACCTAACAGGGTTTTACTGGAAATATTTTTGCCAAATTCCTCCAAGGCCTCTTGCGGAAAGCCAAGTTTGCTATAAAGCGGGGTGGCGATCGGACCAGGACTGATGGAATTTACCCGAATGCCGCTGGGCGAAAGTTCGGTAGCCAACACGCGCGCAAAAGAAAGTAAGGCCGCCTTACTCGCAGCGTACACCGCCGAATTGGGCATGCCGACACTCGATGCGACGGTCGTGTTGAATAGAACAGACGCGCCCTGATTTAGCAAAGGCAACAGGTTTTGCACCGTAAAAAATGCGCCTTTGAAGTTGATGTTCATCATTTCATCCAAAAAGGCTTCATCGGAATGTTCCACCGGAGCAAATTTTGCGATACCCGCATTGATAAACAATACATCAATGCTGCCGAACTGCGCTTTTACTTTTTCCGCTAACGCGGTTGAATGCGCCAAATTACTGGCATCTGCCAGGATTCCAACTGCTTGCGCACCTAGTTTAGTAATTGCCTCATCCAGAGCCGTTTGGTTTCTGCCGGTAATAATTACCCGAGCGCCTTCTTCGATAAAAGCCTGCGCCGTGGCAAACCCGATTCCGCTGTTTCCGCCGGTAATCAGGGCTACTTTGTTGTTCAATTTTAACATAGCTTAATTTGTAGTTGTTGTTATTGGAATGATTGTTCCGCAAAGGTATTCGTATTGGAATGATCGTTCCAAATAAAAAATGAACTTTTTTTTAAATTGAAGCATTATAATTAATTGTAACTTGTCTGCGAATCTAAAACCTGTTTTTTACGCATGAAAACGTTCCCCTTTTTTAGCATAATTTTTTACTTATTTTTATGTGCACCGGTACCGGCAAAAGCACAATTATCCGGTCTGGCGCGCATCTTATCCATGGAAAGCCGTGCAGCCACGGGCCTCCGAAGCGCCGAGTATTTCTCAAATTTTTCACGTTCTTCTGCGGGTGTATCCGAAATTTTAGGCGCTACCCGCAACAGCAGCGTTTATGGGAACCACCTGTTGGAACTGGAACGCTCGATTGGTGGGTCAATTTATGATCGCAGCAGGATTAACGAACCCAATTGGTCTTCCATTGCCAACAATCATCCTGATATGAATCGATTGTTTGTGACGCCTAATGTAGGATCAGATCGGTATTCTATGGAAAATATCACCGACTTAAATGTGCTTGAAATGGAGCCTTATTTAAAGCGGCAATTCGAGGTGATCACGGAGATAATCAAGGCTAATTCGGGAAAATCAAGGTTAAGTCACCGCGATTCCATACAAGCCTATCAGATGTTGTACATGGTTTCAAGTAATGCGATTCGGTCTTCCGCATTTTCCAAGACAAACTCAAGCGGCGGCGGTCGTTGGGGAGGAAATTATCCGCCTACGATCGATTACAGTCTTTTCGATCATAATCGTTCGAATGATTCACGCGAAGAGGAGCGCGATGATGACAACGATGACGATAACGATAATGGTGACAATGATGATAACAACGACGACCAGGATTCGGACCGCGATTCTACCCAAAATGATTCCACAGGGCATAGCCGGTACGATAAATTAGAAACAAAACCTGCCCCTGCTGCCAAATTCCCTTTCGACCCAATGGGTATTATGCTGATGGTGGTACTCTATTGGTTGTTTTCAACGATTGGCTTGTTCAAAATGTCCCAACATGCCGGATTGCACGCAGAGATTGCCTTGGTTCCTTTTGTGCGCCTGGGACTATTGTTTCAATTGGCCGGTTATCAGCCCTGGAAAGCATGGTTGCTTTTAGTTCCGGGGGTGAACATCTATTACTGGATAAATGTAAATTTAAAACTATGCAATTCAAATCTTTTTTCGGCATACTGGGCTATTTTAGGTGTATTTATCCCGGGTTTGTTTTGGCTGGTACTTGGGCAAACGCGTTTGGAAAGTAAGGAATAAAAAGTGGCCACCATTATAACCCTTTAAAAGGAATGAAATGGCGGCCACCTTTAAAGGCTCTTAAAATACGTTGATTTTTACTGTTTAATCACGCTTCCACGATACAATCGTCCATTTTGATCTTGGACAATTACCTGATAGCTTCCAGAGAGCAAATGGCTTAAATCAATATTTGTATTGCCATTTGTTGATTTAGACATAACCAATTGCCCATTAAGATTAAAAACTTGAATAAATGCTTCATTCCCTTGAAATTCATCTGAAAGCCAATAAACACCATTGCTAGGATTTGGACTAAGTACCAAGGGTGCCGGCATGGAACTTAATTCAAATATGCCTGAAACGGGTGGTGGAGGAGAAACCCAAAGTTCAAATCCATAATCAGTCGTAGAACGTGGAAAAACAAACTTGCTACCAAATTTCCAAAGTTTTGCGTAAACAACTAATGCAGTAGGCGGATAAATGGAAGAAAACAGTGAGTCCGTTTTCAAGCTTAGATCAACCATACGAATACTATATCCGCTCTGTTTAGAGGAATAGAATAATGTATCACCAAATAACCATAATTTAGGGTCATAATAATTATCTCCTAGGCCCGCAATAGATATTTTTTGGGTTCCAGGGGCCGTTCCATCCGTTCGCCAAACTTGATTTTTATTGGCAATAAAGTATAAAGTGCCATTATCAAGCAATGTTGCGCCATATCTATAGTACTCCTCCTTTAAAGTCACGATGGAATTATTCGCGTTATTATACCGATACACATTATTGGTAGTAATTAAAAAATAAAAATTACCTTGTTTGTACGCTTTAAGTATAACCCCACTGGTATTAATTTCTTTTTTTGAACTACTACTGACCGCAAAAGCTTTAGAACTCAAGGAGCCGTTTTGATCCACAATTCCATTCGCAAAAAATAAATCTCCTGCGCCAGCACAACCATATACTTCAGAAAAATTAGCAACATCTACCAGGAAATTCTTTAAGAGTTTTGTTCCTTCCAGGGTGCCATCTGTAATTACCGATGGAGGTTGAAAGCCACTTTCGTCAAACAGAATTGTTTTGCCAAGGTACTCAGAAAAGGCTATTCTGTCTTCAGTCAAGTTATAATTGCCCAAATTAATGCTTCCTGTGTCAGTTCCATCGGTTATCCAAAGTTGACTGCTTCCACTAGAAAAAGGTTCCGCTGTGAATAAAACCTTGTTATCTGGCATAGTATGTAAGTTGAAAATATCCATACTTTCAAAAGATTTAACCAAAGAAGGATTTTTGCCAGTTGAGTCGGTTGCAAACAAACCAGGTATGTTATTCAACCTGCCTTCAAAGAAAATCTGCGAACCCGCTGAAACTAATTCCTTCACATCAGAAATGTCAGTAGAAATAACGGTAGTTCCCTGTGCTGTACCATCTGTTCTCCAAAGTCGATTGTTGTAAACGGCCTCATCTGCAACAAAATACTGAAAACCATGTAACTCGGCAACGAAATTCGTATTTGATAAACCACCAATGGTACCCGGCTTGATATCTTTCAAGATACCAGCAGGAACTTGAGCCGAAATTTCAGGCACCGAAAGCACGAGAACAAAAAGGAATTTTAAAATGCGTTCTGAAATGTTTAAAAAATTGTACATCATAAAATGGTTGAGATTGTTAAAAAAAGTGAATTTAAAGTAAGTTTCAGAAGGCTCTTATTCACCATACGTTAATTAATAATGCTCAATCCTAATCCTGCAAGGTGCCAAGATGCCTAAATAATTAATAAAATTTATGGAGGTTAGCCACACGAGGCATTTATCCCATAACTGCATGCACAAAATTAAAAAGAATAGACTAAGTCTCCAAACTGTCCATTGTCAACTGTTTGTCAATTATCCAATTCAAATTATCTGACTACACCAACTCCAACACCTCCCCAGCCGCCCGCCAACTAGCGCCACCGCCACCCAGCACAACCCGCAAAGCCGCATACGCAGCACGCATGTCTTTAGCCGCTTCCGGTGTCAAAATCTGATCCAAAGCAGCCTTTACTTGTTGCATATTGAATTGATCCTGAATGAGTTCCTGCACCAAAGGCTGGTCCATGATTAAATTAACCAGGGAAATGTATTTTACATCGACCAAACGCCGGGCAATCGCATACGAAACCGGACTGCCCGTATAACACACCACCTGGGGCGTGCCAATCAGCGCGGTTTCGAGGGTGGAGGTGCCGGATTTGACCAAGGCAGCCTTGGCCGCGCGCAGCATCGCATACGTTTGATCAAATTGCAGGCTCACATTGGGATACGCCGCCAACATGGGTGCGTAAAATTCGGCGTTCAAAGCACTCGCACCGGCTATCACAAATTGATATTCCGGGTAAAAAGGCGTGATGGAGAGCATAACGGGCAAAATACGGGTCACTTCCTGCTTCCGGCTGCCCGGCAACAGCGCAATGGTGTTCCCCGTTTTCGGCCCCAATAAATCGGCTTCGGCTTCCAGTTCAATGGCATCCAGCAACGGATGGCCCACAAACGTGGCATTTACCCCATATTTTTTATAAAAATCGGGCTCAAAAGGCAAGATCACCAGCATTTTATCCACATCCCGCTGGATGTCGTACACACGGGCGCGATGCCAGGCCCATATTTGAGGCGATATGTAATAAATAACCCGAATGCCTTGCTTATGCGCCCACTTGGCAATGCGCAAATTAAAACCCGGGTAATCGATCAACACCAACGCATCGGGTTGATAATCAAGGATATCTTGCTTGCAAAACGCCAGGTTTCCTAAAATCGTGCGCAGGTTTTTCACCACTTCTACAAACCCCATAAAGGCCAAATCGCGGTAGTGTTTCACGATATGCGCCCCGGCAGCCTGCATTTTATCGCCGCCCCAGGCCCTACATTCGGTCAATGGAGCGCGCGCCAACAGTGCTTTCACCAAATTAGAACCATGCAAATCACCCGAGGCTTCGCCGGCTATGAGGTATAATTTCATCGATGTGGTCTATTTAATATGTGCTACAACATCCAGGTTGCCTTTCATTACCTGGTCCATCGCCACGTTGATTTCGGCATCCAAAGGCAAAAACAAATCGACGCGGGAGCCAAATTTGATAAAACCCATGTCTTCCCCTTGTTGCACCGTGTCGCCCACTTTTACATAATGCACAATGCGCCGCGCCACCGCACCCGCAATTTGACGCATCAGGATTTCGGTGCCCGTTTCGGTTTTATACACAATGGTAGTGCGTTCGTTTTCGGTGCTGCTTTTCGGATGCCAGGCCACCAGATATTTGCCCGGATGGTATTGGACATAAGCAATGGTTCCGGGCACCGGGTTGCGGTTCACATGCACATTGAGCGGCGACATGAAAATAGAAATTTGCAGACGTTTGTCCTTAAAGTATTCAGGTTCAAACACTTCTTCGATCACACAAACCACGCCATCGCAAGGTGCATACACTAAATGGTTGTCCAAAACTGGTATCGTGCGCACCGGATTGCGAAAAAACTGGACTACCAATCCGTACATGACCAGGCAAACCACCGCTAAAGGCCATTTAAGGATAGGCCAATAGTGGGTAATCAACCAATACAATCCGATCAACAACAGGGCTGCGATCAATAAAATCAGGTATCCTTCTTTGTGGATGCGAAAAGCCATGGCACGTAAATGTTAGATGATGCGGCGCAAAAATAGAAAGGTAAATGGCTAAGGTGGCTTAATTTTGTGAAATGAATTGAATTAGGCCGTTTGATACCAACCTTTGATGACTTTTTTTGTTCAAAGGCTCTTTAGACTTTTTGTATGCTGCGCATCGCCTACGCTCCCATTTACAAGTACGAATTGCCGGAAGGACACCGCTTTCCCATGCAAAAATACGAACTCATCGCCGAGCAATTGGTGTATGAAGGTGCGGTGCAATCGACCCAGTTTTTTCATCCCAGTCTCCTGGAGGCCTCGGTTGGGTTGCTCACCCATTCCAAAACGTATTGGGACAAACTCACCGAAGTAAACCTGAGCGAAAAAGAGATACGCGCCATCGGGTTTCCAATTACCGCCCATTTTATTGAACGCGGTCGGCATATTTCCCAGGGGACGGTGCAATGTACCGAATTTGCTTTTCAACACGGTTGCGCGATGAATGTAGCCGGAGGCACCCACCATGCTTTTCGCGACCATGGCGAAGGGTATTGTTGTTTGAATGATCAGGCGGTGGCTGCGAATTATTTGTTGCACCAAGGTTTGGCAAAACGTATATTAATCGTCGACCTGGATGTACACCAAGGCAATGGCACGGCGGCTTTGTTTCAGGATAATCCCGATGTTTTTACCTTTTCGATGCATGGGGAGCGTAATTATCCGCTGCGCAAAGAACAGTCCAGCTTCGACATTGGCTTGCCCGATGGCACCGAGGATGCGGCCTATCTCCATTATTTATACGAAAACTTACCACGTATTACCGACGCTTTTCAGCCCGATTTTGTGTTTTACCAAAGCGGTGTGGATATTTTGGCAACCGATAAATTAGGGCGTCTGAACATTAGCCGCGACGGGTGCCGACAACGCGATTGGTTTGTTTTTAATTTTTGTAGACAAAATGGCCTGCCCGTCGTGGTGAGCATGGGCGGAGGTTATTCACCGCGCCTGGTGGATATCATCGAAGCACATGTCAATACCTTTCGCATGGCCCAAACCGTGTTTTTTTAAACGGGTCAAACATTTTTTTGAAAAAAATAATACAAATCGTATTTACTTAGTTCCCGAGTTGTTGTATCTTTGCAGCCCATTCTTAAAAAAAGTTTCATTTTCATCAAAAAAAGGAGAAATACATGCTCATCGTTGAAGTAAAAGACGGCGAAGTAATTGACAAAGTACTCAAAAAGTACAAACGTAAATTCGAAAAGGCAGGCATTTTGAAGGAACTGCGCCGCCGCAAAAACTTCACTAAACCTTCCGTACAACGCCGCACAGAAGTGCTCAAGGCGGTTTACAAAGAGGACACCTACGGCAACAAGAACGATTAATTGGAGGCATTTTATCAGTCTTCCTTTTACGGATATTTAGCGCTTGAACGCCGGTTTTCAGCCCATACGCTGAGTGCCTATCAAAGCGATCTTGCCAATTTTATTGCTTTTTTGGAGCTGCAATGCCTTACCTCGCTCGATGGGGTAAGGCATTCGCATATCCGGTCCTGGATGGTCGCACAAATGCAGGATGGACAAAGCAACCGCAGCATCAATCGCCGCCTCTCTTGCCTGAAAACGTATTTTAAGTACCTGAAAAAACGGGGATTTATCGAAAAAGACCCTATGAAAAAGGTGATTTCGCCTAAAACAGGTTCGCGCCTGCCCGTGTATGTGCAGGAATCGCAGATGACGGCCCTTTTTACGTTTCACGATTTTGGCGATGACTACCTCGGACAGTTGCACCGCATCATTCTGGAGCTCTTATACGCCACCGGCATGCGGCGCAGCGAGTTATCAAACCTCAAAGTAAAAGATATTGACTTCGGGCGCTCGGTATTTCGGGTATTGGGAAAAGGCCAAAAGGAGCGTTTTTCGCCGATTCCACCCTATATTGTGGCCATGTTGAATGCTTTTCTCGCCTTGCGAACCCAAACCTTTCCTGCCCTCGAAACGCCGCCTTTTCTGCTACTCAACCGCAAAGGAGCACAGATGAGTCCCGAAAGCATCTATTACGTGGTTCACAAATATTTAAGTTTGGTCACGACCGTCGAACAACGCAGTCCACACGTGCTGCGCCACTCTTTTGCTACCCATTTATCCAACAACGGCGCCGATTTAAATGCAATAAAAGAACTTTTGGGGCACTCCAGTTTGGCAGCCACCCAAATTTACATGCACAACAACATCGAACGGCTCAAAAAAGTGTACGATCAGGCCCACCCTAAAAGCGCCGAACCGGAGGAGGAACCGCCCGTTTAATGTAATTTTTAAAACAAATAATTTTATTTTGTTTTTAGAATCGCTTGATTCTATTATTTTTGCGCTTTAAGGTGGTATATTGCCGCCATTCGAAAACAATAATAATTATACCAGCAAAAGCATATTCATGTTAAAACGCCTTCAAATCCGCAATTATGCGCTGATTGACGAACTGGAGATTGATTTTTCGGAGCATTTGACCATTATTACGGGCGAAACCGGTGCGGGTAAATCCATTTTACTGGGCGCTTTGGGCATGGTGATGGGGGAGCGGGCCGATATGAAAGTGTTCTACAACGACGGTGAAAAATGCGTAGTTGAAGCCACTTTTGATGTGGATCGTTATGATTTACAAGAATTTTTTACCGAAAATGAATTGGATTACGATTCAGAACTGGTGATTCGCCGCGAATTATCACCGGCCGGTAAAAGTCGGGCTTTTGTAAACGATACACCCGTCAACAACCAGATCTTACAACGCCTAACCGAATCGCTGATCGATTTGCACCAGCAGTTCGATACGCTGGATATCCATAATGTCAATTTTCAGTTGCGGATGATTGATGCCCTGGCTGACAACGCGCCGATGCTGAAAACCTATCAGCAAGGCTACCGCAAATACGCTTCCGACCGTAAAAAACGCGCAAGCTTGATCGATCAGAGTGAAAACGGGGCCAAAGAGATGGAGTTTATGCGTTTTCAATATGAAGAATTGCAAAAAGCAGCCTTGGTATCTGGCGAACAAGCCATGATGGAGGAAGAGCTCCTGCGCCTCACCAATGCAGAACACATTAAACAGACGTACGGATCGGCCTACAATTACCTGAACGAAAACGAGCAAAATATCATTGGTCAATTGCGCGAAATTGGTCGCTCTATGAGCAGTACCCGCAAGTTTTCGGGGGAACTATCCGCCTTGAGTGATCGCTTAGATGCCGTAGTGATTGATTTACAAGATATTGCAAAAGATTGTGAACGCATCGATGAACGCACCGAGCACGACCCGCAGCGGATCAGCGAAGTGCAGGAACGCCTCAATATTGTATATAAACTGCAAAAAAAGCATGCGGTAAACACTATTAACGATTTGCTAAAAATTCAGGAAACATTGGAAACGCAGTTAGGTGGTTTTACCGATTTAGGTGCCACGATTGCCAAATTGGAGGAACAAATCAAGGAAAATTCCGACCGTTTGTACGAAATGGCTGCTACCTTGAGCACGCGCCGGAAAAGCGTGGTGGCCGATTTTGAACAGAAAGTAGCGCAAATGCTCACCCAACTTTCCATGCCCCACGCGCGCTTGCAAGTAGCCATCGCCGATACACAGGCTTTGAGTAATACCGGCACAGACGATGTACAGTTTTTATTTGCCAGCAACGCCGGCAGCAAATATTTGCCCATTAAAGATGTGGCATCCGGTGGTGAATTGTCCCGTTTAACCCTGTGTACCAAGAGCTTGGTAGCCGATGCAATTCCATTGCCCACCCTTATTTTTGATGAAATTGACTCTGGTGTAAGTGGTGATGTATCGATGAAAATGGGCTTGATTCTCAAAGAGTTAAGCGCTCGGCATCAGGTGATTAGCATTACCCATACGCCCCAGGTGGCCGCCCGCGCAGACCGCCATTATTTTGTATTTAAAAAGGTAAATGAAAACAGGACGGTAACCAACGTACGCTTGCTTACCCCCGACGAACGGGTGCGGTCCATTGCCGTGATGTTGAGCGGAAATCCGCCGAGTGAATCGGCCCTGAATACAGCGCTGGAGTTGGTGCAAGGCTAAGTTGTTTCATAAGCCTTTTCCTGAAAAACCGAATTGGGCTTCATTTCGTATACTTGTTTGTCTGCATCGGGACTTTTTTTCCTTTAAATCTGCTGCACAGGCACTTGATATGAAACCTTGTATATATTTTGCGCAAAATCCGTTGCAGTTGAAGCATAACCTGTCCGATACCGTCATTTTACTATTTAGTCGCAGTGTACGTGCCGAGGCGCACGCAAAATGTCTGCGCGATGTACCCGATGCAGGAGTTCAAACGCGGGTAGCACGTAAAATGATTGCCCATGCGCGTAAAATTGCCCGAGCAAGTGGTTTTCCGGTTATTTTCTTTTCAGAAGCACAGCAACAAGGCGCTCATTTTGCCGAACGCTACATCCACGCCTTCGAAACAATTTTTGCTGCAGGTTATTCCCGCGTCATTTCCATTGGCAATGATTGTCCGGATTTAAAAACAGAGGACCTCCTCGAAGCCGCCAACGCTTTACAGCATCAGGGTATGGTGCGCGGCTTGGCAACGGACGGGGGCGTATTCCTGTTGGGATTTCAAAAAGATGCCTTTAAACGACATGATTTATTGCAATTAGCCTGGCAAACCGATCAGGTGCAGGCCCAACTTGCCCAACTTTATCCCGAAGGTGTAATATTAAGTGTACAACGCTCCGATTTAGATGATATAGCCGATTTTGACCATTGGGCGAACACATGCTGTAAGTCTGCGCGCATGTTTTTGCAACTTAAAAGCCTGTTGACACGGCGGGTTCAGGTTTTTGAGTGCCCAATTCCGGCCAACACTGTCGTACTATTAGGGCTTTCCCATTTGCGCGCACCGCCTTATGCGGCCTGATTACCAGGCTTTCATACTAAACGCCGCCTGAAAGGCAGCATTTATTGTCATGCTGAGCGCTGATTGTTAATGTTTTAGGCCGAAGGCCAAGCACAAAACAATACAGCGCGAAGTATAGCGCAATTCCCCCATTTTAAAACAATTCAACCAGTTGCAAGCTTGATTCAGTGTTTACCGCTGGATCGATGTTGTTGCAACGCATTCCCTTTTTATAATATGAAGCAAGTACTTATGCTGTTTGCATTTTTAGTGCAATTTTCTCTTTTTGCCCAGGTCGACCTGGAAGTTTCCCTTTCCGAATATAAAACAGGCGCTGCTTTGTCGGGTACCACTGTACAGTTGGTCAATCCGGCCATCGGTTACACGGCCGAGCGCAGCACCGATGCTTTGGGTAAAGCCACCTTTTCCGGCTTGTCCCTTTCTGGCGTCTATGAAGTAATGGTGGCCGAAACCGACCGTTTTGCGGCTGCCAAACGCGGTGATATTGTGCTACGTTCCAATACCAATGCGGGTGTACAATTGGTGTTGTTTCCTAAAAACGGGGTCACCATTGAAACCGTTACCATTCAAGGTTCTTCCCGCATCAACACCAGAAATGCCGAAGTTTCGTCCGAATTAAAGCAAAAAGAGATCGAAAGTTTGCCGTTAGAAGGCCGCGATATTACCCGAGTGTTGTATCGTTTGCCCAATGTGGTGCAGGCAACTGGTTTTTATCCGGAAGCGCCGAATGTGAGCATCAATGGCTCCAACGGCTTGTTTACCAACTACATGATTGATGGTATGGACAACAACGAGCGTTTTTTGGGCGGACAGAAATTTTCGATTCCGGTTGGTTTTGCCAGGAATATCAACGTTTTGACCAATAATTTCTCGACCGAATATGGCCTTACGGCAAATGGGGTGGTGAATGTAACCTCCCGCTCTGGCTCTAACGAGCGCTCAGGCGAGGTATTTGTGATCAACCGCCCTGGTCCGGCACTCGACGCGTCTTCCCCGTATGCCCAACGTGATCTGTCGGGCAACCAGGTAAAGGATGGTTTTCAACGGTATCAGGCAGGTTTTGGCTTGGGCGGCGCGATCCGTAAAGACAAAACATTTTACTATATAAATGCCGAATATACAAAAGATTACAAAGATAACTTGTTGAATTCGCCTTCCTTGGGCGTGAATGAAACGGTACGCGGGGAAAATAATTTCGCTTATTTGAGCGCCAAAATCGACCATAATTGGAGCAGCAATTTCCGTTCTGCCTTGCGTGCTAATGTTGGGATCATAAATGTTGATCGGCAGGGTGGGGGACTAGAAGGCGGTGTTTCGTTTCCATCCAGTGGCAACAAGCAAGATCGCAATTCTATCTTGATTGCCAGCCAGAACACCTATCTCGGCAGCCGTTTTAAATCAGAAACCAACCTGCAATACAGTCGTTTCCGCTGGAATTATGGCCGTTCGATCAATGGCGACAGTCCGCAAGTGGTGGTGCTCGATCCAAGTGGCGTTACTGCTGCGGTGTTGGGCCATCCAGGCTACTTTTTTGACGATACCGAAAATACCTTGCAGGGCCAGCAAAAACTCACATTTTACCGCAACCGACACACCATCAAAACGGGGGTTGAAGTCATCAGTGCCGATCATCAATTGGCTGGCGGCGGCAATGTGAATGGCAATTATACGGTACAATTGACGCAGAGTCAATTAGATGCAGTTAAAAATCTGCGCAAGGGTGCGGCTTTGGGCATCAATGATATTCCTGCCGATGTACAAGTAGTAGGATATGGCGTAGAACTGCGTCCAGCAACTTTTGGCACCCGCCAGACCATTTATTCCGCGTATGTAGAGGATGCGATTAATGTGACAAAAAAACTCA
This sequence comes from Saprospiraceae bacterium, assembly GCA_040397785.1. Classification (GTDB taxonomy): domain Bacteria; phylum Bacteroidota; class Bacteroidia; order Chitinophagales; family Saprospiraceae; genus M3007. Next base: position 1,516 of record JBBAVI010000116.1, on the reverse strand, counting down.
ACCTCACCCTGGGCTTGCGTTATGATTACGACAATTTGTCGAAGGGCGGTTCGACAGAGGGCGACCTGGATAACCTGGCGCCGCGTTTTAGTTTTAATTATAAACTCAACAGCAGCAGCAGTTTGCGCGGCGGTTATGGGATCTTTTACGACAAAATCCTGTACGCCATTTACTCCGATGCCTTGCAGCAAAATACCACCGATGCCGACTACAAAAAGCAGCTCCAGGCTTTGAAAGACAAAGGTATTTTGCCCGCCAGCACCGATTTGAACCTGATTACTTTTGATGGCAATGCGGGCGCATCTGCCAACAATGTTACTTATTTGAACGGGCCATCCTACACCGAATTGCAGGCACAACGCGCGGGCGCTTTCAGCAACGAACGCCGTATTTTGAATCCAAATGGCTACCAAAACCCATACACCCACCAGTTTTCGCTGGGTTATCAGCGGCAAATAGATGAAAATCGCCTGTTTTATGTCGATTTGGTGTACAATAAATCCAACAACCTGTTCCGGCTCCGCGATTTGAACGCGCCGAGCGCCTATCCGCTCAATGATCCCAACAATGTGGTCGTACGTACAGGCGCACAAGCCGACCAGACCCGTCCGGTTGCGATTGTAAACGGCACGGCTACGATCAATGGGGAGGTTTTAACGGGTGTTGCGCGCAGTGTTACCGTATCTGAAACTGCGGGCGAATCCAAATATTATGCAGCCTCTTTCAATTTCCAAAAAGAACGCGGGGAAGACAAATACAGTTGGCGGTTTATTTACACCTTATCGCGTTTGCGCAATAATACCGAGGATATCAACTTTAAAGCGCAGGATAGCAATAACTTTGAGGCCGAATGGGGCCCAGGCATCAACGACCGCACCCACGTTTTGAATGGCATTTATGCCTACTATCCATGCAAAGGCCTGGCCATTACCGTGGCTGCCTTAATTCAAAGCGGACAACCCATCAACCGGATTCCAGATGCGACAAAATACGGCACTGCCGACCTGAATGGCGACGGCCGGTCCTTTGCAGATGCTTACACGGGCAACAGCGACCGTCACCCGGGCGAAAAGCGCAACAGCGACCGCCTGCCCTGGTCGAACACTTTTGATGCTGCTGCGGAGTACCGTTTTGGCAATTCTGGTATTATTTTGCGCGCTGATGTGTTCAACCTGTTCAATGCGGTCAATTTGAGCGGCTATTCCAACAACGCGACGCAAAGCAACCAGGTGCAAGTTGGTTCGGCTGCCAGTGGTTTGCTGGTGCGCCGAAATGCTGCACCACCACGCCAGTTTCAGTTTGGGCTGCGCTGGGTGTTTTAGGTAGTTGTTTTAGTTGACAATTGACAGTTGTTAGTTGACAGTTTGGACATGCCTTTGGCTTTGGGGCGGCAACCTTTGGAGGTGACACCTCGGGAAGGTGACACCTCGGGAAGGTGACACCTTGGGAAGGTGACACCTTGGGAAGGTGACACCTCGGGAAGGTGACACCTCGGGAAGGTGACACCTCGGGAAGG
>JBBAVI010000115.1:0-18176 GCA_040397785.1 Saprospiraceae bacterium | reverse complement strand
ATATTAAATACACAATACAATTGTAAAACAGGTTTGTGGCAAGTTGACTCTATCAATCCTGTGGATTTTTCAGGCGCATTGGTGAGTACGAGAAGTAACTGTTCTGGAGGCATTTCACCATGGGGTACAGTGGTTACTTGTGAAGAAAATCGCCCAACTTCAGGAGATGTGAATTTGGATGGGTACATCGATATTGGATGGAACATTGAAATTGACCCAGTGACACGTAAAGTAAAACAATACGGCAATGGTGTACCCGAAAAGTTATGGGCTATGGGAAGAATGAGTCATGAAAATGTTGCATTCCTTCAAGACAGCGTTACAGTTTATCAAGGTGAAGATGCATCGGATGGTAACGTTTATAAATTTGTGGCCGATAAGAAAACAGATTTGTCCTCTGGTAAATTATATGTTCTTGTACTTGAAGCTCCGTTGAATACTGCCGGAGACCCCACAACGACAAAAGGCACTTGGGTGCAAGTACCAAACACAACCAAAAGCGAACGTAATGATGTAAAAATAGCAGCCGCAAGTTTGGGTGGTACCAAATTCAATGGTGTGGAGGATATTGAGGTTAGCCCAACTAATGGTGAGTTGTTTTTTACTGCAAAAGGTGTAGGTAGGGTTTACAAATTCAAAGACAATGGCACCACTGTATCTGATTTTAGCACATTTGCTGGTGGAGAGTCTTACGTGGTAAATTATGGCGATGGACTAGTTTCTGAACCTTGGGGTACTGGTGCAGATAACTTAACTTTCGATGATAAAGGTAATTTGTGGGTATTACAAGATGGAGGCAGGAACCACGTTTGGATGTTGCGTCCTGACCATACACCGGCCAATCCAAAAGTCGAACTATTTATGATTACACCCATTGGTTCGGAACCCACAGGAATGACTTTCACTCCTGACTACAAATACATGTTCATTTCAATTCAAGAACCTATTGCATTGAGTTTAACACAAAAAGATGTAGCAGGTAATTCTGTATTCTTTAACAAAAGCCATGCATTGGTAGTTGCAAGAAAAGAAATGTTTAAACCACAAACCTTGGTAACACCAATCATTTCCGGTCCAACAAGTGTATTGCCTAACTCAACACAAAACTACACCGTTAGCAATTCAACGGTCAATCCTTACAAGTGGACAGTGACCAATGGTAATTTGTTATCTGGGAATGGAACAAAATCAATCTCTGTAAAGTGGGCAACTACCGATGGATCAGTTAAGGTAATCGAAAACCAAAATGAATATTGTCAGAGCCCTGAAAAGGTTGTATCCGTAATCATTCAGACGTCCAAGACTGACCCATTGATTGAAAGAGCGGGAATTACTATAAAACCAAACCCAACATCCGGAATATTCAATATTAAAACAGCATCAGATGCCCAGGTTTCTGTATTGGACTACACAGGCAAAGTATTGGTTAATCTCAATTGTCAATCCAATCAAGAACAACAGGTAAACTTATCCGACTTCAGTCAGGGTGTCTATTATGTTGTTATAACCAAAGGAAACGAGAAGCAGACGGTGAAAATCGTGAAATATTAACCTTAAGCATAGTCACAAAACCTGAACTAATTTTTAATTCATTAAAGTTCAATTAAAAAGGCCCCATATTATTGGGGCCTTTTTAATTGAGTATTCTGAAGATCTACTTTAGGTTGACTGATCCCACCACGTTTCAAGTAATCGCACTATTTTCAGAAACTACATCCAAAGATTACCTGTTTTCTAATCCGGGGCCACGCAAATAAGCTGGCTCTGCCGGTCTGAGTATATTTAACGTAACGACACATTTCGTTTCCTAAAGCATCATGAAGAAAGTAATAAGTGGAGATGATAGTGCTACTGCCCAAAACCTATCCCGATTTCCTTTGTTTCTTGAGTATATGAATTACGTAGTTTTCGGTGGAAGTCGCGGCATAGGCGCCGCAGTGGTAGAGCGGTTGATGAATGAAGGACATGCTATCTGGGCGGTATCGCGCAGTGGGGAAGTCCCCATGGGTGTACAATCCATCATTTGGGATGCGCTGTCTGATGATCCCATAACGGGTTTGCCCGACACCATCCATGGTGTGGTATACGCGCCGGGAAGTATTAACCTGAAACCCTTTCGCGGATTAAAGCTCGAAGAATTTCGGGCCGATTTTGAACTCAATGCGATGGGTGCGGTGAAAGCCCTGCAAGCCTGTCTTCCAGCCATGAAAACCGCCGGTAAGGCATCGGTTGTGCTGTTTAGTACGGTCGCCGTACAAACGGGAATGCCGTTCCATGCCAGCATCGCCATGGCCAAAGGAGCCATTGAAGGATTAACACGCAGTTTGGCTGCCGAGTGGGCGCCTCTGATTCGGGTGAATGCCATCGCCCCCAGTTTGGTGAATACAGATTTGGCGGCTAGGTTGTTATCAACCCCCGAAAAAGTGGAAGCCAGTGGCAAAAGACATCCCTTGCAGCGCGTGGGTGAGCCGAATGATATCGCTTCAGCGGTATTGTTTTTACTGGGCGGTGGCAGCGATTGGATGACGGGGCAGATTTTGGCCATCGATGGGGGAATGGGCAGTTTGCGTGCGTAATTTTTATCATCAATCAATCATAAAATAATGGAAAGTAAAAACAGCGTTTATCGGACAGAGGATTTTGCCGGAATGGATCAACGGTTTCGGACCCAGTTAATCAATTCGATGCCGGGCGTAAAAGCGCTGAATTTGGTAGGTACTCGCGATGCGGAAGGGCGTGAGAATTTAGCCATTTTTAATTCCATTTTTCATGTGGGTGCCAATCCGCCTTATTTGGGGATGGTTGTGCGTCCGGATAGCGTAGACCGACATACATGGCAGAACATTCAGGCTACGGGAAGTTATACGTTGAATGCGGTGGGGGCGGATTTTTATGCTAAGGCTCATCAGACCTCGGCCAGGTACGACAAGCAGACCTCTGAATTTGATGCCGTGGGGTTGAATCCCGAATACAGAGACGGTGTAATCGCGCCATTTGTGGCTGAAAGTGCGATAAAGATTGGACTAGAGTTGCAAGAATTTCAGCGCGTTGCATGCAATGGGACCCTCATCGTGATAGGAAAGGTGGTTTACGTTGAAATCAACCAGGCTCTGATTACTGAAGACGGTAGTGTGGATCTCGTAAAGGCGCAGTCTGTGGGATCAATAGGGTTAGACGGGTACGTCGACCTAAGTTGGATAGACCGATTGAGTTACGCGAAACCAGACCGAGAACCGATTGCCTTGTTTCCGAAGTAATCGAAAACGAATTGTAAGCCGAAATAAATGAGTGGAAAGAGGTATTATTTACCCGCTTTTACATCTGGCAAAGTAGCACCTTGCTCAGTACGCGCTTTTCCATTGCCTTTTTGAGACTTGGTCTTTTCGCTATTGTAAGAGGCAGCAACCAATGAAATTACCACCAATAATAGGGCACCGCCCCAGGTGATTTTTTCGACAACGTTGGTAGTTTTTTCAACGCCAAACAATTGATTTCCTTGAGAGAAATTTGAAGCCAATCCGCCGCCTTTTGGGTTTTGGACCAAAATGATAAGCATCAACAATGTGGCTGCAATAATTCCGATAATCAATATCCAATTCATTGGTTTTGTTCTTTTTTAGTTTGTTCGATAAGGGATGCAAAGTAAGCACTTTTTTCTGGGAATTTCAACTGCAGTTTTTGATAGGAAAAGATGGCCTTTTCAAAGTGCCCTTGGGTTCGGAAAATATTGGCCAATGTCTCGGTAACAATGGCGGGTGAAAAGGTTTCGCTTCTCTTCATGGCGCGCTCCGGGGAATAAAATTCCTGTTTGGGACGGCTGATGCTGGGTTGCTTTTCTATGAATTGGTTGATGAGCCCAAATTTGTCCAAATTTGGTAGGGGTTTATTTGTTTCGTGGACGGCATTCTCGTTTGTGGTGGCTTGTTTTGACTTTTCCAAAGAATCACTGCCATTGGTGCTATTGATGTTTGTTGAATTGCTGGAGACGGATTTCGTATTTTTTCTTTCCAGCCAATCATAGAAATCTAGTGCTTCAGAAGTGGGACTTTCATCAGACTCGTTGCTTTCTGAAACATGGGTATCTGCTTCCTCGTTATTTATCAATCCCAAAGAAATAAACTCTTCCAGGTTGTAGGGTTTAAGTTGTTTGGGGCGGGGGGATTCTATTTCATCTGGGCTCGGATTGAATTCAACGGGTTCAAAATTGAATGTTGTGCCCATTGCCTTGGCAATGTCATATTCTTCGGCAGGTTGGAAAAGAGGGGTAAAATTGGGAATTTCCGGTGTTTTAAAAGGCAATTCTCTGAGCGGGGTTTCGGGATATTTAGGTGGTATGGAAGTTGATTCAGTGACTGATGTTTCTGGGATAAACATTTCGGAAATGGTTGCTACTATATTGGGTGACTCTGGGGAAATGAATTCAGTATTGGTTGATTCCGCTTGGGTAATTTCCGGTGTTGTTGAAATAGGGATTACGTTCTTTTCAATTGATTCAGTGGACATGGCGGGTTGCATGAAATAATACAACCATTCGCGATTGTGAATACGGCTGGCGGCTCGGGTGAGCCATTCCTCTTTTCTAAAGTCGTTGGTACGGGAAAAATAGTGCGCCAAGAGGGTATGGGGTGCGGAAAACCAAGGGTATTTTTCACATAAGGCGATCAACTCACTTGCAGAAGCTGCATTGATTTCTTGGGGTTGTTGGATGATATGATTGATTTCTTGTTGATTCACCAGTCTAATGCCACTGCGGCAAAAATTTGTTGTACAATTTGGGTTTGGATTTCGGCGGAAAGTCCTTCTTCTACACTTTGAAACGAAGCACTCGCATCGAACAGTTTAAAGAAGGAGTAATCACGCGTGAAACTCTTCTCTGGGTATTTTTCGCAACTAAATTCTACACGAACTTTTATGTTGAATTGGTTTTGCGCGGTCCCAATATCAGCATTCAAAGAAGCAGGAATTACGCTGTAATCGGTGATGCTACCGGCAAATTGGTAGTCGCCATTTCCAGAAACCATACCCAGTCGTGTTTCCGTTTGAAATTTCGATTTCAGGTTTTCGGTAAAATTCATACTCAGTTGCGGATTGATGAGCTGAGCTTCGTTGCTAAAAAAAGTTACTGAAAACGTATTGATGTCGGCAGGGATATTAGCCCCTTTAAAATCGTAAAATTTCCAAAACGGTTTGCACCCGCTTGCGGCTACGGCCATAAATAGCAGCACAAAGTGGAGTGACTTATATGGATTTGCAAGGACTTTCATGACTTAGTCTTCCAATTCGTATTGTTTGATTTTTCGATACAATGTGCGCTCCGAAATGCCCAATTCGTCGGCTGCCTTCTTGCGTTTTCCGTGATTTTTCACCAAGGCACGTTTGATCATTTCAATCTCTTGGGCTTCCAAGCTAAGTGTTTGGTTGGATGGGTAACTTTCGGCGTCCTGAAAATCATCATCGTCTTCCTCTTCATGGTGGATGATGATGGGGTTGGGTGCGTTATTGGATTCGGAATAAACAGGATTGACAATGGTTGCGGGAACATGGGGTGTTGCCGGGGTGTTAGGCATGGTGTTGCTCATGGACTGACGCGCATCGAGATTGCCTTCCAGGAGTCCAAAAACTACCTTTTTAAGGTCGTTAACATCGCGCTTCATATCGATAAGTACTTTGTAAAAAATGTCTCTTTCGCTCATGCCTTCCGTCCCATCGATCTTGCCCAAAAGCATCGGCAATGGTGGTTCTACGTGGGGTATATATTTGGTGATGGTGTGTTCGCTGATGCTCGGGCCGGACTCGAGCACGCAAATTTGCTCGGATACGTTTTTGAGCTGACGTACATTGCCGGGCCAAGGGTAATTGATCAGAAGTTGTTGCGCCGCTTCGGTGAGCTCGAGCAAATGGCTATGGTGGGTCTCGGCGAAGTCGGATGCAAATTTTCTGAATAACAAGTATATGTCTTCCTTACGCTCGCTAAGTTTTGGGACACGTATGGGTACGGTAGCCAATCGATAATACAAATCTTCCCTAAATTTACCTTGTCGCGCCCTTTCTAGCAAGTCTCTGTTGGTGGCAGCGACTACACGCACGTCGGTTTTTTGAACAACAGAACTTCCTACTTTAATGAATTCTCCATTCTCCAAAATTCGCAACAATCTCGCTTGCGTACTCAAGGGAAGTTCACCCACTTCATCGAGGAAAATGGTTCCGCCACTCACTGTTTCAAAATATCCTTTTCGCTTGTCCGTAGCCCCGGTAAATGATCCTTTTTCGTGTCCAAACAGTTCGGAATCTATGGTCCCTTCTGGGATTGCGCCGCAGTTTACAGCAATAAAGGGTGCGTGTTTTCTTGCACTCAGGTGGTGGATGATTTTACTGAAGCTTTCTTTACCTACCCCACTCTCTCCAAGAATCAATACATTCATGTCGGTTGGAGCCACTTTGATTGCCGTTTCTAATGCCGTTGTTAATAATGGTGAGTGCCCAATAATACTGAATCTCTGTTTGATATGTTGGATATCCATGCGCTTCGTTCCTATTTACAAAGATACAAAAAAACTGACTTTTTGTCATATTGAGTCTCTAATATCGATGGGTATCAGTTCTCAGGAGACAAAAATGGGTTTTAAACGATTGAATGTGAATAAACTGTTGGGTTTTATTGCTGTATTTTGGCTTGATTTGAAGTCGCAACATGGAGCACGATGAAGATTTGGAATCACCACAGAAGGAAGTTTCTGGGACTGGCGTTACGGGTTATCTGGGCGAGGTGCGTGCCGTGGGTGGGATGTACAAGGATTGGTTTGTTGAGTATGCGAGTTATGTAATTTTAGAGCGTGCAATTCCAGCCTTGGAGGACGGGTTAAAGCCTGTGCAGCGCAGGATTTTACATGCGATGTATGAGATGGACGACGGTCGTTACAACAAGGTGGCGAACATCATTGGGTCGACCATGGCCTATCACCCCCATGGTGATGCTGCGATTGGCGATGCCTTGGTAAATTTGGGCCAAAAGGAGTTGTTGATTGATACCCAAGGAAATTGGGGCGATATAAGGACAGGGGATAGTGCGGCTGCGCCTAGGTATATTGAAGCGAGATTGAGTGCGTTTGCGAAGGAAGTGGCGTTTAATGAAAAGACCACGAATTGGCAGTTGAGTTACGACGGTAGAAAGCGTGAGCCGGTTACATTGCCGATGAAATTTCCCTTGTTGTTGGCGCAAGGTGTGGAAGGGATTGCGGTGGGATTGAGTACGAAAATTATGCCTCACAATTTTATTGAATTATGCGAGGCAAGTATTGATATTTTGCGGGGACGGAAAGTGAATATGTTGCCTGACTTCCCTACGGGTGGGTACGCGGATTTTTCGATGTACAACGAAGGCAGGAAGGGGTCTCGGATTCGGGTTCGTTCCAAGATTGAGGAAAAGGATAAATCTACGTTGTTGATCAAGGAAATTCCTTTCGGAACCACCACGGGATCGATCATTGAGAGCATTATCAAAGCGAGTGATAACGGAAAGATTAAGGTTAAGAAAGTCATCGACAATACGGCAAGGAATGTTGAAATTGAGATACAATTGGCGCCGGGGATCAGTCCAGACTTGGCTATCAATGCCTTGTATGCGTTTACGGATTGCGAAGTGAGTATTTCGCCATTGGCTTGTGTGATTCACGAGGATAAGCCGAAGTTTATGGGGGTGAACGACATTCTTAAAGCCTCAACCCAAAACACTTTGGATTTGGTGCGTAGGGAACTGGAGATTGAGTTGGGTGAATTAGAGAACAAATGGCATTTCTCCTCGTTGGAAAAAATCTTTATCGAAAAGCGAATCTATCGCGACATTGAAGAGTGTGAGACTTGGGAAGCGGTGTTGGCGGCCATCGAAAAAGGACTTGAGCCCTATAAGAGTTTGTTCCGTAGGGAAATCGTGCAGGACGATATCGCTCGGTTAACAGAGATCAAAATTAAACGGATTTCTAAGTTTGATAGTTTTAAGGCCGATGAGTATATTAAAGGGCTGGAGGATGATATTGTTGAGGTGAATAATCACCTAGAAAATTTGGTGGATTATGCAGTGGATTATTACAAGCGCTTGCTGAAGAAGTTTGGTACGGGCAAAGAGAGGAAGACAGAAATTCGCGCATTTGATACCATTGAGGCCAATGTTGTTGCGGTGGCCAATGTGAAGTTGTACGCCAATTTGAAGGAAGGTTTCATCGGAACATCGTTAAAGAAAGAAACGTTTATTTGTGATTGCTCAGACATTGATGATATCATTGCGTTTAGGGAAGATGGGAAATACAGCATCGCCAAGGTGACGGATAAATATTTCTATGGTAAGGATCTGATCCACATAGATGTATGGCGCAAAAACGATGAACGAACTACTTATAATGTAATTTATTGGGACGGAGAAGCCAAGAAAGTCATGGCAAAACGTTTCAATGCTACGGGATTGATTCGTGAGAAGGAATATGTGTTCTCGAGCGATCATCCCAAGTCCACGATATTGTATTTCTCTGCCAACCCCAATGGAGAGGCGGAGCGTGTTACTTTGCATATGAGTGCGATGGCCAATGCGAGGATTAAGAGCATCGAATATGATTTTTCAAATTTGGCGATCAAAGGAAAGAGTGCTCGGGGAAATCAAATTACAAAATATCCGATTAAACGGGTGGATTTGAAGGAAAAGGGCGGATCAACTTTGGGCGGAGTGAAGATTTGGTGGGACGATATGACGGGTAGATTGAACGGCGATGCAAAGGGTCAGTTCTTGGGAGAGTTTGACGGCGATGACAAGGTTTTGGTTATTTACAAAGACGGTTATTACGAATTGTCTAATTACGAGTTGATTAATCGCTTTGAGCCAGACACAATTTATTGTATTCAAAAGTATTCTGCGACTCAAGTGATTCAGGTGATTTATCTCGAGGGTAAATCCAAGTTTCAATACGTAAAAAGATTCTTGATAGAAACGTTAACGATGGGCAAGAAATTCCCATTCATCGGCGAAGAAAAAGGTTCTGAATTGTTGGTTGCTAGTACTTCGGTGGGTGCCCAAGTAGAATTAACAACGGAGAAGAAGAACGGGGAAAAGGTGGTTGAAATGTTGGTGTTGGATGGGTTTATGGATGTGAAGGGCTGGAAGGTGTTGGGCAATCGTTTGAGTCAGGACAAGGTGAAGAAGGTGGTGTTGAAGAGCGATAAAGTGGGCGAGGCGCCGGTGATTATACGAAAATTGAGACCTGCTCCACAAGAGTTTGAATCTGAAGGGGATACTGACGCGATGGACGTCAATGATATCGATGAAAACGGTCCTGAAACCGGAGGGGATTCTGGCAATTCAAACATCGAAACGAAGGTTGTTGAAAAAGGGCCAGATAAACCCAACAATGATGGGAATGTGATTTTGGGCGGTGATGGATCACCACAATTGAATTTATTATGAGTCAGCGGATTTGTCCAACCGCCTGGAAAGATTACGAGTTGATCGATGCGGGTGGATTTGAGAAGTTGGAGCGATTTGGCAAATGTATATTACGTCGTCCCGAACCCCAGGCCATTTGGGATAAGAGTTTGGATGAGCAGGAATGGCAGAAGTTGGCACATGCGAGTTTTGTAAAAGCGGCTGGGGCGGATGCGGAGAAGGGTCAGTGGTATTTAAAACCGGGTATGGCCGATCGTTGGTGGATTCAGTATCAGCAAGGTGGGTTGGCGTTGAAATTCCGATTGGGATTAACTTCCTTCAAGCATGTGGGATTGTTTCCGGAGCAGGCCGCGAATTGGGATTGGATATACGAGAAGGTGAAATCATTTCCCAAGGGTGAAAAGCCAAGGGTTTTGAATTTGTTTGCGTACACGGGTGGTGCGTCGTTGGCGGCTTGTGCTGCTGGAGCGGATGTGACACACGTGGACAGTGTAAAACAGGTGGTTTCATGGAGTCGTGAAAATATGGAGGAGAGTGGATTGGACGGGATTCGATGGGTGGTTGAGGACGCGTTTAAATTTGTGCAGCGCGAGGTGAGACGTGGGAAGACGTATCATGGGATTTTGTTGGATCCCCCGGCCTACGGCCGGGGCCCCGACGGAGAAAAATGGCTCCTGGAAAAACAACTCAATGAGTTGATGCAAATGTGTGGTCAGATTTTAGACCCCTGCGGATTTATGTTGTTGAACCTATACAGTATGGGCTTTAGCGCCATGGTGGCCGAAAATTTAGTTCGCAAACACGTTTCGAGCCTTGGTGTGAAATCCATGAATAGCGGCGAACTGTTCCTGAAAGACCAAGCCGGAAATGCCTTGCCCTTGGGGACCTTCGTACGATTGTAAAATTCGATTTTCGGACCTTCCCCGATGAAATCATCGAAACGTTATTTCCTTTTAGCGAAACCTTTGGTTGATTGAAGAATCCGAGGATTCTTCATGTAACTTTGTTTCAATGAACAAGGTTATTGAGGCCATCAAAGTTTGTAAAACCTTTGGAGAGCAGCGCGTTTCCAAAAACATCGATTTGGCCGTTTCGCAAGGTAGTATCTACGGACTATTGGGCCCGAATGGTGCGGGAAAAACAACCCTTATTCGTATGCTTTCTACCATTACCCAACCCGATTCGGGAGAGATCCTGTTTAAAGGAGAGCCGCTGCGTGAAAGCCATGCCCAGCAAATGGGGTATATGCCAGAAGAACGGGGATTATATAAAAAAATGACCGTGGCGGATCAGCTCGTGTTTTTTGCGGAGTTGCGCGGTTTAAGTACCAAAGATGCCAAAGCATCGGTTAAGCATTGGTTGCAAAGATTGGATATGATGGATTGGGCAAGAAAAAAGGTAGAAGAGATAAGCAAAGGAATGGCGCAAAAAGTGCAATTCGTTTCTTGTGTTTTGCACAATCCGCAACTGTTAATTCTCGATGAGCCATTTAGCGGGTTTGACCCAGTGAATGCCGATTTGATCAAAGATTTAATCATCGAATTAAGAAACCAGGGGACGAGTATCATTTTTTCAACCCACAGAATGGATAATGTGGAGAGTCTTTGTGATCATTTGGCCATCATCCACCAAGGCGAAAAAGTGCTGGACGGCGGGGTAAGCGAAATTCGCAGAAAATACGCAACCGGTGTTTACGAAGTGGGATTTTATCAGGCGGTGGAATGGGGGACAGGGATTTCCGCAAACGGCGAATCTACCTTGATTTCTGAACAAAATCAGAGTGATGGGAAGGTGGTTTATCGCTTTCAAACATCGGACAGTTTTACCCCGGAGCAATTGTTGAAGCTGGCCATGGGGAAAGGGAATTTGGTGCATTTTTCGGAACACATTCCTAGCATCCATGAGATTTTTGTTGATACGGTATCTAAAACTGCAGAGTCCAAAACTGGAGTACCCATACCTGACAAATCAGAAAAAGCAAACCTTATTACGATTTGAATACCGGAAATTTTTAAACACAACAATGAAGAATATTTTTGTCATTTTTAAGCGTGAGTACCTCACCCGGGTGAAGAACAAAACCTTCATCATCATGACCTTTTTGGCGCCTTTGCTGATGGTGGGTTTTTATGCCGCAACCATTTATATCGCAACGGAAACGGGGGACGACGATCGGACAAAGACGGTGTACGTATCGGACAATAATCCGGAGTTGTTGTTGAGTCATAATCCGCCAGCGAACTACGTTTTGTTACCTGCGCCCAGTGATTTGGATTCGGCTTTGGCGCATGTGGAACGCGGCTTGGTGCATGGTTGGTTGAGTGTGGAAGACAGAGATTTGCGGGTGGTTGATTCGGCTACGTATTACACGAGTGAAACGCCATCGATTACGGAGAAAGAGACCTTGAAAGAGTGGATTCGCAATAAGGCTACGCAGCGGCAGTTTGCGAGGTTGGGTTTGCGCGAAGGTCAGATCGATAGTTTGCAGTCGAGTTGTAGCCTTGAAACCAAGGAGGTGACGGGCCAGGGCGATGTTAAGGAGTCGAGCAGTGGCTTAAAAAGCGGGATTGGATTTGCGCTAGCGTTTATGATTTACATATTCATTTTTGTTTATGGTTCGATGGTGATGCGGTCGGCGATGGAGGAGAAAACGAACAGGATTGTAGAGGTGATTGTGAGTTCTGTGAAGCCTTTTGATTTGATGATGGGCAAGATTTTGGGTGTTGCGGCGGTGGGGCTTACTCAGTTTGTGGCGTGGATTGTTTTGGCGGTGGGGTTGGTGTTTGGGATCAGTGCCTTGTTTTTGAATTCAGGAAACGGGATGACAACGGAGTTTACGGAGCCGCTCAGCAATTTGCCATATTTTCAGATTTTAGCGGTTTTCCTACTGTTTTTCGTGGGTGGATATTTGTTGTATTCGAGTTTTTTCGCAGCCATCGGATCGGCAGTGAATCAGGAATCCGATGTCCAACAGTTCATGATGCCGGTGACTTTGCCTCTGGTCTTTGGTTTTGTTATTGCCCAAACGGTGGCCTTAAAAGCGCCTCATGGTGCAATGGCTAAATTGTTTTCAATGATACCGCTCACCAGTCCGATCGTGATGGTGGTAAGGGCGCCGTTTGGAGTTCCGTTTAGCGAATTGGCACTGAGTTTCGGGTTGTTGGTGTTAACCTTTGTGTTGATGGTATGGCTCAGTGGTCGGATTTATCGCATAGGTATATTGAGTTACGGCAAAAAGCCCACGTGGAAAGATTTGTGGAAGTGGTTGCGGTAGGTTGTGTTGCTGTTGGTTGCGAATATGTCGTCTGCAAGCAGTTACGGGCGCTAATAGCAGGATACTGAACGCGAAATTTTGCGTTTTTTACAAGGTGTAGTTTAAGCCAAAGCTAAAGCCTATTGAGTTTACGCCACCGCCGAGCGATGCTTGGTAGCCAATATTTCTAAGGCCCTTGAAAGATTGTTTGATGGAGATTAGGGTGATCTGAATCCCGGTTGCGTTGATGCCCCCATTGAAAGCAGGAATGTAGGCAGTTCCTGTGTCGTAAGACATTCGTTGCGTTTCATAGTCGATTCTGCTGTTTCCCAATGCGATGCCTGACGAAATCGCCATGGTGCTTTTGGGTTTGGTTTTGAGATACCAAGCATAGTTGATGGTCCCCATAAATGCATTCATGTTTACCACATATTGAAAGGATGAATAATTTCCTGGCTTGTCGAAATCGGGGTATTGCAAAGTATCGGTTTTTACTTGTGCCCAAGCATATACCAGTCCCATGGTCCATCGGTCGCGAAAATGATATTGGTAGCCAAGTGATTGGGGTTTTTTGCTAACGATGCTATTGCCCATCGATCCAAAAGAGGGTTCTAGGTTGTCTTTTAATCCTTTTGCGATGATATTTACCAGAACTTTCGAATTTCTATCCCAGTAAAATGTCATTGCCTCTTTTTGAAAGGGGTGCAAGGGATGTTTGTCGATGCTCGTCAAGTTTGAATTCACTGAAACAACGGGTTCTTGAACCTTCATGGTATCGTCGTTGCCCGAGTATTGGGCTTTTGCTGGTTGAGCAATGAAAAATGCAACTGTTAGTGAAACGGCTGTAATTAGGCTACGCATGTCGCAATTTACCGAGAAATTCTATTGTTTGTCGTTTTGTAGCCATTCGAGTAATGAATTTTCTTGCAAGGTTGATGCAATTGTGCGATATTTGTTGTAACGAATAATTATATAAAATTACATAAGAAGTACAAATTGAAATTCGGTTTTTGCGATTTTCATCCTTGATGGATGTGGTTTAATGTACGAAATTTGTAAAACCTTTTGTTGTAACTTTGTTTTAACATGATCACCGTTAAGCTCAGAAACATAGGCAACAGCAAGGGGATAATAATTCCTAAAGAACTTTTAGTATTGTGTAATATGGATGAGGAAGTAAGCATCAAAATAAAAGGTCAGCAATTGATTGTGAGCAAGGTGTCGAGTAAAAGCATCGACTGGGAAAAGGCATTTGAAGACTGTAATGCGGAGAATCCTGCTGAAAGGCAAATCGCTCAAACGTTTACGGATTTTCCAAACACATTTGATCAGGAGGAATGGACATGGTAAAAAAGCAATACGATGTGTGGATGATTCAACTTGATCCCGCCCTTGGGACTGAGATTCAAAAGGTGCGTCCCTGCCTCGTGGTTTCGCCTACCGCGTCAAATAATTTCCTAAAGCGCTCAGTAATAGTCCCGTTGACATCTACTCGAAAATTATTGCCAACGCGTCTGGATTGTTTGTTTCAGAAACGACAAGGCCAGTTGGCGATAGATCAGGTTAGGTCGGTGGACGATCAGCGATTTTTACAGCGACTAGGAAGCATCGACAAGAAAACGGCCCGTGGAACGGCGGATTTATTGATGCAGTTTTTTCGATATCCCATAGAGTAAAGAAGGTTGCAGGCGTAATTGAGATTTTTGTTGTTTCGAAATTCGGTTCCTCGACTTTGGTCATGCGGGAAGACGTTTATCGAATAGAAACATGTTTTCATAGTACTTTGTATTGCATAGTACTAAATTTTTGACGTATGTTTGTGCTATGGATTTGGAAAATACCCAATCGCAGATGCGCAAGGGGATCTTAGAGTACTGCATTTTGCAGATTATCTCTCAGGGATCTTGTTACTCATCCGACATATTGGATCGTCTCAAGCTGGCCAAATTATTGGTGGTGGAGGGTACTTTGTATCCGTTGCTCACCCGCCTGAAAAACGGGGGATTGCTGAGTTACCGCTGGGAGGAATCTAAATCAGGCCCACCGAGAAAGTATTTTGAGATCACTGAAACGGGTGCTGTGTTTTTGGCATCACTGCGCAGTACGTGGTCGGAATTGCAGTTTGCTGTAAATCACGTATCGAGCATCGCAACGAATCAGGAATTGAATCATACCGAAAATAATCCAAGTCAACCCAACCCAACCCAATCACTATGAATCGCATCATTTCAGCCAACATCAATGGATTTGTATTTCAGATCGACGAACTTGCTTACGACCGTTTGAAGCAATATTTGGAATCGCTTCGCCTCCGAATTGCCGAAAAGGAGGTGTACGACGATATCGAAAATCGGATTGCGGAATTGTTTAGTCATTTGTTGATTTCTGGGACACCTGCAATTTTCATTAATCACGTAGAGGACGTTATCGCCCAGGTGGGGTCGGCCGAGGAATTGGGCGATGCCATGGATAGTGCGGATCGCGAGGGTTCTACGGAAGGAGAGGGGGCGGCTTCGGCTTCTAATTCGGCGTCTACTTCGTCTCAGGCTGGGGGCGAGCATGCAAAACGGTTGTATCGCAACGAAGACGATGTTGTGGTCTATGGTGTTTGCAGCGGGATTGCGGCGTATTTTGGTTGGGATCCAGTGTTTGTGAGGGCTGTTTCTGGTATTTTGGCGGTTGCCTCGTTTGGAACGGTGATTTTGGTTTATATCTTTTTGATGATAATTATTCCGGCTGCCTCTACACCGGCGGAGAAACTGCAGATGCGGGGCGAGCCAGTGAATTTCGATAATTTGGCGAAGGTGGTGGATCACAATGTTCGGTCGGCCTATGAGTCGGCTTACGCCAAGGCGATGGAGAACGTGAAGCCCCGCGCGAAGCGCGGGCTTGGCAAAACCGGTAGGCTGGTCGTAAAGGTTCTGGCCGCTTTTGCCCTGGTGGCGCTTTTCTCCATCATTGTCCCTGGTGTCATTGGCGCGGTGCTCTCAGTCGGTATGATTGCTTTTGTTTTCGATGCCTTTTACGATTATTTTTTGCTGGGTTATACCTATTTGTTCGGGACCATTTTGGCTATCTGCGCTGTGGTTTTGGTGCCTTTGATTCAAATGATTTACGGCCTCATTCGCATCTTGGTGAATGGAAAGAAAATGAGTCCGTTCTTGCGTTGGCCATTGAACGTTGCCTTTTGGATCGCCTTGATATTTTTAACCTTCAAATCAGTGGAAGTGGGTAGGGGATTTTCATCTTCAGCGTCGGTAAATTTTGCCAAAACATGTGAGCAAGTGGATAGCGCAAAAACCATTATGGTGCGAACCGAAACTGTGCCTTTAAAATGGGAGGGTGAATTAGACGGTCCTGGCCGTGAGGAGTTGGATGCATCCATCAAAGACATAGATGTTGAAGTGACCTTGAATGGTCGCAGTGGTTACCATGAAGAGCATGCTTTCTACGATTTGATGGTTAATCGCGCCAGCAACGACGTGTCGTTAACCATCGCCAATACCCTGGAAACAAAACCTTTTGTGACGGTTTTCAAGCGAAGCAGGGGCAGTCGTTTGACTGCGGTTTCTAACGCCGCAAGTTTGCGTTACGATGTGCGATGGGATTCAACAACTTTGATTTTACCCGATGTGCTCATATTGGGTAAAAATGCTCCATGGCGGAATCCATCGGTGGAAGTTGTCTTGAACTTGCCTGCCGGATACCAAGCCAACATCGATCGTAGTTGCAGGGATCTGATTTCCTACGTAAATGATCAGTATTTGGGGCTAGACGACATGGAAAATGGGTATGCACGCGTCAAATCGACCGAAAGTGGTGTCGAAATGATATTGCCATAATTTTTGTAAATTGCCTTACTTATGAAACGCATATCGATCGTTTTGGGAATGGCTTACTTGTCGAATTTAGCCATCGCTCAGACCAAAGGAAATTGGCAGCAAGAAGTGAATTATACCATCCAAGTGACTTTGGACGACCAATCCCACATGTTGCGCGGTGCGGAAGAGTTTGTGTATACGAACAATTCGCCGGCTACACTCAACTCACTGTATATTCACCTGTGGCCCAATGCCTATAAGAATAGCAAAACCGCGTTGGCTAAGCAATTAATGATGTCGGGCAAGGATTTATTGTTTAGAAACCATCCAGAATATCAGGGTTTTATCGATTCGTTAGACTTCAAGGCCGACGGGACATCTGTAAAGTTGACGTACGATGCAGAGCACATTGATATCGCCGTATTGACATTGAATAAGCCTTTGGCGCCGGGAGAAAAAGTGGTGATTTCAACGCCATTTCGGGTGAAATTGCCTTCAGGAGAGGTGTCGCGCATGGGTCACATCAGACAAACGTATCAAATCACACAGTGGTATCCCAAGCCTGCGGTGTTCGATGAAAAAGGTTGGCATCAGATGCCTTATTTGAATCAAGGGGAGTTTTATTCTGAATATGGAAGCTTCGACGTAAGCATCACCCTGCCAGAGAATTATACGGTGGGTGCAACTGGGGATTTGCAAACAGAACGTGAAATCAAGCGGTTAAATTTGTTGGCTGAGTACAATGGCGTTACCAGTTTAAAGCCATCAAATGGAGATAAAACAGCGCCGGTGTATCCGTTTCAAGAAAACCTGGACAAGGAACTCATCCCTGCGGGCATGTATCGCGCGGCCGATATTCCTATTCGTAGATCGGATATGGATTGGTCAAAAATCGATAAGCACTACGATGACAGTTCATCGGGCAAGTTTTCTGGCAATCAAAAATCCGCTTCGGCGATGAAACCATTCGGTATACACAGTCTCGGGTGCATGATTTTGCTTGGTTTGCGGATAAAACGTTTCGCGTTTTGAAAGGCCAAGTGGTTTTGCCTCGCAGTGGAAGAACGGTTACCACGTGGGCGATGTATACCGAAGGTTCGGAGGAATTATGGAAGCCGCATGCCCTGGAATATTTGCACGATGGTATTTTGAAATATTCGCAGTGGAATGGCGATTATCCTTACAATCAGGTTACGGCGGTTGATGGGACCATCAGCGCGGGTGGTGGAATGGAGTATCCAAATGTGACGGTGATTGGCGGTGTTTCAAGCAAAAAAAACCTTGAAGTGGTGATCGTGCATGAGGTGGGACACAATTGGTTTTATGGCATTTTGGGCAGTAACGACCGCGATTTTGGGTGGATGGACGAAGGTTTGAACACCTTGAACGAGATGCGTTATGTTGCTTCAAAGTATCCAACGAATACGCGTTTGAGTGATATGGTTAAGGGTTTTGCAAAGAAATTGGGATTATTGGGTTTGTCGCACAAAGACGAAGGTGATATATTGTACCGTTGCATGGCCTCGTTTGGTGTGGATCAGCCAATACAAACCTTGTCGACGGATTTCTCTTCAGCCAATTACGGCGGGGTGATGTATCAAAAAACGGGGTTGGTATTTCATTATTTGAAGGCCTATTTGGGTGATTCGATGTTTGATGTTTGCATGCAAGCGTA
>JBBAVI010000114.1:0-18271 GCA_040397785.1 Saprospiraceae bacterium | reverse complement strand
CGATTCGGTTATTCTAGTACAAATTAATCTTACATCACAGCGGGGTCACACCCAGTATGGATCAGGTAAACCAGTTATTTTTATTCATGGATGGCCACTTAACCATGAAATGTGGGAATACCAACTAAACGAACTTCCCAAACACAATTTGCGTTGTATTGCTTATGACCGAAGAGGGTTTGGCAAATCAGACCGATCCTGGGAAGGTTACGATTATGATACCCTCGCAAGTGATTTGCATGATTTAATTACCCAACTAAATTTAACAGAAGTAGTACTTGTTGGTTTTTCGATGGGCGGAGGAGAAGTTGCCCGCTATATTGGAAAGTATGGAAGTGATAAATTATCCAAAATTGTTTTTGTCAGTTCAGTGACACCCTTCAGGCTCAAAACCGCGGATAATCCTGGCGGTGCAGAAAAAGAAGGGTTTGATGCCACAATAGAGAAACTCAAAGCCGACCGACCCGCTTTTTTGGCTGAATTTGGAAAGAAATTTTACGGGGTAGATAAATCAAACCCCGCTGTAAGTGAAGGCATCTTGGCATGGAACCAGGCGCTCTGCCTTATGAGCTCTGCGAAGGCAACGACAGATTGTGTTCGTTCATTTTCTGAAACGGACTTCAGAAAGGATTTAGAAAAAATAAAAATCCCGGTATTGATTATTCATGGCGACGATGACAAAATTGTTCCGATCAAGGCATCTGGAGATAAAACAGCAGAAATGATTTCCCATGCAACTTACATCGTTTATCAGAATGCGCCGCACGGATTATTTATCACGGAAAAGGAAAAACTCAATACGGATTTATTAAACTTTATAAAAAAATGATATTGAACCTAATGAACTTAGAGCCTATGAAAATATGTTTTTTCATAGGCTCTGAAGCGCATTGGCTCTCTTAAATATAAATAAAAAAATATGAAAAAGAAAAAAGAAAGTGCTGCCCAGAAAAAAGTAGCCAAGGTCATGCATGAATTCAAAGAGGGAGAATTGCATGTTGGGAAATCGGATACAATCGTTACAGACCGAAAACAGGCCATTGCCATTGCATTGAGCGAAGCAGAAGAAGTTGACAAGAATATTATCCTTCCTTCAAACTAGCCATATCAATAACAAACCGATATTTCACATCACTTTTCAGCATTCTTTCATAAGATGCATTAATATCTTGCATCTTGATTACTTCAATGTCAGAAACGATGTTATGCTTTCCACAAAAATCAAGCATCTCTTGCGTTTCAGCAATCCCGCCAATCACAGAACCAGCCACCGATTTTCTTCCCAAAATCATGGGTACACTGTTTAAAACGGGATCCAATCCGCCCAGATAACCCACAATCACCAAGGTGCCGCTGACGGATAAAGTTGCTACATACGGATTAATATCATGTATAGAAGGAACGGTATCAATAATCAAATCAAACTTTCCTTGTACCGCTTTCATTTGGTCGGCATCCGTGGAGATCACTACTTCATCTGCCCCAAGATGGATCGCATCTTGTGTTTTCGCAGGGGTTCTTGAAAACAAAGTAACCGATGCGCCCAAGCCTTTGGCAAGTTTAATCGCCATGTGACCTAAACCGCCCAAACCTACTACCGCAACTTTGCTGCCCGCTTTCACATTCCAATGTTTCAAGGGCGACCAAGTTGTAACACCTGCACATAACAAGGGCGCTGCTGCCGCTGCATCTAAATTTTCAGGAATATGCAAGACAAACTCCTGCCGAACGATTACTTTTTCCGAATACCCGCCAAAAGTTTGTCCGCCTAAATGTTTGTCATTGCCATTATAGGTGCCTGTAAATCCATTCAAACAATATTGCTCCAAATCTTGCTTGCAACTGTTACAGGTTTGACAAGAATCAACCAAACAGCCCACACCTACCAAATCGCCTACTTTAAATTTGGTAACCTCATTCCCAACATTTGTAACCCTGCCAACAATTTCATGGCCGGGAACAGCAGGATAAATCGTTCCACCCCAATCGTTTCGGGCAGTATGCAAGTCGGAATGACATACGCCGCAATACAAGATGTCTATTTCAACATCAATGGGCGTTACATTTCTACGCGCAATATTCATTGGTTTTAAGTCGGCATCTTTTGCCGGCGTACCAAACGCTTTTACGTTAACTGTATTCATATTTTATTTTTTTGAAAATTTATTTACCTATTCTTTGTTGCAAATGTGCCGGATAGCGATCGCCATGAATGGTCGTTTCGGTGCCATCAAATTGTATATTAGTATTGATAGCGCCTTTTAGAAAGCTTTCTCCCAAAGCGCTGAAAGGTACAAAACCGATGCCCAACGCTTCCAAAGTTGGCGGGATTTCTTTTTCAGGTTCACGCCACCAATTGGAATATTCGCTTTGCAAGGCAGGTACCGTTTGCACAGCGGATTACTGCTATGGAAAAGAAGAGAAGAATAAAAATGAAAACTGCAATTGTTTGGAGGTTATTGACGGTTATTTTATCTTTACCAGAACGCAATATGACGACGAACAAAACTTTTCTCTTATCCAGTTTCGTTACCGCAGTAATCAACCTTTTGCTGTACACAGGCGCATGTTCTGTTTTTTTTAAAGATTTCTATGCAGCGCATCTTTTAAAATAAAGAAATCATCAAGTAACGAAAATTATTTCCCACATCCTGCGTTTCTTCACCCTACGAAATCATTATCCGCCTTCTACCTATGCAAAAATCAGTAGATATGGAAGCGCTTACCCGCTATGTGGTAGCCGAAAGCGCTTTTATCGAACAATTGAATGCCGTTACTGCCGAAGTAATTGTGGGCCAACACGCTATGCTCGAACGCCTGCTGATCGGCCTGCTTACCAAGGGCCATATTTTGCTCGAAGGCATGCCTGGCCTCGCTAAAACCTTAGCCATCAAAACCCTGGCTACTGCGGTCGATGCCAAATTCAGCCGGATTCAGTTTACGCCGGATCTGTTGCCTGCCGACGTGGTGGGTACGACCATTTACAACCCGGCCTTGGCTGAATTTACGATCCGAAAAGGACCTATTTTTGCCAATTTTGTGCTGGCTGATGAAATTAACCGGGCGCCTGCCAAAGTGCAAAGCGCACTGCTCGAAGCCATGCAAGAACGCCAGGTGACCATCGGCAACGAAACTTTCAAACTGGATGATCCGTTTTTAGTGCTCGCCACCCAAAACCCCATCGAACAAGAAGGCACCTATCCCCTACCGGAAGCCCAAACCGACCGCTTTTTATTAAAGGTAAAAATCGGTTACCCGAACATGGAAGACGAACGCACCATCGTGCGAAGAAACCTGAACGATGAAGAGGTGCAAATCAAAAAAGTGGTATCGGTAGAAACCCTGCTCAAAGCCCGCCAGGCGGTAAAAAAGGTGTACATGGACGAAAAAATTGAGCAATACATCCTCGATATCGTCTTTGCTACCCGCGAACCGGAAAAATATGGCTTGCAACAATTGCGTCCGCTTATCGGATATGGCGCGTCTCCGCGTGCCAGTTTGGCCCTCGCCAAGGCATCGCGCGCTGTAGCCTTTATCAAACGCCGTGGTTTTGTAACCCCCGACGATGTACGCGCCATTTGCCCCGATGTATTGCGTCACCGCATCGGGCTGACCTTCGAAGCCGAAGCCGAAAACATCACCCAGGAAGATGTCATTGCAAAAATTCTGGGCACAATTGTAATCCCATAGGAGGTGTTATCCATTGTAAAAATTGAATTTTATCCCAACACACATGGATTCCACCGAGTTACTCAAAAAAGTACGGCGTATTGAAATAAAAACCCGGGGCTTAAGCAGCCACTTGTTTTCGGGCGGCTACCACAGCGCGTTCAAGGGCAGGGGTATGTCGTTCAGTGAAGTGCGTTTGTACTACCCGGGCGATGACGTGCGCGCCATCGACTGGAATGTGACAGCCCGTACCGGCGACCCTTATGTGAAGGTATTTGAAGAGGAGCGGGAAAACACGGTAATGCTGTTGGTAGATGTGAGTGGTTCGGCCGTTTTTGGCAGTCATACGCAGTTTAAGGCCGAGTATTTGACCGAATTATGTGCAGTTTTGGCATTTTCAGCCATCGCCAACAACGACAAAGTGGGTGTTTTGCTATTTTCTGATCGCATCGAATTGTATATCCCGCCCAAAAAGGGCCGCCAGCATATTTTGTTGATTATCCGCGAGATATTGACCTTCAAACCCGTAGGCAAAGGCACCGATATTGGCGCAGCCATGCGGTATATCCACAATGGTTTGAAAAAACGCTGTGTTTGTTTCGTTTTATCCGATTTTTTGGGTACCGATTACGAAGAAGCCATGCGGGTGCTCGCGCGCAGGCACGACCTGATTGGACTGCATTGCTGGGACCCGTTGGAGCGCGATTTGCCCGATGTGGGTGTTTTGCGTGTCGCGGATGCCGAAACAGGAGCCCAAACCTGGGTGGATACAACCAGCAACCGCTTGCGACGGCAATATTGGCAAACATTTGAGGCACACACGCAATCGACCCAGGCACTTTTTCGCCGCGCTGGGGCCGATTTCCTGAGTTTGTGTACCAATCAGCCGTACGTACACGCTTTGCTTAAGTTTTTTGCACAACGTTCCAAAGTCATCGCACATGGTTAAGGCGGACAGAAAGCTACCTGTATATATAGGTGTATGGATGGTCTTGTTGGTTTGCAATGGCTTGCAAGCACAATTGAGGGCCAACGCCAATTTCAATCCAGCCCGCATAGAAACCGGCGATACCTTTTCATTACGGGTATTGGTAACAGGCACCAATTCAGAACCCCAGCCTGTAGATTTCAAAACCTGGGCGGCTGTTTTTCAGGCAAACAATATACTATCCCACACTGGGTGGCGACGCTCAGGTGCCCAATGGGTTCAGCAATTTACCCTCATTGGGTTCGACAGCGTTCAAACTGAGTTGCCCCCTTTATTGATAAAATCGCATCTAGGAGAAACAATCCCCACTAATGCACTGCTACTTGACGTATTTCCCACCAAGGCGGGTACTGAAATCGGCGAAATGGACAGTATTCGAGAAATTGTACGGGAACCGGTGAACTGGCAAGATTTCTGGCCCTGGTATATAGGTTTGGGCATATTACTGCTTGTGGCCATACGGTACCTTCGGAAACCCAAACGCCCTAAGCCACAAATTATTCAGCAACCAGTTGCGCTTGTTGTACCTGCCATCCCGATTCATGTTGCAGCCTTACAACGCCTGGCGGAGTTAGAAAAACAAAAGGCCTGGACTAAAGGCCCCATCAAAGCATATTATGCAGAATTAAGTATGATTGTGCGCGAATACCTGGAAAAACGCTTTCAGATACCCGCGCTGGAATCAACGACATCCGAAACCAAGCAAATGCTTGCGAATGCGGCAGTATCAACGGAACTGTTGAAAAGCATCGAAAAATTATTGGCACAAACTGATTTGGTGAAATACGCCAGCCATATTCCGGCCCCTGATGCCCACTTGAAAGCCCTGCACCATGCCCAAACCATTATTGAAAAAACCCACGCTTAATTTGTTCATCAACCCAAGCATCCTGTGACATTTGCCCAACCACTCTGGCTTTTACTGTTGTTATTGCTGCCGCTGCTTATTTATCAATATCGGAAGGCGGCCAAACAACGGCATGTAACCTTGCAGGTTTCGCGCCAAACGGCGATGAAAGGGATAAAAACATGGGTAGTATATGCGCGCAGCTGGTTGCAAGGCGTGCGTTGGGCCGTACTGGTTTTGCTCATCGTTGCGATGGCGCGTCCACAAAGCGCCTGGCACGAAGAAAAAGTAGAAGCCGAGGCAATAGATATCATGCTGGCCATGGATGTATCGCCCAGTATGCTTACCCAGGATTTTGAGCCCGATCGCATGACCGTTTCTCAAACCATGGCCATCGATTTTATTAGCCGCCGACCGTATGACCGTTTGGGATTGGTGGTATTTTCGGGTGGAGCGTTTACCCAATGTCCACTGACCGATGACCGGCGAATTATACAAGCTTTTATAAAAAACTTGCAGGTTGGTCGATTAAAAGATGGAACGGCAATTGGCATGGGATTGGCGACCGCGTTGAACCATTTGAAAGACAGCGAGTCGCAGAGCAAAGTGGTTATTTTAATGACCGACGGAGAAGACAATGCAGGGAGCATACACCCTTTGGAGGCCGCAGCCATTGCAAAAGCACTCAATGTAAAGGTGTACACCGTGGGTATTGGGTCAGACGGTGTGGTGCAATCGCCAGCATATCAGCGGCCAAATGGTTCGTTTGTATTTGTTGCCCGCAATATGAGTTTCGACACCAAATTATTATCGGATGTAGCAGACATTACGGGTGGCAAATTTTATCGGGCGCGTACCGCCGACGATTTGGCAGGCATTTACCAGGAAATCGAGGCGTTAGAAAAAACAAAAGTTTCGACGACCGTAATCATCCGCACCTCCGAATTGTTTTTCTGGTTTTTAACCATCGCCCTTTGTTTGCTCATCCTGGAAATGCTGTTGCGTTGGGGGCCCTTGCGGGTGATTACCGTTTAAACGGACTAAAAACCAGGGAATTCCCTGAAAAATAGATAGGAAAAGAATCTTAACAGCACAATTCGGAAAAAAATGCAGCGTTTCCTTTAGAACTTTGCAAATAAACGCGACTTTTCGGCGGAATTAAATGGATATGAGCAGATTTTTTACGGCATTGTTGGTATTGGTAGGGACTGTAGTCTCTGCCCAGGATCCAGTATTTTCGCAGTTTTATGCTGTGCCGATGCAGTTCAATCCAGGATTTGCAGGTAGTGCTTTTGCGCCTCGAATGGGATTTATTTACCGCAACCAATGGACAGGTTTTAATAGCGCTTATCGGACATATGGCGCTTTTTACGAGCAAAGTTTGGACCGGCTCAACAGTGGCATTGGATTTAATTTGGAAGGTGACAATGCGGGTAATGGGATTTTAAAAACCACCCGTTTTTCGGCGGTTTATGCCTATCGTTTACATTTAAGTGATCACTTAGACCTTCGTTTGGGCGTAGAAGCCGGTTTGCATCAAACCAATTTAAATTGGGACAAATTGATTTTTCCCGATCAGGTAGATGCCTTAAACGGAATAACCTTTAATAGTGATGAGTTGCGACCCGATATTTCGAGTCGTTCTAGTCTGGATATTTCAACCGGATTACTTTTGCTCAGTGAAAAATTCTACCTTGGCGCCGCAATGAAACATTTGAATACACCGCGGGAAGGCGTGCTGTTGGTAAATGACAATATTGAGCGTGGTTTACCGATACGGTATGTGTTGCACGGCGGAACAGAACTGATTGTTAACAAGGGCAATAAACTTCACCCCCCCTCGTTTATTTCACCGAATTTCCTTTTTGTTTCCCAAGGTCCATATCAACAACTCAATATTGGCGCGTACGCTGGCTTGGGTTCCATTTTTTGCGGATTATGGTTGCGACACACCTTTAATAATGCAGATGCTGCGATTTTGATGGCTGGATTTAAAGAAGGGGTGTTCAAATTTGGGTTAAGTTACGATGCGACCATTTCAGGTTTAAGTAACCGCGCCGGAGGGACGTTTGAGTTTTCATTGGGTATTTCATTAGATCAAAATGAAAGCCTGAAAAAGAAAAAAAAGCGTGCCGACCTCAATGACTGTTTAAGGATGTTCCAATAATTTCAAATACAATCAATAAATTTGGTGCAATTGGAATTGTGAAAAGTTTTATTTGCCTACATTTGCTGCTCATTTTTCAAAAACTGCTTTTAATACAATGAAAAAAACTCTCATTCACGGGTTAAGCTTTATCCTGCTGGTCTTCATGCTGGCTAGTTGCGGACGCAAATCTGAAAGCTCTACGACTACCGGTTGGAAATACAACGACCAGAAATGGGGTGGCTTTGAAAAAA
Source organism: Saprospiraceae bacterium (assembly GCA_040397785.1). Taxonomy (GTDB): domain Bacteria; phylum Bacteroidota; class Bacteroidia; order Chitinophagales; family Saprospiraceae; genus M3007. The sequence goes on along the minus strand of JBBAVI010000114.1, from coordinate 10,367 downwards.
CTGACTACGAGGGCCAGGAAACAGGTCCAAATCTTGTTCTGATCGAGGGCGGTACCTACACCATGGGTCTGACAGATCAGGATGTTACTTACGAATGGAACAACGTTGCACGTCGTGTTACCGTTTCTTCCTTTTACATGGACGAAACAGAAGTGCGCAACATCGACTATCGTGAATACCTGTACTGGGTAGACCGTGTATATGCTGCTACTTATCCAGAAGTTTGGAAACGCGCATTGCCTGATACGCTCGTTTGGCGTTCAGAGCTCGCGTACAACGAGCCTTTGGTAGAGTACTACTTCCGCGACCCTGACTACGATGAGTATCCCGTAGTAGGTGTAAACTGGAGACAAGCATCCGAGTATTGCAAATGGCGCTCAGACCGTGTGAATGAGATGATTTTGGTTAAACGCGGCATCATTGATCCAAACGTAGATCAGAAAAATGAAAACAACTTCAACACGGATGCTTACCTCGTAGGTCAATACGAGCCAAGCGTGCGCAAGAATTTGCCCGATCAAAAAACAGGTGGCGAACGCCGCGTACGGCGTGAAGACGGTATCCTGTTGCCTGAGTACCGCCTGCCTACAGAAGCAGAATGGGAATACGCAGCATTGTCGCTCGTAGGCAACCAGGCTACCAGCAAAGATGAGTTGATCAGCGATCGCCGCATCTATCCTTGGAACGGCAACACGGTACGTTACCAAAAACGCAACAAATACCAAGGCCACATGCTTGCCAACTTCAAGCGCAGCGGTGGTGACTATGGTGGTATGGCAGGCGCTTTGAACGACAAAGCATTTACACCATCTCCGGTATTGTCTAACTGGCCAAACGATTTCGGTCTGTACAACATGGCCGGCAACGTAAATGAATGGACTGCCGACCTGTATCGTCCAATGACGACCTCAGACTTGGTTGATTCACGCAACCAGGACTTGAACCCATACCGTGGTAACATTTTCAAAACCAAAGAATTGGATCCTGAAACGGGTTCTGCTGTAGCGAAAGACAGCCTTGGTCGCTTGAAATATGCACTGATGGATACAACTTCGACGGCTTTGCGCGATAACTACAAGCGTCCAGAAGAATTCAACTACCTCGATGGTGACAAAGAATCTTTGGTGGAATACCGCTATGGTATCAGCACCCTGATCAGCGACCATGCACGTGTTATTAAAGGTGGCTCTTGGGCCGACCGCGCGTTTTGGTTGTCTCCTGGCACACGCCGCTACTTAGAGGAAGAAAAAGCAAGTCGTACGGTAGGTTTCCGTTGCAGCATGACCCGTAAAGGTTCACCAACCAGCAACGAAGAGCCAGAAGGCAACTACTTCAAAACCAAGAAGAAGAAAAACAAGCGCCGTTACGATTAGGATATAGATTAGAAACATTTGTCTACAAGCAAAACGCCCTCTAACAAGCGCAATGCCCATGAAAAGGTTTCTGCTAGAAAACGGGAAGACAAGGTGTCTTCCCGTTTTTATTTTTTTAAAACACTTCCTATACACTGTTTTAAAACAGTTTCTTAGGTTTGAGGCCAATTTGTGCACACCTTGAAAACGATTGAGCAACTTTACCAGCTTTACCTCCAGCATCCTGTTGTGAGCACCGATTCCCGCAATGTACCAACGGGGTGTATCTTTTTCGCCTTGAAAGGAGCCAATTTTGATGGCAATTTGTTTGCTGCCAAAGCGCTGGAGGCCGGTGCTGCTTATGCCGTTGTAGATGATCCTGATTTAATAGGTGATCATTTGTTTCAAGTACCCAATGTGCTCGAAGCCTTACAGCAACTCGCCTTGTTCCATCGGCGGCACTTCGAAATTCCAATTATTGCGATTGGCGGCTCGAATGGTAAAACCACGACCAAAGAACTGGTTTCGGCCGTGCTCAGCAGCCATTACCCCTGCCATTTTACGAAAGGCAATTTCAATAACCATATCGGTGTACCCCTTACGCTTTTGTCCATGCCCGATGATACCGAGGTGGCTGTTATTGAAATGGGCACCAACCAGCCGGGCGACTTACAGGAACTATGCAGCATTGCGGCACCTACCCATGGCTTACTGACCAATATCGGCAAAGAACATCTGGAAGGTTTTGGAGACCTTAATGGGGTAAAAAAAGCAGAAGCCGAACTTTACCACTATTTGTCGCGCCACAAGGGCTGCGTTTTCCTCAATTTATCCGAAAAATACCTGCGCACGCTTGCCCGTCATAATCATCGGAAAGTGCTGTATCAGCAAGCCGGAACAGCCGTAGTTGTGCCTGGCACCATCGAAATTCAATTAAGCAGCGAAAATCCATTCATTACCGCTGGCTTTACTTCCGATGCGGGCAAATGGGTGAGCGTGCAAAGCCAACTGATTGGGAAACACAATTTTCAAAATATCATGACCGCTATTGCACTGGGCATTTATTTCAAAGTGCCCGCAGCAAAAATAAAGGCGGCCATTGAAACATATGCCCCCAGCAATAACCGCTCGCAATTTATTCGGGATGGAAACAAAGTGATTTTACTCGATGCCTACAATGCGAATCCATCCAGTATGATTCCGGCGCTGCAAACGCTTCAACAATTTGATGCGAAATATAAAATCGCGATATTAGGTGATATGCTGGAATTGGGGGCCGACAGCAATAAAGAACATCAGGCTATTTTGCGCTATGCTGCCCGGCTGAAGCTCGATCAAATTGTGCTGGTTGGTCCGGAATTTGGTCAAACGCCCTATCAAAAATACAAGGCCCTGCATTTTCCGCACGTGGATCAAGCACGGGAATGGTTTCAACAACTGGCCATAGAAGACTGTATGATCCTGATTAAAGGTTCGCGGGGAATTCGCCTCGAAAAAGTACTCGAAAAAGTATAGATCAATCTCTGCGTACCACGAGCAACTGTTGGCGCGGTGGTTGCTGACCACCCTGCATCCGCACCTGATATACGCCTGCCGGAAGTGTGGTTACCTCCAATTGGGCTTGTTTTTGTTCAGGTTCCAACTGCAATGCAAGCACATTTCGACCTTGTATATCAAAGAGTTGCAGTTGTTCATACCCTTCCATTTCCCATTGAAAAAATACCGTATGATTGGCTGGATTAGGGTACATCTCCCAAGCGGTTACAGCACGATCACGCAGGGCCGTTTGAGCAGTTGTAAGCATTAAATCCGGCGCTTTAACAACACAATCCGCTGCAAAAGTGCCAGAAAAATGCAGTTTCCCTATTTTTACATCGGATGTGCCAGACTTCCCCTTGGGTACGTTTTTTTGAAAATACAGTTTTTTAACCGGATCTATGGGCATATTTTTCACCAGACTAACCCACGTATTGCAACTATTTGGATAAAATGTGAGCAAGTACTTTTTCTCATTCGGGTTTAAACAAGTGCTATAATATAAAGCAATCGGATCGCTGCCACTGTGGTGGTAAAACCGGATCGCATTCAGTAAAACGGGTTGATCAAACGTTGCAACCACTTCCGGTTTGGAACAGGCCGACCACAACTGATGGTCGGGATATAAAAACGGCTGCCCACAAGTACCCGTGGCATTATAAACATTGCATAGGGGCAGTGTGTTCGGATTTCCGCCAATACAATCACCTGGCTGTGCTTCCGGGCATGTGTTGTTGCTCGCATTGCCGCGATTTTCAATCAATAATTTGCAAAAATCGCTGGTGTAGGTATCGCATTCATCGGTGGCAGTCACCTGCACGCACGGATTGAAGATGCTGGATGTACTCGTGTTCGTGCTTACACAAACAACACAGGGTAAACGCGCAGCCACCCCGGCTGCATTTACAAACGACAAGAAAACAACATATTGCGTATTTGCCTTTAAACCTTCTATCAAGAGGCGGCCACGATCGGCCTGCAAACCCGTCATGTAGGTTTGTACGTACCCATTGCCTAATAAATCGTTCGTATTATAAGATTGGCAGGTAGCATTGTTCGGTAAATTGCTTTTTGAGGCATAATACACGTTCCAATGACCGGGCGGTACGTTGGCTGGATTCCATTCAAGCAAAACACCATTGCAATAACTGGTTACAGTGGGTGTGGGCAATGGGCAGGAAATACTTGGATCGTTAGTATTAGAATTTAAAACAACAAAAACAGGGGTTTCAGAAATTAGTACGGTGGTATTGTTAAATTTGACTTGCCCGTTGCTCACATTCCATGCTTTTTCATACCCCACTACACTATTATCAGCCATTTGCACGATGGAATAGGAGGAAATATTGGTCAGTTCGGGTGCGCCAATCTGTTGTAATAAGGTGTTGACCGGTAAGGTGAGCAAGCGATTGACCACCTTCGTAGCAGTGGGCGACCAAATGGCCAAAATATGGGTATTGTTTTCTCCTTTGTAGTAATAAATACGGGGCGGGGTGCCACCATTATCAAATTGAGTGGTCAAATTGGTGTTCAAATCTTTAACAAACCGGGTATTTCCCAATACATTTTTCAAAGTCTGCACATAATACCAGGCGCGTTTTGGGTGAAAATTGCGCGTAACCAATCCGCAATGGGTGAATAAACCACCCCCGGGACTCCACTGAAAACCTTCGCCATACGCGGCCTCATCGCGCAGGTCGAAAGACGCAACTTTGTTTAATATCAGCGTGTGGGTGCCATATTGGTATTCCACGGCAGAAAGTTCCATGTACGCCCGCACCAACCATTGCGCCTGGGTCGTAAAATAGGACTGAAGACCCGAACTTAACTGGGCTTTGATCGGCGAATTATTGTTTGAGTCATAGCCAAATTCCGTGAGCCAATATTCCATGGCGGGCACCGTGAGCTCTGCTTTGATCGCTTCATCGCTTACGCCATCCAATAATTTTCCAAAAAAACGTTGGTATCGCTCTTTTAGTTTACTCTGTTCGGGGCTTAATCCCCGTGTATTTAGGCCAAAATAGTCGTAGGTGTCCCAAATGGCGGGATTATCAATGTAGGCAGCCCCCAGATCAGACACATTACTGCAATAATGGTGCAAGTTGAGCACATCAAAAGGGATTTTTTTTGTCAGGCTGCTTTGATTCTTGCGTAATGCATAACTAGCATTCAACAACTCAGTAAGGTATCGTCCGCGGAAATCAGAGAGCCCGCCCATGACCACCTGAATGCTCGAATCAATATTTTTGACCCCAAAAAAACGCGAACTGTTATCCGCAACCCGAAAATTCGCAGAAGATCCTCCCCCATCGTACGCTGCGTGAAGCAATGCGGCATATTGGTTTGGCATCATTTGATACACAGCCTCAGGCGTATTGCGCAGCGCGTCATCGTACCACCATTTATCTGGTTCATTGCCCATTTCCAGGTATTTCAAAAAGCCCATTCCAGACTTTCCGGCGCCTAAAACATCGCCATCGGCAACGGTATTATTTAATATGTGGCAATAATCAGCAAGGACGGGGTCGTTACATACGGACCTGTTTCCGTATCGCATGGCAAATAAAGACACCCATTTGGTATAATCCAGGTAAGTTTCGGGTGCATTTTGGTCCTGACTGACTGCTGATTTGCAAATTGGTTTTTGCTCTTGCAGCACGGCGTCATATTGCATCAAACCGATCATTTCCGGTGCCAACCCTTTCATGCTTGGCGATACTTTTTGCGTCAATGTCTGGTAAAAATGGTCATAATTGATCACACCGGCCAGGCTATTGCTCGGGTTGAAGCGCAACAAATTGGTTGGGCAATTGGGGATATTATCGGAATCGAACCCGGTATCATCCGACCATTCGTGGTATTCGCGCACAAAATCAAATTGTTGCAGCAGGGTAAGATCATCCGAAGCGCGTCCGTTTATGCCGATAAAATCTTTTATCAACGGGCGCGGATTCTTATCTTGCGCGTTCAAAACAGGATGCGCACAAACAAATATTCCGACGAGAAGCAGGGTGCTTTTCAATTTTGGCATACATGGGTATCAGAGATGAAGCGAATGATTAATGCAGTGTAAAGCGTAACGTAAAAGATACAGGGGCGCTTGTAAATGCTGCATGCACTTTTGTTGTAAATACCATGCCATTAAAATGTAACCAAGGGAAATAACCATCATTTATGCCAATTCAGCAACAAACCGATCAAATCCGAACCGAGGCACAGCGCCTGGGATTTGATTTTGTGGGGTTTGCCAAGGCAGAACGCTTGGATGCGGAAGCGCGTAAATTAGAACAATGGCTGCACCAGGGGGCACATGGTCAAATGGCATATATGGAAAACCATTTTGACCTGCGTGTAGACCCTACCCTGCTGGTGCCCGGCGCAAAGACGGTGATTTGTTTGGCCTATAATTATTTTACGGACGACTTACAGGAAGACCCGGAAGCGCCAAAAATAAGTCGGTACGCCTATGGCACCGATTACCATTTTGTGGTAAAAGACAAATTGAAAGCGCTATTTCAGTACATGCAGGATACTTTTGGGGAAATTGATGGCCGTTGTTTTGTAGACAGTGCGCCCGTGATGGAGCGGGAATGGGCGCAGCGGGCTGGTTTGGGCTGGAATGGGCGGAATACACTCACCATCCACCCAAAGCGCGGTTCTTATTTCTTTTTGGCAGAAATTATTTGTGATTTGCCCTTGCTGTATGACGATCCGATTCGCGATCATTGCGGCACCTGCCGACGATGTATTGATGCTTGTCCCACCGAAGCCATCGCACCCGAAGGTTATTTTTTAGATGCTTCCAAGTGTATTTCCTACCTGAGCATTGAATTGCGCGCCGAAATACCCTCGGAATTCAAAGACCAAATGCAAAACTGGATGTTCGGCTGCGATATTTGCCAGGATGTTTGCCCCTGGAATCGCTTTGCAGAACGCCATAAAGAACCCGCTTTTGAGCCCCACCCGGAGATGCTACCCATGCGAAAATCTGCCTGGGAAGCGTTAAATGAAGATACTTTTGGGAAAATTTTTAAAAAATCAGCCGTAAAACGCATCAAATACGAAGGATTACGGCGCAACATCCATTTTTTAAAACCAGATCAATAACCGTCCCAACGGGACGACGCAATCATTGTAACCCAGCCAAACCGTCCCAGCGGGACACATCACTGTAACCCAGCCAAACCGTCCCAGCGGGACGGCATCTTTGTAACAACGTGAACACTGCTTAACCGTCCCAGCGGGACGGCATCTTTGTAGCATTATCCAGGTTTTTCCGAATCCGTAATCCGTTTCAGCACCGCGGGCAATTGACGAAGGGCAGTAAGTTCCCGGAATTTTTCCCGCATCTCCTCCGCTGGCGAACCGAAATACGTTTTTCCACCTTCCAGACTTTTAGAAACCCCCGATTGGGCGGCAATCAACGCGCCTTTGCCAATCGTCAGGGCTTGCGCGATGCCCGCCTGACCGTACATCACCACATTATCTTCCACGATAGTTTTCCCGCCAATGCCTACTTGGGCCGCCAGCAGGCAGTTTTTGCCAATGACCACCCCGTGTCCAATATGCACCTGACAATCCAGTTTGCTGCCTTCCCCGATGATGGTATCCCCGCTCACCCCTTTATTGATGGTACAACCAGCGCCGATATCTACATGATTTTCGATGATTACCCGGCCGCCAGAGCGCCATTTTTGGTAAGACCCATCGGGCAACTTTTTAAAATAAAAGGCATCCGAGCCAATCAGGGCACCCGGTCCGATCGTTACATGGTCGCCGATGATGGTGTATTCGCCGAGGTACACATTGGCTTGGATATAACAATGCGCGCCGATGGTCACGTGGTTGGAAATAATGACACCCGGCTCAATAACCGCAGTTGGATGAATTTGCGCAGCATGATGCACCGGGGAGGTAAGTGGTTCAAAAGGCCGGTATTCCCGCACGATGGTATCATACACCTCGAATGGATTTTCTACCACTAAAATCACCTTTCCGGGCGGACAATCGGCAGGTTCATTGAGTAAAATGACCGTTGCGGCACTTTTGAGCGTTTTTTCAAAGTATTTTTTGACATCCGAAAAAGCGATATCGCCAGCTTGCACCTTGTGGATTTCGTTGATACCTGTGGCCAAAAGGGTTTGATCGCCGATCATTTGCGCGTTGAAACGTTCCGCTAATGCCGTAACCGAAATAGGATGTGGAAAAGTCATACGTAGAATAGATTGTTGCTAAAAGGGCCAAAGTTCCGAAAAACCAGCGAGTAATTTGATGCCGTGGGGTACCGGATGCCGGAATATTACGCAAGTCCAACAAACCATACATCATAAATTACGGCCGAATCTTATACCAATTCACACATATCTTATACTTTTACCGCAAAACCGATACTATATGAAAGTGATGTTTCCCTTTATTTTAATTGGTATTGCCCTTTTATGTTCGTCTCCACTCGCCGCGCAACGGGAGCAAAAACTGCCCAGTGCCGAACTGCGGGGCGCCTGGATAGCCACAGTTGCGAACATCGACTGGCCTTCCGAACCGGGTTTGTCGCCCGAGCGGCAGCGCATTCAGTTCGACAGTATTTTAGATGTACTCAAGGCGATGAACATGAACGCCGTGTTTGTGCAGGTACGTCCGGCGGGTGATGCCTTTTACAACTCACCCAATGTACCCTGGAGTAAATATTTAAGTGGGGAACAAGGCGTTGCGCCCGAGCCCTTGTACGACCCAATGGAGTATATGATCAAGGCTGCACACGATCGCCGCATGGAGTTTCACGCCTGGTTAAACCCCTATCGGGCAACTTTTGACCTGGATACCGCCGCGCTTTCGCCTTTACATCCATTGCGCGCCTTGCCCGACGAAAACAAGGCAGAATGGTTTTTTCGGTATGGCCGCCGGTATTATTTTAACCCGGCCAGTGCCAAAGTGCGGCAATATTTGAACAATGTGGTCAAAGACATTGTGGTGCGGTATGATGTAGATGGCATTCATTTCGATGATTATTTTTATCCGTATAAGGAAAACGGCGAAGAATTAGAAGATTACAACGATTTTGCCCGCAATCCCAGAAAATTTAACACCATTGAAGACTGGCGCCGCGACAATGTGAACCGTTTGATCCAGGATGTATCCACCACCATTAAAAAAATAAAGCCATATGTGCGTTTTGGTATAGGCCCATTCGGCGTGTGGCGCAACAAAGACCGCGACCCGATCAATGGTTCAGATACCCGCGCAGGCATCATGAGTTACGACGATTTGTATGCCGATGTATTGTTGTGGCTCAAAAACAACTGGATCGATTATGTAGCGCCCCAAATTTACTGGAGCATTGGTTTTCCGCCCGCCGATTATGAAGTACTGATAGATTGGTGGAGCCAGCATACCTATGGAAAACACCTGTACATTGGCCATGCCGCTTACAAAATCGCCAACAACAATATTGATGAAAACTGGAATGAGCCAGATCAGATCAACAAACAAATAACGCTCAACCGCGACAATCCGAACGTGCAGGGCAGCATTTTCTTTTCCGTTACTCCTTTGTTGAATAATCCGTTGGGCGTACAGGACTCGTTGATTACCAACCAGTACCGCACCCAGGCATTGCATCCGGGCATGGAATATTTATCGACCGTATTGCCTGCTGCGCCGCAAATTTGCAAGGTAAAAGGCACAGAAAGCACCGTAAAAATCGCCTGGAACGTGTGTAATGTGCTGAATGGCGCGGAAATGCCTTATTACTATGCCGTTTATCGCTTTGAGGGGGAAAAAGTCGGCGATTTCAAAGACCCTCGGCATTTGGTGTACATTAGTCCGTACAACGATGAAAAATGGATATTTGAAGACCAAACAGTCGTGGAAGGCGAGTATTACACCTACGTGGTATCGGGTTTTAACAGGGTAAATATGGAAAGTTTCAGCAGCGCGCCGGTGTTTATCAAAAAGACCAAAAGCGGCGCCAAGAAAAAGCGGAAGGTGTGGGGGTATTTGTTCCGGGCTTAGTGGAGGGGGCACCACGGATTTCAGGGATTTACACAGATTTTAAAAACACAATACCTACAAAATCTGTGTAAATCAGTGAATTCTGTGGTACCTATACCTTACACCCCACCCGGATAACGCATCGCAAAATCTTTCGCAAAAGTTACATCCAGTGAATGTACGTAGATTAATATTATAAAATCCTTTTTGAAATCTGCCCGGGTTGAAATTTGCAATGCTGTCCTTTTATTGAAATGTATATAGGGTTATATTTGTACGATTAATTTACCGTCAACTTTGCACAGCAACAGACAGCGGGGCTATTGGGCAAATAGGCAGCACGCTTTTTTATCCTTTACTATGCGACACATACCCATCATTTTCCTTTTTTTATTTTTATACACATGCCTTCAATCCCAAAACGAAGATCGCACCTGGGTGTTTGGATATAAATATTCAGAACAACCCTTGGCAAATGGAATTTATTTT
>JBBAVI010000113.1:0-18377 GCA_040397785.1 Saprospiraceae bacterium | reverse complement strand
ATTGTCAACAAGTTATGAAAATATGGCAGCATGATGCTTCACGAACCATTGATATCAATAATACTGCATTTTACGTCAATAACAACAACAACAATGCAGGTTGTAACAACTTAGGCGCTTTTAACCTGGCGGAATGTCAATTGGATGGCTGGACAACGGTGCTAACAGCTACTACTGGATTGCAAGCCTGTGGCACCTACCACATCAAACTGGCAATCGCAGATATTGGGGATGCCGCTTACGCTTCGGCCGTATTTTTAAAAGCGAACTCCTTTGACGCCGGGGGGGTTGCGCAAATTAATACGGTTTACCCGGCAGGCCAAACTTTTGTATATGAGGATTGCCTTCCTGGCGGGTTTATTCGATTCGTTCGAGGCAACAATGACCTTTCCATGCCCTTCGAGGTAAACTTCACCATCGCTGGCACAGCAACTGCTGGCGATGACTATGCGCCCATTACGAGTCCTGTGATCATTCCAGCGGGGCAGTCTGAAATTCTAATTCCTGTTTCAGCTTTTGGAGATTTGATTGTTGAAAGCGATGAAACCATCGAAATCACCCTTTCCAATCCATGTACTTGCAACCAACCACCGTTGATCTTTACCATTAGAGACAATCCAGAATTGGAGGTAACCATGGATGATGTTACCCTTTGCGGCGGCACCAATACAAACCTTTCCCCTACTATAACAGGTGGTGCTCCTCCTTACACTTATTTGTGGAATACCGGCGCAACAACCGCCTCCATCAATATAACCACCCCGGGTACTAATACTTACACGGTAAGAGTTACGGATAAATGCGGCGCTTCCCAAACGGTCAGCGCCGTGGTAAGTTTGGTACCGCAACCAACAGCTAATTTGACTGGATCGGGTTTCTTTTGTGCTGGAAGTAACACGCCCGTCAACCTTAACCTCACCCTCACAGGTATCGGCCCATGGGAGGTTACTTACAATGCTGGCGGAAATCAGGTTACGGAAACGTTCAATACCACTCCGGCGGTTATTGTTGCCACCGAACCCGGCGTGTACAACCTGGTAAGTGTTGAATCTGGCAACGGATGCACCGGAACGGCCACCGGAAGCGTCAACCTGGCCGATATTACGATTACCCTCACCCAAACGCCAACGAATCCGCCCTGTTTTGGCATTAATAATGGTTCCATTACCTCTACGGCCAGCGGCGGGAGCGCCCCTTTTACTTATGTTTGGAGTAATGGCGCGACCACACCCAACCTGAGCAACCTCGGACCAAATACCTATTCGGTTACGGTTACAAATGGCAACGGTTGTACCACGACCAATGAAATAACCCTTACCACGCCGCCACAACTGACCGCCACCATCATAGGAAGCCTGAACATTGATTGTAACAATCCGCAAGGCAATGCAGATCTGGAAGTGGGTGGTGGCAGCCCTTCTTACGATTTTCTTTGGAGTAGTGGTTCTACCCAGGAAGACCCTGTTTTCACGGCTGGAGGAAACTATACCGTGACTGTGACCGACGATAACAACTGTACCATAACGGCATCTGTAACCATCGCAGCCAACACGACTTTACCCACAGCAGTTATTGCACCGCCTGCCCAAGTAACCTGTGCCAACCCCGAACTGACTTTGAACGCGACAGGGTCATCCCAGGGAGCCAATTTTACGTATGCCTGGAGCGGGCCAGGTTTTGTTTGTTGCGAAACAACCCTCGAACCTCAAATCAATACGGGCGGTTTGTATGTTTTAACGGTGACCAATACCGACAATGGATGCACCAGGGCCGTTTCTGTCAATGTCGTTCAAAACAATACCCCTCCCAATGTAAACATCAATACACCCGCCAATATTGGATGCACCATGCCTACCATTACCTTGAATGGAAACGGTACGGCAATAGGTGCAGGAATCAGTTACCAATGGACTACCAGTGGCGGTAATTTTGTATGTTGCACCAACACCTTAAATCCGCAAGTGAACCAGGCAGGTACCTACACTTTGCTGGTCACCAACAGCAACAATGGGTGTACCAATGAAGAAAGTGTTACGGTAAGCGGCGATATTGTGCCGCCCATGGCAACGATTGCACCGCCCAATGTGGTCAATTGTTTCGAACCTGAAATCACCCTCGATGCCTCCGGATCCTCTCAAGGGGGCAATTTTACCTACAACTGGTCGGGACCTGCGGGTGGCATTAACAGCGGGGGCAATACCTTGAATCCAAGTGTAGACCTTGCAGGAACCTATATTCTAACAGTCACCAATGCGGATAATAATTGCACCGCAACTGCCAGTGTTACGGTTTCTTTGAATCAGACCTTACCCACCGCTGTTGCTACGAATACTGGCATTCTGAATTGTACAGTCACTGAATTAACCCTCAGCGGCGTAGGTTCTTCCAGCGGCTCCAACTTTGAATACTTATGGACGACCAATGCTGGAAATATCGTTAGCGGTGAAACTACGCTGAATCCAGTGATTGACCAGCCGGGTGTTTACTTGATCCAGGTAACAGATTTAACAAATGGTTGTACCAGAATAGCCTCCGTAGCAGTAAATCAAAACATTACACCGCCCAATGTCAATATCAATACGCCTGCCAACATTGGTTGCAATTTGCCCGTAGTTACGCTGAATGGCAATGGAACTTCCACGGGTGCTAATTTTACCTACCAATGGACCACAACGGATGGCAATTTTGTGTGCTGCACCACCACGCTCAATCCGCAAGTCAACGCAGCAGGAACGTATAACCTCGTGGTTACCAACACCACCAACGGCTGTACCAACGAAGAATCGGTTACGGTATCAGGCAATATAATCTTGCCGATTGCAGACATTGCGCCCCCGATTACAGTAGATTGTAACAACCCGGAAATTACCCTCGACGGATCAGGATCCTCCCAAAATGGCAACTTTGTATACAATTGGTCGGGCCCATCCGGGGGCATTAATGGCGGCGGCAACACCCTCAACCCAAGCGTTGATCAGCCCGGAACGTATACTCTGACCGTAACCGATGCAGATAACAATTGCACCGCAACCGCAACGGTCACCGTGGTGGCCAACCTGACATTGCCTACAGCAGTTGCGGCAACTCCCCCAACGCTTACTTGCCAGAACCCGCAACTAACCTTAAACGGCACTGGGTCTTCTACCGGAAGCAATTTTACCTACGAATGGACGACAGGCAACGGCAATATCGTAAGCGACGAAACAACGCTCAATCCGGTAATCGACCAACCGGGCGCATACACCCTGGTGGTAACCAATACCACCAACGGTTGCACCAGGTCGGTGACGGTGACGGTCAATGCGAATCAGAATTTCCCAGTTGCCAGTGCAGGCCCTAGTCTTGAGTTGAACTGCATCAACCCTACCCGGGTGATTCAGGGCAGTGGCTCCCTTGGCAACGGATTTTCGTTCCAATGGATCCCCAATCCGGGAAACATCATTTCCGGTGCCAACACTTATACGCCCACCGTAAACCAAGCCGGTTTTTACACCTTGCTGGTTACCAATACCGCCAATGGATGCACCAGTGAAGACATTGTAGAAATTACGGAAAACTTTAATACACCGGTAGCCCTCATTGCGCCACCGGAAGTGCTGACTTGTGCAACGCCGGAAATAAACCTGGATGCCACAGGATCTTCCCAAGGCGGAAATTACACATATAATTGGTCATCCACGCCGGCAGGAGGCATTATCAGTGGTGGCAATACCGACAACCCGACCATCAATAAGCCAGGCACCTATAGACTAACGATCACCGATACCGAAAGTGGTTGCACTGCGGTAAACCAAGTGGTTGTAACACAGAATATTATAGCTCCTGTAGCCAATGCAGGTCCGGGTGGACAAATTAGTTGCCAGGTGCCCACCCTGATTTTGAGTGGAAGTGGATCCACCGGCCCCGATTTTGTGTACGAATGGTCGACCACTTCGGGCAATATTTTAAGTGGCGAAAACACCTTATCTCCAGAGATTAACGAAGGTGGTCAATATCGCCTGGTGGTAATCAATACAAGCAATGGCTGTACAGCTCAAAGCACGGTGAATATTACCGTCAATCAAAATTTCCCCAACGCTGTGGGCGGCCCGGACCTTGAATTGAACTGCCAAAACAATGGGGTTGTAGAACTCAATGGTGCCGGCACCTCTACGGGCGCTACTTTCACGTACCAATGGACGGCCAATCCAGGGAACATTGTCTCCGGTGGCAATACTTTGAAGCCCAAAGTAAACGAAGCAGGTTTTTATACCCTGTTGGTAACCAATACTGCCAATGGATGCACGGATGAAGCGGAGGTATTTGTTGCCGACAATATAATTTACCCCATTCCGGTCATTGCGCCTCCCCAAGAACTGAATTGCAACTTCACCACCGTGGAATTGGATGCAACGGGCTCAACCTACAGTTTGGCAGGTGTGTACCAATGGACGACCGTGGGTGGCAATATTTTAAATGGCGCCAGCACCCTCACCCCGGAAATCAATCAGCCAGGAACGTATAAACTGGTGATCACCAACGAGGATAATTTCTGTACTGCAACTTTGTCTGTGGTCGTGACCAAAAACATCACGACCCCGGCCGCGGCCGCCGTGGCAAATGGCATTTTGACCTGCCAATTTCCACAACTTGAATTGAACGGCACGGGATCTTCCCAGGGTCCGGAATTCTTTTATGTGTGGACCACCCAGGATGGCAACATCGTTTCAGGCAACCTCTCCCTGAACCCAACGGTGAGTGAACCCGGTGTATATCAATTACTTGTATCGAACAATGACAACGGATGCACCCAAACCGCAGCGGTAACCGTTACTACTAGTCAGGTGTTTCCCCAGGCCAATGCGGGTGCTCCGGCAGACCTTACCTGTGCGATCGGGCAAATTACCCTCAGCGGAATCAGCTCTTCTCAGGGGAATCAGTTTGCTTATGTATGGTCGACCCCAAATGGCAACATTGTTTCGGGCACAAATACCCTCACGCCGATTATAAATGCGCCGGGTGTGTATGATTTGTCGGTCGTGAATTTGCAAAACGGATGTACCACCACGGCTTCGGTTGTGATCGGTACCAATTATATAAATCCAATGGCCGTTGTAGCACCCGCAGGCATCCTGAGTTGCAGCCAACCTTCTTTGAGTTTGAACGGTACAGGCTCCAGCACAGGGAGTATTTTTACCTACAATTGGAGCAGCGTTAATGGCAATTTCCTTTCAGGACAAACTACCCTGAACCCTTTGGTGAATGCAACCGGTGTGTACGATTTATTGGTTACGAACACGGTCAATGGATGCACTACGGTCGCAACCACCACCGTAACAGCAGATGCCAGTGTACCAACCGCAGCAGCGGGTGTTCCCAATACACTCACTTGTACAATAGATAAAATTACGCTAAATGGCACCAGTTCCAGTTCCGGGAACCCATTTATTTACCAATGGACGGGCCCTGGAATTATTTCAGGCGACAATACGCTGACGCCGGTGGTAGACAAACCTGGTTTGTATGAACTACAAGTAACCAACACGACCAACGGCTGTACTGCCCTTTCCGCAGTAACCATTCCACAAGATATTGTACTGCCCATTGCCGAGGCAGGCCCGGGCAGTCAGTTGGACTGTGATGATTTGACGATTACCCTTCAAGGGGACAGCTCAAGCACAGGGCCTTTGTTTGTGTACAACTGGAGCACCTTGAATGGTTCCATCGCATCTGGGGCCAATACTCTTACGCCAACCATTACGGCACCTGGTCTTTACAAATTAATAACCACCAATGTCACGAATGGATGCTCGTCACTTGATTCGGTAGTCATCACCCAAGATGTCGTATTCCCAATTGCAGATGCGGGGAACCCGGGCTTAATCACCTGTACGAATCCTACGGTTACCCTCGGTGCCAGTGGCAGTACTGGTACGCCATTTACCTATACCTGGACAACAGCGGATGGTAATATTGCAATCGGCAGCAACACCCTTAACCCGGTTGTGGATGCACCCGGCACCTACAATTTAGTGATTACCAATGTAAACAATGCCTGTACTGCCTCCGATTTGGTGGTGGTTAATAAAGATGCCAATGTGCCCGTTGCAACTGCGAATGTTACTGGTGAACTCAACTGCGTTGTGCAGGAATTGACCTTGAGTGGTGGTAACTCAACCCAGGGAACGACGATTATAACCAATTGGACAACACCAAACGGCAATATTGTGTCGGGGGCCAATGGCCTTGCACCCGTTGTAAATGCGCCAGGCATTTACACCTTGACCATTTTTAATAATGCCAACAATTGCAAAGCGGTATCTACTGTCAATGTTAACCTGAATATTACGCCCCCGGTAGCAAATGCGGGTAATCCAGCGGTTATTTCCTGTCTGAACCCCATTCTTATGCTCAATGGAAATGGTTCTAGCCAGGGCAGCCAATACACCTATAATTGGGAAACCCTCAATGGTCAAATCTTGAATGGCGGCACGACCTTGATGCCACAAATTGATCAATCGGGCTTTTACACCCTAGCAGTGACTGACCAAAGCAACGGCTGTACCGCTACGGCAACGGTACAAATTATCCGCGACCAAAATACACCGGAGGCCGATGCGGGTCTGGCACCAACGCTAACTTGTGCGGTTTTGTCGCTGGACTTAAACGGCAGCGCCAGTAGCGCCGGACCGCAATTTGCCTATAATTGGAATACCCCTGACGGCTTAATCTTGTTGGGTGCCAATACCCTTACCCCAACCGTTGGAGCGCCCGGGACTTACCAATTGACGGTATCGAATGCACAAAATGGTTGTTCCGCAATCGCTTCTGTGGTTGTAAATGAAAATATTACCTTGCCCATTGCCGAGGCCGGAGCAAGCCCAACCCTGACCTGTGCCGTAACATCCCTCCAACTGGATGGTGCAGGCAGCAGTCCTGGTCCCAACCAGTTCATCTATTTATGGACCACCACCAATGGCCAAATTATCAGTGGAAACAACACCTTAAGTCCTACAATTGGCGATCCAGGTGCATACCAGTTACTGGTGACAGACCTCCTCAACGGATGTACCCAAACCGATGCCGTGCTTGTACTTGAAGATGTTACGTCCCCGCTTGCAGCGAGCGCCGTGGTGGGCGAAATAACCTGCTCGGTCAAAGCGCTCCCCCTTAGCGGAACGGGTAGCAGTGTTGGAAAC
This sequence comes from Saprospiraceae bacterium, assembly GCA_040397785.1. Lineage (GTDB taxonomy): Bacteria > Bacteroidota > Bacteroidia > Chitinophagales > Saprospiraceae > M3007. The sequence continues at coordinate 11,199 of JBBAVI010000113.1, read as the reverse complement.
AATTTTGTGTACCAATGGACGACCGCAAATGGTAAAATATTGGATGGCGATACGACCCTCACGCCCAATGTGAACAAAGCAGGCACATACAACTTGTTGGTAACCAACACGATTACCGGTTGTACAGAAACTGCGGGCGTTACGGTAACACAAAATATTATCCCACCGGTAGTCGATGCAGGTGCAACCAGTCAATTGACCTGCGCAATTACCAGTTTATCGCTCAGTGGCACAGCCAATGGAGGGATCAACGGTGTGAGTTACGCCTGGACGGGCCCAGGAATCCTTTCCGGGAATACGACGCCCGATCCTTTGATCAATGTGATTGGTACTTACTACCTCACAGCCACCGATTTATACAACGGATGCGCCGCAAAAGATTCGGTCAAAATTTTACCCAATACCACCGCGCCTACCATCGCAATTGCCAACCCGGACGTGTTGACCTGTAAAATCAAACAAGTATATATCAATGCAGTCGGTACCAGTGCGGGTGCTCAATATTCTTATAGTTGGTCGGGACCAGGCCTCGTAAGTGGCAGTACCAGCCTAACGCCTCTGGTGGAGCAGCCCGGAACCTACCAGATTACGGTAAGCAACAACCTGAATGGCTGTACCAGCGCGGCGAGTGCAACCGTTACCGAAAATGTACTATTACCCATTGCAGAAGCTGGAAACGGCTTTGAATTAACCTGTTCCATCAATTCGGATGCATTAAGTGCAAATGGATCTTCCAATGGTGCAAATTTTGCCTATCAATGGGGCACAGCCGATGGCAATATCTTATCGGGTGCCAACACGGATGCGCCAATCGTTAATGCCATTGGTACTTATCAACTGACGGTAACCAACTTGAGCACCGGTTGCACTTCCGAAGATGCGACCATCGTAACCCGCAATACCAATTTCCCTTCCGACATTTTATTTTCCAGCGACCCGCCTGCTTGTGGAAATCAACTGGGTAGCATTATGTTTGAGGAAATTACAGGTGGTGTTGGGCCTTACCTATATTCGATTGATGGTGGAAATCAGTTTTTGTCTGCATCAGCCTTCACCCAATTAAAGCCTGGCTCCTATCAATTGGTCGTTCAAGATGTGAATGGTTGCGAATATGATGAAACCCTGGTATTCCCGGTGCCTTTGGAGCCACAAGTAGACCTGCCTGGCACCATCGCACTGGCGTTTGGTGAATCGGCCACCTTGACGGCCAACCTGAACATTCCGTTGCAGGAAATCGATACCATCATTTGGTCGCCGATGAACACGCTCACCCTAACCAACAAACCGAATGTAGTTTTGGCGCGTCCATTCAGCAATACGGAATATACGGTGTTAATTATCAATAAGGATGGTTGTGAGGACCGGGCAAAAATATTGGTCGGCGTTTCCGACCCGGATATTTGGGCACCCAATGTGATCAATCCGGACTTGAGTTCGAATGAAAACAACGTATTCCTGCTGTTTGCACGAGAAAAAACCGTAAAAAAGATCAATTCGATGCAAATTTATGACCGTTGGGGCACCCAGATTTTCCAAGTAAAGGATATTTTACCCAACGTTACCAAAAGCGGTTGGGATGGCACCTTTCAGGGGCAACCACTCAATCCGGCAGTGTTTATTTGGTGGGCAGAAGTAGAACTGGAAAGTGGTCAAAAACTGCTCATGAAAGGCGATGTGACCATTGTTCGGTAAATAAAGGCCTGATTACAAGGGCTTTCGGTAACGTGCCAGCGCGATCGGTTTTGGGCAAATTATTTTGACCGTTCAAGTCAAATTGCACAAAACCCGTTGCGGTTGCGTATAAATAACCGGAAGCCCTTTTTTCTTTAAACAAACTAAGCTAATTTTACGCAGCCAATTGAAGGCGATTAAAGCATTTTTAAGCTAGCAAGATTGTATATGTGGACACTTATTGACGGTTTCAACCACCTCACGGCAGAAGAATTTGATACCCTGGTAGACGCACCAGCCCTCATCACCATATTGATTGCCGGTTCCGATGGCGAACTGGATCAGGAAGAACGCACTTGGTCGGAGCGCTTGTTGCGCTCCCGCACCTACAATACACCCAAGGATTTAAACGAATTTTATCGGGTAGTTTCCGAAATTTTCTGGGTAAAGCTCAATGGGTATATGAATGAATTCCCGGAAGAACCCGCTGCACGCAACCCCATCATTGTGGAGCAATTGGCGCGTCTTAACCCCATTTTGGCAAAATTATCACCCGAAATTGCCCATGGTTTGTACCACGGCTTTGTAAAACTCGCCGAAGAAACCGCAAAGGCATCAGGTGGTTTTTTGCGCATTGGGGCGATTTCGCCGGAAGAAGCGCTTTGGATTGATTTGCCGATGCTTACCCCTATTCCTGCACCCGACAGCAAGGCATCTGCTGATACAAACGCAGAAACAGCAGACGAAGACGAAGATTAAGCAAAGTGGATGGAGAAACAAGTGCCTTCATTGGGTACACTTTCCACGGAAATGGAACCACCCATAGCCTCAATTTGATTTTTAGTAATAAACAACCCAATGCCACGTGCGTCAGCGTTGCTGTGGAAGGTTTTATACATACCAAAAACCTTGTCACCATGCTTTTCCATGTCAATACCCATTCCATTATCTTGAATATGAAGCACCAATTGTTTGTCCGAATAAACCGCACTCAGTTCGATCCTGGGCGGGCGATCGGGATGGCTATATTTGATGGCATTCGATAGAATATTTAACAAAACACTTTCCAGGTATGCAGGATTGTACAAAACCTCCAAATTAGGATCTATATTTTGGACAATCAAAGCATCTTTGCTTTCAAATGCCACTTTGAGTATTTCCTTGGCACGCTCGAGATAATGCGTCAAATTAAGCGGTTCGACCAGTAAGTTAATATCCGTTTGAATAGAAACAACTTCATTCAGGTTGTGCAAGGTATCATCCAATCGATTCGAAACATTCAGAAGATGACCAAACATTTCCTGTTTTTCCGGGTCCCTTTCGTCTTCATAAAGAAAATTGGAAATGGCTTTGATGTTGCTGGTATGCGAACGTAAGTTGTGGGAAACGATGTAGGAAAAATTGAGCAGTCTTTTATTTTGCTCCGTAACCAGATCTAAAGACTTGCTTAAGGCCAATTCGGCGTTTTTAAGCGAGGTTATATCGTAATTGATGCCGATTATTTTGTGAGGAACCCCTTGGGCGTCGTTTACGACCCGGGCATCTGCCTTGATAAAGCGTACTTCGCCAGATTTCCAGATAATGCGAAAAGATGTATTAAACTCCTTTTCCTGACGTATCGTAGCCTGCAATTCAGCCGATGCTTTTTCAATATCCTCCGGGTGTACACAAGCAGCCCATGCTTCATAAACACCTTCAAATTCATCGGGTTCTACGTTAAAAACCTGATACATCACTGCATCCCAAATGAGTGAATTGTCTTTTAAATTATACTCCCAAACCCCCAGGCCTGCAGAATCGGCGGCAACCACAAAGCGTTGGTTGATTTCTTGCAAGGTAACATCACTTTGAGAGGGTTTGTCTGGTATAAATTCCTGCTTCCGCAGCGTTTCAATGGTTTGGTGCGCGGTTTCCAATTCCATTTTTTGCGTCTCAAATTGGATACGGAGCGCTTCCATCTCCTGGAGTAAGCAGTCCAATTCAAAAGCGGAAACAGACGCCAGAACAGAGGTGCCATTGTGGGGTAATCCTCTTTGATCAGTGGACACTTCCTTTTCTATATGGTATGTAGGTGATGCTTTTTTCATGAACAGAGCTTGTTAAGCCAAACCTGCACAAACAATTCTTGTGCCACTAACTACATTGTCATGTTATTTTTTAAAAATTTTAGCGAAAACAAGGCTATTGTATGCGTTTATTGAATGTAAATAGTAAATGTAGTACCGATATTTACCTGGCTCTGTACTTCTATACTTCCCCCCATGGCTTCTATTTGATTTTTGGAGATGAACAGCCCCAGTCCTTTTGCATCGGCATTTCCGTGGAAAGTTTTGTACATCCCAAATAGTTTATCGCCGTTTTTTTCTAGGTCTATACCCATTCCATTATCCGAAATTTGAAGCACTTTATGCGATTGGGTATCAGAAAAAAGAATCGTAATTTCTGGTATTCGTTCTGGGTGGCTGTATTTGATCGCATTGGAAACAAAGTTGAACAGGATACTTTCCAAATAGGCAGGATTGTATTGCACTACTATTGCAGACGGGATATTGCACTTAATCTGCGCCTTTTTTGCAAGCATTTGTTCTTGTAACAACAACAGTGTTTTTTGCAAATATTCGTTTAAATCTAGCGACTCAATTTGCAAATTGTCATTTTGTTGAATAGAAACCACTTCATTGAGGTTGTGCAAGGTTTCATCGAGGCGGGTTGCCACGGTTTGCAGGTGGTTGAGCATCATTTGTTGTTCTTCCGGATCGCTTGCCTCTTGTAAAAATCTCAGAATTGTTTTGATATTACTGGCATGCGAGCGCAGGTTGTGCGAAACGATGTAAGAAAAATTCAGGAGGCGCTTGTTTTGGTCGGTTGCAAGGTTGAACGACTTTTGCAACTCAATTTCAGCCAATTTGCGTTCTGTAATTTCAATTCGAATAGAAATATACTGATATGGACGGCCTTGGGTATCCAAAAACGGCACAATGGTGTTATCTACCCAATAATAGCTCCCATCTTTGGCTTTGTTTCGAATTTCACCTTTCCAAATTTTCCCACTGGCAATGGTATTCCACAAATCGCGAAAAAAAGCTTTGGGATGAAAGCCCGAATTGACGATATTATGGTTGGTACCCAGCAACTCATCCTCTGAAAACTTGGATATTTTACAAAAATTGGCATTCACATAAGTGATCGTGCCTTTCGGATTGGTGATGGAAACGATAGAAGACTCATCCAGGGCAAATTTATAATCTGAAATTTCTTTCAAAGACCGTTGTAAAGCAATTTCATTCAATTTGCGGTCGGTGATATTCTCGATCATCATGACCACACCCGTTACTTTGTTATGTTGGCCTACAACCGGCGTAAATTTTACCGCGTACCAAAATTCTTCTTTATTGTTTAAAAACAGATTACGTTCATATTCCATGGTTTTCCCATCCAGTACCGATTGTAGCATGAGTTTCAACCCGGCGATCCGTTCGGCGGGGAAATAATCAAATAGCAGATCATTCTTTTTTAATATTAGATTATGTTTTCGATAGAGGAACAGGCTTGCTGGCCGGTTGAACGAACGAATATGCAGGGTATCTGACATAAGAATATATCCGATATCTGTATTTTCAAAAATGGTTCTTAGGCTAGCTTCCGATTTATGCAGTGCTTCTTCGGCTTTTTTGCGTGCACTTACATCACGATTGATAGAAAGTATCGCCGCTCTCCCATCAAATTCTATGATCGAGGAGTTGATCAGCAGGTCGATGACAGTACCATCTTTGCGGTATTGCCTGGTTTCGTAGTTTTGAACGGTAAGTTGTTGCAGCAGTTTTTGAATTTCGGCTTCACCTTGTTCCACATTTTTTGTCATGTGCTTTAAGCATAATCCCACCAGTTCTGAGCGTTCATAACCATACATCGTACAGGCCATTTGATTGGCATCCAGGATGATTTCCGAATATGGCTCAAAAATCAGGACCGCATCTGTAGCATTTTCGAAAAGATACTGATAACGGTAATCCGATGCATTCAATCTAATAGTATTTGAATGACCACTTTCCATGCGAAGGCTGATTAAAAACGATTATTGAACGGTATTTATACTTCACGCTGTATTGTTTTGTGCTTGGCCTTCGGCCTAAATCATGGATAATCAGCGCTCAGCATGACAATGAATGCTGCCTTTCAGGCGGCGCTTACTAGACATGTAATAGTTTTTGAAGCGTCTCTATATCCAAAGGCTTGCTAATAAAACCAGCAATCGCTGCGTAACTATTTGCCTTGTCTTTATCACTCGGAGCGATCGAGGAACTCACAATGTAAATCGTAATTGCTTTTTGTATTTGGGGTTTCATTGCTAAAAAAGCTTCCATGAATTGCCATCCATCCATCACGGGCATATTGATATCCAGCAAGATCAAATCAGGCATCGCCGTATTGGCATCAAGCCGCTGTTGCAAACCCTGCACAGCATTCCGTCCATTGATGTAGGAAAGGATTTCATAACGATCATTGATCCGTAAAACAGATTTTTTAGTGAACAACTGATAAATTTCGTCGTCATCAATGATACAAATTGTTTCAATTTTTTCCATGAAGCATCATTTTAAACCAACAAGCGCCATGCGTGCGCCAGCAATGGGTTTTAAATTTTGAGTTTTGGTTGCTTTTGGATTATTGGGTGTGCTCAATGCTCCTCTAACTTAAGCTGAATAATTTTGAGCAAGGTGTCGGTTTCAACAGGTTTGCTGATGTAACCAGCGATTTCTTCATAACCTACGGCTCGACTTTTATCCGATGGCGCGATGGAGGAACTCACAATGTAAATGGTTGTTTTCTGTTTGAGTTGCTCTTTAATCTTCATAAACTCATCCATAAACTGCCATCCATCCATAAAAGGCATGTTTATATCCAACAAGATAATATCGGGGAGATGCTCGTCGGTCTGAATCAAATTTTTAATATAATTGATCGCGTCTTCACCATTGTAAAATGATAAGGTACGCTTGCTTATATCCAGCTTTTGAATGGCCTTTTTAGTAAACAATTGATATATTTCATCATCATCGATAATACAAATGGTATCAATTTTCTTCATGAATTCGTGTTTTAAAGGGAATCTTCCAGGATTAATCACCTCTTTTAAAATCGGTTGTTCGTTATACATCGTTCGCATTTAAAATCAATATGCAGGAAACCGCGAATGTAGGCTCTGCGATTATTGGAAATCCAACAGCGCTTTTATGTACACTTAAGAACGAATGTACGCACTACTGGAAAAAAAAACACATTTCAGGCAGCTTTTAAAAAAAAATCAGCAAACTACCTCTTCCAAAAACCGTGCCTTCTCTTAAACATAGGAAAAAATCAAGCCGTACTTTTTTCTGTATTAAACTTTTATTACCGAAATAAGGTTAGATCGCCCTTCAATGTCCATACTACCCCATCCACAAATCGAAGGGTAGCTAACCAAACATATACCCCCGTCTCCATGCTTTTCCCCCTAAACGTTCCATCCCAACCCATACTTTCCTGGTTAGGCGCCATTTCCCGCGCATCAAAAAGCAACTCACCCCAACGATCATAAATGGACAACCGACTAATGGCTTCTAAGGATGCATCTGAAAAAATGGTAAAAAATGCATTCTCTTTACCGGAATTTGGGTAAAAAATATTCGGAACATAAACATTTCGAGGAAATACCTGCAAAATAATAACATGCGTACTGTCGCACCCTAAAATAGTCTGATTTTGAAATACAAAGGTGCCTGATTTGAAAATACGCCGACCATCGGGCAAAACATAATTATCCCCTTCAAACAATTGAACCACTTCCTGCGTAAAAGCCGTGTCGCCCAAATTAGGGACCTCAACCGTCAAAAACAGCCTGCAATCGGCCGCATCGATCACTTCCAGGGTATATAGCCCGGCGGGCAGCCCTTCAAAAACAGGTGCCGATTGCGCCGGCGCGCCGTTCAATCGGTACACATAAGGCGGCGTTCCTCCATAAACAGAAAGTTCAATTGCCCCATCTGCACGGTTACATTGGTCTCCTATTAATTGGTCTATTTGCCCGTTTAAAGGGATGTAAGGTAAAATTGAAAACGTATCGGTGGCTATACAACCCAAGGCATCCTGTACACGAAACGTATAACTACCGGCCGATAAATCTTGGAAATAACCCGTATTTTGCCAAAAACCTGGATTTAATTGATATAAAAATGGCCCTGTTCCGCCCAAAGGTTGCACCGTACAAGCACCCAAGGTATCGCAGGTAATCGCGCGAACGGCTAAAATCGTATCCCCCAAGCTGGGTGCTGCCGGAACAATAATGGTCGTATCCAACTTGCAATTTTGCGGCAACAGGATTTCAAGAAAATAGGTGCCCGGTGTTAAACCACTAAAAACCGAATCCAATTGGATAGCGCCCTGATTTAACCGATATCCTTGCGCCTGACTTTGCTGCACTTCTATCCGCGCCATTTGTTGGCAGGCTGGAAAAACTGCAACCTGCATCGGCAAGGGTACCAGCGGCGGGAAAAGGGTACAAGACAAACTATCCACACAACCTAAAGCATCCCGCACCTTAAAAACATACGCACCCGGCGGTAAATCCGTAAACTGTCCACTAGACTGCCAAGCCCCACCCTCTATTTGAAAAACAAACGGGGCAGTACCAGCATAAGCATCCAGGATTACACGTCCATTTTTGATGCAGTCCGGCTGCTCCAATACCAACAAGGTATCCCGTACTGGTACGACTGCTGGAAAATAAACCGTCAAACTATCCGTACAACCACCTGCATCGCGGAAATACAATACGTGGGTGCCCGCATTGATTTCGGTAAAACTGGTGGAGGTTTGCCAAGCCCCACCATCTATTTGATAGGCATAAGGGGGCGTGCCCAAATTCCCCATCACGGTAATTTGGGCTTTTTGCAGGCACGTAATGCCACTTGAATCAACAATGCCCCCTTCCAACGGTACAGGAGCGGCAATTTCTCGGGTCAAACTAAGGGTACAGCCCAGCGAATCCTGAATTTGCACCAGCACGGTACCGGGCGATAAATTGTTAAAAATTCCGTTGGACTGCGCCACCCCATTGTCTAATTGAAACGTGTACGGCGGCACTCCATCCATTGCTTCCACCACCAGTTGGCCGCCCATGACACAATTTGCTGGCATAATACTCCATACACTGTCTTTTAAGGGCGGAATTGCTGCTAAAAATAGGGTCGTATCGAACGTGCAACCATCCGGGAAAAGCAGGCGAATTTGGTAATTTCCAGGCAACAAATCGGGAAATACTGGTCCTACCTGCCCCACTCCACCGTTTAAACTAATATTTTGCGCTTGCGTTTGTCCGACCTCAATGGTCCCCAGGCCCAGGCAACCCGCGCGTGCCTGTAACATGGGCACAGGTGGCACTGGGTGCGGAGCAATAGACACAAAAGTACTGGTACTGCAATTGCGCGCATCCCGAACATGCAACACATATGCGCCAGGCAATAAATTGGGAAAATTGCCGCTATTTTGCCAGGCATTGTTGTTGATCTGGTATTCAAATGGCGCAACGCCCTGTATCCCGGCAATACTAATGCTGCCACCCGCCAAACAAGTTTCGTCTGAAAAGTTAAGTAGACTATCCTGCATCGGGATGGGTTCCAAGAACTGGACGGTGGTATCTAAGGTGCAGCCTCCCGAAAATAGCAAGGAAATTTGATATAAACCCGGACCTAAACTATCAAAGACAGGTTGGTTTTGCCAAGCGTCCTGGTTTAAACGCCAAGCTTTTGCGGTTGATTGCAGCACTTCAATACGTCCATCGATGCTTCCCGGACAAGTAGGTTGCAACAAAGCCAAACTGTAATTGGGTGAAATCGGGTAAGCCGGTACTGTACTGGCCGACACCTGCACGTTGCTTAAAATAGAGCCAGTTCCGCCCGGAAACGCGCCATTGGTAAGCCCCTGGCTCGTCAAACCATTTTGACCACCCGAAAGATCGGCTATAATGCCATTCGTATTTTTCGTACACAACAACTTTCCACCACCGCCGCCGCCGCCTGGACCATGAATTTGAAAATCGGGTGTGTACGGATTGGAACCGCCGGAGCCGCCCCGCAATACACAGGAAAGCGGACCGATTAATTGGTTAAAATCCAGGACAATTGTTCCGCCGGAGCCGCCACCACCTTGGCCGTCGTTGTGTTCAACCTCCCCTGGTATATCTTCTCCATTTGCCAATATTTGAAAACCATTGGACTGAATCGTCCCCGCTTTTACTAAAATAATACCGCCGCCGGCACCACCCGCCGAACCCAGTGCATCATTGGCGTGTCCGCCGCCGCCGCCGCCGCCCATCAGTATTTTATTGGCTTGGAAGCCGAAATAACCTTGTCCGCCAATTCCATTCGTATTGGGGGCTGGTAAATTGGGCAAATTGCTGATTTCCAGACCGCCATCGCCTCCATTGCCAGCATTTCCACCGCCGCCGCCGCCGCCGTTGTGGGCATTTCCACCGCCACCGCCATTACCCGCGCGACCGCGACCGTAACTGAACTCCAAGGGTATTCGAACAATTCCTTCCCCTTTCTGTCCGGCAAGTGTACTCAGGGGCGGATAGGCATATTGCATTTCCCCAAATACCCATGGTATCAGGTTGGGCTCCACTACCCCACCCCGAAACCCAGCGGCAGAAACATCGATATTGCCACTCAAATTAAGCCAACTTTTAACATCCAGGGCTAAAATACCGCCCGTGACCCCGTTCCAAGGCAAACAAGTTAAGTTGCAAACAGTCACCGAATCGTACTCGGGCACCCGTACCAATTGTACTTTGCCACTTAAATCATAGGATTCCTGGAGTTCAAATTGCAGCTGAACCTGATTGCCATTTATGCTTAATACCCGATTGAAGCCATAATTTCCAATAGAAACCGTATTTAAAAGGGTCCCAAACGCGCTGGTATTGGAAATATCCACTTGCGGAACCTGCATTTGCACCAATACCACTTCGTCGCCCACGCCAAAGCCCGAACTGGAACCCACCGAAAGGGTGCTGCTGTCACAGCCAAAACCAAGTACCGGTGTATATTGATTGATCACACCACTCAAACAGGGCGCAGGCGCACCGGGTGGGAGTGTATCCTGCAACACAGGATACCATAAATGGGGCGAGGGTGCTACACTTGAAGCAAGTTGCAAGGAACCGCCCATGGCCCACAAAAGCCATGTACAAAAGCAGGAAATCATCGATTGAGGGAATTTGATTAAAGTTGGGGGGGATTAAAATAAAACAAAGGTAAGTAAAAAAATTATATAAGTTTAATTAATGACGTTGAAAACGTACCGCGCCCTGCTCTAAAAGGTGCAATAATCGCGTGCATAAAACGTTCTGAGCGTCAGCAAAAGTTTAATTTAATTTTTGTTTTTAGATCAATAATTGCATAAAAATATACCCCTAAACACAACGTACTCATTCATTCAAAATAAATTTTAGCGCATGCGCACTCATTTTTTCATCCTGCTTTGGGCTAG
>JBBAVI010000112.1:0-18421 GCA_040397785.1 Saprospiraceae bacterium | reverse complement strand
TCGGGAAGGTGTCACCTCGGGAAGGTGTCACCTCGGGAAGGTGTCACCTCGGAAACTTATTGCACCATAAACTGCTTCAAAACATACCCTTCCCGACACTGCAAACGCAAAAAATACACGCCTTTGGGCCAATTTCCAGTCTGAAGGCTGGTTTCTGTCGTGAATTGATCGGCATAAACGACCACGCCTTTCGCATCCATCACCCGACAAGTGCCTTGTGTGACAGGGATGGCTGTTCTTACGTGGATGATGTTGGAGCCTGGGTTGGGGAATATTTGCAGGTCGATACCTTCCAAGTTTAGTGTTGAAACCGGACTGGTTACACAGTTTTTAACCGCGTTAAACAAGACCTGCAAGGAGTCAATCGGCTCTTTTTTAGCATTGGAGGCTGTTTTTACCCCAAGTACAAAAGATGGATTGTTATACGCATCTGAAGGCTCTGATACTTTTACAAAAGCAAACAAGGACGAAGTGCCATTCGGCGCACAGCGCGTATCCGCTCCTACTTTTTTAGCGCCCTGTAGTGCCTCCATTAGGCGACAAGCCAAATCGCCATTAGCATTTCGAAAACGATACTCCATGGAATCCAGAATTGCCTGGCCGGATAAAATATTCCCTTGGATGGAATAATAAATGCCGCCAATATTGCTGGTGATGTGATTTTTGTAATCCATGGTGCTGACGCCCGTGTAGCCTGCCGCACTCAGCGCACTGCCTGTAAACCCAACAATGCCGTATTGTCGTATCCCTGGATTAAAACCAGCGTCATTGCCTTTAAGCCAGGTAATGATTTCGGCTGGACTGTCTCCGGCGTTCATCCTGGTGCGCGCATTGTTCTGGTTGGCCGCCAGGTAACTTGCCTGGGTATTAATTGCGCCTAAATTGGGCAACAAATCGCCTAAAAAGTCGATTTTGAAACCTGGAAACTGGAATAAATCAACACAAGAAGCCCCTGCGCTGCCTACCTGTCGGGTGGTTGAATCGGCAGCTACAATGGAAAAAGTATCTTGTGCAGACAAAAATGGGGCGAAAAATAGCCCAAAAAGGCATCCAAAAGCAATTTGTACAAGTCGTATCATGTTAGTTTGTCTGTTTTTTCAATGAGATTATCTATGCGTTCAAATCGGGGTTGCTGAGTTCCGTCCGGCAAGGTAACCATTTCATGAAACATGGTGTATGGCCGCGCCCATATGCCAAATGTATCATACAATGCCTGGTAAATTACCAGTTTTTCCCCGGTCTCCGAATGCTGCGCTTCGTGTAAAACCTGGTAATAATTGCCCTTGTAGTGCCGATAAAACTGCATGCAGAAATCAATTTACTTTAATTTAAAACAAGTTTTGCCGGGAATCCCGACAGAAATACAAAGATTTGTGATTGGTTTCTAAACTTGTTCGTTTCTCATGAAATATTTTTTTATCTTATTGTTGCTCTGCGTCACATTAAATGCTCCTGCCCAAAAAATCTATTTAAAGGATTTGTCCCCGGCGTATAATCCGGCACTCAAACCTTTTTACCATGGTGTAGCCTCCGGTGACCCGACCCCGGAATCTGTGATGCTTTGGACAAAACTGACCCCGGATACCGATTTACCTGCCTTAATTGGATGGGAAATATCAAAGGATAGTTTGTTCTCTACGGTGTTGCAAAAGGGCACTACAACCACCGATGAAAGCCGAAACTGGTCCCTGACGGTAGATGTAAGCGGGCTGGAATTTAATACCTTTTATTTCTATCGTTTTGATTATCAAGGTAAAAAGTCGATGGTGGGCCGAACCAAAACAGCGCCACTCGGCGATGTTCAACAGATGAAAATAGCGGTTGTAAGTTGCTCCAATTTTGAAGCAGGTTATTTCAATGCTTATGCCATGCTCGCGCAGCGCACCGATATTGATGTCGTTTTGCACCTGGGTGATTATATTTATGAGTACCAGGTGGGAGGATATGGCAACAAAAAACTGCCGCGCAAGCACACTCCAGCCAAAGAAATTGTGGCCCTCGACGATTATCGCGCGCGGTATGCGCAATACCGATTGGATCCTGATTTGCAGCAAGTACATGCACGTTTCCCGTTTATTAATGTTTGGGACGACCATGAATTTGCCAATGACGCCTACGTCGAGGGTGCGCAAAACCACCAGGAAAAAGAAGAAGGCGCGTGGTCTAAACGAAAAAGTGCCGCCCGACAAGCTTATTTTGAGTGGATTCCGGTGCGCAAACGCGCGGGCGACAAACTGTACCGCCAGTTTTCTTTTGGCAGTTTGGCCGATTTATGGATGCTCGATGAACGGATGGAAGCCCGCACCAAACAAGCAGGATCGGCAAAAGACCTTGATTTTAACGCCGAAAGCCGCCATATGATTGGTAACGAACAGTTTGAATGGTTGACCAATGGCATGAAGCAATCCAAAGCACGTTGGCGTATCCTCGGCAATCAGGTCATAATGTCGTCCCTGGATAATTCAAAAGTGTTTCCCAAAAATCCGAAATTTATGGATATGTGGGACGGTTATCCAGCCGAACGCAACCGTTTGTTTCGATTTTTTGAAGATCAAAAAATGACAAACATTGTGGTGGTTACCGGTGATTGCCATACCAGTTGGGTCATGGACCTCACGCGCGCGCCGCAGGATCCAACACAATATGATAAAAAAACAGGAAAAGGGGTTGTGGGCATTGAATTTACCACCCCGAGTATCACTTCTGCCAATTATGATGAGTATGTAAAGCCTTTTTTGGTTAAAATAGCCCAACGGCGCTTTACCAAAAAAGGAACCAATCCCCATGTACGCTTTATGGATCTGATGCACCACGGCTACCTGATCCTCACGCTCAACCAGGAAAGCGTACAAGGGGAATGGTTTTATATGAAAAACATCAACCGGCCCAATCGCCAGGAAAAACGCGGGAAGGTTTGGCAGTATTCTGGTGCAAAATAGGGGGCTTAGTGGGGTAGCACCAACACTTTGCCAAATCCCAACATGCGGTTTGCTCCTTCCAAGCGCAGGAAATACCACCCTTGGGCCAAGCCGGATAAATCGATTGCAGCGTTTTGTAGCCCAACTGAAACATTTTCTGTTTGAACCAAGCGACCATACACATCATAAACCGCAATTTTTTGCACGTTTTCGGCGGTCCATTGCACATTTAAGCGGGTCTGCACCGGATTCGGCCTCATTTGCAAGCCGCCATTGTTTTGTGCGTCTGTTACGGCACTTGTAAATGGAACCGTGAAGGTGTATGTATAAGTACATGATCCTGAGTCTGTTATCGTTACAGTGTATTCGCCAGGGATTACTTGTGATAAGTTGATATTCTTCGTGCCATTGCTCCACAAATACTGATAAGCACTGGTGCCGCTCACTTGCAGGGTAATTTTACCATTGGCGCAGGTAGCACAACTGGCAGCGGTGGTTTGCCCATTTACCATGGGTGGGTGCGCTGCATCAACGGTGGCATACGCGTACACTAGGCGTCCTTCATAGTCGGTGATGGTAAATTGGTAGGTACCTGCGGCCAAACCTGTTGCTCCTTGACCGGTTTTGGGTCCGCTCGACCATTGGTACTGGTAAGGCGGACAACCATTCACGAACGGAAAGGAAACAGCCCCGGAAGTATCTGTACAAGCAGCCTGCACTTGTGGGGCGCCTGAAAAGGTAAGCGGCTGGCCTTCTATGGGACCCATGTCAGCCCGTGCATCGCTGATGCGGTTGCGTCCCAATAAATCGGTGGAGATATTATAGGTCTGATAGGGGGTATTAGAGCCAGCATCAAAGGCAGGAGAGCAGGGCAACAATTGGTAATTGCCTGCTGCTGTATCGGCAAGCATCGGATCCACGCCAAAAATATTGCCTACCCCACAAACCGATTTGGCACCCAGGGTGTCACAATCCGGAAAATCGAATAAATTATACTGAAAATAGGCTGAATCGTGGTAGAATGGCAAAACCTGGTAAAGTTTGGCTGGATTGGTTGTCAAAAGATTTCGGTTATTGGCAAAAATGTTATTGGTAAACACCCATTTTTTGCGCAACGGTAAAAATGGATCTTCCTCAATTTCAAATAAATTATTGATCACCAAATTGCCACAATACACATCCTTGTTGGCTGGGAAAAAGGTATTCAGTTCGTTGGCACCATCGTATATATTGTTCGCAAATACAATAGGAGTGATGTTGCAATTCAAATTGAAATTAGAACGTCGAGAAATATTGTTGGTTGCGCGCGCAAAAGCATAAGCGGTCAAATTGAAAGCAATCAAACGCGGATTATCGATAAAATGATTGCCATCCATGTAAATGGTGTCACTCAAAATGGCAAATCCACCACCAAACGTAGGGTAATAGTTGTAATTATTGACAAAATCGTTGTAGGAAAAATCGAGCGTGTTTTTTGACAACATTGCCAGTTCAATCATCGGGCCTTTGTGCCGATAAAATTGATTGTGCCGCATGTCGTACCGCGATTTTAAGATGCCTCCATCGTAATAGCCAGAAAAAATGGAGATCGATAGTCCGGAAACGGAAGGATTCCAGGAAAAAGAATAATTGCTGTCAAAGCGGCAGGAATCGACCATCAGGTATTTGAGTGGGAATTCTTCTGAATAAAATACAATTCCGCTGCCAGATTTGGAAGTGTTGTGGGTAAACTCGGTATTTTTAAAGCGTAAACATGCGCCGTTGCTACGTCCGGTGGTAAAAAAGGCTCCTGCCGGCAGGGTAATCGGCGAACGCGCTTCATTGGCCTCAAAAACACATTCAATGACATCCAGGGTGTCGGTTCGGCCATTGGCGTCGGCATAGGTGATGCCCGAGCCACTCCCATTGGCGATGTTGCGGATAAATTGGCAACGTAAAAAATCATCGGGCGTGTCTTGCATGGCACTGCCCTGACGATATACGGCGCCACCTGAATCTGCCCGGTTGTTTTCAAAATAGCAATCGATAAAACGGGGGGCCGCCATCCCCAAGGTGCCAGATTTGATAAAAACGGCACCGCCGCCACCTAAAGCCACATTACGTATGAAACGACAATGTTGAATTAATGGAAAGGCCGCTGTACTGGCATCAATTAACAAAGCACCGCCGTTTCCACCTAAATCGCCAAAAGGGACACCTGGTTTGTTACTCAAGGCGTGTTGAAAGGTGATTCCATCCAGCACCGTTGTGTTGGATGGGTTGGATAGCCGCATCAGGTTATAACTGTTGTCGGTACTATCGCCCGGCACACCAAGGTCGCCATCGAGGATACATGGATTTAATACCCAATTGCGTTCGTTTATGGACGTTTCGGCCCCGTTGAATCCGCCAAAAAGGGAAACACCCGATTTAACATCAAAATAAGCAGCGCGATCACCCCCATCGGAAGGCTTATAGGCTCCTTTCGCGATCCAGACTTGATCGCCCGATTTGGCTGCTTGTAATGCCCCTTGCAACTGGGTAAATGCATTGGCCCAAGACAAACCATTGCCATTGCCGCCCGCATTTGTTTTGACAAAATAGGTGGTTTGGGCCGATAAAAAAAATGGAAAAAAGACGGAAAATAAAAGGTAATGTTTTCTCATGAGGTGGATGAAGCGTAAAATGAAGTGAAGGTTGGAGTTAGTTGATTATCAGAAATAATACGTATAGTCACACACAATCAAGTTTTTTTGAAATTTGCGTGTGCGACAGCGGTTATTTGTTTTACAAATTTAACTTATTTTTTGAAAAGCGCATACTTATGTGGTTTATTTGGTCAGATTTTTGAGTTTTCGGTCGGTTTTGATGAAACAGTGGTAAGTAGTGGTGGCCTGCCCAAACAAGACGGTAGCACTTCATTTTGAAATAAGGCTTTCCAAGGGTATCTTCGCCCTGTTATGACGTTTGAAGAAATTCTTCGCGATGTGCGCGACCATAAATTTGCACCTGTGTACTTTTTACACGGGGAAGAACCTTTTTTTATTGATCGGATTGCCGAGGCGATAGAAGCGCATGGTTTGCCGGAAGCCGAAAAAGGGTTTAATCAAACTATTTTATATGGTAAAGATGTTGACCCGCTCGGATTGCTCGATTATTTACGGCGCTATCCGATGATGAGTGCGCGGCAGGTGATTATTTTGCGGGAAGCCCAGGAAATGAAAGGGCTGACGGATTTGGCCAGTTATATGGATAATCCAATGCCCACCACCTTGTTTGTCGTTTGTTTTAAACACAAAAAATTTGACATGGGTACCAAGTTCGGCAAGGTACTTAAGGCCAAAACCCTGGTTTTTGAAAGCAAAAAGCTGTACGACAACCAGGTAGCGGACTGGATTTCAAGTTATGGGAAATCGCGCAAAATGGGCATGGATGCTGCAGCAGCGCATTTATTGTCGGAATATTTGGGTACCGATTTGGGACGCATTACGAATGAGTTGGATAAGTTGGCCTTAAATTTACCAGGAGGAACCACCATCACCACCCAGCATGTACAGGAATTTGTAGGCATCAGCAAGGAATACAACGTGTATGAATTGCAAAAAGCCTTCGCAACCCGCGATATGGCCAAAATAGCGCGCATTCAGCAGTATTTTGCCGCCAATATTCGCAAAAACCCGTTGATTGTGACTATTTCCAGTTTGTTTTCCTACTTTTCCAAGGTGTATATGCTGCATTTTTTGAAAGGCAGCAGCGATGCAGAAATGGTGAAAACCCTGGAATTGCGCTCCGACTGGTTTTTAAAAGAATACAAAATTGCCATCAACAACTACAATTTACCGCAAACCATAAAAATCATTGAACTGCTCAAAACCTACGATTTACGCTCAAAAGGGGTAGATACCGACACAACAAATACCGGGGAGGAGGAGTTAATGAAGGAATTATTCTGGAAAATATTACACTAAGATGGAAACCATTTCTGTTTACACCGTTGTGCGCGGCGATACCTTATTTGGCATTGCCCGCAAATTCAATATGAGCGTAACCGACCTGAAAGCGCTGAATCGCATGAACTCAGATAATCTGAGTGTGGGTCAA
Organism: Saprospiraceae bacterium; assembly: GCA_040397785.1. Taxonomy (GTDB): domain Bacteria; phylum Bacteroidota; class Bacteroidia; order Chitinophagales; family Saprospiraceae; genus M3007. The sequence goes on along the minus strand of JBBAVI010000112.1, from coordinate 11,423 downwards.
AGCTTGAAAGTTCGGACGCAAAGTGTACCGAATAATCCAAAACCTGCACCTGTTCCGGTGCCGGATTTTCATGATATTCCGGATGTACAGCCCGTGGGCAATGACGGCGATTACTTGTCGGCGCGCCGCCAATTTGGCCTTGAAGTGCGACAAGATGCTGGTTTTCAGCGCTATTTTTTGACCGTACCTTTGTTAAATGGTCAAACCATCGTAGCCAATATGCGCGATAACCTGACCAATTCGCGGTTTATGGTGTATCCCAATGGCATTATGTATGCCGGACAATCGCGCATGACCCTCGATACTGCAACGGTCCAATCAGTTGGACTCAGCTTGGCCCAAGCGCGTGCTTTGCAATGGGTTTCTACCCACGAAGGCCAGTTTGATGCGATTAATAGTTATGACAAAGCCATTTTTTCTTATGGTTTTATCCAGTTTACAGGCGCTTCTTCCGTTGGAGGTAGTTTGAACAAAGTCATGAGCAGCATGGAAGCCAATGCGCCGTCCCAGTTTCAACGTATATTTAAACGCGTCGGCATTGATACCGACGGGGGCGTGATTACTGTGCTCAATGATAATGGTGCCTGGTTGCGCGGCGATGATGCCTGGTTGTATATTCAACGCAATCCGCGTTTGTACGGTGCTTTTATCCAGGCAGGTTTCGAGCCTACCTTGGTACGCGAACAATTGCGCATGGCCAACACCTTATATGTACAACCTGCGCTCAATTTTCGGCTTACCGTATCGGCGGGTGGTATCCAAATTGTCATTCCACGTTTACAGGATTTATTGCAATCGGAAGCATCTCTTACCTTGATCGTTGCGCTGGCCATCAACCAGGGCAATGGTGGTATGAGCCGGATTTTGGCCAATGCGATTACGCAGGTAGCAGATCAAACGGGGCAAAGCGGTATTCCAGCGCTGCAACAGATCAGCGAACGCGATGTATGCGAAACAATTGCGTTTTCCAGCACGGATGAGCGGGTGCGCAACCGGGCGAATGGGGTGTTGCAGTCGGGGTTGAGTTTTGGGTAGACAGTTACCGTACACAAATACCATCCCAACAACACTGAAATAAATGATCTTCCAGTTCTGTATCCAGTTCCATTTTGGCGAGGCTGAGGTATTTGATCATGCTGGTAATATTGGTATAAATCAGGTGGTGCAATAAATCGGGGTCTATTGGCTTGAACGTGCCATTTTGGATGCCTAAATCTATTATTCGGTACACTTTTTCAAAATTGGCGCGCACCGTGTCCCGGCTTACCGGCTGAACCATCGGTGAATTGGAAAACTGCTCCGCAAAAAAGAAGCCTTCTTGGTGGGCCAGTCCATATTGCATGGCGCGTGTCCAGTATATTTTTAATTCGGCATAGATGGATAAGTCTGCTGGTACGGGGCTGAATATAAAGTGGCCCATGGCCTGTTTAAACTGTAAATAGAGCGTATTAATTAAGGCCTCTTTGCTTTCAAAGTAGGTATAAATGGAGCCGACCGGTACGCCAGCCTCTTTCGCGATGAATGCCATGGGGGCATCGTATAACCCACGGGTGACAAACACGTTTAAGGCAGCCTGTTCAATAGTTTCTTTTTTGGACATTTGAATGAACGTTCATGTGGGTAAAGGTACACTGCTTGCATTATAACAGTGTTTTTGGAGGGGGGAAATTAATGTCTTACTCATTCCGTTGTTATATTTGGTGTAAGAAAAGAGCAGTTTTGCACATTCAAGCATCATTTTTACTTACGTAATTCTATTTTTGTATCCGCATATGCACCTGATCATTTTTAAAGATATTGGTATGAATAAATATATTTTATCCTGTTTTTTTATACTTGCAGTTTGCCGTTTGGGGCATGCCCAAGATGGAGATTATCAATTTCAATTTGACCTGGATAATACGATTTACAAATGGGTGCAATCGTCGGATAGTACCTGGTTTGGCATTGGCTGGTCGCGCACCTACATGGGATATCCGAGAGCGACGCCTTTTGTGATAAAATTTAATGCGCGTAAAGACAGTGTTGAATGGCGCAAACAGATACCTGCAGACTATGCAGAAATCATTTGGGATATGGATGCGCTCCCTACCGCGGAAGGAGGCTTGTTTCTTGGTATGTTGTACGACGGTTGTGATTATACGGTTTCCGATGGTTTGGCAAAACTTGATACAAATGGGAACGTGTTGTGGTTCAAAAAAACGCCTAATAATGATTTTACACAAAAAGTTTGGCTAGTACCTTACCCCGATGGACATATTTTGTATCAAACCAGCAGCTATCAGATTGAATATGAACCGGATGGACATTTATTATGGTCAGATGCCGTCAATTTCAAATGGGATGGTTTTACCAAAAGATCCAATAATAGTTATTTTTTATGGGGTGATCATAAACTGGGAAAATCAGGTTTGCTGCTTTCTGTAGTGGAGTACCCCATCGATGATTATATTCGCGATGCGGTTAGATTGCCTACTGGTAATTGGTTGCTATTGGGGAATCAATATTTGTATCGAGTGGGTTATGATTTTAATGTGGTGGCAAAAAAATCAATATCAGATGTAAAGCCGTGGTCAAAAATTGTAAAAACAGATACAACCTATTGGATTACAGGGCAAAATAGTGCCGGAATTTCTTTTATTGAATCAATTGATACCTTAAGTCTGAACATAAAAAATTCTTTTTATCAAAATAAAAATTTGGATATACAGGACGTGCTTTTTATACCGGGAGATAGTGTTTTATGGTTGAGTGGAAATGGTAATTCAGAACGCAATCAAACCGTTTATCTAAAGTCGGTGCTAATGGATGCGCCCGTCATTCAAGCAAACCGGGATATTGCAGTAACAGACATCAGCCTAGACATTATACCATATTCCAATTACCAGGAATGCCAGGGTATTTATGGCCCCGAAAATTACCGGCTGGATTTTGGGACCGTGTATGCAACAGTAAAGAACTACGGCAATACCGCTGTGCAGCATTTTAAAGTAAATGCAAAGTTTTCTAAATGTTCGTTTATTTGTGAAACATTTGATACGTATTCATTTGATTTTGATGAGCCATTGCTGCCAGGAGCCTCTAAGGAATTGATCATTTTTCCGCAATTGGATGTTGCAGGCCAGCAGGATCTTCCCTTTTTTAGTTTGTGCTTATGGACCTCCTTGCCCGATGATCGTTTGGATGCAAATCCCAATAACGACCGTTTTTGCAAATTTGTAGATGTGGTAGTAGGTGATCAGGAGGCGCTTACTGTAAAAGGTGCGATTCGGGTAAGTCCAAATCCGGCAAAGGATTATTTGTTGTTCTCGTTGGATCATCTTGAAAATGAAATCCAAGACTACCAATTCATATTAACCGATATCGCGGGAAAAACGGTTTCAAATGCCACTTTTAACGGGAATCAATACCGGTTTGACCGCAACAACCTACCCTCAGGATTATATTTTTACCAAATCCACCAGGGTGGGGTAGTGTTGGGGGTAGGGAAGGTGACGTTTTTTTAGTCAAAAGCACCTTCACATCCGATCCACATACCAGTTCAACTCCTTTTCCATTTTTCTATATTGAAATATGGTGGTGATGATTTTCCGCAGCCGAAAAAAGGCCGTTTCGCTTTTTACCACATAATCGAAGGCGCGGTTGTGCATGCAATTGATGGCGACTTCAATACTATCCTGGGAAGAAAGCATAATGACGGGTATATCCGGGTTGAAATCCTTGATTTTTCGGAGGGTTTCAAGTCCATTCATGGCATTTTTAACGATGCCATCCAAATGGTAATCCAGGATAATCACATCGGGGTAGTGCGTCAAATTGTTCATGCACGATTCTCCGGTAGGGTAGGTCTCTATGCTAAAATCGGCGTATTGTAGGAAGTCAATTTCCAGCAGTTTCAAATAAACCGCGTCATCGTCGACGAGAAATAACTTGATCGGCTCATTATTTTTCATGGTTGCTATTTTTCAGATTATTAAATTCAACTTCCAGCTCTTTACACGCCTGGTTACAAACGGATTCAATTTGAAAAATCATATCCGCGATTTCGTCTTGCTGTTGCTGGTTTTGGGCAAATTCTTGCACTTTTTTGGCCATTATTTCAAAATTTGCATGGATGCCCATGATTGAAAAGGAGGGGATTAATTTATGGGTGGTCGCACTTACAACTTCCCAGTCCTTTTCATCAAAGCCTTTGCGCATGGCCAGTATGAGGGTAGGCGTTTGTTCCAAATAGGCCGTGATCATTTCCATCATCAAGTTGGGGTTCGACTTGGTTCGATGAAGTAAATAGTTGAGATCGGTGCATTTTGCAATGGTAATGTCTTCCTGCATAGTTGTTTTGATTAAAGGAGCAGTATTTGATTTTTTAACCAGGCCAATAATTTTACTATATAAAATGCGCTCGTCCACGGGTTTGGCAATGTAATCATTCATGCCAACGGCTTTGCATTTGGCCAAATCGACCGTGGTGACATCGGCGGTTAAGGCAATAATCGGGATTTTAGATTTTAACTGGGTCCGGATATATTCGGTGGCTTCAAATCCGTTCATTTCAGGCATTTGCAAATCCATTAGAATAATATCGTACGATTTCATTTGCAGTTTTTCGATGGCGATTTTACCGTTGGAGGCAATATCCCGATCAAATCCAAAATCGTCGAGCAGGGTTTTCATGAGCAATTGATTCAAAGCCATATCTTCCACGACCAACACCTTGATATTCCGAATTTCAGTGTCTAGTTGTACAATTTCGGTGTCTAATTCCGATACGGTATCCGTTTTTAGAAAGCTTAACACAAAACTGAAAGTTGAGCCCACATCTACTTTACTGCGCACGATGATGGTGCCCCCTTGATGTTCGACCAATTGTTTTACAATCGCCAATCCAAGCCCGGTTCCGCCAAAAATACGTGCAGTGGAACTGGAAGCCTGCTGGAAATTTTCAAAAATCTTGTCTATTTTAATTTCCGAAATGCCAATGCCGGTATCCGAAACGGAAAACTCAATGGTAGCCAGTTCGGGCGTTTCCTCCAATAGACGGACACTTACGGTAATATGTCCGTCTGTAGTAAATTTGACGGCATTGCTCACCAAGTTGAGGATAATCTGATGCAGGCGCAACGAATCACCGAGCAGGATTTCAGGAATTCGGTGATCGTATTCTTTGATAAATTGCAGGTTTTTTTCCAAAATTTTTATTTCAAAAACATGCAACATCGCTGCAATAGAGGCCGCCATTTTAAAGGGCGTTTGCTCAAACGACATTTTACCTGCGTCCACTTTGGCCAAATCCAGAATATCATTGATGAGTACAATCAAGGCATCGCCGCTCATTTTAATGGCCGTGAGGTATTCTTTTTGTTTGGCAGTCAGTTCTGTTTTTAATACCACTTTTGTAAATCCAATGATCGCATTCATGGGCGTCCGAATTTCGTGGCTCATGTTGGATAAAAACTGCTGTTTGGATTTTACCGCATATTCAGCCTTGTTTTTGGCCTCTTCTGCAATGGCAGTTGCTTCTTTTGCCAATTCAGTGGCAAGTTCAGCGATGGCAGTGGCTTCCTCTGCCGTCAAGGCAGCGCGTTCTGCAAATACTTTCGCGTCTATAAGTTCACTTTCAATTCGGCGTTGTTCGGTGATGTCGCGCGCTACAATCACAGCACCGAGCACATTGCCTTGATTGTCTTTATAGACCGACCCATTGAACAAAACGGGCGTTAAATGTCCGTCAATGATGGTAAGTGGATAATCTTTTACAAATCCTTTGGCGAAAACCTGCTGATACACCTCCCGGGCTTTTTGGGATTCGGTGAAGTAATCGAAAAAATCGGAGCCGGTAAGCGCTTCCCTGGTTTTTCCAGTGATGCGTGCCGTAGCCTCATTCATATCCATAATTTTACCCTCAGTATTAAGGGTAACCAGCGGATCAAGGCTGGCCTCAATCAAACTACGTGCGTATTGTGATTCCTGCTGATTCATTGGGTCGATTTTGCACCATTTGGTCGGTTTTTTTCGTCTAAATGGGTAGTTGCTGCAATTAATAACTTGCGTTGATCTCTCAATGCTTTGAAATGTACAGTCGATAAGCCCGCCAGTTTTTTAAATTGATGAGACAAGTGAGCAACACTGCTATATTTCATTTTTTTGGCAATTTCTGGCATACTCAATGCCCCGCAAATGATCATTTCTTTAATCCATTCTAATTCAACCGTCACAAAATATTGTTGGATCGTAGCGCCACTTACTTCTGAAAATAAGCTGGCCATATATGGATAATCGTAATTTAATTTTTTACTTAAATATGCTGGGAATGTTTCTGATGTAAGTAATTCTGGGTTCTTTACGACTTGTTGGATCGTTTTTTTGATGTTTTCCATCAAGACTATCTCGATTTCATCCATCAAATCCAAGCCAACTTCTGATAGAGCCGTTTTGAATTCCATGCGTTGTGGATCGTTGAGGGTTTCCATAAGTTCAATTTCACCATGGCCTAACATAATAAAATGAAGCCCCTGCTGTCTGCAGACCAATTTTGCTGCTGACCGACAGCGCGCACTGAGCATATACTTGACGTGTATTTTCAAAATAATTTGTTTTACTAGGCGCAAAATAAAAGATTTAAAAACAAAGTATTGTTACATTATTTATTTGAAAAGTTACATAAATACCACATTTTGATATAGTAAAATGTGTATTATGCTCATAATCAATTATTAGTTCCCTAGTTGCTCAAGCTCCACGCGAGCCCTGGCATGCACAATAATCAGTGCGGTGACCGCATTTGGTTGAACCGTAATATTTTGGGGTCGAAAATCCCATGCTTCAATCTGCACGTCCATTTTTTTTCCGGCACGTCCATTTTCAATTCCCTGGAGGATGGCATCTGGTATTTTTACAATTTGAGTTTGTAAAGGGATACTTAACGCGCTCAGCATTTGCGCTTTGAAGGTACTGTGGAGCAGCCAATCGGCACTTGTGAGTAAAACCTCCTGTGTGTGTATTTCAAAATCGAAATTCTCAATGGAAATACTTTGTGTAATTGGGTTATAAACCGGTTTTCCTTGAAAATATACATCACCCTTTACCCCGCCGGATATTTTGAGTTGCAAGAATAAATTAGCACCGCAACCCCATATTTTGGCGGTTTTTATTTTTATTCGGCGACCAGAAACCGAAAATGTTTTCCCATCTAAATTTTCATTTATCACTGTATTGATTTGGTCGTAAGGAATTTCAGTGCGGATGTATAAAAAGGCGGTATCCGGCAAAATAGGATGCTTGATGAGTGGGGGCAGTCGAGTAAGAACGGTGTACACGGGAGTATCGCCAAGCATGGTTTCGGTGGTGGCGGAAAGGCGGCCTTGCACCATTAAATTGCCGTCTTTTGTAGTGATTTTGCCCATTTCAAACTGAATCGGGTTTATTTTTAACCACACTAAGGGCTCATTTCGCTTGATCAGCAAGGGTCTTTGGATTTTTTTCCAAACCCGCTCCATTACCTGGTCAATGTGGATGCGGGTACGAATGGTGTCATCCATGTTGCGTAAAACTTCGGGCATACTTTTAAATATACGCCGTTCCACCATTTTTTTTAGGTCAATCAGTCCGCCCAACGCCTTTACTTCACTCAGCCATTCAAAACTGACAAAGCGGGTTTTGGGTTTTAATTGCCAATCGATGTCTAAATCTAGGGTAGTTTCAAAAACCAAACGCAGGCTAAAAGCGGTTTTTAGCGCCAATTTTTCCAGTGCGGGTAGTACGTTTTTAGAAATAATTTGGCGTTCAATCAAAACCTGCAAAGGTGCCTGATATTGCGCTACATTATTTTTCCAATGCACCTTGATCGCGCCCAGTCGGGTAATTTTCATTTTCAGTCCTTCCTTCTCGCCGTCAGCATTAATGTGCTCAAAATCTGGATCTTCCCGCAGCACCCTGCCTATTACCAGGTTAAGTTTGTCTTCGATAAGGTGGGTTGGAATGATTAAGGGAGTACTCAAATAAGAAGTGTCGATTGGAATCAATACGTCCGCATCCGAGCATGGGGGGCGCTCAGTTTTGATTTTTTTACAGGCAAATAGCCCTATTACAAGAAAAATTAAGACAAGGTAAGAATGGTGCATGAAGAAATGTGCGAAATTGGCACCGTGCAAATTTACAGGAAAGACGGAGGGCGTACGTTACACTTTTGATCTTAAAAGTTACATAATTCACGGATTTGAATTTTTTTTTAAGATATGCAGTCAATCGTCTTACTGCTGGGGAAGCGTTTCAGGGCTATTAATTACAAAAATAAATTCAACGTTAATACACCTACTAATCCTACCAACCCAACAATGGTTTCCATAACGGTCCAGCTGCGAAAAGTATCCCGAATACTGAGTCCAAACCATTCCTGAAACATCCAAAAGCCGGTATCGTTGACATGCGAACACATCAAACTGCCTGCGCCCACAGCAATGGTCATCAATTCGGGGGAAAGTCCGGGATTACTTACCAGCAAAGGTTGTACGATGCCCGCAGCGGTCATTCCTGCTACTGTGGCCGAACCGACGGCGATTCTCAAAACGGTGGCGGTTAAAAAAGCCAGCAACAAGGGGGGTAATGCCAGCAAAGCCATTTGATCCGCAATTTGTTTGGCGATGCCGCTGTCTGTAAGAACTTGTTTGAAGGCCCCGCCCGCGCCGATTACTAAAAACAACATGGCTGCAGCGCCCACCGCGGTGCCTGTTTTTTGTAACAGGCTGGTAATGATTAGGGTAGATCCTGTTTTTAAAGTGGCTTGAATCAACACAGCGAGTACCGCCAATAATATGGAAATACTGGGATCGCCGATGAATTTTGCCCAAATTAAGTAGTCATTCGTTGCGGGCAAGGTCATTTCAGCCATTGCTGAATTGGCCATTAAAAGTACTGGCAGCAAGGCGAGCAACAGGCTATTTCCTAAATGTGGCAGTTCGTTTTCTGTAAAACTTTGTTGTCGTGTAAATCCTTCTGGCGGATAAACCTGGATATTGCGCAGCATTTTCGGGAAAAGCCAGCCTCCTAACAATACAGCCGGGAAGCCAACAATAAGCCCGAAAAGCAGGGTTTTGCCCAAACTCGCTCCGAATATTTGTGCGATCGCGGTCGCTCCCGGGTGCGGCGGCAAAAAGCCGTGCGTTACCGAAAGCGGCGCAGCCATGGAAATGGCCAAGGGGACCAGTGGTTGTCCGGAACGCGCTGCAATGGAAAACACCAAGGGGGCCAAGACCACAAAACCGGTATTGTAAAACAAGGCAATGCCCATGGTGAACCCGGTAAGGGTAAGGGCTAAACCTGCGTTTTTTGCCCCAAAAATAGCCAATAATCGGGTGGAAATGGCCTGAGTAGCACCTGTTTCGGTTAATAAACTGCCTAAAATCACGCCCAAGCCCAAAACCGGCGCTATCGTTCCTAAAGTGGAACCAATCCCGTTTTGCATACTTTTCAGCAAATCGGCAGGTACCATCCCCGCACTTAACCCAAAGGCGATCGCTGTGATTAGCAACGCCAGGAATGCATCGAGTTTTGCTAAAAAAATAAGGGCAAGCAATAGCCCGATCGCGGCAAGGAGCAAAAAGATGGACATATTGCAGGAACCGAAATATTACACCGGAACTGCATCGCCATACATCTGCGCCCGCATGGCTTTTACTTTGTCGCTGTGCAGGTACTCGCCGTACGTCATGGTTTGGTCGATCAATCCGCGTGGCGTGATTTCAATAATGCGGTTCGCCACCGAATTCAGGATCTGGTAATCGTGCGAAGTGTAGATCATATTGCCGATAAATTCCTGCATACCGTTGTTGAGCGCCGTGATCGATTCAAGGTCTAAGTGGTTGGTTGGTTCGTCCAAAATCAGGAAATTGGGATTTGCCAGCATGATTTTTGACATCATACAACGCACTTTTTCGCCTCCCGACAGTACACCGGAGCTTTTGAATACCTCTTCGCCGCTAAACAGCATGCGGCCCAAAAAGCCACGGATAAACGACTCGTCTTTTTCTTTGGAGTATTGGCGCAACCAATCGATCAGGTTCATGTCTTGGTCGCCCGAGAAAAATTTGTTGTTATCGTTGGGCAGGTATTGGATAGAAATCGTTTTTCCGTATTCAAAACGGCCTTCGAAATCTTTGTCTTCGCCAGAGAGTACATTAAATAAAGCGGTGACAGCCAATGCATTGCGACTTAAAACGGCAATTTTTTCACCCCGGTTGAAACGCAGGTACAGGCCTTTAAACAGGTATTCGCCTGCCTCGTTCTTTTTGGAAAGATTTTCAATGTCGAGGATCACATCGCCGGGTTCGCGTTCCGGTTTGAAATTGATGTAGGGGTATTTACGGCTGGAAACCGTCATTTCCTCCAGGTTCAACTTCTCGAGGGCCTTTTTACGGCTGGTTGCTTGTTTGGATTTAGAAGCATTGGCGGAGAAACGGGCGATAAAGTCCATCATTTCCTGGCGTTTTTGCTCTACTTTTTTGTTTTTATCGGCCATTTGGCGCGACATCAACTGACTGGTTTCGTACCAGAACGTATAGTTACCGGTAAACATCCGGATTTTGCTAAAGTCAACATCCACCACATTGGTACACACCATATCCAGAAAGTGGCGGTCGTGCGAAACAACGATCACAATATTTTGATAATCCGCCAAGAAGTTACACAACCAGTCGGTCGTTTCCGCATCCAGGTCGTTGGTCGGTTCGTCCATGAGCAGGATATCGGGTGCACCAAACAGGGCTTGTGCGAGCAACACCTTTACACGTTCCGAACCATCGAGTTCTTTCACCAATTTATAGTGCAGGGATTCATGAACGCCCAGGTTGCTGAGGAGTTCGGCGGCATCACTTTCGGCCATCCAGCCGTTCATTTCGCCAAATTCGCCTTCCAGTTCGGCTGCGCGCATGGAGTCTTCCTCTGTTGCATCCGGGTTGTCATAAATGGCATTTTTCTCCTTCATGATGTCATAAAGGTGTTTGTGCCCCATGATCACGGTGTCCATCACCGGAAATTCGTCGAACGCAAAGTGGTTTTGGCTCAACACCGCCATTCGTTCGCCGGGGGTGATTTCGATGCCACCGCGGGTACTTTCAATAGCGCCCGAAAGCACCTTAAGGAAGGTGGATTTTCCGGCGCCGTTTGCACCAATCACACCGTAGCAGTTGCCTTTTACAAATTTAAGATTTACGTCGTCAAAAAGCACGCGCTTTCCAAATTGCACGGCAACATTATTAACTGATAGCATTGGACAAAAGATGGGTTGTTGAAAATCGGCGCAAAGATAGGGGAATTAATGATGAATGATGAATGATGAATGATGAATGTTTGACTTGGGAGGTGACACCTTGTTGGTAGGTGACACCTTGTTGGTAGGTGACACCTCGGGTAGGTGACACCTCGGGTAG
>JBBAVI010000111.1:0-18517 GCA_040397785.1 Saprospiraceae bacterium | reverse complement strand
CACTCATCACTCATCACTCATCACTCATCACTCATCACTCATCACTCATCACTCACTTTTTTTCGCTAATAACGGCTGAACGCGTTGTGTTTTATGCTATGTTTGTAGCAAGGACTATCTTTGGTCCTCCTTGCTATTAAATGTCTTTATTTCAAATTGAATTTCAACACATTATGCAGTACAAGAACACAAAACTGCTACTGATCGTTTTGTTTGCACTCGTAACCGGGTATGTCAACCAAGCACAGGCGCAATGCAATTTCACGTTGGAAATGGGCGATGCCTTTGGTGATGGGTGGAATGGCGGCACGGTGACCATTCTAAATGGTGATTCTACCTATGTTTTTGGGTTAAATAATCTCTTGGACGATGGAAACGACAGTACCGTTGTATTTTCTGTAAAAGATGGATTGCCGATTATTCTGAGTTGGCAGCCTGGCTTTTTCGACGCGGAAGTTTTTTTTAGCCTGTATGATGCGGATGGAACCTTGCTTTATTTTGATTCTATCCCCAATCAGGGGAGCTTATATAACGGCATTGCCAATTGCCCAAGTTGCTATAAGCCGACGAAGTTGACCAATGAGAATATTTACGATACACGCGCCAAATTGAAATGGACCAATGTTAACCAGGTTATTCCTGCGGGTTGGTATGTAATTTATGGCAAAAAAGGGTTTGTTCCAGGCCCTGGTGTTGGAGATACGGTGTACACTGCCCTGCCAAAAGTTACCTTGACGGGCTTAGAGAAAAAAACGGAGTACGATTGGTACTTACGCCAGGATTGCGGCAATAATGACTTAAGTCTGCTCACGGGGCCGGTTCGTTTTGAAACTTATTGGAGCAATGATGTGGGTGTAGTAGGGGTTGAAGGCCCTCAAACCGCTTGCGATTTGGGCGTAGAGACCGTTAAAATTTTAATGAAAAATTTTGGTTCAAACCCACAATCCCTTATTCCTTTCCGGTACAGTGTGAATGGCGAAGATGCGGGGGTGTCACAACCTCAGGATGGTTTTTACACAGGGGTTTTGGGCAAAGACAGCATCGAACTGATTGCATTTGAAACTACATACGACTTTTCGGAGGCGGGCGAATACCTGATCACGGTGTACACCCAAATGGGCGGTGACGAAGATTTTACCAACGACACGTTTAATTATTATATCGTCAACCGCCTTACAGCACCTTATCAACAAGACTTTGAAGTTTGGTCGGGTGGCTGGTATGTAGATACAGCCAGTGTAGCGCCTTCCTGGGTATTGGGCGACGCTGAAAAAGTAGGCCTGGATACGGCTGCAAGTGGTGCAAATGCCTGGTTGACCAGTTTGACCGGTGGATATAATCTTGGTGAAAAATCCTACCTCGCTTCTCCTTGTTTTGATTTTTCGGAAGCTAGTACGGATCCTTACATTTCATTTGCGTTGTACCTTAATTTGAACACATTTTTTGATGCGGGTTTTCTGGAAATGAGCCTTGATGATGGTGAAACCTGGAAAAAGGTTGGGGCACTGAATGAAGGATTAAATTGGTACAACACCGTCAATTCGTACCAGAATTTAGGCGATGTATGGTCGGGTTCAACCCAAGGCTGGGTAAATGCACGGCATCAGTTAACAGGCGCACAAGGACAAGCGCAGGTGCGTTTGCGTTTTGCATTATTCGGCAGTCCGTTTGCACTAGGCAATTTGAACGGAATGGGCGTTGATGATATTCGGGTGGATATTCCATTTGTTAAAGACCTTGCTGGCCAAAAAGCGAGTACCCAGGGCCAGTCTTCTGAATGTGGTTTGCAAGCCGATAAAATCACTTTCGTATTTACAAACCTGGGTTCAGCCCCCCAATCGTTTTTTAAAGTGGCCTATTCTGTAAATGGCGGAACTCCCGTTGTGGAAAACCTGAATAATGTAGTGCTTGCGCCGGATGCATCGTATACCTATGTTTTTAATACCCCATTCGACAGCCGCGATGGCACATTTGAAATTAAATGCTGGCCAGTACTAACCGGAGAACAACAGCCTGCCAATGACACCGTCATTTATAACGTACGTCATTTGCCCCTGCAATTGCCTTTAAAAGAGAATTTTGAAGCATTGGGTGCAAATGGTTTATTGCCAACCGGGTGGAGTGCAAGTGCCGGATTTGTAGGTAATGGCCACGCCAATGTATCCTATGTTTATTATGTAAATATGTACGACGGGTTGGATAGTTTTGCCCTGAGTTCACCGCGGTATGGGGTGCTTTCGAGCGACGATTCCTTGAATTTTCAGTACCGCATCACCAACTGGAATTCCAACGGAGCGGTTGGTACTGTTTTGGCTACGGGGACCACATTTAAAGTGCAAGTATCGGACGATTGTGGCGATACCTTTACCACCCTTTACACCATTGATAAATCGAACCATACGCCAACCGCCAATTTGCGGAAAGTGTTTGTAGACCTCGCTAGTTATGCAGGTAAAGCGCTTATTGTGCGTTTTGTTGGGAATTGGACGGCTGGCGATTTTAATTTTGACCTGGATAACATCAACCTGGATGCGGGCATAACAGCGACAAAGTCACTGGAGGGTTTGACCTTACTGACCCTGCAGCCGAATCCGACAACGGGTTATTTCACCATGCGTGCACAGTTTGAACAAGCGGTAGAAAACCTGCAAGTGTCGGTATTCGATTTGGCAGGTAATCAATTGTGGAGCCAGCAGAACGATAAAGTAAGCGATTTGAACGCGCAATTTGATTTATCGGCTTATCCAGCAGGGATGTATTTTGTACGTTTGATGGCCGATGGCAAAATTTTGACCAAAAAGATCGTAAAACAGTAAGTTACATTTTGGCGAGCTTGGTCATAAACCAAACTTCAAACCCGGTGTAAATTACATAGCACCATAGGAAAATACCCACAAACCAAGTGTTTTGTGGGTGTTTTGCTTCTTGGTACAGGAGTAAAAAAGCGATTGCCAGCACCATTTTACCAAAAACCGAAAGGGAAATCAGGTTATTAAAGGCATATTTATCCCTGCTTTGTGCGGTGGCACTGCCTGCGTAGTAAAGACCGGTGCACACCAGCATAAACAGCAATACAGACGCGATGGATAATTGCCAATGTACTTGTGCGGCGGGTACCAAAAAGTGTAAAAAACCTAACGCGGTGGCAACGCAGAGCGTCAGTCCTAGCAAGTTCAGGTAAAACGATTTGGCGCGCATACGGGGTACTAAGTTTTGTAAAAGACGAATCACCCGTCGCGCAACAGTTGCCTGTAAAGGGCGTACAACGAGGCGATCATAAAAAGGATGGTGAGTAAAACAGCCCATAAGGGGCGTTCGAGTTGAAAGTAGGCATCAAGGTATTTGCCGATAAAGACCCCTGCCAGGCAGGCGCCAAATAATTGAAACGCCATGCCACTGTACTTACCAGCCGCCCGAATTGCAGCCTTACGCTTTTCCTCCGGCGAGGGTGCTTGTGGCATTGTTGGCTGGCTTTATATCCGCATTTTTAACAGCGCCGTTGGAGGCTCCGAGATCCATTTTGCAGGAAACATTAAATTTGGCACCGCTTTGTACCAACAGTTTGTTGGTTGTGATTTCACCGTCTACTTCGGCGGTTTCGCGCACATTGAGCAATTCACTTACATGTAAAATGCCGCTGAATTTACCTTCAATAACAGCATTTTGGCAGCGAATTTCGCCTTCGATTGACCCAGTAGGCCCGATAATTACTTTGGCCTGACAAACAAGTTTGCCTTTGATGGTACCATCGACCCGGAGATCACTTTCGCAGCGCACATTGCCTTCAATAACGGTGCCTTTTACCAGTGCATTGATAGCGCCCGCAGTAGGGGTACTTGCAGGTTTCTTGGTATCTTCTGTTGTCTTGGTGTTGCCAAACATAGTAACTTGTTTTTTTGATTATACAAAAATGAAAAAGATTTCCGACGCACCCAAGCAATCGGAAATCTTTTTGCAAAAATGCCCCTAAACATAGGGGAAACCCTTAGGATTCTTAGAAGTTCGGGCAGTAAACACCACGACGTTCTGGTCCGCAGATTTTATAAACCAGCGAGAATTCGAACGCACCATTACCGTTAGAAGCCGTAGAAAGGCTGGACGTATTGATGTCGTAGCTAAAGCCGATTGTAAATTGTTCGTAGTCAAAGCGGGTGCTCAAAATCAAAGCATCCATCAATTTACCGTCAGAAAGGCGGTTGGCCAAACGTGCCCAGGCACCAATTTGGAAAGCCTGGTTGTAACGGCGGCTATTGCCCAACAAGAATTTGAAAGAGTTACCGAAATTCACCTGCCAAGATGGTCCCTGGAAGAAGGATACCACCCCTGGTACCAAACCAAAACGCTGACCTGTCAGGAATTCACCACCTGCATGGAAGGTAAATTTGCTGTACAAAGGAATGTTTGCGTTTTCGAATGACTGATCTGCGCGGTTCAAGTGACTGAAAGCTCCACCGAAGTAGAAGTTGTTGTTTTCATCAAATACGCTGAACCACAACGCGCCCGCTGAGAGATCTACGAAGAAGAAATTCGGGTCCAGGATGATTTCGCCTGGCAAATTTGGATCAAACTGACCATTGTTGTTTTGGCTTGGCCATTGGAGGTTGGCACTATTAATGCTCCGTTGGCTTACACCGGCATCAGCACCCAATACAAGGTAGTGTGCTTTTTTGCGGTAGCCACCCATTTTCTTGGCGTATGAGCCAGACAAACGCGCCTGAATCGTTCCGAACTCGGAAGCGCCCGCTTTGTCACCCCATAAAGTACCGCCCAATCCGAAATAATCGTAGCGACCCACTGGGATTTTCTGATCATACGATGCAGAATAGGTGTTGTAAGCATTGCTTTTCAGTACAGATGCCCACTGGTTGCGGTAGTTGGCGACAATGCGGTGGTTGCAATTCATAACCCCGGTTAAGGCAGGGTTCAAATTGAGTGGGCTTTGGTAAAACTGAGAGAAGTGGATATCCTGGGCTTGTACCGCCACAGCCGCCAGCATCATAGTCAGGCAAAGCGCATAGAAGTGTAAAGTAGTTTTTTTCATAAACGGACGAACCTTGTTGTTTGGTTGAAATCAGCGTACAATATTAGGCAGGGCGTGCGTAAATGCCCAAGCTTTTTTTGTTAAAGTGTGCGAAGGTAAGCTTTTTCGGGTTTTGCTAAAAAGGATTGCATTTGAAAAATAAAAATTTAACGTTTTAACAAGAACCAAAACGAAGCAAGGCAAACTTCTATTTTGGACAGAACGTTAAGGTTTCGGGAAATAAGAGGTTTTAACATTTCAAAACGCTGCCTAAGCACAAAGACAATCTTTTTTTATCGCTTCATTGCTACTTGTTGAACCATTTTATTTTTCCAAGCGCTAAATGTACCATTTATTATCTGTTTGCGCGCTTCTTTGACCAACCAAAGATAAAAACCTAAATTGTGCAATGTGGCAATTTGCATGGCCAGGATCTCTTCGTTTATAAAAAGGTGCCGCAAATAAGCCTTCGAATGTACACGACTGGTTTCAATCGGACTGTCAGCATCAATTGCGCTGAAATCATTTTTCCATTGCTGGTTGCGGATGTGAATTATACCATCGGCCGTATAAAGCACCCCATGTCGGGCGTTGCGCGTCGGCAACACACAGTCAAACATATCAATGCCTCGGGCAATACACTCCAGTATATTATCGGGTGTGCCTACGCCCATGAGGTATCGCGGTTTGTCTTTGGGCAAAATTTCGGTGACCAATTCGGTCATTTCATACATTTCTTCGGCGGGTTCGCCGACCGACAAGCCACCGATCGCGTTCCCTTCCCGCCCGAAACTGGCGATGGTTTCGGCCGATATTTTTCGCAGTTCAGGGTAAGTGCTTCCCTGCACAATCGGAAACAAGGTTTGGGAAAATCCATATAGAGGCGCTGTCGCATCAAAGCGATCTACACAACGCTTCAGCCACCGATGGGTCATTTCCATCGAATCTTTGGCATATTTATACTCACATGGATAAGGCGTACATTCATCGAAGGCCATAATAATATCCGCACCAATCACACGCTGGATATCCATCACGCCTTCCGGGGTAAACTCGTGTTTCGAACCATCAATATGGCTTTGGAAGGTCACCCCGGTTTCCTTGATTTTGCGCCGATGACCAAGCGAATATACCTGGTAGCCGCCACTATCGGTCAGCACCGGACCTTTCCAGCCGTTAAATCCATGTAATCCGCCGGCCTGCTGTATGACGTCCAAACCAGGTCGCAGGTACAAGTGGTAGGTGTTACCCAGGCATATTTGCGCCTTGATGGTCCGCTCCAATTCGTGCTGATGCACTGCTTTTACGGTACCTGCTGTACCCACCGGCATAAAAATGGGCGTTTCGATCGCGCCATGATCGGTTTGTATCAGTCCAGCCCGTGCACGCGTATGCGTATCTGTATGTAAGAGGTCGAAAGTCATATTGCTTAAATCAATGCGCGTCTACGCCTGGTTCCGGTGGCTGTCTAATTTGAGTAACACTGCAATCATCAAGGTAGACCCAATTAAAGAGGTGCCTCCATAACTGATAAATGGCAGTGGAATGCCGATTACCGGAAACAGTCCCATGGTCATGCCAATGTTGACAATGAAGTGAATAAAGAGGATGCCCGCTACGCAATAGGCATAGCATCGCGAAAAATTGGAGCGTTGCCGTTCGGCCAGTACGGTAATGCGGTACAATAGTAAGGTAAAAAGTGCGATGATGGCTGCCACGCCAATAAAGCCTTGCTCTTCCCCAATGGTACAAAAAATAAAGTCGGTGCTTTGCTCGGGCACATATTTGAGTTTGGTCATGTTGCCTTCCAAAAAGCCTTTACCACTAAAACCACCCGAACCGATGGCCATTTTGGAGTGCAACATATTATAGGCTGAACCGCGCGCCTCGGCAGCCGCTTCGGCAGGTTTGAGCCATATTTTGATCCGCAACTGTTGGTGCGGGGCTAAAACGGTATAACAGGCAAAGTTAGCGGCAAAAACAAGGCCCGATGCCAACACTAATATCAACATGCGGACTTGCAACTCCCGCTGGATCATGTTGTTTTTGCGAAAATAATTGGGCAAAAAGGCCGCAATAAGCAACACAAAGTGCGGGGCTAAAACCCAATATTCGTATAATGGAGTACTCAGCGGATCAATTTTTGATTTTTCCAAAAACCAGGCAAAAATGGGCGTCCACCACAAAATAAGCAGCACGGTAAGCGCAAAAGCGATCCACCACGGACGGGCGCGTTCTTTAAATCGGCTGATCAATTGATAATTCGTGAGCAACATAAGCCAAGCCGCTATCAAAGGAGGCTCAAATACGAGGCCCAAAATGACCATCGCAGCACTGCCAAATCCTAAAACATACCAGCTGGGCGACAATCCTTCGCGGTACAAAACCAACAAAAATGAAAAGAAAACCAGGGCAGAGCCCGTATCTACCTGTAATAAAACAATGCCTACAGGTATTAAAAAAATAGCAAAAGCGATCAATCGACTCCGCCATTGGCGCAAATCTACCCCGGCAGCGCTCAAGTAACCTGCCATGGCCAAACAAGTGCCAAACTTCGCTAATTCGGAGGGCTGAAACGAAAAACCACCAATGTGGTACCAAGCATATGCACCATTAATTTCCCGGCCAAATAAGATGGTTCCAGGGAGTAAGGCTAAGGTAAAAAGGTAAATAATAAAGCCATAGGTGCGCCAAAACACCCAATCGGTCATCATAACAACGAAGATGAGTACAAAGCAAACGACCATGAAAAACAACTGCTTGCCTGTGTTGTTGCTCAAATTAAAAAAAGCATAGGGAGCCGTGTGGTCATAATTCACCGCATAAATCATCAACCAGCCAATCGAAACCAAGGCAATGTACATACCAAGGGTCACTTTATCTATTTCGCCAAGTTGAATCGGCGTGTTGCGGAAGCGAGACACGGTGTTGTTGTTTTAAGATCGAACGTTTTGCAATCCTGGCTATACTAAGCGCCACCCAAAAGGCAATAAGTCTATTCATTGTCACACTGAGCGCTGATGATCAATCATTTATGCTGAAGGTTAGCACAAAACTAAGCAGCGCCAAGTATAAAAGACAAATGTAGCCAGGATTGCCTGTATTCTATTAAATATTCTTGTTGTTACGGAGTGTTAGTAACGCTGCAAAAAGTCTCGGGGGTGAATCTGACTGTCTTTGGCCGGGTATGCACCCGTAAATTCGGTCAAGGTGGAGATGAATGCCAGGGCCTCTAGTCTACTTTTAAAAGCGCCAACTTTCAATTTATAGTATGGTTTTTCATGAATCATTTCGGCGGGCACTTCTGGATACATATTTCGAAAGCGCACACGTCCTGCTTCTATCTGGGTGCGATCGGTACTTGCCATAATTTGCGCCCGCCAGCCCTCCACTTGGGGTGTACTGCGATTTTGGTTGGTCCAGGACTTGTATAATTCTGCTATTTCGGGTGTTTCATTGAGTTGTACTTCCTGGGCGCCCGAGATTTGGCACATAACAAGCAAAAAAAACAGGCTAAATGTAAATTTTATCATGATGTAGGGGCTGCTTTGGACATACAAGGCTAGGGAAACGAGATAAATTGATATTTATTTGCCAATTATTTGCAAAGAGGCAGAAGTTCCGATCCGATCGGCCCCGGCTTCCAGGAGTGCCTTTGCCTCCGCTTGGGTTTTTATGCCACCAGCCGCCTTGATTTTCATGTGTTCGGGTGCCAGGGTGCGCAATTGTTGCACCATGGGCACGGTTGCTGGAAAGCCGTTGTATCCGGTGCCGGTTTTTAGCCATTTAATGCGCACTTCATCGGCAATTTCAATGATGCGCTGCATTTCCGCAACATTAAGCAGGCCGCATTCCAGAATTAATTTCAAGGTATTTCCGCGTAATTGGGTGGCACGTGCAATGCTGTCAATGTCATTAAACACGACGGACCAGTTTTCGCTTTTAACGGCAGCGATGTTCAGAACGGCATCAATATCATCTGCGCCTTCATCCACCGCGCGTTTAATTTCTTCGCTTTTTGCAGCGATTGCACAGTATCCATGCGGAAAAGCAACCACGGTGGCAGCCCGTAAGTTGCCGCGTTCGCCGATGAGCCGCCGCGCATCCCGCACATAAAAGGGTGGGATACCTACTGCCGCAAATCCATATTGAATGGCTTCTTCACAAACACGGCGCACATCTGCGAGGGATGTATCTGGCTTGAGCACGGTATGCTCCAAGAACTTAGCGATTTCAATCATCGGGCAAAAATAATAGATGAAACGCTTGATTCCATTCAAATGATGGATTTTAATCAAAAGTTTCCTCAAGCAGCAGGTAGCACTTGCCCGAAACAGTAATATTTGGATTGCTGTAGCGCAGGCGTTTACCTAAAAAAAGCAGGCCCACTCGCCTGGGTAGAACGAGCAGGCCTTGTGCTTTCATGTGGTTTTCGCCTCAAATGTAAGGGCGATATTTGAAAATAACCACTTTACGCGGCTATAAAAATTCACTTTTTTTTATTTAAACCAAGCGCGGCATGAAAGGTAGCATTCAATATCATGCTGATTGCTGGGTCAAGACCTTAGGTCGAATGCCATCCACAAAACGATACAGCGCGAAAAACAACATACTATTTACGTGTATCTGGGCGCTTATTCGGCATTTAACTGCTTCCAAAGCATGTCTTTTAATTTCTGTATGTTGGCATTGGATACGGCCGAAATAAAAATACACGGCACGCCTTCCGGCAGGGTTTCACGTAACATCTGCTCCAAGTCCTGGTCGATCAGGTCGCATTTGGACACCGCCAAAATGCGCGGTTTATCCAACAAATCAGGGTTGAATTCCCGCAATTCATTCAATAAAATATGAAATTCTTCCGAAATATTGCGAATAGTGTCAGCCGGAACCAAAAACAACAGGATACTATTGCGTTCAATATGCCGCAAAAAGCGATGCCCGAGGCCCTTTCCTTCGTGTGCGCCCTCGATAATTCCCGGTATATCGGCCATGATGAACGTTTGGCCTGGCCTGGATTCAACAATACCCAGATTGGGCGTCAAGGTGGTAAAGGCGTAATCTCCGATTTTGGGTTTGGCTGCCGACACGGAACTTAAAAGCGTGCTTTTTCCAGCATTGGGGAAGCCCACCAGCCCCACATCGGCCAAAACTTTAAGTTCGAGGATAATCCATTTTTCAAGGCCGGGTTCACCTGGTTGCGCATATTTTGGTGCCCGGTTGGTGGAGGTTTTGAAAAAATCATTGCCTTTGCCCCCGCGACCACCAGGCAGCAAAATCTTTTCCTCCCCAGCTTCGGTGATTTCCAACAAAATTTCACCCGTTTCCGCATCTTTTGCAACGGTACCTAAGGGGACATTCACAATAATCGTATCGCCATCGCTGCCCGATTTGAGTCCGCCACGCCCACCTTGGCCATCCTCGGCAAAAATGTGCTTTTTATAGCGCAAACTCAAAAGGGTCCACTCTTGCGGATCGGCCCGAAGAATAATATGCCCGCCGTGCCCGCCATCTCCGCCATCCGGTCCACCCAAGGGCATGGCTGGTCCGCGATAAAAATGCGAACTACCTGCTCCGCCTTTGCCCGATCGGAACATGATTTTTACGTAATCAACAAAATTTTGCTCTGCCATGTATGGAATTGCTGTCAGCAACCAGTCTTCAAATTCGAAAACGGCTGTGTACAAATAGGTTAAAACCGGGCAAAGGTAGGTAAAATAATAGCAAAATCCTTGGTTTTCTTTATTTTATGAAACAAAACTCGATCTTTGATGCTAAAAAAATACAAAATCAAATGATGTCGGAAAATCTCAGCACAAATGCTCCCCTGATTGAACGAAATGAATTGGAACATGTGTGGTTAGAAGGCCCCAAAAGTCGGGGTTTTGAATTGTGGTTTGCCCTGCGGGTCTTTTTTCAATTTGTCAAGGGCTTTCGTGCCCTACATTTCAGCGGCCCCTGTGTTACGGTGTTTGGATCGGCCCGATTCAAAGAAGGGCATCCGTATTACGAAGCAGCACGGGAAATTGGTGCCAAGATTGTCACAGAATTAGGTATGACGGTCATGACGGGCGGCGGTCCGGGCATCATGGAAGCGGCCAATAGGGGTGCGCGCGAGGCGGGCGGCCCGTCGGTAGGCTGTAATGTGTTGTTGCAACATGAGCAAAAAGCCAATCCTTACCTGGATAAATTTGTGACCATCGATTACTTTTTTGTGCGTAAAGTATTGTTGGCCAAGTATTCCTATGCATTTGTGATTCTGCCGGGCGGATTTGGTACGATGGACGAGTTTTTTGAAATGCTCACCTTGATTCAGACCAAAAAAGTGATCAATTTTCCGATGGTGGTGATGGGCACCGACTATTACAAGCCGTTGCTCGAATATATGCAATGGATGGTGGCGCAGGGTACCATTGCTGCCGAGGATTTGGATTTACTGTTGTTTACAGACGACCCGAACGCGGCCATTGCGCATATACATAAATATGTAAAATCCAATTATGTGATTAAGCGTGGCAGGCCCGTTTCCTGGTTGTTTGAACGGGCTTGATTGTAAGCGCTTGTAAAAAATTATATTTTTTATGAGCGCTAAGCTGTTTTAACAAAAAAACCGGACCGTGTTTCCACGATCCGGCTGCATTCAACAAGAATTTCCTCTTTTGTCATTAAATCCAATTCACTTCAAATCATTATTCACTTTACTTTCAAACGGTCGGGCCGTTTTTTTTCTTTTTTTCAGTGTCTTGTACTGCATCTACCTTTGGTGTTACAACCACCGGTTTTGGCGCTTTTGTCCCTTTCTTTTTGTCTGCCACTGCAGTAGCCACCTGTTTTTTCTTCGCTTTTTGTTCTTTGGATGATTGAGGCACCGCGGTTTCTCTAGATCATTGGTCGAGCCATTGGTACAGGCGTTGTTTGCTTAGGTTTGCCGCCAATTGCTGGAAATGCAACATGTGCTTTGATTGACGATAAGCTGTCAGTAGTTCCATCATCAGCATCCCGTCCTTTTCTCCGCGCTGAACTGCGGCCTGGTAAGCGGTTTTGGTGGCCACTTTGTCCAATTTAGCCTGTTTTACACTGATTTTTGCATCCAAATAACCTTTATGTAAAGGCGCCAAGATTTCATTCCCCGCCAAGCGCTCATCCAGGAGCATCCGCTCAAATACTTTTTTCATAGTTTTAAAAATTGAAATTCCAATTATACTTCGCGCTGTATCGTTTTGTTTGTGGCCTTCGGCCTCGGCTATTGACAATCAGCGCTCAGCATGACAATTGAATGCTGCCTTTCGGGCGGCGTTTAGTGTACTTCCCCAAATTGGACTGGCAAAAGTACATAACTTAACACTAACTTAATATTAAATTTACAAAAGAGATACAAACTTAACATTAGACGCTAAAAATTGAAATGAAAGAAGGCTTTAAGATTCCCATAAAAAAGCAGACCTTTGCGCCCCAAAAGCGCTACTTGCAAACAATCAGCGCACCAACCTTCATCGCTCATGGCCAATGCAATTTTACTGCTCGAAGATGGCACTGTTTTTCGCGGAAAATCTGCCGGAAAAATCGGTGCTACCACTGGTGAAATCTGTTTTAACACCGGAATGACCGGTTACCAGGAAATTTTTACCGATCCCTCCTATTTTGGTCAAGTGCTGGTCGCAACCAATGTGCATATTGGCAATTACGGCATCAAAAAGGAGGAAGTAGAGAGTGATGGTATTAAAATTGCGGGTTTTGTTTGTCGCAATTTCAACACCAATTACAGCCGAAAACTGGCCGACCAGGCGATTGATGATTATTTTGAGGCAGAAGGGCTGGTTGCAATCTCGGATGTGGATACACGCGCCATTGTGCAGCATATCCGTGAGCGCGGGGCCATGAACTGCATTATTTCTTCCGAAACAGACGATATCGAGGCACTTAAACTACAACTTGCGGCTACCCCCAAGATGGCGGGCCTGGAATTGTCGAGCCTGGTAACCACCAAAGCACCTTATTTTATAGGCAACTCGGATGCTGCGCGCAAAATTGCCGTGATGGATTTTGGCGTAAAAAAGAACATTCTCCGAAATTTTGACGCCCGCGATTGTTATTTGCAGGTGTTTCCGGCCCGCACGCCTTATGCGGAAGTAAAAGCCTGGAATGCCGATGGCTACTTTCTTTCCAATGGACCGGGCGACCCTGCCTCGATGGAATATGCTGTTACACTGGTAAAAGAGATGCTTGCCGAAGAAAAACCACTGTTTGGTATTTGCCTTGGACAACAATTGTTGGCTTTAGCAGCAGGTTTGCCTACCTATAAGTTGCACAACGGTCATCGGGGTATCAACCACCCCGTGAAAAACCTGCGCACCGGCCGTTCGGAAATCACCAGCCAGAACCATGGTTTTGGGGTAGTAGAACAAGCCGTATATGATAACCCAGGTTTAGTGGAGCCGACGCATATCAACCTGAATGACAACACCGTAGAAGGTATTCGCTTGAAAGGAAAACCCGCCTTCAGCGTACAATACCACCCGGAAGCAAGTCCTGGTCCGCATGACGCCCAGTACCTGTTCGATGATTTTGTCGAATTGATTGATGCACAAAGGGTTGGGTAAAAACTATAATGGACGCCAAGGTTCGTTGATAAAATACGAAGCGGTAATGCCCATAAAGTAGTACAAATCCCCTTTTTTAGGATTTCCGTTGATGCTGATGCCGTCCAAGTTGTCGTTGAACACTGGGCGCCAGCCACCTTCAATGCCAAACGTAAGGCGTTCGGAATAGTCGAACCGAATTCCCATGCCAACCGGCATCGAAAAGAAATACCGGTTCACGATGTCGTTTTCCGGCAAGGAAGTGCGGAGGTATTTGGCACGGTCGCTGGCCAAGCCATAATACTCTGGCTCTGGCTTGCTGTTGGCAGCACCAATGCCGATAAAAAAGTAAGGCGACACATAAAAGTTGTGAATACCGGTAAGGGTAACGTGTTCGAGCGCCAGCGGAATCCATTCGCCTACCACGGCAATTTCATGGATTCGGGTGTAAAATCGGAACTTTCGGCCATTGAGTGTCGGTGAATTGACATCATCACCGGAGATGGAGCCAGAATAATATTGCGCCTTTACGTGGATTTTTTGTGAAATATGGTAGCGGAAAAACGCACCAAAACCGAGGTCGGTTTGCTTTAGTTCAATGTCGCGCTCCGCTACATCACCTGAATAATTGGTTGCACCCATCATCAGTCCTAATTCCATATAATGCTGATAACGCTGGTATTTAGCCTTGTAAAAGAACTGCGCGTTGGCAACAAGTGGAAAGAAAAGGATCGGCAACAGGATTAAAAGGAGCGGCTTTACAACCGACGGTAATTGCTTAGTGTTTGTCGTCACGGTAAAAGGTTTTTTCTGGGCGTGTTAAGACCACAGAAGGATTAAAATTGAGCTGCAAAGATTAGGGGATTTGTTGGGACTTACACGGTTTTTTTGATAGTAAGACTTTAATTTAATGTAAAGTTTTGATTTGTTTTGCTGCTTTTATGGCATTATCGTGTAGTATTTAACATTATTTATGTAAGTTAACATGGTGGTGGGTTGTCGCGATATCTTAATTCCGGTAGATTTGCAGGCATTCCAAAACAAACGACAAACCTATGAAAAGTGCCCAATTGATCTTTGGCCTCTTATTTTTGCTATGTGTAATTAAGTTAAATGCACAGATTAGTATAGCCAATACCAACCCAATCGTTGAAAATTTTGATGGCATGGGGGCAGGGACCACCTTGCCTGCGAATTGGCGCACGGGAACGACTAGTTCGCCAACCTGGAGTGCGGGTACTTCAAGTTTGAATTTCCAGGCAAGTTCGGGATCTCCAACCACGGGCGGTACCTATAATTGGGGGGCTACGGCTTCCGAGCGTGCTGCAGGTTGTATGACTTCGGGTGGTTTTAACAGTCCGAACAGTTTATTGGCCTATTTCCGCAATACCAACAGTGCCGAATTGACCAGCCTGACCATTTCTTATGATGTGGAGCGCTATCGGATCAATGATGCCGCTGCGTCTATTCAATTCTTTTATTCTTTAAATGGCAGTACCTGGACGGCCGTAAGCGCAGGCGATGTTGCTGCCGGAAGTTTGCCAACCGGAGCAAGCGCATATAGTTATAACCCTCCGCAGTTGACTGTGAATGTTTCCGCTTTCAATATTTCAAATTTGGGGATCACCCAAAATTCAGACATTTACCTGCGTTGGAACATCAATACGACGGGTAGTAATTCACAGGGTTTAGGTATTGATAATGTGAGTGTTACCGCAACTTATGCCGGTGTAGCCGATATTAACATTCAAAGTCCGGTGGGGGTAAATGCGGCATGCGGTACTGCAACGGCGGCCTTTGGCAATGTAGGCGTGGGAAGTACGGGTACAGCAACGGTGCGGATTGAAAACGTAGGCACAGCCAATTTGAATTTGACGAACCTGCCTTTGACAATCACAGGAACCAATGCTAATCAATTTAGCATCATAACCCAACCGAGTTCCCCCATCGCTGCGGGGAGTTTTTCGGATATGGAGATTCAGTTTGCCCCGACCAGCACCGGTGCCAAAACAGCGACCATTTCTATTTCGAGCAATGATGTGAATGAAAGTCCGTGTACCATCACACTCAACGGAACCGGCATTGCGCAATCCCTTTATTTTCGGTCAAAAAACTCGGGCGACTGGACCAATGTAAACACTTGGGAGACTTCTTTGAATGGCAGCAGCTGGTCGAACGCAACGGTGACACCGGTTAATTTTGCCAGCGACTTGACCGTAACGATCCAAAGTCCGCATGTCGTCAACCTCTTAGACGACCTGACGGTGGATGAATTGGTGGTGGCAGCGGGGGCAACGTTGACTGCCAGCAGCATTACCAAGTTAAATTTCAACAACGGCACCGGGGTCGATTTTGACTTACAAGGTACTTTTGAAGACAATGCAGGCTCGGCCAACACGGCGACGTTTGCTACCAATGCCAAATGGCAAATGGGCGGTGCCGCCACCTTTTTAAAAACCAGCGATTCGGGCATTGCGATTTACCGGGATAATTATCAGGGCGGCATTTCGACCATTCCGGCTGGTGCCCAATGGATTGTTCGCCTCACAACCAATATTGATTTAGCAGCAATAGGCATGTTTTACCCCAATTTATCGCTCGAAAGCAATAATGGGGAGATCAATATGGGTATGGCGGGCAGTAGTGGCGGCTTTTGCACCATCAAAGGAAATTTGGACGTGGGGATAAATGGCGCGGGTACGGTACTTTTGAACAATGCCAATTTTAATGCGACTGCCTGTCAGGTGTTGGGTAATTTGACCATTGGCAACCGCAGTAAGATTCGCAATGTAGATGTGGGTGGTACTATTTTTGGAACCGGTTTTGACCTTTTTGGTAATCTAAACGTGACGGGTGACGTTGATTTGGTTTTTGGAACCGGCACTACCAAAGGCGTTCTCGGCTTCAGAGGGAATGCTTCGCAAGACGTAACCGGTGTGGGCACGATCAATGTAAACAATTGGCTGATGAACAAAAGCGGTGGTCAAGTAAACTTCACCGTACTGACTTATCCGCCCACCGTGATTGCGAACATTAACCTGACCAACCGAAACATCGTACTCAATGATGAAGATTTGAGGTTGGAGAAAAACTGCACCGTAACCAATGCATCTAATAGCTCTTTTGTGCAGACCAATAGTACGGGCACCGTTTTTCGGGAAACGACCTCCACGCATCCGTTCCCGATCGGATTTAGTACGTATAATCCAATCACCGTGACCGGATCAGGGGCTTTGGACTACTTTCATGCGCGGGTAGAAGATGTGGTGTACGCCAACGGCACGAGCGGCGCGCCGTTTACCACCAATGTAGTAGA
This sequence comes from Saprospiraceae bacterium, assembly GCA_040397785.1. Taxonomy (GTDB): domain Bacteria; phylum Bacteroidota; class Bacteroidia; order Chitinophagales; family Saprospiraceae; genus M3007. The sequence goes on along the minus strand of JBBAVI010000111.1, from coordinate 1,602 downwards.
TCGTACCTGGTTAGTTACGGAAGAAATAGCCGGTGGCAATACCATGAATTTGACCGCAACCTGGTTCAGCAGCCACGAATTGAGTGGATTTACACGCAGTGCCTGTTATGTATCCCACCATGATGGCGCGCAATGGAACCCGACTACATCGGCAGCAGCCAGCGGTTCCGGTTCGGGGCCGTTTACGCGCACGCGCACGGGGCAAACGAGTTTTTCGCCCTTTGCCGTGGGCAGTAATGGGGCCTTGCCGGTGGAGTTGATTGATTTTACGGCCGTTGCGCGTGATCGGCAGGTCGATTTGGCCTGGAAAACAGCAACCGAGCAAAACAATGCCTATTTTGAGGTAGAGCGCTCGGTGGATGGGCTTCAATTTGAAGTACTGGGCAAGGTAGCGGGCGCGGGAAATAGTACTTCCATCCAGCAGTATCAATTTGTGGATGCGGCACCAGTTGCGGGGGATAATTTTTATCGGTTGCGGCAGGTGGATTTTGATGGGGGGGTATCAATATAGCTCCGTTGTTACAATAGTTTGGACAACGAAAGGGGAATTGCAATTATCGCCCGTGCCGGTAACGGATCGTTTGAAAATAAGTCTTCCCGAACCACAGTTGGAAAATGCGCACTATGTCATTTATGACTATTCCGGGCAAATAGTGCGCGCAAGCACCTTACTGGAGCTGCCCACAGCACTGGAAATTGATGTTTTGTCGCTTCCCAAAGGGATGTATGTGTTGCAATTACAAGCAGATCGGACCCTGTGGCAAGGGCGTTTTTTGAAAATGTAGTGTTCAACAGTTTTTAGATGTAATCAACGCAAAGTGGTTATGAAAACTGCCGGCTTCCAATCCATTGAAAATCAACTTTTTTTATCCATCCATCCTTCAAATCCATTTAAATCTGGGTATAAGTTAAACATTTTCAATTATTTACAGTGTTTGTGCTGTTTTTGATTACTTAACACAATGGTAAAGTACAAGGTTGATGTAACCTATATGGAAGTACTACTTTTGTGAGATTTAAAATGCCGATTTAAGCAAACGCCAAGCCACTTGGGGGGATCGGATTACAAGCAAACACTATGAAAATTAAAAATTTGATACTGCTGGCCTTAGCAGTACTTTGGTTTAGTCCCCTGCATGCACAAACGATTGTTTTTCAATTTACTTTTGAGGGCACAGATGTAGTGACGGTTGACAATGCGGTTGGGACACCCACTTTCAGTGTCTTTGGGGTAAATAATCCTAATTATTTTACTGGAGCCGCTTTAACAAATTGTACCTCCTCCGCCGGTTTGGCAAGATCTTATGCTGGTTGGGATATAGGAGATAGGTATCGATTTACTGTGAATACTTCAAATTATGGATCCTTAGCGTTTCTTTTTTGTGCCCGAACTTCAAATACAGATGTAAATAACTTTTTATGTCGGGTTAGCACCAACGGGACAAACTGGGTTACAATCATTCCAGAATTTACGCTAACGACAAATTTTCAGTCATTTTCAGGATCATTGCCTTCAGCTTTTGAAGGTCAACCCACGGTGTACATTGAAATCTATAAAACGGACAATCCGGGCGATAACGGTAATAACTTGCGCATTGACAA
>JBBAVI010000110.1:0-18609 GCA_040397785.1 Saprospiraceae bacterium | reverse complement strand
GCAAATTGATGGATCGATTTGGTTACGGCGAAGACGATGTGATCGAAAACAAGTTAATGACGCAGACCATCGAAAGGAACCAAAAACGCATGGAGCAGAACAACTTCGGCGTCCGTAAGCGTTTGCTTGAGTACGACGATGTGATGAACAAACAGCGAACCAACATCTATAGAATGCGTAGTAGTGCATTGTTTGGAGAGCGTTTGAGCATTGATTTGAGAAACATGCTTTACAACTGGTGTAATGAAACCGTCACTCAATTTAAGGAGGCCGGTGATTATCAAGAATTGGAAATGGAGGTGATTCGCACATTGGCCATGGACCTACCGTTTGATGAGGACACTTTCCAAGGAACAAGAGACCCTGAAGTATTGGCAGAAATGTTGTTCGACAATCTCACACAGAGATACCAGGACAAAACAGAGACCATGCGTACCCAAGCTTTACCGGTATTTAAAAATATCAGGGCTGAGCAAGGGGAACGCATAGAGAATATCGTAGTTCCTATGACCGATGGGGTAAACAATTATCAACTTACGGTCAATATGCAAAAGGCGCTAGACACGGATTGTAGAGCCATGATTCATGAGTTGGAGAAAAGTACAACATTGGAAATTCTGGACGATGAATGGAAAGAGCATTTGCGTGAATTGGATGAATTGAAACAAAGTTCTCATAATGCCCAGTACGAGCAAAAAGATCCTTTGTTGATTTATAAAATCGAGAGTTTTGAACTGTTCGGCAAAATGTTGCAACGCATTAACACACACGTTTTGGGTATGTTGTTCAGGGCACGTATTCATGCGGAAAACGAAGTGGCCGAAGCCCGACCGGCCTTGAAAAGAAATGAACCAAAAATACAAACCTCAAGACCGGAGATGGACTTGGCTAGGGGTAGTGGAGAAAATATGGAATTGCCACCGGCTGAAATGCAAGCACCAAAACCCATCCAAAGCCCCATCATCAAGGATTTGAAAATTGGCAGAAACGACCCTTGTCCTTGTGGCAGCGGAAAGAAGTTTAAAGCATGTCACGGGAAGGATTAAATCAAAAACCCAAATCCCAACCAGGAGATTCTCAACTCTCCGCCCAAGGAGATTATTATATGGAAAATGGATTTTGTGTTTTTACAACTGATTACCACAAAAAACGAGGCTTTTGCTGCGGCAATGAGTGCAGACATTGTCCTTTTGCACCAAAACATCTCAAAGGCGGAAAAACACTGTCTGATTTGTGAAAAACTTGGGTTAAACTTCCCAATTAAAATGAAACATCCGCGTGGTTTCAAGGCTAATTTTACGACGTGAACTCACCCATCCAATCTGCTCTAATTTCTGTATTTTACAAAGACGGCCTCGACGAAATCGTTAAGGCGTTACACCAAAAAAATGTTACCCTGTATTCTACCGGCGGGACTAGGAAGTTCATCGAAGATCTTGGCATCCCTTGCGTTGCCGTTGAAGACATCACTGGATACCCAAGCATTTTGGGCGGACGAGTAAAAACCTTACATCCGAAGGTATTTGGAGGCATTTTGGCTCGCAGAGAATTGGCGCAAGACATGGAGGAAATCGCTCAGTATGAAATCCCTTTGTATGATTTAGTAATGGTTGACCTCTACCCTTTTGCCGAAACGGTAGCAGCAGGTGGAACAGAGGAAGACATCATTGAAAAAATCGACATTGGCGGGGTATCTCTGATTCGTGCGGGCGCAAAAAACCATGCTTATACTACAATCATCGCCCACAAAAACGAATATTCATCTTTCTTAAAGGCCTTTCAAGCCGGCGATGGCTCACTTTCATTGATACAAAGAAAATCGTTTGCAGGTTGTGCCTTCGCTGTAACAGCCGAATACGATGGCATGATAGCCGACTGGTTTGCTGGCAACAAAACCTACACACTTAGATATGGAGAGAATCCGCATCAAAAAGGATATTTTCTGGGAAATTTGGACTCGATTTTCACGAAACACCAAGGCAAAGAATTGAGCTATAATAATCTTTTGGATGTTGATAGTGCCGTTTGTTTACTGAATGAATTCAACCCATCAGAAGGCGCAACGTTTGTTATCATTAAACACAACAATGCTTGTGGCGTTGCTACCAGAGATACCGTTTTAAAATCTTGGACCGATGCTTTGGCCTGTGACCCAGTGAGTGCTTTCGGAGGCATTTTGGCAACCAATTCCAAAGTAGATTTGGCAACGGCAACCGAAATCAACAACCTGTTTTTTGAAGTGTTGATCGCCCCAGCCTATGATGCAGAAGCCCTGGAATTACTCAAAGGAAAAACCAATCGCATTGTATTGGAGACCATTGGCGAGGTTTTGTTGAAATCCCCCATGACAAGAACTGCATTGAATGGCGTATTGGTGCAAGACAGAGATTTGCTCACAGAGACCAAGACAAACATGACACCCGTGACAACCACATTGCCAACAGATGCGCAGTTGAGCGATTTGGAATTTGCGGTTAAATTGGTAAAGCAAACCAAAAGTAACACCATCGTTTTGGTGAAAAACAATCAGCTTTTGGCCAGTGGTACCGGTCAAACTTCTCGTGTTGATGCATTGCAACAAGCCATCGAAAAAGCCAATCGATTTGGATTTGACTTAGACGGTGCCGTTATGGCTAGTGACGCATTTTTCCCCTTCCCAGACTGTGTTGAAATCGCCGATAAATCAGGCATCAAAGCGGTTGTTCAACCCGGTGGTAGCATGAAGGATCAGTTGTCAATTGATTATTGTAATCACAACAACATCGCGATGGCAATTACTGGTGTAAGACATTTTAAACACTAGGCAACCAAACCTTTCTTATTCACATCTATTAGACTCCTTAGTTAGATTGGATTTCTAGAACACACATGTATAATTTACTCAAATCGCTACTTTTTCTGCTATCGCCCGAAATGGCGCATGAATTCGCATTAAAAAGCTTGAGTATTTTGCTTCGCTTACCCATTATTGGCAGTTGGATTAGAAAAAGTTTCCAACCCATAAATGCCCAGCCCATTGTGGTGAAAGGCATCAGTTTCCCAAATACCATTGGTTTGGCCGCGGGATTCGACAAAAACGCGAAATGGTTGCATCTTCTTAAAGATTTGGGATTTGGACACGTAGAGATAGGAACTGTTACCCCGCTTCCCCAACCAGGAAACCCAAAACCACGATTGTTTAGACTACCGCAAGACAACGCACTGATCAACAGAATGGGTTTCAACAACGATGGCATAGACGCAGTAGTGGAGAGATTGAAAAAACGTCCAGCAGGATTGGTAGTTGGTGGCAACATCGGCAAAAACAAAGTCACTCCCAACGAAGAAGCGATAAACGATTATACCATTGCGTTTGATGCGATATACGACCACGTAGATTATTTAGTTGTCAATATTTCATCGCCCAACACACCAGGGCTCAGAGACCTTCAAGAAGACAAGTTCATTACCAGCCTTTTCGAAAAACTCCAATCCATCCGCACAACCAAGCGCAATTGGAAACCCATATTTCTTAAGATCGCACCGGACTTTGAACAGACCCAAATCCATTCTCTCATCGCAACGATTCAAAAGGCGAATGTAGATGGTGTGATTGCAACCAATACAACGATTGATCGATCAAACTTGCGAACATCGAACAAGACCGTCGAGAATATGGGTGCGGGCGGACTCAGCGGAAGGCCTCTGTTTGAAGCAAGCAATACCGTTCTTGGATTTCTTGCGATGGAGCTAGGCGAAATCCCGCTTATCGGTGTGGGTGGCGTATTTACCAAAGAAGATTATGAGCAAAAAATCTCCATGGGTGCCCAATTGGTTCAAGTCTATACGGGATTCATTTACGAAGGTCCCTGGATTGTAAGAAAAATCCTATCTTAGCGATTCCACTTGCATTGCACGTTGATGTCTAAGCAAATGCTACCACTAAAGAAATCATCTAGAAAAGCACCGACCCTCATAATTACGGTCGGCATTTTAATTACTTCGGGGTTCTTCTTGATTTCCGCTCAGCGAAATACGGCTCAACGAAATACGGCTACGCAAAACAACGTTCAATCAAACAACCCTTCGAATCAATCTTCCTGGGCGATGCCAACCATCCTACCCACAGAAACCGTAATACAACATAGCGCCTATGGTTTGGTGTATAGCCACAAACACATGCAAGCCAAATGGGTGGCCTACAATTTAAGCTACGGAAACACTGTTGGTGGCGCGGAACGCAGTAGCAAATTCTCCATCGACCCATCCATTTCTCCCCGAACCGCCGTCACTTCCGATTATACAAAAACAGGCTACGATCGCGGTCATCTGGCACCCGCCGGCGATATGAAATTCTCCGCCCAAGCCATGGCCGAATCGTTTTACATGAGCAACGTTTCACCCCAATTACCCGGTTTTAATCGGGGAATTTGGAAAAAGCTCGAAGAGCAGTTTAGATCTTGGGCACCTAGCTCCCACCCCGTTTTCGTGGTGACAGGCCCCGTGTTAACCGATCCCATAGGTTCGCCCTATATTGGACAAACTTGCCGCATTTCTGTCCCCCAAAGATTTTATAAAGTACTTCTCGATACCGCAAGCCCAATGCGAGCCATCGCCTTTGTTTTGCCCAACGCATCATCAACGCAACCCCTGAGTTATTTCGCAATGAGCATCGACGAGGCCGAACGAATTACCGGAATTGACTTCTTCCCAAAACTCAATGACGTGCAAGAAGCAAAAATTGAAAAAACGCTGCTATTACAACAATGGCGGTTTAATTGACCAAAAGGGTTATAACAACACCAATTATACTCCGATACCCCATGTTACTTCGTTTACCCAATAGCCCTTCCCATCGATCCACCAGAGTTGAAACGACAGAACATATTTTAACTTTTTATATTTCACCGTGTAATCGTATTTGGTGATCCCGTCGCCCGCCACACTCAGCGTGATCTTTGGCCGCGCAACCACTTCCGCCATTTTAAAATTCACCTTACTCCGCTTCATTCCCAACCGGGTTTTTATCAAAGATTTTTTAAAATGGAATTTATAGGTGAGCCAATTCCCCTCAACCACTTTTTGGAATGTGGTGGTGTCGTGCGATCGCCATTGGTCGATGAAAATCTGTTTGGGCAAATAGCCATTCCCCATCGACGGTCGTTTCATCAACAACCAAACGATCAGTGTATCCAGCGCCTGCTCCTTGAATTCAAAGGCAAAAACCACCGCATTTGAATCTCGCTTTGTATGAAATAAATTCCCCACCGCATCCGAAACTTCCGTCCCCATTTTTTTCAAAATCGAGGTATCTTGGTTGATGAGAGTCGTTATGCCAGCGCTATCCGTCTGGGCATAAATCGGAAGAATCGTCACAATTGTGATGAGAATTACCATTCCGAGACGACCTTTGAAAAACGATTTCATCGTACAGAACAAAGTTAAGGAAGCCCAAGCAAAAATGACCCAATCGCCGCCATCAAACCAAAATTCAATGCAAAACGAACCCAACGCACTCATTCACGCCAGCAGCCCTTACCTGCTTCAGCACGCCTACAATCCGGTGGCTTGGGAGGAATGGAGCGACAACACGTGGCAGCGGGCAAAATCTGAAAACAAATTGGTGTTGGTGAGCATTGGCTACAGCACCTGCCATTGGTGTCATGTGATGGAACACGAGAGTTTCGAGGACTTTGAAACCGCCGAAATCATGAATCACCATATGATTAGTATTAAGGTGGATCGGGAGGAAAGGCCGGACATCGACATGGTTTATATGGATGCATGTCAGCTAATGACAGGCCGCGGAGGTTGGCCCTTGAACGCCATTTGTCTTCCCAACGGGCAGCCGATTTATGCGGGGACCTACTTCCCAAAGCACCAGTGGCAGCAGATCATCGAGCAGTTGGCGAAGGTGTATAGGGAGGAGCCGGACAAGGCCCACGATTATGCGGGTAAGATTCAGCAGAAGTTGGATGCGTTGAACCGCTGGGATTCGGAGAGTTCAGACCCTTTGCATCGCGCCCAATTGTTGGAACAATTCACAACCCTTGCTGAAAATTTGGACTGGGTGGAAGGCGGCCCAAATCGCGCGCCCAAATTCCCATTGCCAGGTCAATACGAATACATCTTGGATTACCACCTGCTCACCGGCGATGAAAGTGCCAAGGATTTCCTGCATTTGAGCCTGATTAAAATGAGCAATGGCGGCATTTACGACACAATTCGTGGCGGTTTTTGTCGATATAGCACAGACGCCCAATGGTTTGCACCGCATTTTGAGAAGATGCTGTACGACAATGCGCAGTTGATTTCGTTGTATGCCCGGGCATTTGCATGGTCCGATGCCCCGTTGTACAAACAAATTGTAGAGGAGTGTATTCATTTTTGCGAGGAGGAACTTGGGTTGAAGGGTGGCCCCGAGCGGAGCGAGGGGCACAATCAAACCCGCGCCGGTTACGGAAGCGCCCTTGATGCCGATTCAGAAGGCATGGAAGGCAAGTTTTATGTCTTTACCCGCGAAGAACTGCTTACCATCCTCAGCGATGAGGAATTCGCCCTGGCCGAAATCCAATTCAATATCCAAAAAGATGGCAACTGGGAACACGGTTATAACATCCTGCATCAACCCCTAGCGCCACTGCAAGTGCTAGAAAAATCAGGACTCACAGCCGCCGAGTATCATCCACGACTGCTAAGCATCAAACAAAAAATCAAACGCTACCAAGACAGCCGGATTCGTCCGAGCTTCGACGATAAAGCCATCTGCAGTTGGAATGCCCTATACCTCAAAGCCTTGGCCGATGCCGCACTTTTCTTACAAAACGCAAATTATAGCGAGAAAGCAATAGCCCTGGCCGATTGGATGTGGTCTACATTCTGGCAGAACAACGAACTGCTGCGCATCCATCGAAATGGCATCACCAAAATCTCTGGCTTCCTAGAGGATTACGCCTGTTTCTGCGAAGGATTGCTGTCTGCCTACACCATCACAAAAAACGAAGACTACCTGGCAAAAGCGGAAATCCTAATCCGAAAATCCATCGAGCTATTTTACAATTCCCAAACCCAGCAATTGGCCTTTACACCCGACAATGGCGAGGCACTGATTGTGAGAAAAAGTGATTTAAACGACGATGTGATTGCTTCGCCCAATTCCGTGCTGGCGCACTGCCTGTTACAAATGGGGACAATGACATCAAATCTCGAATACATTGAACTATCGAAAACCCTACTCAATCAGGTCACCAAGTCAATGATTCAAAATCCGGGCTGGTATTTCAACTGGTCGAAACTCGCGCAAGCCATCACCCTCGGCGGCTGCCATATCAAATTGGAAAACAACGCCAACAATCCACAGGGAGAATGGACATCGGCCGAAACGCTAGAAATCGCAAAGCACTTGCCCAGTTGGACAACCCTCGAATTTAAAAATGGGGCGCAGAAAAAGCAAATCGAAGTATGCGCAAATCAGACCTGCTTTGCACCGGTGGAGCAAATTCAGCAAGCACTAGAAATCGCCCTGGACAACTGTAGTTTGCATTGATAAGAGATGGTTTAACGATTAATCAAATCGAAACGCAATATCACTGAACGATCAATCGAGAAACACCCTCGCCCTGAGGAGTTTTTATGCGAACCAGGTATGTTCCAGCCGACATTCCCGTTAAATCGATGGTAGATTCTGAACCATTGTTTTTCACAACACGACCCATCAGATCCAAAACTGTAACTGAATGAATGTTGGCTTCGATTTGAATGTGAACCTGACCTGCTGCAGGATTGGGATATAATACAAACGGCACTGCCTGATTTACACTCTGCGTTGAGGCCCGTACATTCCAAACTTTTTGCTCCAACGCAGAGATGATACCTGAGCCAAAATTTCCATTATTCACCGTCTCACTGATTCCCGCGCTCCAATCGTCCGCCGCAAAGGCCACAACGCTGTAATCTGCAGGTTTGTATCGGGCTTTCACAGCGCCATAAGGACCAAAATCCGCCGCATTGGGTATGCCCAAACTCAAAATTGTATCAGGTACCGTTAATGTGAAATCATAGGAAATTGTAGAGCCCGACGCAATGACTTCATCTGCCACGCCAAATCCATTTTTACCGTGTTTTCCGCCGGCCACATTCCAAATTACATTGTCGTGATGATACCCAGACAATGTCTTGTTCTTTTGAAAAAATATCGATTGTGAATCCAATGTGGCCGTTACATCCACCCGTTGATCCCAGCCAGAACCCAATCCCCTCACATCCCTTTCCTTTAACATCACCCCCAATCGCAAGGTAGACTTGGCATGGTAATCCGCCATCGTTGCCGTAAGCTTACCCGTAATTTTACCGGTGGCTTGATTGAACTGCATCGACTCGAATTTCATATTTACCAATCGATAATTCGCCTTTGCTTGAGCGCCAATCTCCTTCGCCAAATCAGCGGGCTTCACCCCTCTTGCAATGGGATTGTATTCGCGATTTATGATCAAAAAAGGCAATGAATCAAACGTTCCTGGTGCGAGCGGATTGTTCATGTAATCGTTCAAGTGATGCTCCACGATAATATTCATTGAATTCTCATTCAACTTCATCGAATCGATATAATTGCGGAGAATCGGACAGGTTGGACACCATGTTGCCGTGTAAAACTCTATCAACAATGGCCCTTTTGTGATTTCATATTGATTTTGAGCGATGTATTTGAAAATCGTAGTGCAAGTATCATTGGAAGGATTCTCATCCGCGACACCCGATGTCAATGCGGTCCAAGCCTTGATTTTGATAAAATCACCCGCCGTTGTATTTCTCAGAATTGAAGGCACCAACAAACCCGTGCGATAATCCTGCGCGGATAACACAGACAGATCGTATTTCACCGGCGTCTCATTGTTGATCTGAACGTAAATCGCGTGATTATCGGTCCCAGCCACATCGCCATGAAACGTGTAAAGCAATTGCAATGGCAAATAAGTGTTGCTTCCCGCCTTCACATAATAAGTGGCGTTTCGGTTGATATTAAAACCGCGCGACAAAGAAGCATCTGTAGACTTCACCTTACCCGGCGCAAAAGTATAGAACGAATTGTTCGTAAACGCTTTGTCCTTCAGCTGATGACCATTATACGCATCATCCAAATCAGAAATGGAGTAGTATTCAAAAGGGCCAATATGCAAGCCCATCGCATTTTTCAATTTAACAGGAACTGAATCTTTATACCACGCAAACTCCGAACCCCAAGCCATCTGTACCAAATGAATTTGGTTGGTCCCTTCATCAAAAACCACCGCGTGATAAGCATAGGTTCCGAATTTGTTTGATGTATCTGCCGCCACTGTAAAAGACTGAAACTTCACCCAATACTGTCGATGCGGAGCCGTTCCAAACATTTTTGTTACGATGCGATCGTTTTCGCCTTTCGCCAATATCCCACCAATCACAATTGATTGATTGGGTAAATTTGGACTCGTAACATCGGTAACAACCTTATCAACCTTAGGAAAACCCGTCCAATCAAAAGATAGCACCCCGTTTTTGGTACATCGAAAAGAATTCTTATTGGCGCCCTTGAATTGAAAGGGAAAAGGGACCGAATCCACCAGTGCATAACCCTTATTTAGCGTATCCCAGTTGATTCGCTTCCAACCCTCTCCTTCTGAAGCATCGTCCAATTCACTGTTCAAATAACCGGGATTGGTGCCGCTGTATTTCTGCAAATCATTGCGCTTTACATCGTAAATATGATAGGATTGGGCCTGCGTATAGCCAACACAATACAACAATATTGTAATCGAAAGGAGGGTGCGTTTCATGGAAATAATCACTCTAATTTTTATAATACTATGCACATTTCAAAATAAGAACCTTCCAAAGAAAAAATATTGGAAATTCTTAAATTACAAAGCCTTAACCTCATTAACCAACTTCTGTAAACTTGCCTTCGCATCGCCAAACAACATACCGCACTTGGGATGGAAGAACAATTCGTTTTCGATACCCGCATAACCGGCTTTCATACTTCTTTTCAATACGATGATTTGCTTGGCTTGATCCACATCCAAAATCGGCATGCCATAAATGGGGCTGGTTGGATCGGTTTTCGCCGCAGGGTTAACCACGTCGTTTGCACCCACCACCAAAACCACATCGGTTGTCGCAAATTCAGGATTGATGTGCTCCATTTCAATCAACTTGTCGTAGTCGACATTCGATTCCGCCAACAAAACGTTCATATGACCTGGCATACGACCCGCTACTGGGTGAATGGCATATTTCACGTCAACACCTTCGGCTTCCAACATATTCTCCAATTCATGACAAACGTGTTGGGCCTGAGCCACGGCCAAACCATATCCAGGCACGATGATCACTTTAGACGCGTATTTCATCATAACGGCAACATCGGTTGCTTGAACCTCTCTCACGCTTCCACCGGATGCGCTGGTTGTGCTTCCACCCCCATTGCCACCTGCCATTCCAATCAATACGTTCATCAACGAACGATTCATCGCTTTGCACATCACAACAGTTAAAATGGTACCGGCAGAACCTACCAATACACCACCCATCAACATCACCTTATTCTGGTAAAGGAAACCACCGCAAGCCGCAGCAACCCCCGTAAACGAGTTCAACAACGAGATAACAACAGGCATATCAGCACCCCCAATTGGGAATACAAACAACAAACCATAAACGATGGCCAAACCAATCGTTACAAAGAAATATAAAGAAGAATGCGTGGCATTAAATTCACCATAATTCAAGTAAGCCACACCCAAAATCGCAACCAAAACCACCGCATTGATGATCTGCTGTGAAGGGAACCGGAAATCGCCTATTTTACCATTCAATTTACCCCAAGCTACGATTGAACCGATAAACGAAATCGTTCCGATAATCAAACCCGCCATGATTGGAATATACATTCCTATTGGCAAAGCCGCTGCCTGATCCATTGCTTCTGGACTGCCTGAAGTGTGCAATAAATGTCGCCATTCGATAATCGAAATCAACGCCGCACTCAAACCACCCATCCCGTTAAACAAACTCACCATTTCTGGCATCGCCGTCATTTGTACGCGCTTGGCCATCAAAGTTCCAATAACAGTTCCTGCAACGATGGCAGCGACGATGTATTGCAAATTGCTGATGACATGAAATCCTTTTGAGGTAAAGAACAAAGCGGCAATCACAGCCACTGCCATACCAAAAGCAGCCACCAAGTTTCCTTTGCGGGCGCTATCGGGCTGACCCATCATTTTTAGACCTAACACAAAGCTCACCGAGCCCACGAGGTAACCTATTTCCATAAACGGCATCATGATACTTTTTCTCCTTTCGGTTTCTTCTTAAACATCTCCAACATACGGTCGGTTACAACAAATCCGCCAATCACGTTCAATGTCCCTACGAAAACGGCGAGCGTTCCAAATACGAGCGACAAAGTATCGTCGGGCGATGCGTTACCCATCACGATGATGGCTCCAATCAAAACAACACCGTGGATCGCGTTAGCACCACTCATCAAAGGGGTATGCAACACACTGGGTACGTGAGAAATCAATTCTATCCCAACAAAAATCATCAGGATAACGAGGTAAATGAGGTTTAAGGTATTCTGTTGCTCGTATTGCGCGATCAAATCGGCAATTTGCTGAAAAAATGCTTCCATTTCCGTTCCTAATTATGCGTTATGATAAATTTCACCGTTCGAGCAAATCAAACAGCCTTGTACAATTTCATCGTTGCGATCCAAAATCAATTCCCCTTTTGGAGCAACCAATTTGAGCAATTCCCAAATATTTCGGGCAAACAATTCGCTGGCGTTGGCACTCAACTCCGATGGCATATTCACCGCACCTACCAAACGAACGCCGTTCACCACTTTCACCTTGCCGGCTTCGGTTTGAGAACAGTTTCCGCCTTGCTCTGCAGCCATATCAATCAATACAGCACCTGATTTCATTAGGCCTAACTGTTCGTCATCTATCAAAATGGGGGCTTTTCTGCCGGGAACCAAAGCAGTAGTGATTACCAAGTCGGCCAGGGCCAAACTCTTGTTCACTGCCTCTCTTTGCGCCGCACGATATTCTTCTGTGGCTTCTTTGGCGTATCCACCTTCCGAACCCACTTCTACGCCTTTTACTTCGATAAATTTACCGCCCAAGGATTGCACTTGCTCTTTGGTTTCAGGACGTACGTCCGTCGCTTCTACCACTGCACCCAAACGCTTTGCCGTTGCGATGGCTTGTAAACCGGCCACACCGACACCAAAAATCAATACTTTTGATGGGGTAACGGTTCCCGCAGCGGTCATCAACATCGGGAAAATTCTATCCAGGTGATATGCACCTTCAATCACAGCGCGATATCCCGCCAAGTTGGCTTGAGAGCTCAACACGTCCATACTTTGGGCGCGAGAAATCCTAGGGATGGCATCCAAACTCAAAACTGAAAGGCCTTCGGTATTGAAAGACGATACCAAATCTGCATTGCTGCGATGGTACATCAAACTCACCCACAAACTGCCTTTCGGCAATGTTTTAGCAACAGACGCTTCGGGCATATTGATTTGCACATACATGGCAGCATCGGTCATAGATCCACGGTCTAAAATCGTAGCACCCGCTTCAGTATACATTTCGTTTGAAAAGTGTGAGCCAGATCCGGCCCCCGATTCTACCACAACTTCATTTCCCATCTGAGTCAAACTCTTGGCAACCTGTGGTGTTATGGCTACTCGGTTTTCTCCAGCACGGGTCTCTTTTAAGACAGCTATTTTCACAATCGATTCTTTGATTTTGGGTGCGAATATACAAATAAAAAAGGGGGGCTCCGCCCCCCTTTTCCCACGCCTTACAACAATCTTATTTTTTACAAAAGGTTAACACCCTCTCACCAACCATAATATAATACATCCCCCCCAATAAATTATCCGAATCAAAACCCGCATCCCCCACACGATCCACAGCAATCTCCCGGCCCAACACGTCCCTCATCACCCAATTCTCGCCCGGCTTTAAACCCGCAATCATAACCACCCCATTGCCTGGATTTGGATATAATTTCAGCGCCAAAACTTCAACAGATGTAGCCGACAACTTACCAATAAACCCATCCCGATAACGAACCTGCGTTGGAGTAAACTTTCCCGTTTGCGCCACAATCGTTCCCTGAATTTCCATCACAGGAATCCGCTCCGTGGTACTCAACCATCTGTAAATTAACGTCTTTCTAGGGATAGGAAACTTCCCAAACTGCGAAATCACCGTGTCGATCTGATCCACAATGGTCTTCAAACGCAACACATCCTTATACTCTCCAAATGGCGTTTTTATCGTTCCCCAACCGTCGGCATTGTTCACCCGCTTTCCGCTCTGAACCAACGCAAACAAATCTCCCGGAATACTAAACTTGAAATTAAATGTACTCGTATCCACATCGCCGTAATTCAACGGAAACTGATAAATCTCATCGTCGTCCTTGTACATCGAAGCCAATGGAAATCCCGAATACTGATACCCAATCCCCTCGGCCTTAAACACCTTGGAGCTGTTGGTATAAAAAGAATACACTTTCGTTAATGTAATCGGACCCGCGCCAATGGTATCTGCCGTTTTCTGTCCGATCTGACCAAAAAAATAAAAACCATAAGGGGTTTTACTTGCGCTATAATAATTATTTAATGTCTGAGTCAAGGGTGTCATTTTACTGAAATCCCAACTCATATTTGCCCCTCCCGTTTCGAAATTCGCTGGCAATGAAATAGGACTCGCTGTAGAATATCGCAAGGTATCTCCAGCCTTTGGCATCGAAGCCGATGTGATGCTTGGCTGTGCGATAACCGACAATGATATACAAGCACTCAAAATCATCAAAATTCGTTTCATACCAAACAAATGTAAACAATTAGATTCAAAATCGGGTTGCTTTTCTGCCCAAAAAAAACGATTTTTGCAGAACTTATGGAATATCGATGGCGCGCAAAATCTACCCCCAATCCGGAACAAGTAGCGCAGCTCTCAGAAAGCATTCGCGTGAATCCAAACATAGCAGCCATACTCATTCAACGAGGCATCGATAGCTACGAGAAAGCAGAGAAATTCTTCCGTCCTAAACTCGAAGATCTCCACAACCCTTTCCTAATGAAAGACATGGATGTGGCCATTCGTCGTATCCAACAAGCAGTAACCAATCAGGAAGGGATGCTTATCTATGGCGACTACGACGTGGATGGTACCACCGCAGTTTCTATCGTTTATTCTTATTTTAAGTCGTTCAATCAAAACATCGAATACTACATCCCCGATCGTTACAAAGAGGGATATGGCATCAGCAAAACTGGGCTAGAATACGCCGCTGAAATGGGTTTTACGCTCGTCATTACCCTGGATTGCGGGATTCGTTCCAATGCACTGGCCGACTACGCCACTTCACTGGGATTGGAAATGATCATCTGCGATCACCACCTTCCCGGCGAAACCCTACCCAACGTCGCCGCTATCCTAAATCCCAAACGCAACGATTGCGAGTACCCTTATAAAGAACTTTCCGGCGCTGGCATTGGCTTTAAGCTGATCCAAGCCTATAACGAGAAGCAAGGGATGCCTACCGAAATGGTTTACGATTACCTCGATATGGTGGCAGTGAGCATCGCATCGGATTTAGTAGATATCAGAGGCGAGAACCGCGTCCTTTCGTTCTATGGGCTCAAAAAACTCAACGAAAACCCAAGTATCGGCCTGCAAACCCTCCTAGAAGATTGCCCCAAAAAAGAGCAATACAATATTTCTG
This sequence comes from Saprospiraceae bacterium, assembly GCA_040397785.1. GTDB lineage: Bacteria > Bacteroidota > Bacteroidia > Chitinophagales > Saprospiraceae > M3007. The sequence goes on along the minus strand of JBBAVI010000110.1, from coordinate 3,834 downwards.
ATATCCTTTTTGGTATAGGGCCCCGCATCAATGCCGCCGGCAGAATTTCTGATGCAACCGCCGCCGTGAAAGTGCTTATCGAAAAAGATTATAATACGGCAAAAAAATATGCCAAGGTCCTTTCTGAGCGAAATCATGAGCGCAAAGAACTAGATACAGACATTACCCGCGATGCCATCGCAATGGTGGAACAAAGTCAGCGCTTGATGGACAAATACTCCATGGTACTGAAAGGCGAAGACTGGTCTAAAGGCGTCATTGGAATCGTCGCCTCCCGCATGGTGGAACAATTCTACAAACCCACTATCGTTTTTTCTCTGAACGATGGGATGCTCACGGGAAGCGCCAGAAGTATCAAAACGTTCGATATTCACGAGGCGATTGGTGCCTGTGGTGATTTGGTGGAACAATTTGGCGGACATAAATATGCGGCCGGACTGAGTATAAAAGTCGAGAATTTCGATGCCTTTGCTGATAAATTCGAGGCGATTGTCCGCGAAACAGTAACCGCAGAAGATCTGATTCCCGTGGTGGAATATGATTTGGAAATTGAAACCCAAAGTATCACCCCAGGCATGATGAAAATTCTCAAACAGCTTTCCCCCTTTGGCCCTGGGAACGCCATTCCGGTTTTTAGAACCAACAACTTAAAAGCCAATCAGAGCGCTAAAATCATCAAGGATCGCCACCTGAAAATGCAGATCACCACACCGCATGGCAATATGGACTCCATTGGATTTGGTTTGGCGGAATATTGGCCCTCGGTAACAGACGGTCAGCATTTCAACGCTTGCTACTGCATCGAAGAGAACACTTTCAACGGCAGAACCAACTTGCAACTGCGATTGCAAGATATCAAAACCCAATAACCCGCAGAATTTATTATCTTGCCTGGGTGAAACGAAAACATTTCATCCATTCCCTAGGCGCAACCACGTTGGGGGCCCTTTCTATTCCCGCAGCCCTTTCAGCCGCCAATTCCGATGCCCATTCTGATTCCAACAAACCACCCAAAGGCAAAAAAATGCCCGAATACATCGTCCCTCAGGGTCAGGGAATTTCAAATGCCCCCCACAATGAAGCCTTTTGGAGCGCCGTGGCTACCAACTTTATCCGTCCCGAAGGATTTATCAATCTGGAAAACGGATATTTTAGTCACCAACCCCAAGGCACCCTTCGATATCACATCGATGCGCAAACCACCATCAACACCCAAACCAGCCACTTCATGCGCACGGCCCAAACCCAAGCCATCGAAGAAGCAAGAAAAGCGTTTGCCGGATTTCAAGGCCTTCTGCCCGATGAAGTCGCCCTTACCCGAAACACCACCGAAAGCCTGAACATCGTGATCATGGGCACCCGCTGGCAAGCCGGCGATGAAGTCATCATCGGAAACCAAGACTACGGATCCATGGTAGAAGCCTTTGAACAAGCCGCCGCGCGATGGGGAATCATCATTAAAATCGCCGATGTCCCGAAAGACCCCAGTACCGATGCCGAAATCGTAAATGCTTACTGCGATTTAATCACCCCCAACACCAAAATGCTGCACCTCACCCACATGATTAACCTCAGTGGTCAACTGATTCCCGTGCAAGCCATCACCCGAAAAGCAAAGCAAATTCAACCCAACACTGTGGTGGTGGTGGATGCCGCGCATAGCTTGGCCCATACACCAACCGACATGAGTGATCTCACCAATTCGGGCGTGGATGTCATCGGCGGCAGTCTTCACAAATGGCTCTGCAACCCTATCGGCGTGGGATTTTTATACATGAAAAAAAGTCTAATCCCGTCCATATGGCCACTCATGGGCGATACGGGGGCCGACAAAAACGACATTCGCAAGTTTGAGCACCAAGGGACCAGGCCCATCAACTCCTTGCAAACCATCGCCAAAGCCATTGAATTTCACAGAATGTTGGGATCCGCCGCAAAGTTCAATCGCCTCACCTATCTAAAACTATTGTGGATTGGCAACAAACAAGCGCTAGAGAATTTCGGCAAAGGATTGGGCATCCTTAACGATCCTCAATACCAAGCCAATATGGCCGCCGTTACCGAACTCACAATGCTCGATGCGTTTAAACTGCAGTCGCCTTTGTTCCAATTCCAACGCGGTGGGGCCATTGCAACGGCCTATGTAAATGGATATATGCCTACCAGTTTAGCAAAAGTGCTGATGGACAATCATAAGATTTTTACTGTGGGCATCGACCATCCCATCATCAAAGGGGTTCGGGTAACACCGCATCTCAGCAGTTCCGCCGCCGATTGCATCGCATTGAACAGAGCTTTTACTCAGATTTGTGTCGATTTGATTCCCTCGCCAAAGACCAAATAGACTGTCCCCACTGTAAAATCATCTTTTTTTGAACTGCGGCCTTAGGCACAAATTTCATCATCGATGAAAATCGCTACCCCGAGGATTGATTGGTTTCAACAATATTGAATAGGTGACAATTATTTCTTCAGCATCACGATAACATCGTTGCAGGTATCCGCATCTTCGAGACCCGCTTCAAAGACGATTTTATAATTCTTCAACGACATAAGTTGGTCGCGCCGAATTTGAGCATCCCTGCGTCCGTGAAAATTATCCCACAACACCACCGTACCCGATGGAAACCAATCGTTTGTGCCTGAATCTTTGGTATCGAGGGACCACAACGACAATGTCCGTGAGGCTTTGGGCCAATCCGACACCTTTTTTGCTTCCATCCACTCACCATTCTTTCCCAAAGGATGCAGTTGCTCGCCGGCCAACCAAGGATCGTAATTTTCCGCAACATTAATGGCCGGAATCTGATGCGCCAACACATTGTCCTTGTATTTCGATATTGCAATCCAGTGCATCGCATCGGAAACAGTTTTACCCGCCGTACGCTCTAAAAATTCCCCTTGATGACCCAATTTTGCATTCCATGGATAGGGCATGCCCGCACCCGGAAACGACAGAAAAAACATGCCCACCACGATGGCAGATTTCAACACCCGATTCAACGCTTTGATTTCTATGCGCATTATTTTATCCAATGCCAACATCGCTAGCAAAGCCGCCACTGGAGATACCACAACAAATACGCGCAGCAATCCGTGCGAACCCATGGCGCCCTTCCACCATAAAATACTATGGGCGACGAAGAAAAAACCGAACAGCGGACACCACAGCCACAGCGCCATTTGGCTATTGGATGCAGGCATTTTTTTCTGCAATCGCTTTCCGATGTATCCCAAAATAATCACCACCGAAACGAGACAAAAAACCGTTACAATGAGTCCAGTAATTTCTTTTTGATGGTTCAAATAGTACCAAAAATTGCCATGTCCGGCATCAAACCCCCTACCCAACTCCTGCTGAACGTAAGGATTGTGAATGATCAACCAATTCCACTCTCCGCTAACGATTGCACCCATCAAACCATAAATTAAAACACCTATGACGGTGAGCGGCATATATTTCCAACGATTTCTTAAGGCCAAAAACAGCATCACCCCTGCCAGCAAAACAAACCCTTCGCTCCTTACCATCGGCAAAAACGACGCAAGTACTGTTGCGGCCGTCCATCTGTTACTGGCAAACAAATAGCATATCAAAGCCAACACCATGGCGTTACTCGGCTCCGTGAGGGCAGAATGAGCATTGGCCAAAACGATGGGCTGCCAAGCAAAAAGGAAAATGGTAAGCCAAGGATTTTTTAACCCCACCCGCCTTGCGGTAAGATAGACCAACCAAGCTGCGGCCAAAATACACAAGTGATTAAAAAACAAAACGCCAGAGATCTCAAACCAGGCAAAAGGCATTGCAAAAAAAGTAAAAAAAGGCTTGCCCCA
>JBBAVI010000109.1:0-19099 GCA_040397785.1 Saprospiraceae bacterium | reverse complement strand
GACCTCGCTAGAGGTCGAATATCTTACCCAAATGTTTCCGCTTTGCTGGGTGTTCAGTAAAATGCATAAAAAATCCCGAATTTTGGGTTCCACCAAAATTCGGGATGACTCATGGCTATTTTTTATAAAATCTTAAAACCCACGCTGAGCGCCGTTTGGTTATTCCTTATCTCAAAGAAACACCCGCACGCCTAATCCCTACACGCCCCAGGCCCGATCTCCTTTTTTATAGTCAATCGTTTCATACTTACCCGGCACTTCTAAAAAGCGCAAGGCTTGGGTAGCACCAATTTCGGAGGTGAAATAACCCAACAACACCAAATCCTTAATTTTACGGAAATAATGCGTTGGATCGCTGCTTTTTTTGCTTTTGGTATAGGCCTTTTGCTCCTGATCGAGTTCTACCAAAAAGTCATGGCGCACACTTTTGGAACATTTCACAAATGTTTTGCCGTGGTTTTTCTTGCAGCTGTCTTCTAACTGGGCAATGCCGTCCATAAACAGTTTTTGGTCGGCCGGTTCGTAGCAATCGCTTACCAATACCGCGATGAATTGGGCCGTTTTGGCCGCTTTTCCGCCCGGTGTATCGGTGGTCGGGATAATGGTTTCGGCTACTTCATTCAACATTTTTACCTGGGCCTTGGTAAACAAACCAATGTCGCCCGAATCATCCAGGTCAGAAATATGATCCCAGTTGATATTTTTAGCCCAAAGGCTATCGGCGCCCAATAAAGTGCCGCCGATGATGATGCTCATACGTTGGAGCGCGTCTCTTCTTTGCATGGCGATATATAGTTGTTAAAGGTTACCTTTTTTGAGTGCTTCTACGGCATAATTGGCAGCGCGGGCTGTCAAGGCCATATACGTGAGGGATGGGTTTTGGCAGGCCGCAGAAGTCATGCAGGAGCCGTCGGTTACGAATACGTTTGGCGCATCGTGCATTTGGTTCCAGGCATTCAATACCGATTCTTTCGGGTTGGTACCCATGCGCGCGGTGCCCATTTCGTGGATGGCCATGCCCGGGAATGAACCGTTGTCATAAATCCGAATATTTTTTACACCAGCCGCTTCCAGCATTTCAGCCGCATCGGCCTTCATGTCTTTGCGCATACGCATTTCATTGTCTTTCAATTCACAATCGATCGACAACACGTATTGGCCCCACTTGTCCTTCTTGGTTTTGTCGATGGTCACGCGGTTTTCCTGATAGGGCAACATTTCCCCAAAACCGGTGATACCAATGGCCCATTTGCCAGGTTCTGTAAGCGCCGCTTTTAAATCTACCCCAATGTTCAATTCTGCAACATCCCGGCTCCAGCCTTGTCTACTTGCACCACCTTGGTAGCCAAATCCGCGCAGATAGTCGCGTTTGTCGCCAAAGAGATTGCGATACCGCGGAATGTACACGCCATTGGCCCGCCGTCCAAAATAATATTTGTCTTCATAGCCTTCTACATCACCTTCTGCGCCACAGCGGAAGTGGTGGTCCATCAAGTTGCGCCCCAATTGTCCGCTCGAGTTGCCAATGCCGCCCGATTGATCGGCCGAATTGAGCAATAAGAACGTGGAACCCAGGGTTGAGCCGCACACAAAGATCACTTTTGCCTCGTATTCAATGGTTTGGTTGGTTTCGGCGTCAATGACCAACACCCCTTTTGCCCGTTTTTTGTCTTTATCATACAAAATTTGGGTCACAATGGAAAATGGACGCAAGGTCAAATTGCCAGTGGCCACCGCAGCAGGCAGGGTAGAAGATTGGGTGCTGAAATAGGCGCCATACGGACAACCGCGGCTGCAACGGTCGCGGTATTGGCATGAACCCCTGCCATTGTGTGGCTGGGTGAGGTTGGCAGAACGGCCTATGATCATCGCGCGTTTGCCGCCGTATTGTTTTTTAATGCGGGCTGCTACGTCTTTTTCTACAATATTCAGTTCCATCGGCGGCAGAAACTTGCCGTCGGGCAATTGGGCCAAACCCTCCATGGACCCACTAATGCCCGCAAATTGTTCTACATAATCGTACCAAGGTGCGACGTCTTTATAACGAATCGGCCAATCAATGGCGATCCCGTCTTTTGCGTTTGCCTCAAAATCGAATTCGCTCCAGCGGTAGCTCTGCCGGCCCCACATCAGGGATTTCCCGCCGACATGAAAGCCGCGGTACCAGTCGAACCGTTTTACTTCGGTGTACGGACAATCCAGGTCATTCACCCACCAGTCTGGTTTGAATTCACTGTACGGGTAGTCGCGTTTTTGCACCGGGTGGGTCTCTTTCATTTCATTGGTGATACGGCCGCGGTGTGGAAACTCCCAGGTGTTTTTGGTCGCGGTATCATAGTCTGTTACGTGCTTAACGTCTTTCCCACGCTCGAGTAACAGTGTTTTCAGACCTTTTTCGGTCAATTCTTTTGCCGCCCAGCCGCCGGAAATGCCGGATCCAACGACAATTGCATCGTATTTTTCTGCCATGTTTCTGGTTTAATCAAATTTTTTAAAGAAATAGGAAGTATAACCGTTTGGCGTCAAGCGCCTTTTCGTTTAAACATCACAAACCTGCACGGCCTTTTGTAAAGACGCGAGTTTGTCTGCGGCAATCGGGATAAACTCTTGTGCTACATAACCTTTAAAGCCGGTTTCCACAATGGCGCGCATGATGGCTGGGTAATACAGCTCCTGGTTTTCGTCAATTTCATGGCGGCCAGGCACACCTGCTGTGTGGTAATGGGCAATATAGGCGTTGTGGTCGCGGATGTTGCGAATTACATCACCCTCGTCAATTTGCATATGGTAAATATCGTACAGCAGTTTGAAATTTTCAGAGCCCAGGCTTTTGCACAGCGCCACGCCCCAGTGGGTACGGTCACACATATAGTCTTTGTGGTCAATTTTGCTGTTGAGCAATTCCATGACGATCGTAACGCCGTATTTTTCAGCCAGGGGCATAATCTGTTTCAAGCCGAGCACGCAATTGGCCAAACCGGTTTCATCATCCATGCCATTGCGGTTGCCGCTGAAGCAAATGAGGTTTTGGTAACCCGCTGCAGCCACCTTGGGGATCATAGCCGTGTAATTTTCAATCAATTGCGCGTGGTATTTCGGATCGTTCCAGCCATTCACCAAGTTGATCTCTGCCCCGTTGCACATAGAAGAATGTAACCCAAACCGTTTGAGGGTCGGCCAATCAGCAGGCCCTACCAGGTCTATCGCTGTAATCCCCATCGGAATAACCGCTTTACAGAGTTCTTCCACACTCAATTGGTTAAAGCACCAGCGACAAACGGCATGGTGGATGTTGCCTTTCAACGGAAGGGGCATCGTTTCGGAAGTTTTGGAAAATACAAAGCGCGGCTGGGCCGTGAAGGCGGCAGTTCCGGCGATCAGCGTTTTTAAAGCACGGCGACGTGTTAGCATAAGTTGGAAAAATGATGAAAACCAAACTGTCTATTGTTTCATCTGCGTAATTCGGTTGGGCACGGTGAAGGTGCGACAAAATTGTAAATTGTACAATGGGTGTGAACAAAATTTTAAATTGAATCAGCAATTTAACATTTTGTTTTTGGCGTCAGATGTGCCTTTTTAGTAGTTGAAAAAAGTCTATAAATTTTATCGACAAAATAACGATCAACGAATTGACTAAAACTTCTGCAAAAAAGAACGGCGCTCTGAATGACGCATATCCGCACTTGTGCGACAAAAATATGGAGGTTTATTTCAAACTTAAATTCAAAACTAAATGTACAAAGTTGGGGAGGACTTAAAATTTTATGTTGAATCTCTCCAGCTTGTACCTTCAATAAACCCGCCATGCCGACCGCTTACCTTCGGCTGTTAGACGTTAAAAAGGCAAGTTTCGTCGAATCGGATGTAACCTTTTTGATATAGTAACTGTCTTTTCACACACCACCACCACAAGGGTATGGGCGCATTTCTCCGTCAACAAATCTTCATTTTAAAGCGCAGAAAAACGTGTAATCGTTAACTAATTGTTACATTTTCAGCACTTTATAAAAACCCGGTTAAAAAAAACCGTACCTTTGCGTAAGAAATACAATAACTACAATTATGAAATCAAAAACACAATTTGCAAGCCTCGTTTTGATGTTTGCAGCCGCATCACTTTTTGCCCAAGCGCCGCAGTTCTGTGAAAAGATGGACATGCGCGCCACCACCACCGACGCTCAACTTGAACTCTCTTGCGCCAACTGCGCTGATATCACTGAAATTCAATTATACGGCGACGGTGTTGCTTTTACGGGTATTTACCATGGTGACGCCTGGAAGCAAAAGTTTCCACGCAGCCTCGACCTTACCTCTGGCGATTACACCCTGCGTGTAAAAGCAAGCAATGGTAAATGGAAAACCATGCACTTGTATGTTCCCCGTAAAAAGAAGGAAACGATGGTGCTGAATTAGGGAACAGCCGGTGGATATCGAAGGAAGTACATGGTCGAATAATTGAGGCATAACCGAGACGAACTTTATTGGTAACAAAAAAATGATGAACAGAGGAACCTCCTCCATTCATCATTTTTTTATTTCCAACGCATACCAATCTACAAATATACGACCTCTCCGAGGTCGTAACGGGTTGGTTGTCATCTATTTTCTACAAAGATGTGACCCCGCTGGGGTCATTTGATTTGTTTTTCAGGTTATTGACCCCGGTGGGGTTGTAGTGAGGAGTGATAAGTGATGAGTGATAAGTGATGAGTGATAAGTTGGATATGCCCAAACATGGTTGACCATAGTGTTGAAAAATTAACTCATCACTTGAAAAATTAACTCATCACTCATCACTCATCACTCATCAATAAATCACTGCACCGCCACCCATTTCCCAGGTACATTCGCTGCAATTCGGTTGTCGTACATCGCTTCACAGCTGGCGGTCGGCAAATAAAATCGTCCGGCGTAAGCGGCGTTCAATTGAATCCGGTAAGTGCGGGCCTGTTTTACATTGGCGCCGCCACTCCAGTTATAGGGTAAATCAAAGTAGGTCAGTACCCGATCATCGCGAACATCTTGATAATCAACAGGATCGGAACTGGCGCCGCCTACCAGGTTCATGCGGGTGTTTAAGATTTCCCAACCGGAAGGAAACACCTGCGTTAAGGCCAGTTCATCAAAATTGAACTTAAAGGCGCTGTTGCGGCTTACCGTCACCTCTGCAATGAAATCGGTACCCTGGTTGATTTTGGCGACATCAATGGGCATACCTTTGATGTCGGTATAGCGAATGTCCAAATTTACATTGCTCGCACTTGCCACCTGACTACCGATAGAAGGTCTGCCTACATATAAAACGCGGGCGTACAATCGGGCTTTGCTGGTATTGCGCACGCTTACGCCACTGCTCGATTTTTCCGTAAAGTTGTACAAATAGTAAGGCAAATTGCTGTTTACGGCTAAATCTGCACCATTTCCGGTTTTAATGGAAAATTCTGGCTTTTCACCCATGCTGTTTTTCTGTGCATATTTGCAGATGGCACGCAAGCCGGTCGCCAACTCCTGGGTTGAGTACCACTGATTGCTATTGCCCAGATTACCCGCAATGCGTTGCGCCAATTCGGTAGCGCGTTTGGTATCGCCGACTGCCGTGTAGGTTTCCAACCGCAGGGCTTGGTCGCGGAAATTGCTGCCATACGTGTATCCCCACCATTCGTAATTGTAGGTCGTAACCGTTGCGTCGTTCAATAAATCGCGCGCTGCCTCCGGTTTTCCTGCCATTGCATAGGCAGCTGCAAGCAATGAAACCGCATTGTCGTACTTCTGTTTGCGCTCCCGCAAGCGATTCATACCTGCCATATCCGCTTTTCCGGCCAAAGCCAGGGTATATAAGCGGTAAGCCTGGTTCAAATTGTGGTCATTGATCTCCCAGGGTTGACCATTATCTTGTTTGGCCTCCCAAATACGCGAAAGTTTGGTTTGGTACTCCACCCAGCGATCCAACATCGATTTAGGCACCGCAAAACCGCGTGCTTTCGCTTCCAGGAGGAAATGACCCGCATAGTTACAGCTCCATTCAGAGATCTCATTGCTGCCCGGCCAATAACTAAAACCGCCGTTGGCCAACTGGAAATCCTGCAATCGCTGAATACCGCCCTCAATATTCTTTTGCACCGAACGCTTTTGCTTGTCGGTCAAAGGCGCAATCAAATCAACATACAACTGCGGAAATGCTGCCGAAGTGGTTTGCTCAATGCATCCATGCGGATACTGGATGAGGTATTCCAATTGTTTCGATAAGTTGATAGGCGGAATTGTACTGATCTCTATTACCGCATTTTCAACTTCGGTGAATTCGGCAATATCGCTTCCGGGCGACCAGGTTTTGCCTGGTTCAATCACCCCTTCTACGACCCGGCTCACCATCGGGTTCGGATTGCGCACCAAAATTTCAATATCCTGGGTAGTGGTTTCGCCACCGCCTTGTCCGGTAATAGTAAATTGCGCAACCCCCGTTTTATTGCCCACTTTTAGTTCAAAATAGGTCATGGCCTCGCCAGGCTCTTTAAAGGTCAAGGTGGTTGTTCCGGCCCCGCCAATGCTTACCAATCCTGATTTTTCACGCACCGAAATAGTTGCGCTGTTTACTTTGGCCTCCATGGCAAATACATCTACCGGCAAACGCAGGGTTTCGCCCGGACCCAATACCCGCGGCAGGGTAGGGAGCAGCATCAATGGTTTGCGTACCGGACAGGTTTTTTCTGCCGATCCGTACGCGCCATTACCACCTGAAGCAGGTGCCGAACACACCACCATGACCCGAACTGACCCTACATAGTTGTCGAGTTTCAAGTTATGACGCGCCGTTTGCCCTTTGTCTAATTTAAAAGGTCCAATATGTATGACTGCTGGCTTGAAGCGGTTCACTTGCGCCGCATTTTTGGCTTTTTGATTAATACCGTCACCACCAATGGCCAGAATCCGCTCCAATTCAGCACCATAAGCACCTAATACGTAATCGTATATATCCCAGGTTTTTACACCCAAAGCTTCCCGAGCAAAAAACGCATCCCAGGGATTGGGGGTTTTAAATCGGGTCAAATCCAGCAATCCTTCATCTACAATGGCCAGGGTGTAGGTACAAGCCTTGCCGCCGGTTTCTCGCACCGCTACATTGAAGTTTTCATCGGGTTTGAGTACATCCGGCATCTCTATTTGCGGATTAAGATGCGTTTGTGGATTTTCTACGTTGACCGGCATGACACCGTACATCCGAATAGGCAGGTCGTTTTTGGTCTGCGCATGGGGTTGCATCAAACTTACGTGCGCATAAATGGTTGGCGCCATCAGCTCGGTGGTCTTAAATTTGAGGAAATTATCCCCCGTTTTGGCGTCAAACCACACATGTTGTACCACCCGACTGCCATTTTCAAGCGTAAGCAGGATGCGACCGGATTCGCTTGCCGGAACTTTTAAGGTCACTTCTTCCCCAACGGTATATTTTTCTTTTTCGACCGAAAATGCCAACATCGCAGCGGCATTGCGGCTCTTTATATCATCCAATTGATCCGGATAACCGCGCCAAAAGAAATCACCCGCAGCATGGCCGCCGGCTTCATCCATTGCCCGCACAAAAAACCGGCCCCAACTATCATCAGGTTTGATTTTCCAGGCTGCTACCCCGTTTATATCGGTCGTAACGGTACCCGCATCCAGTGCATTGACATTTTCGGCGGCGTTAAATTGTGCTACATTCGAACTGGCATCTTCATCCCACCACCAGCGCCAGTCGCAACGGAACAATCGAACCGACAGTTTTTTGCCCGCTTGGGGCTTGCCATTCGCATCAACACAGGCAAAACGCACAATGCCTCCGCGTGCACTGATTGTTTTTTGACCCCATTGACCCGTCGGAATGCTTACACCCACAAATCGTTCGTACGGAAAATAATCCATCGAAAAATTATCGGTACTAAAATCTCCACTCTTCTCGAAGGCACGCACTTTCAAATTGGCGACCAATTTGCCCGGTGGTTCGGCAATTTCGCCCAAGGCAAGCGGCACATTAGCCAAACCCGCCTGGTCTACTTCGCCTTCAAACAATACCTGCGGATCGCTGTAAAAGGAGCGCGCCGGATCATCAAATACGAAATCTTTAAAGTTTTTAAACTCCGTTTTTACCGCCCGAACCTGCATTTCTACTTTGGTATTCAGGTTTTTAGCCACCGCGCCGTGCAGCCAGGTCACCGCCAGTTTGCCGGTCAGGGCCTCGTCGGTTGAGTTAAATTGTTTTTTGCCAAAATTGAGGTCCATTTTCAAGCGATTGGGCTTAACGGTCTCAATTTTAAGGTTTTGGGTAAATGTTGCACCACCTACCAGCACTTTGGCGGTCCAGTTGCCCGTTGGTGCTTCCGCGCGGGTAACACAATGCAAGGGATACACGCCCCCCACACTTTGGGTTTGCACCGTCCGGTATTGCAAGGAACCGCGCGGGTCGGTCAACTCCAAGGTTACCGGGTGATCTGCAGGCAATTTGCCGCCTTTGTCTTCCAGTACAAAATTCAAAAACAAGGAATCGCCCGGACGCCAAACGCCGCGTTCGCCATAAATATAACCTTTAATGCCTTTTTGTGCTTCCACACCGGCAACATCAAAACGGCTAAGACTCAAGGTATTGCCATCGGCCATCCGTAAATAGCCGCGGCGATTTGCCCCACTCGCAACCGTTACAAAGGGGGTTTCCCGCAATGTTTCAAGCATTACTGTACCCGTTGCATTGGTGCGTACTTTGGTAATGGACTGCAATTGATAATTAAACAATTCCAAATCAATGCCACTCACCGGTTGCGCGGTAAGCAAATCGGTTACGGCCAAAAACAAGGAACCGTCTTTACCGCGTTTAGCCGTCATGCCCAAGTCGCTTACAAATACATTGCGCTGTGCAAAGCGCTCCGAAAAATAGTACTCTTTTTCGCAGGGCGTTTCGCGCCGCGACCAGTTATACCCGCCTTCAGGAGTGTCAGATCCTTCCTCACCATACCACCACGGATCAGTATCCGCCCAGTAAATGCCGCGATATCCGCCTATAATACTCACCAAATTTCCGTCATCGTCCCGTTTGCCAATATGCGAAAGATCATCCGCGTCTTCCGCCTTGCCGGTTGCTTCATCTACTTTTTGATTGGTGGCACACGTAAGATCGGTATAGCCCCGGCGAAATGCAATGCGCACCTGGTAAATAGCACCCGGATCTTGCTTGATCATATCTTTCAAATCGAGGGCATACCGTTGCCAATTGCGGGTATCAGCCTCCGGATCGAGGTCACGCAAACTGATTTTTTGCTGCCGTACAATTTTCCCTACGCGTTCCAACTCTTGTTCGCCTTCCAGTTCATTTACCTGTAAATATTGTAAAATGTTGGAATTGAATATTTTAAATATCTCAATATCAACGGAATTTAAGCCAACCGCTTCAAATGGAAATATAACGCCACCGTTGGCATTTTGCGGAATAATGGCCCCTCTGCCAACCAAGCGTACAGCCGGTTTCAGTTCTTCAAAATTCAAATTCCAACTGCCGCCATTGTTGAGCGCCATGCCTGCCTTGTTGCGAATGCCGTTTTCCACGAGCAACTTGAGCGGCCCACTTAAGCGGGTGCTCGGATAAACCCGCACAAAATTGCCATCCACCACATAACGCAGTCCGCCACTATATCCTTCCATGCGAATCAAACCCGCCAAATCCTGATCAGGAGAAATAGGGTCTGAGAAATTGATTAATACATATTGTTCATCCACCTGAAGTGATTGTACGTTTAATACCACAAACTCATCGAGTGCAGCAACAATTTGCTCCAATTTGCCCGTTTGTGACAGCCCAATTGGTGCACCATCCCAGTACATCTGTACCGACGACCGCACATTGCCGCGTTCAACCCCGGTTACTACAAATTCATGGGTTTCGCCATTTTCACTATGTACCCAATTGACCAACAAGGCCTTAACACCTTGTTTTGCCTTAAACATTTTTTCTACCTGATCGCCTTCAACAGGCTCATTGATCCGCACACGGCCGGTAATCTTTTGCAAGTGCGGGTCATATTGGTCGGTTTGAATACCATCTGCCAAAACTTCGCAAGCCATTGCGCGTACATTGAAGTCGAACTCAAAGGTGCGGGCAATGGAAGGTACATCCCCATAAATGCGAGAAAGGCTTACCCGTCCGGTATACCGTTTGCCAGCAGGCAAGGGGGCATCCGGTTGTAATTTGATGGTGCGGTCATCTTCCCAAACCGCTTTACCCGCAATAGCAGGTGCAATGGAAAATACACTTTCAGATACGGCTTGGCCTACCTGGTCTTTTCCAACCGCTGCATTCACAAATCGAACCCGAATGGCGTCTTCGCGACCAATGGCGCCCGAACTAAAGGCGTAAATGTACTTGGAAACGGCCTCGAAATATGCCTCGTTTTTAACAATGCGCTGGTTTCGAACCAAAAAAAAGGCGCCTACAGCAAATGCGCCCATCAAACTGAGTAAAAGGAGTCGGTTTTGTTTGAATCGGGTAATCATAAGGAGATAAGGGTGGTGCGTTAAAAGAAAAATGATCCTAAATGTAGGGTGAAAATCGACAGTTTTTAGTCTTAGTCTACATTAATTTTCATGTAAATCGACGCAAATATGCTGTCATTTAGCAGGATGTCAACTACACTTTTTAAAATACTTAATCTGCTTGCAAATGGATCGCGTATTTTTGCACGCGTTTTGTAGACCACAGCGCAATATTTTACCTTTCTTAAAATGGCCATGAATGCATCAGTTAATTGATACACACGCACATTTATATTCTACTAAATTTGATCATGATCGGAGTGATATGATCCGGCGGGCCATCCAGCACGGCATTATCCGGATGTACCTGCCCAACATTGATGCAGGTTCTATCGAAGGCATGCTTGCACTGGAAGCCGAATTTCCCGAACACTGCTTTGCTATGATGGGCTTGCACCCTTGTTCTGTGCAACCAGAAACCTATGAAAAGGACTTGGCTCTGGTAGAATCTTGGCTCGGCAAACGCGCATGGGCAGGCATCGGCGAAACGGGCATCGATTTATATTGGGATAAAACCACCTTGCCCATCCAACAAATTGCCTTTGCGCGCCAAATTGAATGGGCGAAAGACCTCAACCGGCCTATTATTATCCATGCCCGGGAAGCCAACCGGGCGTCGATTGATTGTGTACGGGCCGGACAAGATGGCCGCCTCAGGGGTATTTTCCATTGCTTTTCGGGTACCCTGGAAGAGGCGCATGAAATGATTGACCTTGGATTTATGCTGGGCATTGGTGGTACCATTACGTACCCCAAATCGGAATTGCCGGAAGTTTTGCGCACCATTCCGCTCGAACATATTGTGCTGGAAACAGATGCGCCTTATTTGCCCCCGGTACCTTATCGCGGCAAACGCAACGAAAGCGCCTATATCACCCAGGTCGCAGAAATGCTTTCGGAAGCCAAAGTGCTGCCCTTGGCCGAAATTGCACGAACCACCACCGCCAACGCGCTCCGGATGTTTGCCATGGAAGTGCCCGCTTAGGCTGCTTGCGTTGTATAAATGTTAAACCACGGTGTTAAAATGCGCCAGCGCGTTAAGCCCGGGTTAAACCCCTGCGCGCTTCCAAAACAGCCTGTTTCTTTGTTGAAAAATTGTTTCAACCATGAAAAAGACTATTTTACTTTTCGTTTTGAGCGCACATGCGCTGCTCGCACAAGCACAAATTTTTATTGAAGGTGTGCAACTTACGCCCGATAACACTGGTCAATACATCGAATTGGATCCAATCTTTAAAGGCAATGGCGAATGCGCCCTGGCCGTCGATTATGGTCAGGCCAATCCACGCCAGGATTATGTTACCGATGCCAACAAAAAACGGTTCGATTTTCGCAGTTTGGTCGACGGGCTCAACTACTTCTATGCCAATGGTTGGGAGTTGGCCATCGCTACGACCCAGGAGTCTACCGGCCGCCGTTTTTTTCTCAAACGCCGGTATTGAAATATCGCCGTATCTTTGCAACTTAAGCAGTTGTAAAAGATGAAGTTCGATGATTATCGCATTGCCCCCGAAATCAAGCGCAACTTGGCGGAAGCTGGGTTTAAGCGCCCTACCGATATACAATTTAAATCCATTCCTGCCATTTTAAAGGGCGAAGACGTCTTGGCGATTGCCCAAACGGGTACGGGCAAAACGGCCGCTTTTGCGATTCCGGTGATCCAGTTGCTGCATGAACGCAAAAAGTCGGCGCGCCCAGCCGGGATTAAATGTGTGGTGATGGAACCTACCCGCGAGTTGGCCATCCAGATTACCGATGCCTTCAACCAAATTGGACAACACACCCGGGTGTCTACCTTCTGTGTGTTTGGCGGCGTTGAACAAGCGCCCCAGATTGCCCGACTGGAAGCAGGCATCGATATTCTGGTGACCACACCGGGCCGTATGTTCGACCTGGTTAGCCAAGGCCATATCAAATTGGATCAGGTGGAAATCCTCATCCTCGATGAAGCCGATCATATGCTCGACCTGGGTTTTATCAAGGATATTCGTGATTTGATCAAGTTTTTGCCCAATAATCGCCAAACCTTGTTCTTTTCGGCCACCATCAACGACAATATTAAAAAGTTGGCCTATTCCTTGGTGCGCAACGCGATTCGCATCCAGGTTTCGCCCAAAGACCCGGTTTCTAAAAACATCAACCACTCGGTGGCTTTTATCGGGATGGACGATAAACGCTTTTTCCTCGAACGGGTCATCAGCGAAAATCCGGAAACCAAAATGCTGATTTTTGTGCGCACCAAAGTCCGCGCAGAACGGGTGCTCAAAGCTATGGAGCGGGTAGGCATCATGTGCCGAACCATTCATGGTGACAAAGAACAAAAAGATCGACTGGAAGTAATGCAACAGTTTCGAGACGGTACCCTGAAAATTTTGGTGGCCACGGATGTGAGCGCACGCGGGATTGATATTCCAAATGTGGATATTGTGATCAATTACGACTTGCCAGATGTGGCTGAAAACTATGTGCATCGGGTAGGACGTACGGGCCGGGGTGTTCAAAAAGGGAAAGCCATTACGTTTTGCAGCCCGGAAGAAAAACCGGTTTTGGACATCATTGAGGAGTTTTTGGGCAAACCCGTTAACGAACTGGAAATCAGCAAAAGGGAATATGCCGAAACCCTGGATCTGACCAACGATGCGGCGCCGAGTTGGAATCAGATTTTAAACGAAATAGAAAAAAACGAGGCCAGTATTGCCGAGTGGAAAAAGAAAAAGAAGAAAAGATGATGCGCTTATGGCCATTTTTGGCCAATAAGCGCACCATTTTGATGGTTTATCGTACAACCGTCACATCTCCCTGATATATTTCCTTTAAACCGTCGAGAAAAGATATTTCTGCTACCCAAACATACACGCCAGGCAGCGCTGATTGGCCGCGAATCAAACCATCCCAGCCAACATAGGGGTCATTTAAGACAATATTGCGGGTTTCAAATAGTTTTTCCCCCCAACGCGAGTACACCGACAAGTTGTCAATTTGGGTAAATGGATCGCCTGAAGCATAAAAAAAGCGATTACCTTCTTCTTTCGCGCTTTCAGGATTAAATACATTCGGAAAGTAAATATTGCGGTTCTTTTTTACAAAAACACGCACAAAGGCCGAATCCTGGCAGCCTAACTCATTGGTTGCCAAAATGGTATAGCGAATATCATTGAAGGGCCTTGCAAAGGTGGTCGGGCATGTAGTACAAGTAACCGAACCCGGTTGTGGATCAATCCATTGCAAAATTACTTGTTGGCCAGCATTAATGGTATTCGCTTGCATTTGCAGGCTGTCTCCCAAGTTGATGTTGAATGTATCTTGAACGACACTTACGAACAAGGAAGATTCGTTCACGGTATACAGCACAACCGCCGAATCGCAACCGCTGCTCAGTTTTACGGCATAATTACCTGGAAGACTGACGTCTATGGAAGATAAGCCGCTGCCATCTTGCCACAAATAGGTTATTTGTCCCGGTATATTATTGGTGTACTGCGCAGCATCCAACTTGATAAAGGGTGTGCCGGCGCAAATGGTCCGCTCTTCCCGAATCGTATCAAAAGGGAAACCGACTACAGTAAGGGCCGTACTGTCGTTTTTAACCAGGGTTTTCGGATTGTCTGAAACAATTTTGGAACCAAGTTGGGCAGGTAAATTGCTCAAAACAGCTTGGTTTTTATAAATTCCTGGTGGAATGCTGCCCGTATTGACCACAATTCTCAAATAAGAGGTGCCGCCCGGTAGTACAATACTGTCCATAGCAAATGCCAGGTCGCCCGGTACGCTCAATAATTTGCCACCAATTTCATTTTCTAATATAGAAACAAAACTAAAACCCGGCGGAAGGTTGTCTCGAAATTTCAGATTCAACTGTTGCCGTCGAGAGGTATTGGTAAACTCAAAGGTGTACACGACATCGGAGCAGGGGAGCGTTGTTTCGGGCGATACGGTTTTCGTCAAGTTTACTGTGTAAGGACACGAACAGCCATCGGAGGAAAATGCATCTTGCCCTCGGGTCAAAAAAGTAGATGCCCCTGTTTCTGGATTTAGTTGATACAGGCTGTTTTGTTCCTGCATGAAATTAGGGCTGCCATAGGCAAAAAGATTGCCAGCAGCATCAAAAAACAAACTACCTGCCACCACAGGTACCCCCGAAGCAGGAAACGGAAAGGTGATGTTACCTGTAAAAGGGTCAATCCGCACCAGCCTTTGGGTAAAGGAATCGTACCCATACAAGACCTCGGTAATGGGGTGAAATGCAATATCAAAAATTTGTGCAGTTATATTTATTTGTGTTGTGGAAACAGCATAAGTAGGCGACTCGAGGTCTATGCGGGCAATTTCAGCGGCAATACTAAGGCCATTGGGCAGCTGAAGGGTGCCAATTAATACCAAATAGCGTCCATCTGGTGTGATATCGCCTGCAAAATACGACAGATCTTTATCAAGGGGGAGGTTGGCCATTACCGTTGCAGTGCCATTGGCGTCCAACCGAATCAAGCGTAATAGGTCCGGATCTATACAATAAATGAAGTTATCCGTAAAACGATATCCCGCCGAATTGACCGCGATGGAAACATCGCCGTTGATAATTTTAAAAACAGCACTGCCCGTTTGTGGGTCAATGATGACTTCATTTAAAGAAGGCGGCACTGAACTTAAGGTGAGGAAAAACTGGTCTCCACAGATAAAGGGCTTTTGCGCAACGCTTAATAAAGGCATCAGCAAAACGAACAGGTAAAAAGGGAAACGCGCACACGCGCGCCAACGCGCCATTATCGGTGTCATAAGCAATCATTTTTAATAATAAACGATAAGATTACCCATCGGGATTGTAATTATTTTGCATCATACGCGATTATTTTGATATCAGGAAAATCCAGGCAAGGAACAATGATATCCAAAAAGCCATTTTAAAAGTCTGTCAATCATTGAACGACCAAGGAAACAAATGGTTTAGGCTTTAGATGCAATATTGGGGGGTAATATTGGAAAAGTCGAGGAGTTTTTTTGTCTTTTTTTGACAAATAGATGCTTAGGTCTTTTTTGGGCTAAATTAATTCGTACTAAAACATAAAGGGAAACATGAGTCATCCCGAATTTTAGTTTTTACCAAAATTTGGGATGACTGACGTTTCCTTTTGATTGGTACTGAAATTTAACGGATACGTACTATTCTGCAAGTAGTTTACCCGTTGCAATCAAAGTCCCCTGTGTCGAACGAATTGCAAAAAAATAAATACCATGCCCGATGCCATCGCATGCCAATTGTAAAGTCGATCCTTCAAATTGCACCTGGCGGATCTCCCTGCCTAGCACATCGGTTAGCACCAGTTGGTATTGCTGTGGTGCATCCGAGGCGTCGATATGAAAGGTCAGGTGATCTGAAAATGGATTTGGATATACGCGCACTTGGTATCCAGGAAGCGGTTCTTGCACGTGTACAATAAGTTCTATTTCCAAACGGGAAGTATTGGTTGAAACCGGATCATTTTGGTCAAAATAAATCTGGGCGGTATTTTCGATTACCAACCCTGTGTTCAGGTTGGCCAACTGATTGATTCCAAACCGAACAAACCCATGCGAAGCGGCTTCATTGATGTTCGAATCCGGCAATAAAATGTTCGAAAAAGTAAAAACCAGGGTGCGATCGGGCTGAATCCGCAGTTCATATGGATGACTGGATGCCAAAGGGATCAAGGTGTTTAAATCCAGTAAACTTGGAATGCGGTCCACAATTTCAACCGTAAATGCGGTATCTGTACCTGTATTTTGAAAATTAATCTGATATTCAATGGCTGTATTTGCTTCAATTTCAGGTGGGTCAATCTGTTGATATACCCAGGCATGTATTGCATTCGGATCGTATGAACCAACATTTTGCCTGCAATCCGTTGTAGTCGATAAATCTGGCAGTCCACCCAAACAGTTTTCAAATGGAAAAATTTGGGCTTTCACACAATGCGATTGACCAAAAGGGGCATTGCATCCTACCGCAACGTGTATTTGCATCCAACCTGCCCTTCCTGCGGGCAAATCGCCCAATGAAAAGGTCAAAACTTGCCCATTTTGCGTCACGGGCGGAATAGAGGCGTATTGAAATGTAAAAAAGGAGTCCAGTGTTACCGCAATGGTTGCATTGGGCGCAAGGGTGGTACCTTCATTGGAATACGAAAGGGTGTAAACAGCAGTACTGCATCTTCTAACCAGGGCAGTACCCGCATGTACCTTTAAATAAGGGCATTGTGTGGTGGGCGATAGCGCAAGATCACGAAAAAGGGTGTCGTTCGAAGCACCAACATTGAGTTGTACTGCACAGGAGCTGTTCAACAAGGAGTTGTTTGGCACCGCCGTAACCGTATAAGCGCCGGTACCTGCAGGCAAGTAAAAATGATAAGCGCCAGCAGCATCGGAATATACACGTATTTCAAGATTGCCCGTTGCTTGAACGAGGCTGTTTCCCAGGGTGGGCTCGTTAGACGTTCGAATACAATCCTTGTTTTCATCCAACCACACGATGCCCTCTACGCGTGTAAAGTTAGTTTCTACGATTTGCGCGCTTTTGTAAATGGGGTGGCCATAATACCCTATATATAGGTGTTGATCGTTGCAAATTTGGATACTTTGGAGGCTTTGTGCCCCTGCATACGGGTAGGGTAGCAGGCCTGCAAACACCCAATCGACACCTGAATTGGGCGAACTGTACAAGGTGTCGTTGCTCACAACAAATAATACGCCACTGTTGGAAACGGTCATTGGCCCAGGGTTTAAGCCCGGGAAATTGTCAAATGGCTCAATTTTGCCGTTTCCAATATACCGCGCAACAAACGGTTTTCCACTGTTCGTAAAGCCATCCAGGTAAAAATCGCTCTGCTGGGAATGGGCCGTGTACAATAGGGTTTTAACCACTGCACCGCCACCAGCAAAACTTAGAATTTCATTGGTCTTGTTTTGGGTTGCAGCATTAAAATAAATCAAGCCATTGCTCCAAGGTCTGAAATAATCGCCGTTGTTCAAGATCCAAATGGGCACACTTGGATCGAGTGGCACATATTGATTGTTCACCGACGTCCAACTCAGTCCTTGGTTATCCGACCGATAACAAGTATTTTGATTGCCAAATAAATAAAGATTGCCCAAGCGATCAGATGCAAGGCGTGCGGCCGCCCAAGCATTAAAATTGACGGGCGTCTGAACAAGGTCCCAAGAGTTTCCACCATCTTTTGATACAATCAAATGACGGGTAGCAACCAGCAGGGTAAACAAGGTGCCGTCTGGATGTACAACCAGGTTTTCCATCGGCAAAGTAAGCGAATCGAAGAGAACACTGGTCGACCATGTTTGTCCGTCATTGATCGAAGTTTGATAGGAATCGCATTGATGGGCATACAAAGTGCCATTTTTGGCCGTATAAACCTCCTGAATATTGGGTGCCATAAATCCAACCTGAATATCTGTCCAACTATTGCCTCCATCGCTTGTTTTGGAGAAAGGGAGGGTGCTGCAATCGTCTTTTATGTAAACTACGCCATTTGAACCAACATACAAATGCGCTTGAGCATCAGCCGATGGGACCACATTCCAGGTTTTGCCATCATCCGTCGACCGATACACGCCTTTTGTTGTCACGGCCCAAATTTCCTGATTATCAACACAATGTAGACTGGTAATTGCCCCATAACTGCCGATGCTGATGGCATTCCAGGTAACGCCGCCATCTGTAGAGCGGTAGTTTTTGGCTAAGTCGGAATAAAAAGCCGTTCCCGAACAGTTACTATAGCCGATAAAATAGATGGGGTTGGCCTGTGTTTTGGTATTGGTAACCGTACCACTGCGGTTAAATACTTTTAGGGTAGCATGCTCCGAATAATTCTGGGCATAAAGGTTGTTGCCATCGTTAAAATTAGCCACCAGGGTGCTGGTCACTGGGCCAGTTTGAAAAATTCCTGGCAGAACCAAGGAAAACGGTTGCCCTTCGCCCGAAGCGTGGTACAAATCTATCCCGATTTTTTTCCAAAAATGCCCTTCCTGATCAATCCAGATCGCACCTACGCCATTTAAAGTCACATCTACCTGCCACGATAAAGTACCCGCATCAAAAGTGTAATATTGATTGTCGATCAGCGCGCCTGTTTTGCCGGATGGAAAAATGGTTAATCCTGCAATTTGCGCAATTTGAACCGTATTAAGCCCTGCATCACTTTGAATCCAGTTGGATCCATCATTCGTTGAAGTATAGATGCCGACACCCGCTGAAATGAAAATACGGTCAGTTTGATCAATACCCAGCACTTTTACGCCTTCCGTCCCAGCAGGACCATCGAGCGCCTGCCATGAAATTTGACCGTAACTGTTATGTATTAGGCTGCTAAAAAGCAATAGGAAAAGGGCGGTTCTGAGCATCGGTTGGTGTTTTCGTGTATGCAAAGTTAAAAATAATTGCAATATATCCAAGCCTGTCGTCGGGACAATTGGCGCTATTTGCCTACGATTTGCCAAAAGAAATAATTCACCCGCCTTCGCACTGCGTGCTATGTTGGGACGAGCGACCCGCCTT
>JBBAVI010000108.1:0-19217 GCA_040397785.1 Saprospiraceae bacterium | reverse complement strand
CGTTTTTTGTGATAAATATACTCAAAATCACTTATTTCACCGCAACAAGTCTATTGATTAAAAAAATCAAACGAGCCAGAGCCTTACATTTTTTTTAAAGTAGAATACTAAAATTGAGTATGGGCCAACATTTATATGGTTGATACTTTTGCGGTCCTAAAAAATTTGGTGATGGGGTACACGACACACGCCCCATTTGATCCAAACACCTGCTGCGCGAAGACCTACGTTCAGCCCAGTTTAACCGTACGACCCACTTATGCTCCGTTCCAAAAATCGCTATTTAATCCCTTTTATTTTACTCGCGATCATTTCCCTTATTGGTGTTTTTTTTCCGAATAGTCCTGCTGCCAACGAACCCAATCCGGCCTATCCGGTCGAAGCGGGCGATGTAGCCTGGCTTTTGTCAGCTTCCGGGTTGGTACTGCTCATGACCCCTGGTTTGGCCTTTTTTTACGGCGGCATGGTTCGGTATAAAAACCTGATTTCCACCCTGATTCAGAATTTTATTTCCCTGGGCATTGTCAGTTTGGTGTGGCTCTTGGTAGGCTTCAGCCTGGCTTTTGGGCGCGATTGGGGCGGATTAATCGGCAATCCGGGCGATTTTTTTATGTTTAAGGACGTTGGACTGGCAGTTCGGCCCGAATTTGCGAGCAAAGTGCCTTTTGCTTTATTTGCGATGTTTCAGCTCAAATTTGCCATCATCACCCCTGCATTGATTACGGGCGGGGTGGCCGAGCGGGTGCGTTTTTCGTCCCTAATGTTGTTTATTGTGTTGTTTTCCATTTGCATATATGCGCCTTTAGCACACTGGACCTGGCATCCGTCCGGTTTTTTGCGGCAATGGGGCGTGCTTGATTTTGCGGGTGGTACGGTGGTGCATATTTCGGCGGGTTTTGCGGCTTTAGCGGGTGCCCTGTTTTTGGGCCAGCGCCGGACGGTAAGCAACATACATACGCCTACCAACATCCCTTTTGTGGTGATTGGTACGCCTGAGTTTTTACTAAATCTTGGTATGGGACAGGCTACATTGGCATTCTAATTTTGTGGCACAAATACGCCCGCCTTATATTTTTATCCCCTAGTATATCAAATACTTACATGCAAAGGTATTCACCCGAAATGCCCTTCACCCTGTTTTGTCAAAATCATTCAATGGGCATGTTGCCCTGTCATTCTTAATAAAACCGCTACCACATGTCAATTCGTTTACAAGCCCTGGAAAAAGTGCAGGGCAACGGCAAAGGCGCTTACACCAAAGAGCAGAAAAAAATCTCTGAAATTTTTGGTAAAAATGTGTTTAATCTTGCCAAAATGCAGGAGTACCTGCCCAGTTCCGCGTTTGAAGCCATTCAACGGGCGTACAAAACAGGTGAAGTAATTAACCTTGAAGTAGCCGAAACGGTTGCCAAAGGCATGAAAAAATGGGCCATGGATTTTGGCGCTACCCATTACACACACTGGTTTCAGCCACTCACCAACATTACGGCCGAAAAACACGACGCCTTTTACAAGCCAGCTTATACCGCTGATGCACAAGGCATTGAGTCGTTGAGCGCGCGCGACCTTGTGCAACGCGAACCCGATGCATCCAGCTTTCCAAGCGGCGGTCTGCGCAACACAGCCGAAGCACGCGGATACACCATTTGGGACCCTACCTCACCCGCATTTGTGGTAGAATTAGAATCGGGCAAAACCCTGTACGTTCCCGCCATTTTTATATCCTACACCGGCGAATCACTCGATTACAAAGCACCCTTGCTAAAATCCATTGAAGCCGTAAACCGCACGGTAACCCCTGTAGCACAATACTTTAACGCCGATGTTGAAAGTGTTTTCGCCACCCTTGGCTGGGAACAGGAGTATTTCGTGGTAGATGAACACCTGTACGAAGCGCGTCCCGATTTGGCGATGGTAAACCGCACCTTATTTGGTATTTTGCCTTCGAAAGGACAGGAAAAAGCCGATCACTATTTTGGTACCATTCCTGAGCGCGTACAGCGTTATATGCATGATTTTGAGGAAGAAGCCCTGCGTTTGGGCATTCCGGTGCTTACCCGCCATAACGAGGTAGCGCCTTCACAATACGAGTGCGCGCCTATGTTTGAGGAACTGAATACGGCAGTTGACCATAACCTGTTGTTGATGGATTTGATGCATCGTATTGCCAAACGCCACCATTTGAAGGCGTTGTTGCACGAAAAACCGTTCGCAGGTCTGAATGGCAGCGGCAAACACAACAACTGGTCGCTGGCAACCGACACCGGCATCAACCTGTTGTCGCCTGGTAAAGAACCGGCCAAAAACCTGCGTTTCCTTACCTTTTTTGTCAATATCATCCGCGCCGTGGATCGTTACAGCGATTTGATGCGTGCCAGTGTGGCTTCTTCCGGCAACGACCATCGCATGGGTGCCAATGAAGCACCACCTGCCATCATTTCGGTATTTACCGGCAGTTTGATGGAACAAATTTTGATGGATTTGAAAGACAATGGTTTCAACAATGGCAAAGACTTCACCGCGCCAACGCTGGAACTCAATGTGCCAAAAATTCCAGAGCTGCTGCTGGACAATACCGATCGCAACCGTACTTCACCGTTCCCATTTACCGGCAATAAATTTGAATACCGCGCAGTAGGTGCCAGCCACAACTGCTCTTTTGCCATGACTGTGCTGAACACGGCCGTAGCCGATCAGTTTGGCGAGTTCCATCAGGACGTACAAGCCTTGGTACAAAAAGGCCACAGCCAGGATAAAGCGATCGAAGCGACCTTGCAATCCTATTTGAAAGCGTCCGAGCACATCATTTTCAATGGCGATGGCTATGCGGCAGAATGGGAGGAAGAGGCAGCGCGCCGTGGTTTGCCAAACATCAAATCAACACCGTATGCGTTGGATGCCTTTTTGAGCGATAAGGCGAAACACCTGTTTGCCAAGCAATCGGTTTTGAACGAAAGAGAGTTGGAAGCACGGGTAAATGCGTTCCTCGACTATTTTGTGAAAGACGTTGAAATGGAAGTAGTGAGTTACCAGGAAATCATTGCGACCCATATTTTGCCATCGGCGATTAATTACTTGAATAAATTGATCAACGCGGCGAAAGGATTAAAAGAATTGGATATGGAAGCAAGTGCTGCCGGTATTCGCACCCTTGCACAAGAAGTAGCCGCAGCGGTTGAAAAAGCGAGCACAGGTTTGCATGCCATGCACCACGCCAAGGAAGCCGCCGAACACGAAGCCGATTTGGTGTTAAAAGCCAAGCGTTTCCACGATGAAGTGCGTCCTACTTTTGTTCCACTTCGGGAAGCTGCCAACACCCTTGAGGCCTTGATCGATGATGCCGAATGGCGTTTGCCACACTTCCGCGAGTTGTTGTTTATGCGTTAAATTCGTTATTGATAAAGCAATTACCCTCAGACCATTCATTTGGTCTGGGGGTTTCATTCATTTACCCATTCACGCAACCATGAAAAAGAATCAGGAATTAAATACAAAAGAAGGGGATCCTGAAACAAAAGCCGCCGGAGAGGCGCAAACAGATGGATTTACCGCTCAACATGAAAAAGATGAGCTTTTGGCCATCTACAATTCATTTAATGTAAACAGCGCCGAAGGGTTGGCCGAAAAACAGTTTCTTCAAAGGCTCAACAAAGTGGGCATTTTGGAAAATGACATCCGCCTGAAGCCCGTTTTGCAGTTGTTGCAGCAAATTCCGACCCAAAGTAATGGACAACGGTACATTCCTTACCACGATTTCCGCCGTATTGTGGGCAGTGCCAATATTGTACGCCAAGCCTTGGTGGGCGATTTGGCAATTCCGGAATTTGAAGATTTCTGCAAAGACATTGCCGATTTATACCAGGAAGTAAGCAAAAATAAAAGCGGGAAAGTGGCCTCCTATATTCCACAATTAGCGGAAGTAGATCCCGATTTATTCGCCATTTCCATTTGTACGACCAGCGGCCAGCGTTTTTCTATCGGCGATTTTGGGTTGGATTTTAGCCTTCAATCGACCTCCAAGCCGCTTACTTATTGCATGGTGCTGGAAGAATTGGGCGAAGAAGTGGTACATCAACACGTGGATAAAGAACCGAGTGGCCTGGCATTCAATGAGTTGAAATTAAAATTGCGTGGAAGTGGGGATACCGATGCACATGGCGGCGGGAGTATTTCCAACAATCCGGTTGCGGTGCCCCACAATCCGCTCATCAATGCGGGTGCCATCATGTGTGCGTCCTTGGTGCAACGCCACAAAACCATGGACAAACGCCTAGAATTTGTGATCGAAAACTGGCGCGCACTCACGCACGGGATCGTGAAAAACCAGGAAGACGCCACCGAAGCAGAGCGCGAATATGGCCGCAAACCCCGGTTCAATGCCGAAATTTTCCTGGGTGAACGCCGCACGGCCGACCGCAACAACGCCTTGGCCTATTTTATGCGGGAAAACAAGGCCTTTATGGACAACGACACGGTAAATGTGCAAGATGTTTTGGAGTTGTATTTTCAGTGTTGCTCCATCGAAATTAATGCCGAGCAAATGGCTTTGGCAGCCTCAACTTTGTCGAACGCAGGCATCAATCCGCTCACGGGCAAGCGCATTTATGAAACCCAAACGGTGCGTAACTGCTTGTCGGTCATGTACTCTTGTGGCATGTACGATTATTCCGGGGAGTTTGCGTTTCAAATTGGTTTGCCCGCAAAGAGTGGTGTATCTGGTGCCTTGATGGTGGTAGTTCCCAACCTGATGGGTATTTGTATTTATTCGCCCCGTTTGGATGAATATGGCAATACCAACCGTGGGGTAGCATTTTGTAAAAAATTAGTGGAACGTTTCAAATTGCACATTTACGACGGTTTGGTGCAAAATTCGACCAAAAAAGACCCGCGCAAACGCCGCACCGAAGTTCAAGCCGACTATATGATGGAACTCATTTTTGCGGCGAGTTACGGCGATTTGGACAATATCATGAAGTTGTATGCACGCGGCGTAGATCTGAGTGTGGTAGATTACGACAACCGCACCGCCCTGCATTTGGCAGCCGCGGAAGGCAAAATGGAAGTCGTGCAGTATTTGGTAGATTATTATAAACAAGGAGCATTAAATATTAGCCCCCTCGATCGCTGGGGTGGCACGCCTTTGCAGGACGCATTGCGGGGCGGACATCAAGAGATTGCGGCTTTTCTGCAAGGAGAAGGCGCGGTTTAAAGATGGAGAAGTTTTAAAACAGCAAGTGCGCGTTTGGTACAAGGAAGTTGTACCGAACGCGCCTTTTTTATGCAAATTTACTAAACGCCGCCTGAAAGACAGCACTCATTGTCATGCTGAGCGCTGATTGTCAATAACGGTTTGAGCAAGTGTATTGCCCAAACCGCTTGAAATTCCTGTAATGAACCAAATTTTGAGTCATCGTAGTTTGGTTTAAGCAAAGAATCGTTCCTTAACGATTTTACCTTCTTCCCAATCTTGAATACATATTTCCGTGGTTTTGATTACTCCTACACCTTTCACATCAAAATCTACATCCCAAACAATAAAACTACGGTTTCTCTTTACCAAACTTATTTCAAATTCAGTTCGGTTGGTCGGCTCGTTTATAAAATGTCCGATAGCATAGAATGGGAACAGATCTTTCATTCGTCAAGGATCGTAATTTTTCTTTTGTGAACAATTCGTAATAAAAGTTCAAAAAGCATTCAATTGGAGTGAAAAGCAGTCTAATTTACTTTGGCAGGGGGTGTAATCTTTTATTTATTCCAAAAGTGAATAACCATAAACAAAATAATGCCAAAAACGCCAACGAGAGCCGCTATAAACAAGTAGTCAGCAATTTGTTCAAGTACAAATTCGCGACTGGGGTTTTCTGTCCGAATCGATACAAAGGAAAGCACCGAAGAAACGGTCAGGAGCAGCGCAACAATGGAAGTAAACTCGTCGATGAGCGTGTTTTCCGTTTTAGTCGTCAAATGCAGGGAGGTGATGATAAATAGACAAAATCCAAGCAAATTAGCGGCTGTTGCTAAAATGTGTTGCGACGTTTTATTAGCCATTTTATACCCAGATTTAAATGGATTTGAAGGATGGATGGATAAGAAAAGTTGATTTTCAATGGACTAGAAGCCGGCCGTTTTCATAACCACTTTGCGTTGGCTATGTGTGCAGTTCGTTTGGTAAAATTACGCCGAACTTTCCGGTTGTTCGGAAGCATTTTAAGTGCGCAAGTTAAAGGATAAGCCCGGCCAGCAGGATCTGGAAGGGCTTTCTAGGAATGTTCAGAATGGTGACAAACTGTTCTGAATATCCCCAGTTGGTGGAACAATTTGTAATAAAAGTATAAAGAAATATTCAATTGGAGTGAAATGTAACCAAATTTAGGTTGATTCCCTTTGTTTTATCTATTCAGGTTTTGTTAAAGGAAAGATCCGATGCCAAAAACAAGGTGGGCGGTCACTTTGAAATATCAACTGCTAATTCTCCTTTACGGTCTCCTGTCAGTTCATGGCATCGTGCTGCCGGAATGGAAAGATTAATCTCCAAATTGTCTGCCCGTAATGAATTAATTTTTCTCTATCAGTACCTTTCTTAACCAAAGTCAATGAACACCCAGCATACAGCCTCTACTTTTGTCCCATGAAAAAATTCAAGTCTGTTAAACAAACAAAAATGAAAGCTGCGATTTATCAACAATACGGTCCCCCAGCGGTGCTTCAACTTAAAGAAGTAGAAAAGCCAATTCCCCAACACCATGAAATTCTGGTAAGGATTAGAGCCTCGGCTGTCAATTCGGGTGATGTGCGCCTCAGAAAAGCCGATCCATTTGCGGTAAGGTTTATATTCGGACTGATTAAACCAAGCATTCCTATACTCGGAAGTGTTTTTTCAGGGGAAATTGAAAGTGTCGGTAAAGAAGTAACACGTTTCAAGGTTGGAGACCAAATATTTGGCCATACAGACTTGAAATTTGGTGCCTATGCGGCGTATAAATGTTTTGATGAAAACGAGACAATCGCGCAAAAACCGAGTGGTATTACAGATATGGAAGCGGCAGTAATTCCTTTTGGCGGAACTACCGCCTTGCATTTTATCAAACTCGCTGCGATTAGTCCAGGTCAAAAAGTCCTAATTATTGGTGCGTCAGGCGCTGTGGGTACAGCTGCCGTACAATTAGCAAAGTCTTTTGGTGCAAATGTTACCGGAGTTTGTAGCACGGCCAATATCGCTTTGGTAAAATCCATCGGGGCAGACCACGTAATTGATTATACAAAAGAGGATTTTACTAAAAACGGAGAAACGTATGATGTGATTTTTGACACCGTTAAAACGATATCTGTGTTTGGAAGTTTAAAATCTGTGAACAAAAAGGGGATCATGATTTTGAGCGCAGCAGGTATCTCTGAAATGTTAAGTTCGCTTTGGATTTCAATGACAAGCAATATAAAAGTGTTGACTGGTGTAATAAAACACACCGCAGCGGATATTGAATTCTTGAAAAAATTGATTGAGGACGGAAAATTTAAGCCAGTTATCGACAAAACCTTTAGGTTGGAGCAAATTGCAGATGCACATGCGTATGTTGAAAAAGGACATAAAAAAGGCAATGTGGCCATAGAAATTACTTAAAACAGGCATAATCTACTTGTACTCGGCAATTCTTTTCCGAATTCTACTCAAGGATTCGGGTTTTACACCAATATAACTTGCTATTTGGTATTGGGGTAACTTTTGAAACAAATCAGGCCTTGATTTTAGCAATTTTAAATAACGTTGCTCTGGTGTATCAGTCGTGTAAGTTGACATTATTTCTTGTTGTTCCGCAAACACCTTTTCCATAACTTTTCTTGAGACCGTTTCAAATTTTGGAAATTTTTTGTAAAGATTTTCTTCCTTTTCTCTATTTCCAACCACCAATGTGCAATCCATACAGCAATCTAAAAAATGGTTGGAAGGCTTGTTCTGACTAAAACTATTCATGGAAATAACCCATTGCTCTTCCGTGAAAAAGTTATTTGTTTTTTCATCACCGTCAATTAAAAAATATTGTCGCACGCAACCTTCTAAAACAAAATACACTTCCGTTGCAATTTGTCCTTCTTTGAGTAAAATCGCTCCCTTTTTATAATGCTTGATGCTCATGGTTTCAACAATTGCTTCAATCTCTACCTTTGAAAGCGGCATAATTTTTAAAAAGTAATTCAGGAGTTTTTCTTGCATCTTTTTTTGACGTTTTTGTTTCGCAGTATTATTGGTTGTAATGACTGCGAACATAATTCAATTGTTTTACTTTCAAAACTGTTCCTCCGATCAATCCAAAGGGTACGACAAAATACTGCGTTTTTATGCGTTACTGGACTGTTATTTTGCCAAAACAACATGGGCCGCAAACCGTTGCTATAGACATCCACCTCAATATCTCATTTCATTTAATTTGTTTAACTGCTTATCCCATACCACAATTGAACCTTTTTTATCAGAAGTGATCAATTTGCTACCTGCTTTATTCCAATCAACGCCCCAAAGCAAGTCCGGGGATGATTTTTCTGAAATCAAATTCCCTTGTTTATCCCAAAGTCTAATTTTTTCACTTGCAGTTGCCAACAAAGTTCCATCTTCCGACCATTTCAAATCTCTAAATTCGGATGTACTATGCTTAATCGTTTTTATGTTTTTTCCTTCAAAAGACCAAAATTGTAACAAGGGTGGATGGTTTTTATCAAAATCGCCATAATCCCCTGTGACAAAAAAATTGCCCGATGGATGCCATGCCACACAAAGCATTAATACCGCTTCTTTTCGATCTTCAATAGGATAAATAGCATTCGTATTAAAGTCATAGATCGATATTTTATCACCTACTGCTACGACCAAATCCTTTGTTGGATGCCAATCTAATCCAATTATACTTTTCTGGTTTGTTGAAATCTTTTTTATCCTTTTTCCATCCTCATCAAAGAATGTAATAAATCCATCATAGTCGCCGACTGCTAATATTTTACCCTTTTTATTCCAACTAATTGCCCTTGCTCCAAAATCATTGATACTGTCTAGGGTAATTCTTTTATTTGAATCAAGATCAAAGATGGACGTCTTTGATTTTTCACCTTGCATTGAAATCGCCAACTTATGCTTGGTGGGGTGCCATTTGACTTTCGTAATCGTTCCTTCAAACAAGTAATTATTAAGAAGTTGATAATTTGTCGTTGAAAATAGTCGTAGCGTGTCTTGCGTTCCACCAACGACGACTTGGTCTTTATTCGGATGCCAACTTACCGTCCATAACCACCAATCTTCACGTTCTAAGGTTCTGCTTGGTTTTTTTTGTGTTAGACTGCATCCCAAAATCAGCATCACAAAAAGCAAGAACAGTGTGTGTTTCATTTTTATACCAAGATTTAAACGGATTTGAAGGATGGATGGATAAAAAAATGATTTTCAATGGATTAGAGCCTGTAAAAAATTATATTTTTTACAGGCTCTAAGAATCAAGCCGTTTTCATAACCACTTAGTGTTGGCTATACCATCGCCCTACTCCTTCACCAATTCCTTTACCACTACCGCTCCATCCTCCGTCTGCGCCGTCACCACATATATTCCCGCAGGCCAGGATGCGATTTCTACCTGCGTATTGCCTGTTATTTTTTGCTGCCACATTTCCCGGCCTTGTATGTCCTGAATGCGCACCCACAAGGCCGGATGTTGGGCGTCAAACTGGATTTGTACATAGTTTTTAGTCGGATTGGGCGTCATTTTTAATTGAATGCTTGCCGCAGGGGCATTGGTGCCAGAAACAAAGGTGCTGAGTTTGACAATCCAGTAATCAAAATTGCCATGGTTGCCACTTACATCGCCGTCGTTGGAGCGGGTGTGGCCTGCCAAAACATAACCGCCATCTTCGGTGGTGAGCACGCATTTGGCTTCATCATTGGCGCTACCACCGTAGGTTTTTTGCCATTGTAAAATGCCGTTTTCGGTCAATTTAACCAGCCAATAATCCCAGCCGCCTTTGTTGTTGCTTACGTCGCCGTTGTTGGAAGCCGAATAACCCGCCAATACGATACCATTGTCGGCAGTCACCTGCGCGGAAAAGGCTTCATCCGTGCCGCTGCCGCCCAGGGTTTTTTGCCACAACAAGGTGCCGGTGCTGCTTAATTTGACCACCCAGTAATCGTATCCGCCGTGGTTGCCGCTCACATCTCCATTGTTGGAAAACGTTGAACCGGCCACGATATAGCCGCCGTCAAGGGTGTTTTGCACGGAATGGGCCCAATCGTACGAACTGCCGCCCAGGCTTTTTTGCCATTGCAGGTTGCCGATTGCGTCCAGTTTGATCACCCAAAAATCGTCGAGCCCTTTATTTTCTGTCAAATCGCCCTCATAGGAAAGGGTTTCACCAACTACAACATAGCCGCCATCGGGGGTGATTTGGAGGGCCGATGCCTCATCCTGGGCTACACCGCCATAGGTTTTTTGCCATTGTATACTTCCTTGGGCGTCTGTTTTGACGATCCAAAAATCGCCGCCGCCGTGGTTGCCGCTTACATCACCATCCACCGAATATGTCGTGCCAGCCAAAATATAGCCGCCATCGGAAGTCGTTTGGATCGCGCGTGCATCTTCATCGGCCGAGCCACCGTAGGTTTTTTGCCATTGTAAAAGGCCATTGCCATCTAATTTTACCAACCAATAATCCGCGCCGCCTTTGTTGCCGCTCACCTGACCATTGGTGGAACTGCTGCTGCCCAACACGATATAGCCGCCATCTGCGGTGATTTGCACATCTTTTGCTTCATCGAATGCACTGCCGCCCAAGGTTTTTTGCCACAATACGGCACCCGTAGCACTCAATTTGATTACCCAAAAATCGGAAGCGCCGTTGTTGCCGCTTACATTGCCATTATTAGAAAGGGAGTTGCCCGCTACAATATAACCACCATCGCTGGTAGCACGAATCGCACTTGCATAATCAATGATGCTGCCGCCCAGGGCTTTTTGCCACAGAATATTGGACTGTGCATTTAATAGAAGCGAAAAAAAGAAAGCAAGGCATAATGTGGTGATAAAACGTTTCATGATTATATTTTAAATGGTGATAAATACGAAAAACCCTGCTACAGCGCGTGCAGCGGATGGTGTGTAAGTGTAAGATACAAAAATCAGATTATAAAAAAAGGATAGACAAATATATACCATACAGGCTACATGTCAATGTATGGAAATGCAAACTGACGCGAAGCCGCTATTTCTTTTTCCAAACAGCGTAATCGACGGGCATTTCCGGCTGATTTTTAGGCACCACGCGCAAGGGTTCGCAAGGGCGCAGCGTATCATAACATTGTTCGGGCAATTGTTGGTACAGTCGGGTGCCTTCGGTTTTCCAGGCCAACATTTCATCGCTTACTTCCTTGATAATTTTTCCGGGATTGCCCACCACGAGGCTGCGCGCCGGAATAATTTCTCCTGCTTTTAAAAAACACAAGGCGCCTACAATGCAACCTTCGCCCAATACCACATCGTCCATCAAAACGGCATTCATGCCAACCAGGCAATTGGCCCCGATGGTCGCCCCATGGATAATGGCCCCGTGTCCGATGTGCGCCCCTGCCTGTAGCCAAACCGTTACCCCCGGAAACATGTGAATGGTGCAGTTTTCCTGCACATTGCAGCCGTCTTCGATGATGATTTTGCCCCAATCGCCCCGAATGGCTGCTCCCGGACCCACATATACATTTTGGCCGATGATGACATGGCCGGTGACCGCCGCCTGCGGATGAATAAACGACGATTCGTGGATAACTGGCCGAAAGCCATTAAATTCGTACACCATGTTTTTTTCGCAAATTTAAGACGCAAGTCAAGAGTTTTTCTCCAGTGCGCAGTATTCAATGTAGTTTTGTGTGGTAAAATCGTGTTTTTTAATTACTTTTTAAGATGATGGATCGTTTCAGAATCGTTTTTTTAGTGCTCGTCCTTGCAGCGTCTCAGGCGCAGGCGCAGGTGAATATGTTTAAACGCATCCGTGTTCCGGTGACCCTAAGCGGCGTTTCACTGAAGGAGCCTTTTGCGGGCGGTTTGAACAATCCACAATTTTCTCCGGTCGATTTGAACAACGATGGGGTGCTGGATTTAGTGATTTTTGACCGCGGTGGCGATGTGGTGCTTACTTATTTGAATGCTAATTTGCCAGGACAGGCCGAATATAATTATGCGCCGGAATTTGCCTGTAATTTCCCGGTGATGTCCGATTATGCCCTCCTGCGGGATTACAACAAGGATGGTGCGGCGGATATTTTTACGGCATCCTATGCAGCGGGCACCCAGGAAATGCAGGTGTACCGTGGGTATTTTGAAGATAATATGCTGCATTTTAAGCCTTTTATCTTCAGTTATCCCGCTTGTCCGACTTGCAATCCACTGTATATATGGTATCCGGATGAAGATCAGCCCGGGTTTTGGAATAATTTGCCGGTTAATAAAACCGATGTGCCGGGTATTGATGATGTAGACGGCGATGGTGACCTTGATATACTGGCCTTTCCATCGGGCAACAGCACGAATTTGTGGTTTTTTAAAAATACATCGGTCGAGTTGGGATACGGCCTCGATAGTTTGAAATTCAGGGCTTTGGATCAGTGCTGGGGCCGTTTTTATGAAAATGGTTTTGAGCCTTGTAAGGCCAAACTCAGCGCAGATCCCAATGTTTGCGCTTCCGGATTTGCGCCGGGCGAGGTTGTGGACGACCGCGAAACCCGCCATCCAGGTGCTACCCTGATGCCCTACGATGAAGACGGCGACGGGGATAAAGACCTTGTTTTTGGCAATGTTTCGTTCGAATGCCTGGGAAAATTTACCAATGGGGGCACACCACAACAAGCCTGGATGACGGCCTTGGATTCCGTATTCCCGTCGAATGATGTGCAGGTTATTTTGTACAATTTCCCGGCCGCTTTTTACCTGGATGCAAATAATGATGGCAAAAAAGACATGCTGGTTTCGTCGAACAGCAAAACCATCGGCGAAGACCGCCGCAATGTATGGCTGTATGAGAATGCGGCTCCTACGGCCAATAAGCACCAGTTTAATTTACAAACCAAGCGTTTTTTGGTAGAGGACATGATTGACCTCGGCACTTCCACCCATCCTGCATTTGCCGATATAAATGCCGATGGATTGATGGATTTGATTGTGGGTAATGTGGGCTTTTTTACCCCGGCCACCATAAACAACCCCGGTACGCCAAACAATGCCAGTTTGTATTA
Organism: Saprospiraceae bacterium; assembly: GCA_040397785.1. Classification (GTDB taxonomy): domain Bacteria; phylum Bacteroidota; class Bacteroidia; order Chitinophagales; family Saprospiraceae; genus M3007. The sequence continues at coordinate 5,962 of JBBAVI010000108.1, read as the reverse complement.
TTTTTCAAATGTAGGCACGTCCACCGAGCCGGCGTTTGATTTGGTAAACAGCAATTGGCTCAACTTGGCGCAATACGCACCCAATGACTTTGATTTTAGTCCGACGTTTGGTGATTTAGACAATGATGGCGACCTCGATTTGCTGGTTGGCAACAACGGTGGCGGCTTGTATTTTTTTCGCAATGAAGGCGGCGCAGGCAATCCCATGATTTTGGAGCAGGATACCGACCCAATCTGGATTTCGATGGATGTGGGCGTGGCTTCTACACCGGCCATTTATGACATTGACCAGGATGGAAAACCGGATATCATCATGGGCGAGCGCCAGGGAAATTTGAATTATTTTAAAAATACAGGCACGCAGACTGCGCCCAAATTTGCTAATTTACCCAACCTGCAAAACCTCGGCAAGGTGGATACGGATGTGCCCGGCTTCTCTGTCGGATACAGCACGCCGGTATTTTTACCCACGCCCGATGGTACGGTCATGATTACCGGCAGCCAATTAGGTCCCATTGAAATATATAGCGGCTTGTCCGCAACGTCGGATTCTTTTCCTAAAATAAACACCAGCTGGGGCAACGTCGATGAAGGGAGCCGTACCCATCCTGCGCTGGCCGACCTGGATGAAGATGGTATTCTGGAAATGGTGGTGGGCAATCAACGCGGTGGATTATCGCTGTTTAAGACAACCCTGGTCGATTGCACCGTGGCTACGAAAACACAACAGTCGGCGCCCTTGAAAATCAGCATCGCACCCAATCCGGCCAATGGCTGGGTAAAAGTGGATATCCAGGCCCTGGTTGATCAACGCACCCAATGGCGGGTCTATAATTTGCTGGGTCAGGTAATGGAACAGGGCACAACGCAATCCAGCACATTTAGTGTAAATGTAAGTACTTGGGAGCCAGGCGTTTACTTTATGGAGTTGGTTTCCGGAGCGCGCCAGGGGACGGTAAAATTAGTGGTTAAGAGCCTATAAAAAATTATATTTTCGATTAATGTGACGAGGGTTTTTTAGCCAGACTAGGCGCTTTTTGCAGCAGTAATGGGACTAATTACGGCGAAAAAAAGGAACGACGTATGGCAAAAAAAGACTATCACATTAGCGAAAAATATAAATTTTTATAGGCTCTATATAAGTTTGCCGCTGCTTCGGCGGTACACCAAAAATACAGCGGGCGCTTTTTCGAGTTGCCGAGGCGTGGCTTTTTTCCATTCCCGAATGGGGATCGAACGAATCCACTCCTCGGCACCGGTAATGTCTTGCGCAACACCAAATACGGTATCAGCCTGCAATTGTTCCAGCGCCACTTCCAGCACCATTTGGCTGCGGTAGGGCGTTTCGATAAACATTTGGGTTTGGTCGTGTTGTTGGGAGAGCGACTCCAAACGGCGCAAATCGCGGGCCAATTCAGGCCTTTTGGGCGATAAATACCCGTTAAATGCAAAACGTTGGCCGTTCATGCCGGAAGCCATCAAGGCCAGCAACAAAGACGAGGGGCCTACCAACGGCACCACTTTCACCCCGGCCAATTGCGCCATCGACACAATGCCCGCACCCGGATCGGCCACACCCGGGCAGCCCGCTTCGGACAATAAACCCACATTGCGGCCCGCTTTTACCGCCTCCCGGAAAGTTTCTTCAGCCTCGCTGTTGTCTTTTTCATCAATTTCGACAAACGTCATTTCCTGCAAAGGCTTCACCAGTCCAAGGCTTTTGATGAAATGGCGGGCTGTTTTGGCGCGTTCTACAATAAAACAATCCAATCCGCGCGCAATTTCAACGGCATACGGCGGAATAGTGTGCAGCGCATTTTCGGCAATCGGTACAGGAATCAGGTATAAAGTCATAGATAGTAGTCAGGTCAAATCAAGGCAAATAAACATTGCCGCTGCAAAGTTGAACATTTGCATTAAAATTGTGCGTTCCTGCGGGGTATTTCCTACTTTTGCTGGCTTTTTCGACCATTTTAGCGCTTGCAAATCGCATGGCAGATACTTTTACCATCAAACTTCCGGCTTTCGAAGGGCCTTTTGATTTGCTCCTGTTTTTCATTGAACGGGACGAACTGGATATTTACAACATCCCGATTGCGCAAATTACCGACGATTTTTTATCTTACATGCACCAGGCGACCGATATGAGCATCGACCTGGCTTCGGAATTTATCGTGGTAGCGGCGACGCTCATGCGCATCAAGGCCAAAATGTTGTTGCCGCGTAAACAAATAGACGATGAGGGCAACGAAATTGACCCGCGCCAGGAACTGGTGCAGCGCCTGATGGAGTATAAAAAGTACAAAAGTGTGCTCGAAGAACTGCGGCGGATGGAGGAAATGCGTGCGTTTATGAATCCACGGGGATACGCAAGCACCGAGATCAGTCAACTCGCACAACTTGCCCTGGCCGATGCCGAAATGGAAAGTGTTTCCTTGTACAAATTGATGCGGGTGTTTGAGCGGTTGTTGGCACGCATGGAAGATGAGAAAAAGATCAAGCGCGTTCATACCGTATATAATTTCAGTTACACCATCCAGGAGCAGCGCGCTTTTTTGAAAACACGGATCACCGAATTGGGGAAAGCAGATTTTGAGACCTTGTTTTTTACATTGGACAACCGGATTCAAGCCATTGTGACGTTTTTGGCCCTGCTGGAACTGCTCAATGCCCAGGAATTGGCGATCACCCAGGGGGATGGGTATAATAATTTTTGGTTGTCTGTTCCGGCCTTGGAGGAAGAAGCCGCGCATTCAGAGGATACGCCAATTAACCCATAAATACATCGACATAACTACTACTTTTGCACGCCTCACTTTTCGTATTCGAAATTTGCTAGAAAGATGAAAATCCACTTTTACCTCCGCTATGCCACCCAATACGGCCAATCGCTTTTTTTGAGTCTAAACGACGATCCGACGCGCTTGCCCATGCAATACCTCAATGCCGAAAACTGGCACCTGGAATTGGATATTGATCCGAAAAAGGTAAAAACCTTGCAATATCGGTATCATTTTCGCGACCGCAGTGGTGCTGAAAAAACAGAGTGGGGCAACGACCGCATCCTCGATTTGGGTGCCTTGAAAATGGAGTTTGTGGAAGTGCGGGATTTTTGGAATGAGGCGAGTGCAATAGAAAATGTGTATTTTTCACAGCCTTTTCAGCAGATATTTTTTAAAAACGCGGAAAATAAAGCGGCCAAATCGCCGGCCGGATATACCCATATTTTTAAGGTAAAAGCACCCGTTTTGCAGCCCAATGAGGCCGTTTGTTTGTTGGGGCATGGCATTGGGTTGCGCAATTGGGATATTAGTGCACCGATTGTATTGGGCAAAGAGGATAACTGGTGGAGTATTCGCCTTGATCTTTCGCAGGAAAATTTCCCATTGGGGTATAAATATGGCATTTGGAATACTAAATCCAACCAGTTTGTGGGTTTCGAGGAAGGTTCCAACCGCACCTTGTACACGTTGCCGGCTGCGGGCGGTTCTATTTTGCACGATGGCTTTATGCGGCTGCCGGTGGGAAAATGGCGGGGCGCGGGCGTGGCAATTCCAGTGTTTAGTTTGCGCTCCAACGAAAGTTTTGGCGTCGGGGAATTTTCCGATTTACCCAAATTGGCCGACTGGGGCCAATCGGTAGGACTGAAAATCCTGCAATTGTTGCCGATTAATGATACGTCGGCGACGGATACCTGGAAAGATTCCTACCCCTACTCGGCCGTATCCGCTTTTGCCTTGCATCCGATTTATTTGAATCTGGCGGCGATGGCAAGCAAAAAAAATGCGGCCATATTAAAGCCTTTTGCAGCCAAACAAAAAGAACTCAATGATTTGCCTGCGGTCGATTATGCTGCCGTGTTGCATTCGAAATGGGAAATTATCCGCTTATTATACCCGCTCATGAAAGCCGAATGGCTGCGGGACCCGGAATATTATGCCTATTATGAGGAAAACAAGCACTGGTTGGTGCCTTATGCGGCCTTTTCTTATTTGCGCTTAAAAAACGGCACCTCCGATTTTAACCAGTGGACCTCGCATCAAAATTATACGGAGGAGGCCATAGAGCAGTTGGTATCGCCTAAAACGCCGCATTTTGACGAAGTGGCCATCCACTATTTTGTGCAGTGGCATTTGCATGTGCAGTTAAAAGCCGCGGTAGCATATGCCCACGGTAAAGGTTTGGCGCTCAAAGGCGATATTCCAATTGGCATTTACCGTTACTCTTGCGATGCCTGGGTAGCGCCAGAATTGTACAACATGGACAAACAAGCGGGCGCGCCACCCGACGATTTTGCCGAAAAAGGGCAGAACTGGGGCTTCCCGACCTACAATTGGGCACGTATGAAAGAGGATGATTTTGCCTGGTGGAAACAGCGTTTTGCCCAAATGCGCTTGTATTTTGATGCGTTCCGGATCGATCATATTCTTGGCTTTTTCCGCATTTGGAGCATTCCGATGCACGCGGTGGAAGGCATAATGGGTTATTTTGTTCCTGCTATTCCGATCACCGAGCGCGAATTTCACGATGCGGGCATCGGTTTCAACTTTGATCGGCTTTGCAAACCATTCATTACCGACCAGGTATTGATCGAGCAATTTGGTGCAATGGCGCAATTGGTGGTAGAAAACTTCCTCGAACCGATTCCGGATGCCGAACGTTGGTCGGGTGCCAGCCAGTACATCTTCAAAGCCGAATTTGATACCCAGCGAAAAGTCTTGGCATTTCTGGAGGCCCAGCCGGTAGTGAGCGCAGCCCCTCCGCAGGAAGTAAAAGAAAAAAAGACGACCAAGAAAGCAAAAAACACGGAGACTGGCCCTGATTCAGAAGAGATGCCGAAAGGTTTGGGGCTAAATGAACTAGAAACCGAACAACTTAAAAAGGGCTTGTTCAATTTATTGAGCAATGTCATTTTGTTTACCGACGATAATACGGTCAACGCGTATCATTTCCGCTTTGGTATCGATAAAACCAGCGCTTTCCGCAGTTTGCCGTCGGAAGTGCGCGAAAAACTCAACGCGATCTATGTCAATTATTTCTTCCGTCGGCAGGATGAATTTTGGCAAAAAGAGGCCATGGAAAAGCTGCCCGCCCTCAAGCGTTCGACCAATATGCTCATTTGTGGCGAAGATTTGGGCCTCGTACCCGCCTGCGTACCCGACGTAATGCGGGAATTGGGCATGTTGAGTTTAGAGATACAGCGCATGCCCAAAGCATCGGGAAGCACCTTCTTTCATCCGAAAGATGCGCCGTATTTATCCGTCGTAACCCCTTCCACCCACGATATGAGCACCATTCGCGGTTGGTGGGAAGAAAGCCGGCGTTTGTCGCAACGTTTTTTCAAGGAAGAAATTGGTTTTCAAGGAGATGCGCCATTTTTCTGTGAGCCTTGGCTCAACCGCCTGATCCTGGAGCAACACCTGAAATCACCTGCCATGTGGGCGATCTTTCAATTGCAGGATTTGATGGGCATGGACGGCACGCTGCGCCGCGACAACCCGAACGATGAACGGATCAATGTGCCGGCCAATCCGACGCATTATTGGCAATACCGCATGCACCTCAGTTTGGAAAAATTGATGGAGGAAACGATGTTTAATCAGGCATTGCGGGCGATGGTTTCGGAATCGGGTCGGGCTTAGGGACAAGTATGGGCAAGTCCTGACTTGTCAATAATCGAAACGGCCGATTGGGCAAATCGCGAAAGCGATCAAAATATAAAATCGAATGTTTTTTGGGCAATTTACCACGTAACTGTATGACTTTAATTGATATCTCCAAAGAGTCAATGTGTTAATCATGGCAGTCTTTGTCACAAATTTATTGCAGACTTAACGGCAAGTGCAAATAATTTCGGTACATTTGCATTCAGTTTCATTTTTAATCCAAAATCTACTTGGATAAGCCCCTAGTGGTACGAATTGTTGGTAATGCATATGTTTTAAGAGCATAGCGGCTTTCC
>JBBAVI010000107.1:0-19665 GCA_040397785.1 Saprospiraceae bacterium | reverse complement strand
TATTTATGCGTTACGTTTGGTTTTACGAATGTGCAGCCCTGCGTTTGCTTTGAGCGTTGCCTTTGTATTTCCTCACAAGATTATAATCTGACCATTTATTTTTAAAACAATTGCTCCATTGGTACTGGTCAATAGTCCCGCCACCTTAAAAGCCTATTAAAAAAGAGCCTATTTAACCCTCAATCATCGAATACTATCCGACCACTGAAATTTAAATAGGCTCTAAAAACGCAATTTCTATTATGTTACTGCTTCACCACTTTAGTAACACTAGCAGCACCGTTTACAATCACACGGCAGTAATAAACACCCGCTTGCGTTGCTTCGAAGTTGAACAGTTGCTCACCCGCGTTCAAACGTGCGTTTACAATCGTTTGCACCAAACGGCCGGTTTGGTCAAACATTTCAACGCGTACGTCGGCTTGTTCTACCAATTCAAATACGATGTTGGTCTGACCCGCAAATGGGTTTGGATAAACCTGGATTTGTTGGCCCAATACCGCTGGGTCGTTTACAGAAACCTGGGTAGAACCAAGGTAGTCGCGGCGAGAAATGGCCAGGGCTACGCTGCGGTTTATCTTTTCAGAACGACCAGAAATGTCCGTTTGCAAGGTGCTGTTGGCGCTGCTTGGTCCTTGAATCGACATGAACATATACCGGTAGTCGGGTGTAAAGGTCATACCCGTTGGCTCTGAACCAATGGGCAATTGCATGAATATTTCCACTTTTGGAGCAGCCTGGGTATGGTCTGGACGTATTACCCACACGTGGTTGCGACCGCCATCCTGACAAACCCACAAGTTTCCACGATCGTCGAATGCGAGGTTGTCGTTGCCTTGACCCCAATCTTCGGTTACAACATCAGCGCCGCTGGTTACGCGGTATGATTTGCCACCCACGATGGTTTGGAAAGCGCTTATGGTTGTTCCATTGTCCTGGAAACGGTACACACGGCCAGCGCCTTTAACGGCAAAATAAACTTGTCCGTTTGTATTGCTGATTTCCACGTCTTCAATGCCTGGGAAGGTTGTTGCGTTGGCATTTGCGAATGCTTTTACGCCATTACGCTCTGCTTTGGTGGTATTTGGCACCAATACCCACGTACCGGTTGTACCTGTTGGTTCGAAACCTACAACCGGTTGATCCAGTTTCAATACATATAATTTACCGCTCGACAAGTTGGTCGCCTGGTCGGCTACGAATTTATAAACGGCACCACTTGAATTATCTTCACCTTGGTACACTGTTTTTTGATCGGCAGCAACCACCACGTTTTCATGGCTCATGCGGCCCATTGCCCACAATTTTTCTGGTCCATTGCCATAATCGCGCACTTTGCGCGTCAAGGGATCGATTTCAACGTTCCAGCCCAAATCAGGGTAGCCGTCGTTGTTTGCATCTACGGTTGTAGAAGTTTCTTCGCTTGTGATCACGGTACCCCAAGACGTTACGGTACCAGAGCAGTTACGCTGTGTACCTGCAACTACACTGAAATCCACTTTACCTGTAGTGTCTACTTTCCAAAGTCCGCTGGCAAAATCAAAATTGATATCCAATACTGATACACCACCCACTGATTCTTCGTGGTTGATCGCTAAGTGACCACCGCGGCTGCTGTTGCCGTTTGCAGGCACATAACCGGTGAAGTCGAATGTACCCGGAATGTTGCCGCCACCCAAGGTGTAGGCATCATTTTCGAAAGCAATATATTGGAAAACGTGGCTTACTGGTACTTCAAAGGTATCGCGCTGTTCGCGTGGGATCAAAGAAGTAAAGCAACCGATGTGCTTGTCCGTAGCAACCGTGCAACCCAAATCGGTTGGATTGCTGGTGCCAAATGGGCTGTTCAAGGAAATATCAAATACCTGGTCGGCGCTGTTGGCAGCTACCTGGTGTACTTCTGCAGCGATGATATTTACGCCTTGTACCAGGGCTGTTTTTGGCACATCATACGTGAAATATGCCGCTTCCGCGTTACCACTTACATTGCTGGTTGCCAAAGTGGTGTTGGTTACTGCACCGGCAGCAAGATTTTTACGTACTACTTCTGTTCCGTTGATGTACACAATTACACCGTCGTCATGACGTACTTGCAGTTCCAGGGTGTTTGGAAGCGCAGCCAAATCAGCCACGTTTACGCGTTTGCGGAAATAGGTGGTGATGTGTTTGTTGTTGGCATCAGCGCCAAAACCAACGGTTGTTTTCAGGTCAAGTGCGTTGTAGCCCAATGGACCTTCACCAAATTTCCAGGCAGCGTCATCGAAAGATGCTGCTTTCCAGGTATCGCCTGGGAAAGTGCCATTGTCAAAGTAAGACCAGCTGCCGCTTTTGGCTACCGGGTAGGCTGTAGTTGCATTACCGGTAGGACCAGTTGTTGCAGATACGTATTCAACGATCAATTTGCAAGCGCCTGAAGGAGAACCGTCATACGATTCTGATTCGCGCAAACCGGTACCACGCAGGGTAAATACCATTGAATTGCCAGAAGCCCAACCGGCACGGTTCACCAAAGATTGAACCAATGGTGCGATGTTGGTGCTGCGCTGATCGGCGCCTGCCTGACCAACTGTAGTCCATGAACCAGCAGGAATTGCCCAGTAAATAGAATCGGCGCTAGCAGGACGTGATGAAATATTGAACGGTGTTGTATTGAACGCCAATGGATTATCTGCATCTTGTGCTTTAATCCAGATATTACATGGGTCGGTATTTTTAGCCGTAGCATCTACCTGGAATTGCAGGTATGCTTTGGTAATTACGGCGCCTTGTGGCAAAGCAAGGTTGTTAAAACGCACACCAACCACCTGTGGGTCAAGGTTTCCGGTTGCTTCATTGCCCAATTCCAGGTCGGAGCTACCAGCATCCAAGTTACCTACGGTTTGGGTTTGGTTTGCACCTGGGATGTATTCTTCCAAATCGTCTTCTGCCGCACCAACTTGTGCATTCAAGGTAGCGGTTGGAACATAGTTTACGATCAATTTGCAAGCGCCGGAAGGAGAACCGTCGTACGATTCAGACTCGCGCAAACCAGTACCGGTCAAGGTAAATACCATCGCGCTACCGCTCGCCCAATCGGCGCGGTCTACCAGTTGTTGTACCAATTGTGCGATGTTTGAACTGCGCTGATCATCGCCATTCTGTCCAACCGTGGTCCAGGAACCAGCAGGAATTGCCCAATACACAGAGTCCTGCAATTTTGGACGCGCAGAGATGTTGAAGGGGGTAGTGTTGAAGGCCAGCGGTGTTACGCTGTTTTCTGCTTTTACCCAAATATTACAAGGATCGGTGTTTTTTGCGATAGCGTCTACCTGAAATTGCAGGTAAGCCGATTGAATCAAGGCACCTTTTGGGATCGCGAGGTTGGCAAAACGCACACCAACGATTTGCGGATCCACGTTTCCAGCAGCTTCGTTGCCCAACTCAAGGTCGGAGCTGCCTGCATCCAAGTTACCCACGGTTTGGGTTTGGCCTGCACCTGGGATGTATTCTTCCAAATCATCTTCTGGCGTAGATACCTGTGCCGTTAAAGCGGTTGTTACAATATAATCAATGATCAATTTGCAAGCGCCAGAAGGAGAACCGTCGTACGATTCTGATTCGCGCAAACCAGTACCGCTCAGGAAAAACGCCATTGCGCCACCTTCAGCCCAGTCACCTTTGTTTACCAATGCCTGCACCAATTGTGCAATATTGGCGCTGCGTTGATCGGCGCCGTTTTGGCCAACCGTGTTCCAGGAACCCGCAGGAATCGTCCAATAAACAGAATCTTGCAACGTCGGACGTGTAGAGATGTTGAATGGAGTAGATTCAAAAGTAAGCGGCGCAGCGCTGTTTTGTGCTTTGATCCAAATATTGCAAGGATCGGTGTTTTTTGCCGTAGCGTCTACCTGAAATTGCAGGTAAGCGCGCAAAATCAGGGCACCTTTTGGAATGGAAACACCTGTAAAACGCACACCCACTACCTGTGGGTCAACATTTCCAGCAGCTTCATTGCCCAACTCAAGGTCGGAACTACCTGCATCCAAGTTGCCAACAGTCTGGGTTTGACCAACACCAGGGATATACTCTTCGAGATCATCGGAAGCGGTATTTACCTGAACAGTGAGGGAAACCTGCGCCTGCATGTTAAAGGCCCAGCACAAGGCCAGGGCTAAAAATAAAATTTTGTTCATGGAAAGAATTTTGATTGACTAAAAACAGTAATGCTAACACAAAAGTCGGATCGACATTTGAACGGAAGATTAAGTCTATGTTAGGTAAATACTAAATTTCAGGAATAGGACGGGATAGAGCGGGATTTACCCCGCTTCAAAAACCAAGGCTTCATGGTCTAACTGTCGGAAATCGACCGGTGTTACCGCTGAAACGCCTTGTTCGGGCATATATACGCCATAAATCGTATCTACCGCTGCCATCGTCGCTTTGTTGTGGGTCACTACGATAAACTGGGACTCGGAAGAGAACTTTCGGATAATATTATTAAATTTTTCAATATTTGCATCATCCAGGGGCGCGTCTACTTCATCAAAAATGCAGAAGGGTGCGGGTTTGAGCAGGTAAAGGGCGAACAAAAGGGCAGTTGCGGTAAGTGTTTTTTCGCCCCCCGAAAGTTGGGCGATGCTTTGTGGCCGTTTGCCCTTTGGTTTGGCGATGATGTTGATGTCCGATTCGAGTGGATGGTCGGGATTGGTGAGCAACAAATCCGCCGAATCGTCTTCGGTAAATAAGGTGCGGAATACTTTGATAAAGTTTTCGCGCACTTGCGCAAAAGATTCGAGGAAGCGTGCGGTGGCAGTGGCTTCAATTTCGAGCATGGTTTGCAAGAGGTTTTCCTTTGCGGCCATGATATCAGCTTTTTGGCCAGCAATACTATCGTAACGCTCCTTGATTTCGTTGTATGCTTCGATGGCCAGCGGGTTGATTTCGCCGTATGAATCCAGTTTCCGTTTGAGGCTGTTTACCTCTTTTTCGAGGGTTTCCCTTTCAAATTTCGGGTCTGGCTCGTTGTTAATGACATCATTTACGCCCATTCCAAATTCTGCGCGTAAGCGTTCGCCGATGGAAGTAATTTCAAATTTGACATCCTGAAATTTTTCCTTCACCCGGTTGATCAGCACTTGTAATTCTTGCAAGCGGCGGAAGTTTTCGCGGCTTTGGTTTTCAATTTCATGAATTTCATTGCGCGCTTTAAAGTAGGTTTGCTCCACTTCGCTCAAAGAGGCCTCCATGGCTTTTTTCTCGGCATACCATGTATTCAAATCGGCATCAATTCGGGCAATATCTGCGTGAATAATGGCAACTTCTTCGGCGTTTTTTTTCTTGTTCGTATCGTTTTGGGTCACTTGGGTACGCAATTCGCTGAGTCGTTTTTCACGAAAGCTCAGTTCCTGTTGAAAACCATTGACCTTATTTTGTTGGCGAATAAACTCGATATTCTGTTGGTTGAATGCCGCGCTGGCCAAACTCAGTTGTTCAGCAACATCGCGAAAACTGCCATCAGCGTTGGAAAGCCGGTCTTTTAAGGCTTCCAAGGCAGCGTTGCGTTCGCCTAAATTGGATTCAATGGTGGCATTCGAACTTTCCAGTTCGGCAATTATTTTCCCAGATTCGGCATTTTTAAGGTCAAAATTCTGGACAAATGCGGCCGTATTTTCTAAACGGGCCTGCAAACCAGCCTTTTCCTGGGCAAAGCGGCTTAGTGCCTCGCGCTCGCGTGCGAGGGTTTGTGTTTGATCTGCATTTTTCAAGGCCTGCAAATGGGCACGCAAGGTAGCCAGGCGATGATTTATCTCGGAATCGTTTTTCTCTAATTGTTGAATATCTACATCTAAAACCTCGAGGTTCTTTTTGCGACCGATTTTTTTACCTTCAAATAAGCCTACAGAACCACCGGAAAGCGAAAACTTTTTGCGCACAAATCCGCCGGTTTTGGACAACAAAATTACATCGCTGGGGGGCGTTGTGGCAGCGGCCTGTGCCTCCTCTACGACCATGACATTTTCCAGTAAAAAATCTACCAGCGGTCTGTATTTCACCTCACATTCTACCAAATCAGCGGCCCGCATCCCTGTAAACATCGCCAAGGGGGCTGTATAACCTTGAAAAGCATCTAAAACAAAGAAATTGGCCCGGCCCTTTTGGCTGTTCCCGAGTAATTGGATGGCTTTTACGGCTTCCTCTACATTGGGTACCACATAATAATTAAGGTAGGGTTCGAGGTAGTTTTCAATCACTACCCGAAACTCCTCGCGAACATACATGAGGTCCGACAACAGCGGGCAGTTTTTAGCCCAATCTTTTTGTTGGCTGAGAAACTTGATACTTTCTGGAAAACCTTCGAGGCTTTCCACCATGCTTTTGGTCAGTTTGAACTCATTGCGTTTGGCATCGAGTCCGCGCTGAATGGTGGCAATTTTCTTTTGCAGTTCGTCGGCACTTTGTTCGGTTTGAACAATATCGGCACGGCGCTTGGTTTCTGCGGTTTCCAGGGTTGTTATTTTCTGTTGTTGGGCAACTTCCTGTTGTGCGAGGGCGGCCATTTTCCCTTCAATCACCAGCATTTCCTCGCGGCGTTGTGCCACATCCGCCAGGGTGCGTTCCACATCGCGGCGCAGGTTATCGATCTGGTTGGCCTGCACGGCGCGTTTTTTTTCAAATTCTACGATGTCGCGCTCGATCAGTTGTTGTGCACGCACAAACTCATCTAGGTTTCCTTTCATTAAGTTATGGTCGGAGCGCACTTGTTCCAACCTGGATTTGGCCGTTTCGAGCGCTTCTTCCAGTTCTGCTTCTACCCGTTTTTCATAATTCACGTCGGTTTGATAGCCTTCTACTTCCGCTTCCAACTGCCGAATTTGGTCACGGGCGCGCGTGACAAGATCTTCCAATCGGCTCGCATCCTGCTCTACAAACGTACGTTTTTGAGCCTGCATGTTTTTCTCGTTTTCCTTACCCCGAATACGGCCTGTCAGTCTATTTACATCTTGCTGTTGTGCACTCAGGCTGGTTTCCTTGTCGAGGTGCAACTTGCGTTTATACTCCATGGACGCCTCCAGTTCGCGGCTTTTTATTTCGGTAACGCGGTAATTGTCTTCTTCTCTGGTTATTTGTGTTTCTAACTCTTTGTATGCTTTTTTGTGCCTGGCCAGGTTGTGCACGGCCAACTCGATGGAACGAAGTTTGTATTCATCCTTCATTTCATAAAATTTCTGTGCGCGCTGGGCCTGTTTTTCCAGTTTTTTCAACTGGTCTTCAATTTCGAACAGCAAATCTTCGATGCGGTCTAGGTCTGCGGTTGTCGCCTCCAATTTTTGTTGGGTCTCATGTTTGCGGGCTTTGTATTTGCTCACGCCTGCGGCCTGCTCAAACATACGCCGGCGCGCCTGTTCCCGGTCACTCAACAAATCCTCCACCATACCCAAGGCAATAATGGCATAAGAGTCGGCACCAATACCGGTATCCAGAAATAGGGAGGTAATATCTTTCAAGCGGCAGTTCACGCCATTCAGGCGGTATTCACTTTCACCCGAGCGGTACAAAATCCGGGTGATGGTCACCGTGTTGTACTCAATGGGCAGGATATTTTTGGTATTTTCAAAGGTGAGCGAAACAGAGGCCATTTGGGCCTCCTTGCGCTTTTTAGTGCCATTGAAAATCACGCTGGTCATTTTATCCAGGCGTAACGAACCCGTCTTCTGTTCGCCCAATACCCAACGTACGGCATCTACCACATTCGACTTGCCCGAACCGTTTGGACCTACCACACCCGTTACATCCGCATTGAAGTGGATGATCGTTTCGTTGGCAAAGCTTTTAAAACCTTTTAGTTCGAGCGTCTTTAATCGCATTTTTTAATCCAATTTTCAAGCATCAACTTAATCCGGTTTTTTAAAGTGCATTGAATTCAACTAAAAAAAACCGGATTAAGATTCCTGTATGGGCAAATTTGAGAAAAAGAGGCGCGAAGTTAGGTTTTTCACGGATAAACTGTTCGCAGAAGTTACTAACACGTTTTTTTAACGGATCAAGGTGGTATTGCCGTGCAGTATTTCTTTTTGGCCATCGAGGTAGGTTGCTTCCACCACCCACACGTATACGCCTGGGTCGAGGGCTTTACCACGGAATGTGCCATCCCAGCCGGAAGCCACATCATTAACGGGTATTTCCAGGATTTCAAAAACCATTTCACCCCAACGGTCATACACCCGGAAACTGGTCACTTTGGCCGAATTTTGGCCGTGTACCACCAGGCGATCGTTTTCACTGTCGTCATTTGGCGAAAATCCGGTGGGTACAAAAATCCGACGTGGGCGTTCTACGGAAATGAGGATACGGTCTTCTGCTTCACAGCCATTGGCATCCACAGCCGTTACTTTAAACCAGCGTTGTTGGTACAGTTTTTCTACCAATGGATCCAGACAAGTCAGGCAACTCAACCAGATGCTGTCCGTGAGGTTCCAGGCAAATTGCACCGGATCTAGACCGTTTAAAACCTGCGCAATTAATTGGGTATCTTTCCCCAGTTCGAGGGTGAAATCGGGTCCTAAATAGACGATTAATTGATCTGGCTGGGTAATAATGGTAGGCGGCAAACTGATGACGCACCCATTGCGGTCTATTATTTTAGGCGTATAGGAACCGGCCTGCAAACCAATTTGCACCGAAGCACCGATAAATGGCTGGTCGTTGAGCGCATAGCGGTAAGGCGGGGTTCCACCCGATCCAACGATGGTCATTTTTCCATCGCGCCCTCCAAAACAGGCCGGATCTTCTTTGGTCGTATTTCCGCTCAATGCTGCGGCAGGCTCAGGCACATTGACCAAACCCGGGAATACACAGCCATTTTTATCCGTAATGGTCACATAAACAGGGCCAGTAGGTAATTGGCGTACAGTATCGGTACTTGCGCCTGTAGACCAATTGAGTTGATAAGGCGCTACCCCACCCTTCGGAACGGCCACCGCACCGCCGGTTGCATCGCCAAAACACCGCACAGGAAGGGCAAATAAATCGGCCAACAAACGACTTGGCTCGGTTACCTGCACGGTCGTAATATCTGGACATCCTTTTGCATCGGTAACGGTCAGGAAATAGGTACCTGCCCGCAATCCGGTTGCGATCGAATCGGTTTGTACGGCTGCTCCAGGGCTCCAGAAGTATTGATAAGGCGCTGTTCCGCCAAAACCTGCACCAATTGCGCTTCCACTGGGATCCCCAAAACATAAAACTGGATTGAGTTCCACAATGCGCGCTTGCACAGAATCCGGGTTCCCCAAAGTAACTTCTGAAGTAGCCGAACAACCTTGCGCATCGGTCAGGGTAACCTGATAGGTTTGTAACGCGGTTAGGCCTGTCGCAACTGCTGTATTCTGAACCGAAACCGTACTCCATTGATAACTGAAGGAAGCCCCATCGGCTGCTGCGGCACCGTAAAATATCGCAGACAAATAGGCAGAGCCATCCGTTCCATTGAAACAACGTGGATTGTTATAAGCGCCTACGGCAAACAATTGATCCTTTTGTGTCACGATGGTCGATCCGGTTTGGCTACACAAGTTGGCGTCGGTAATGATTACGGTATAATTGCCGGTACTCAAACCGGTGGCGACCGGGGTGGTTTGGCTGATGCCATTGCCTTCCCATTGGTACGAGAAGGGGGCGGTTCCACCAAAAATCTGTACGGTCGCCTGTCCATCAGTCGCTGCAAAGCAAAGGGTATCTGCAAATTCGGGCAATTGAATGACCAAGGCGGCGGCAGGCTGGGTAACTACTTCATTGAGCGTTACCGTACAAGCACTGGCATCGGTGATGGTGGCGGTGTAATTGCCTGCAAACAAACCGAATATTAAAGTGTCATTGGCGGTAAAACCGTTTGGACCGGTCCACTTGGTCGAATAAGCGGGTGTACCACCAAAAATATCCAGGGTGATGGCGCCGCTCGCTTCCCCAAAGCAGCGTACGGCCTGGTTGGCAATATTGATGATAATGGCGCTTGGTTGTCCGATACTATCTGTGGCAACGGCGGTACAAGCTTTTGCATCGGTAACGGTAACGGTATAGGTTGTAGCGAGTTTATTATTCAGGTTTTGGGTATTTTCACCAGAACTCCACAAAAAGGAGTAAGTTGGGGTGCCCCCCGTTGCATTCAGGCTTATTTTTCCATCATTTTTGCCAAAACAGCTCGCGTCGGTAGGATTGAGCACCACCTGAATGGCATTGGGTTGGGTGAGGGTGAGGCTACGGGTGGTGGTGCAGGCATTGCCATCCGAAATGGTTACCGTGTAGGTTCCGGCGCTCAAATTCGAAGCGGTGGCTAACGTTTGCGCGGCTGGGTCATTCCAGACAAAGGTATAGGGTGCTGTTCCGCCGGTGGGTGTAACCGTGGCGTTCCCGGTGTTGCTGCTGTTACAATCCACATTGGTTTGCACACTGGTAATATTAAGTGCAGGTGGTTCGTCGACGGGGATACTTACTGCCAGGGTACAGCTATTGGCATCGGTAACGGTAACGGTATAGACTTGTGCGGCAAGGCCTGTGGCCGTTTGGGTAGTTTGGATTGGGGTTGTGTTCCATTTATAGGTGTAAGGGCCTGTTCCACCGCTTGGATTTGCCGTTGCGGTGCCATTTTTACCGCCAAAACAACTTACAGACACTTTCGTCAAGTTGGTTGTTAAGGCCGGGGCCTCTCCAACAATTACAAAAGTGGTTTCTGCACAACCATTCGCATCAGAGATGGTGACGGTATAGTTTCCAGCCACAATATTGGCGTTTACAGCCGTTGTTGGGCCATTGCTCCAACTGTATTGATATGGCGCTACGCCACCCGATCCATTGGCGGTTGCACTCCCTGCCGCTGCACTGAAACAGGGTGAAGTACTGCCCACTACATTCAGGACCAAATCGGTCGGTTGATTTACCAGGCCCGTGGCCGTGCTTGTACAATTGTTGCTATCGGTGATGGTGACGGTGTAGGTGCCCACGCTCAGGTTAGAAGCAAGGACGCCTGTTTGTGGTGTTGTTCCGCTCCAGGTGTAGGTGTACCCTGCTGTTCCGCCGGTAGCGCTCGCGCTCAATTGGCCGTCGTCGCCCCCAAAACAGCGCACATCTTGCACCAAACTGGTACTTCCGTTCAGTTGTGGTTTGCTTGATACGGTTAAAGGCAAGGTATTCGAACAGCCAGACCCATCGGTAATGGTTACCGTGTAGATTCCTGCGGTCAAACTTTGGAACAAACCATTTGCATTGGTTTGAGCACCCAGGTTATAGGCGTAAGGCGGGTTTGAACCATCGGGCGTTAATTGAATCGTGCCTGAATTGCCACCAAAACAAGCCACATCCTGAATCGCGATGGCGGGTGCCGGTTTTTGACAACAAAGCCCCGAACCAATGTCAGCAGCACAGGCATAAGCCGGGTTAATGCCCCGAACTTCGAGGGTTACGGGTGCATTGTTGGGCAAGCCCGAAACATTATGGAGCAGTGTCCCGGAGGCTGGCACCCAACCGGTTCCGTTTACATTTACTTCAAAACTGGTCGCATTGACCACATTATTCCAGTTAAAACTGGCCATGCCGGTACCAAAACTGGTGCAATTAACAGTTGGCGCTTCAATGCGCGGCAAAATATCCACCCGAATACTATCCGAAACAGAACAACCATAAGAATCGGTTGCTACCACCGTATAAGTAGTAGGCTGGGTGGGTGTGATGTTGGTGATCGGACAAGTTGGGCAACTTACGCCCACAATGGGTGTCCATTGGTAATTTACCTTATATTGAGGTTCGAAGGTGATGGTCCAGTCGCGCAAATTACCCACATTGCCCAGCGCGTCATCGCGCAATTGCAAACGCCAAACGCCATTGGTGGGGTATTCTCCATCCCATAAATCGCTCCATTCGCCTTCTGGCAGCCAATTGCCCGTAAATGGGGTTGCGCTGGCAGGTGCAAATGGGCCAGGAAAGTTAATCTTTGTAGTGGCGTTCGGGGTAAAACAAGTATTGGTATAGTCGTTGCCGCTACCCCCATTATCGGTAGACAACTCGATAAACTGTCCGCCGGGCGAAATCAGGTACATATCAATATCGTCGTCCCAACTATGGCTGATATTTAGACATACCGAACGCAATACGGTGGGCGACAAAATATTGGGCGTTACCCCAAAAACAGTGACATCGGAAAATAAGGGTCCGAATAAAAACGGGATTTGAAAATCCTGAAAATTGGAAAAAGACGGTGGCGGTGGCAAGGTAATGGGCAGGGTGCCGTTCAATTGCAAGGCAGGTGCATTTTGGCACAAGGCCGTATCAGGCAGCAGCGCGGGGGGCAACAGGCCATTGTCTTTTAAAGATATATATAAGGTGTCGCGGCTGCAAATATCGCGGCGAAAATCGAACGCCAACAATTCCTGGGGTTCTGTCAGATTATCTTGCAGGGGAATAATTGGAATGACCAATTCTGTTTGACCGGCCGGAATGACCAGGTTGGCTGGAATATTTTGGTAATCCACACCGTTTACTGCCGATCCAAAAATGGTGTAATCGATGGAAAAATCTTGCGCCTGCGGACTTGGAAGGCGAAAGGTAAGCGCGCCCTGCGCACAGCCTTCTACCAAAACACCATCCGGGCTGGTTGTTGCCACTTCTGCGCGCAAAGAACCGGTACCGAAACTTTTTGCTTCCAGAAACACGCCGGAATCAAAAGCCGAATCCCCGATATCGGCGATTGCCAGGGTAATGGTGTATTGCTGACAAGGCTGCACCAAGGCTTCGGCGGTAAACACCTGCGTGTAACCATCGTACACGGGCTGTTTGTTCGAATTTAGGTTGTTGATGTAAAACTGTTCGTTCACCGGGCCACATTGGGGGCCATTTTGCGGATGCAGGTTGTTGATAGCCACAGGCAACGTAGTGCCCGGGATCAAGGCAATATTTTTAGGGGTAGCAAATCCGGGACCTTGAATAAAGAAACCAAAAATGTCGTTGTAAGCGCTGCAAGCAAATTCCGGATATTCTTCCGAACCGAAGCAATAGCGAAATCGCAGGGTATCGGAGGTTGGAATAAACGTGATGGAATAAACCGATACATCAAACAAATTATCGGTTGTGAGGGCATCCAGGTTTGCATCGGTCGCGTTGCTGCTATTCGCATTATTTGCGAATATGTTGCCATCTTCTGTGCAGCCAAAATCGCCGCCCGAGGTTTCCACCTGGCCAGTCGACATGACAATACCCCGTTCGATGCCGATTGTATTTTGGCCGCCTGTAAAATAGCCTACTGCCTGAGGCACCCCGTTATAGGTGATATTCGTTACGGTTACGCCATTGCCCAAGAGCACATTGGAAATCAGGTTTTGTGGCGTAAATGGTGCTTGCGTAGCATCCGTGACTTGTAAAGTTTGCGCTGGCAAAACAGCAGTAGCGCATAAAAGGCAGGTGAGGGCAAAAAGTTTTTGGAATGGGTAATGTGTGTATTGCATCCGGTGGAATAGATTAGAATTTGTTCTCGATACTTAGCTGAGATACAGGATGGGACCTTCGGAAGGACTTCGGATGATGGATTATAAATCATTTTAACTTGAAAGCTTAAAAGTAGGTGTTTCTTTGGATTCTCCATTTAATTCCTTTTAAAAAAGGTTCGTATTGGCCAAAATTAGATTTTTGCAGGCCAAAATTTTACAATAGTCCGGCCTGCTTAGCGGTGCTACTAATGTGTCCGATCTGTTTACCTACTGGTTTACATCCCTGAAATCGGTACATTAATCTAATTTTCAGACCTTTTGAGCCTGCTTATTGTTTGATTTGCATTCGAATGCCCCATTCTTTTTACCATTTATTTAATAAAAATAATATGAATCAGTTTTTCAAATTTTTGTTCGCTTCTTGCCTGGGTACAGCCCTGGCGCTTTTTTTGTTGTTTTGGATTGGTATTGGTTGGGTAACAAGTATGGCAGGCAGTGCTACCTCCAAGGAAAAAGTAACCGTAGCGGAAAACTCTGTACTGGAGCTGGATTTTAAAAATCCGATCCCTGAAAAAACCAACAACCTCCAAATGGATCCGTTTTCTTTAGTACAGGAAGACATTTTGGGTTTGCAGGACATGGTACTTGCAATCAAAAAAGCCAAAGAAGACCCCGATATCAAGGGTATTTTCCTCAATGGGACGAATATTTCGGCTGGGAAGGCAAGTGCTGCCACCCTCCGCGCTGCCTTGGCCGATTTTAAAACCTCCAATAAATTCATTGTTGCTTACGCTCATTATTATTCGCAGGGCGCTTACTATATAGCCTCTGTCGCAGATACGGTGCTGCTGAACCCAATTGGTGGCGTCGATTTTCGCGGTTATTCCAGCATGGTAGCGTTTTATAAAGGTATGCTCGATAAGTTGGATGTGCAAATGCGCATTTTTTATGCCGGTAAATTCAAAAGCGCCACGGAACCTTTCCGCCTCGATAAAATGAGCGACGACAACCGCATTCAGGTGCGTTCTTACCTGGGGGCTTTGTACGACAATACCATCCGCGACATTGCGCAAAGCAGGCATATTTCGGAAGCCGATTTGCGCAAAATTGCCGACAATTACGATGGTAGCAGTGCTGAAGGTGCCCTGAAAGCACATTTGGTCGACCGCATTGCCCATGAAGATGCGGTGTATACCCTGTTGCGCAAAAACATCGGCTTGAAAGAATCCGATAAAATCAATCGGGTTTCTTTGGAGGACTATTTTGACAGTCGGGTAAAAAAACTAGACCTGAGCACCAAAGACAAAATTGCGGTTGTATACGCGGAGGGTACCATTACGGATGGCGAAACGCGCAAGGTCGGGGAAATTACCGATGGTGAATTTGTCAAAATTTTACGTAAAATTAGAAAAGACGAATATGTACGTGCGATCGTATTGCGCATCAACTCGCCAGGTGGCAGTGTTTTAGCCAGCGAGAATATTTTCCGGGAAGTGATGTTGTGCAAGCAAGCAGGCAAACCCGTTGTTGTGAGCATGGGCGATGTGGCGGCATCGGGTGGCTATTACATTGGTTGTCAGGCAGATAGCATTTTTGCAGAACCCAATACCATCACCGGCTCCATCGGGGTGTTTGGCATTATGCCGATTTTGCAAAATACCATGAAAAACAAGTTGGGCATCACCTATGATACCGTTCGCACGGGTCGGTTCTCCGCATTTGGAACGCCGTTTTTTGATTTCTCGCCCGAGGAACAAAAAATAATTCAAGCGCGTATTGATGAAACGTATGAAGATTTCCTGTTTAAGGTAGGTACCGGTCGGAAAATGACCCGCGACCAGGTGAATGAAATAGCACAAGGCCGGGTATGGGCAGGATCCAAGGCGAAAGAACTCGGACTGGTTGATGCCCTGGGTGGATTGGATCGCGCTGTAAAATCGGCTGCGGCCCTGGCAAACCTGCAAAAGTATCGTACGACGGATTTCCCGCGCAGCCAAACAGCCATTGAGCAGTTCATCGACAGAGTTTCCAACAAGAAAGACCGCGAAGATTACGTAAAAACCAGTGCAATTCGTTCTGAACTCGATGATTTGTACCCAATTTACAAGACCTTGAGCGATATCCGAAAAAGCAGTGGATTGCAAATGCGGATGCCGTTTGAAATGATTATTCAGTAGCACTTACTTTTTCTCCGCGATTCTCTTCAGTTCGTTGAGTTTCCAAAGTGCATCCATGGGGGTCATGGTATTCAAATCGAGCGCAAGCAGTTCTTCTTTGATGCGCAGGGTGAATTCATCCACATCAAAAATATGCAATTGCAGGGGCGATGCGATGTTTTTAACCTTCTTTTTCAAATCAGGCGTTTGCGGTGCAGACGCCTGATTTTTTTGTGCCTCGGCATGGCTTGGATTTGCCGGGGCATCGATGTGTTTTTCCTCAAGTTCTTTCAAAATTTCCTGCGCCCGCTCTACCAGCAATTGGGGCATGCCTGCCATACGCGCCACGTGGATACCAAAAGAATGATTGGACCCGCCGGGGGTTAATTTGCGCAAAAACACTACTTTTTGTCCAATTTCTTTGGTGCTCACATGGAAATTATGAATGCGGGGCAGTTTTTCGGCCAGTTCATTGAGTTCGTGGTAGTGGGTAGCGAAAAGGGTTTTGGGACTTGCTTTCCCGTTATCGTGCAAAAACTCCACAATACTCCAGGCAATACTAATGCCGTCATAGGTGCTGGTTCCCCGTCCAATTTCATCGAGTAAAATGAGCGAGCGGTTGCTGATGTTGTTCATAATCAGCGCGGTTTCATTCATTTCTACCATAAAAGTACTTTCGCCCCCGCTGATGTTATCGCTTGCGCCCACGCGGGTAAACACTTTGTCAACC
Source organism: Saprospiraceae bacterium (assembly GCA_040397785.1). Classification (GTDB taxonomy): domain Bacteria; phylum Bacteroidota; class Bacteroidia; order Chitinophagales; family Saprospiraceae; genus M3007. The sequence goes on along the minus strand of JBBAVI010000107.1, from coordinate 3,325 downwards.
AGGCCAATGCGGGCGCGGGCGGCGGGTACAAAACTACCCATTTGTGCCATCAGGGTAATCAAGGCAGTTTGGCGCAGCAAGGCCGATTTACCGGCCATATTCGGGCCCGTGATCAGGATAATTTGCACTTCATCGTTATCGAGGTACACATCATTGGGGATATATTGCTCGCCCACGGGCAATTGGGTTTCAATGACCGGATGGCGTGCACCTTGCAGATCAATCACGGTAGAATCATCTATTTCGGGGCGGACATAACCTTGCTGGAGCGCAATTTTGGCAAAAGACAAGAGGCAATCCAGTTGGGCGATGATTTGTGCGTCGTATTGAATGGGTTGGATAAACGCCCCGGTTTCGGTGACCAATTCGGCAAACAGGCGTTCTTCCAGGGCCAGGATTTTTTCTTCTGCCCCCAGGATTTTACCTTCCAGGGTTTTCAATTCGTCGGTAATAAAACGTTCGCCATTGGCAATGGTTTGCTTGCGAATCCAGTCGGACGGCACCTGGTCTTTCCATTTGGCGGTTACCTCCAGGAAGTATCCAAACACATTATTGAAGCCAATTTTGAGGCTAGGAATGCCCGTGCGCTCAGATTCCCGTTGTTGAATTTCGAGCAGTAAGTCGCGGCTATTGCGCACGATATTGCGCAGTTCGTCAATTTCGGGGTGTGCGCCATCGGCAATTGCGCCGCCTTTGCGCACATCGGTGGGTGGTTCGGCGGCAATGACCGATTCAATACGTTTGCGCAAGCCGGAGCAGGGGTTGATGGCTTCGCCCAGGCGTTGGAGGAAGGTATTGTCGGCGGCCTGGAGCAGCGATTTGAGCTGTTCAATGGCTTGCAGGGCGCGGCGCAACTGCATGATTTCCCGCGGATTAATTTTGCCCACCGAAGTTTTGGACATCAGCCGTTCGAGGTCGCCTACCTGACGCACCAGGGGTTCCGTTTCTTGTCGGATCGTTTGCTGCTCCATAAAATAGGCAACAATATCATGGCGCTCTTCAATTTGCGTTTGCTGGGTAAGTGGCAATAATACCCATTTTTTAAGCAAGCGTGCGCCCATCGGACTGATGGTTTTGTCCAGTACATGGAGCAGGGAAACTCCTTGTTCGTGGTTGCTGTACACCAGTTCGAGGTTGCGGATGGTGAACCGGTCGAGCCAAACAAATTGATCCGTTTGCAGTCGGCTCAGTCCAAGGATGTGTCCCAATCGGGTATTTTCGGTGGTCCCCAAATAATGCAATGCGGCTCCTGCTGCCGTTTGGGCGAGGTCCAGTTCCTCAATCCCGAACCCCTTTAAACTGGCCGTTTGGAAATGGTTGAGCAATTTCTCCCGACCAAAATCGCGGGTAAAAATCCAGTCTTCGAGGGTAAAAGTGTAAAATTTATCTCCAAAACTGGCTTGAAACTCCTTCAAACGGCTTTTAGGTAAAATCAATTCGGAAGGTCGGAAACTTTGGAAAAGCTTGTCTACTGCTGCCGAATCGCCCTCACTTACAAAAAACTCACCGGTACTGATATCGAGAAATGCTACGCCAAACTGATCGTTTTTGCCATAGGCCAAGGTGGCCAGGAAGTTATTCTGGTTGAATTCCAACAGGGCATCATCGGTCGTCACCCCGGGCGTAACCACTTCTGTGACGGCGCGGCGCACTACTTTTCCGGGCACAGGTTTTTCCATTTGCTCACAAATGGCTACCCGATAACCGGCTCTTACCAGCCTGGGCAAATATAAATCCATGGAATGGTAAGGGAAACCAGCCAATTCGACATCTAATCCTCCGTTATTCCGGCTCGTGAGGGTAATGCCCAGTGCGCGTGACGCTTTGATGGCGTCTTCGCCGAAGGTTTCATAAAAGTCGCCCACCCGGAAGAGCAAGAGCGCTTCGGGATATTTTGCTTTTACCTGATGATATTGCGTCATCAGCGGCGTGGTGGTGGGCGTTGAATCGGAAGCAGAACCGTCTTTTTTCGTTCGGGCCATGGGAAAATATGAATAATTGGAGACGTTGGATCGCATTATGGGGCGCTAATGCGAAAACCGCAAAGGTAGTTGTGGGAATCGGGTTCTTTGATAAAATTTCGGCGATCCTTGCCTAAAGATTTTGTTGACCCATCAGATTCTTGTGGTTTCGAGGATTGCAAATTATTTGAAACGCCAAATAATTCATAATTTCGCACTCAGGTACAAAAAATTCTATTTGCCTAAATGCCGGAAGTATGTTGTTTGACTACTTATGCAGGCAGCATTTCGATTAATTATTGTATCTACCAATATCCCCTGCTGATTAAACCAACATTGTCGAACGTTTAACTTTCCTCTTATGCGTCTTTGGTTTACGCTTTTGTTTTTTTGCTTATTTGCCGCGCAATTGCTTCATGCCCAGCAATCGGTTCCTGTTGAATTACAGGGCAATAAAATGCGAAAAGAACTGATTTTAAAGAATGGTCAGCTCGGTATTGAACTTTGTGGCCTGACGCCTGGCTTTAGCTATACCGTCTTTGTCAATCCGGTTTTAGCGAAACAAACCGATCAATTTCAAATTTTTCCGGGTGCAGCGCCCAATGGGCTTATTGGATTTGAGCCAACCCCTGGTCGCGCCAATGCCGCAAAATTCAAGGCAGATGCTGCTTGTGTGCAATTGGTTGCAAAATTATTAGCGGGTAAAAAGGCTGATAATCAGCATTTTATATTAACGATTATTTGTATTGATTGTCCGGAGGATGAGACCTGGAAAGAGCACTTTTTAAATGGTGTTGAAATGGCCAACATCAACACAACGGGAAGCGTGTCGGCCAGTTCATTGGTAACCAACACCTTAATTGGGGGTAATTGTTTTCAAGTGACCAACATCACCTCAGCGGGGAGCGCCAGTTCGCGGGGTACTTTTACCAATGGCGCTACCAGCATCGGGATCGCTAACGGGGTGGTAATGTGTACTGGAAACGTAAATGTGGTGCATGGGCCCAACAATGCCGGGAATGCGGGTGGAGGTTTTAATAATAATTCGGTCGATGATGTTGATTTGGCAACTTTAAGTACAGGCAACCAATGGGATGTTTCTAAAATTGAGTTTGACTTTACGCCCACTACAAATAAGGTTGAGTTTCAGTTTGTATTTGGCTCAGAGGAGTACTGCGAATTTGCAAACAGTGGTTTTAATGATGTTTTTGGTTTTTTTATCAGTGGGCCAGGCATCGCGGGCACGCAAAACATCGCATTAATCCCGAGCACGAACACACCAGTAACCATTAATAATGTAAACCATATCACAATGGTTCGTGAAAAATTTCAAGTTTAGCCATCATTACACATAATTAAAAAAG
>JBBAVI010000106.1:14725-19741 GCA_040397785.1 Saprospiraceae bacterium | reverse complement strand
TTGTCAACAAGTTATGAAAATATGGCAGCATGATGCTTCACGAACCATTGTTATACTGGTCAGTTGCGGTAATGCGAAAGCAAACATACTACTTACATTTTATATATCCAAAAAGTCAAGCGGACTTTTTAACGCGCCCATTCCTTTTTTAGTTATGTGCGTGTAAATTTCGGTTGTCTTGCTGCTTGCATGCCCCAATAATTCTTGAATATACCGCAAATCTACCCCTTGTTCGAGCAAATGGGTGGCAAATGAATGACGCAAGGTGTGTACCGTTGCATCCGGGTTAATTTTACTTAAAGTTTTTGCAGCCGTGAATATTTGCTGCACGCTTCGTTCAGAATATTTACCGCCAGTAGCGCCCTCAAATAACCAGGCAACAGGCATGTATATTTCAAAATAATCTTTTAATATGGAGATGGCTTTATCGGAAAGCAGGGTACAACGGTCTTTTTTGCCTTTGCCATTCCGAACAAATATTCTTTTCTGCTCTATTTGCAAGTCGTTGATATGCAAGTTTATAACCTCTCCCAAACGCAGGCCGCCCGAATAGATCATCATCATGATGCAGCGGTGTTTCAAATTGGGTATTGCCTTTAAAAAGGAAACAACTTCTTCCTGGGTAAGTACTTGCGGGAGTTTTTCTTCTTTGCGTGGACGAAACAGCCCGCTCACTTTTTCTTCTTGATCGATAACGGATGTGTAAAAGAATTTGATCGCACTCAAAATCTGGTTTTGGTGCGAACGGCTGATCTTCCGTGTCTTCAACAGCATGTAAATGTATTGATCAATCTCTTTTTTGGAGATTTGGCTTGGTTTCATCTGGTCATAATGCCGAATGAAGGCCCGAAAGCAGTTTTTATACGATTTAATGGTCCTGTAACTGTAATTTTTTAGCGTTAACGCCTGCTCAAGTGCTGTCACAGCTGCTTCGTATTTTGCTGGTGTAAAAGTGTATTGAATGCCTTGTTTCGGGAAATTCGCTTTCGATTCCAAAACATGACCTTCCGGAAGATCTTCCTTTGGCGTAAAGTGGAATTTTATCTGCGGTAGGTATTTTGAAATGAACCTGAGCGATAACTGTGTGTAAGGAATTTCCCAAATTTTTTGGTCGGGATTCCATTTTCGACCGTGTATTTGTTTGACGGTCTCCAACATTTTTTCTGTAAGGTGCTTGGGCAAATGTAACCAAAGCATCGCTGGGTCATCAGGGCTTTGGAATAGCGCAAATTCATGCATATTTCGTTTAAAAGATGGGATGAACTCGGTTTCGGCCTTTTCTCGTTGCGGTTTTTCTGGTTTTGATGAATGTGGTAAGAATTTTATAATCGTACAAGCTGAAAATTCAGTGGTCAGCCGTCCCCAAGCATCGGGGTTATATGCTATATGCCAACATTGATGCTCCGGCGACCAAAGCGCACCACCAAGCCGTTTCATTTTTGTAGGAAAATCTGATGAGAACTCGCTGTTTTTTACGCCAATGCGACGTTGATCGTTGATTTCTAAAGGATGTACAAGGATTTTCATGTTTTTTTTATGCAAACATCCGAACCAAACTTGCTCATTTGCAAGGACTTATGTACTGAATTTTAAAACTAACCGTATAAAGACGAATATAAACGTTTGCGCTCGATTGTAAACGCCTGTATTTTTGCAAACGAATAATTCACTTTTAATCCAAATTTTTCAAAATGCCACAAAACCGCAATTGTTTGCAATGTCAAAAGCTTCTTAAAGGTCGCAGTGATAAAAAATTCTGTACGCCTGCCTGTAAAAGCGCATACCACAATAATATCTCCAATATCAAGCTCGAACTTTTTAAAGAAACAGAAAGGATCCTTCGAAAGAATTACACCATTTTAGACCAATATTTCAATCCCAGCGATAAAAAAGTAACGATCGAAGCCGATGAATTGGACAAAGAAGGCTTCAACTGGGAGTACTTAACGCGCATTTTTCACAACAATAAAGGTATTCAATATGCCATTTTGTACGACATCGCCTGGACAAAATCTGAAAATGGCCGAATAGATCTGCTCAAAAAGTAGTCAATTTTCCCTAATTTTGCGCCCGCTATCCCAAAATGCCCAAATAACAACGCCAGCATGAGCAGAAAAATAGAAATCCTTTCCCCCGCCAAAAACCTGTACCAGGGTATGGCGGCCATCAACGCCGGTGCGGATGCCGTGTACATGGGCGCGCATACCTTTGGGGCCCGCACCAATGCGACCAACTCGGTGGAAGACATCGCGGAAATGGTGCGGTATGCCCATTTGTTTAAAGCAAAGGTGCTGGTGACGGTGAATACCATTCTTTACGACAATGAATTGGAGGCTTGCCGGCAACTGATCTGGGAACTGTACCACATCGGCGTGGATGCGCTGATTATCCAGGATATGGCGATTTTGGAAATGGACCTTCCTCCGATTGTCTTGCACGCGAGCACGCAGGCGAACAACCGCGACGCCGCGCATGTGAAGTTTCTGGCCGATGCGGGGATCCAACGGGTGGTGCTGGCCCGCGAATTGAACCTGGACCAGATCAAGTCCATCCATGAAGCCACACCCGTGGATCTGGAGTTTTTTGTCACGGGTGCGCTGTGTGTGTCGTTTAGCGGCAATTGCTACATGAGTGTGGCCAATGGCGAGCGCTCGGCCAACCGCGGCTCCTGTGCCCAAAACTGCAGGCTGCCGTACCAACTCATCGACGGGAAAGGGGAAACCTTGATCGAAAACAGCCACTTGCTCTCGATCAAGGACCTGAACCTGAGCGATGAACTGCCGAACCTGATCCGCGCAGGCATTTCTTCGTTTAAAATTGAAGGCCGCCTGAAGGATTTGGTGTATGTGAAAAACAATACCTCGTACCTGCGCAAAAAATTGGACGCGTTCCTCGAAGCGCATCCCGAACAATACGAAAAAGCATCTTCCGGTCGTACGTTTTACCAGTTTGAACCGGAATTAGACCGCAGTTTCAACCGGGGCTACACGGATTATTTTGTCAACCAGCGCCATGCCCGGATTGGCTCCTGGGAAAGTCCGAAGTCGCAAGGGCAGTATATCGGTAAATTGCTGGAAATCAAGGCGAACGGTTATGTGATCGAAAACCACGAACTGCTGAACAATGGCGACGGTCTGTACTTCGTGAATGAAGCCGGGGTGGGCGACGGACTGCAGGTGAATATTATTGTCAACGATCTGGTGGTGCCCAACGAACTGAAGCATATTCCGGCGGGCACGGATATTTACCGCAATTTGGATGCGGAGTTTATCCGGATGGTGGAAAATGAAAACAGCGCGGTGCGGAAAATCGGGGTAAACATGCGTTTTAGCGAAACGGAAACGGGTTTTTGTCTGCACGTGGTGGATGAGGACGGACACGAAAGCACGGCGTACTTGGAAACGCCCAAGGAATTGGCCAAAAATGCCGAGGGTTTGCTCGAAAATATTCAAAAGAACCTGGCTAAAACGGGCAATACGCCGTTTATCGCCGATGGGGTGGTGGTGGATGTTGCGCAAGCCTGGTTTTTACCCAACTCGAAGGTGAATGAAATCCGCCGGCAAGCGCTGGAGCAATTGGTGGAGGTGCGTATTCAAGGATATCAACGCGCCGAGCATGTGCTGGTGAAAACGGAGCATCCGTATCCGGTGCAGGAACTGGATTTTACCTATAATGTATCGAATAAACTGGCGCGGGCTTTTTACAAGCGCCACGGCGTCACGGAAATTGAAAAGGCCTTTGAATTGCAATGGGATCCCGGCAAATCGCGGGTGATGGTGACGAAATATTGCGTGAAATATGAGTTGGGCAAATGTCCGCGGTACCAACGGGAGACAATGGGCACCAAACTTGCGGAGCCGCTTACCTTGAAACACGGGGAAGTGGAGTATAAGTTGAAGTTTAATTGCAAGCCTTGCGAGATGGAGATTTGGGAGAAGGATGCGGAGTTCGTTATTGAGGATGATCTGTAATTTCCGATTTCCGATTTCCGATTACATGATTTCCGATTTCCGATTACAAAAAGGATTTCCGATATCCGATTACATGATATCCGATTTCCGATTGGATTTCCGATTTCCGATTTTGGGAAGTTACTTTGTATTTTGAGGGTTATTATACGAAATTTACTTATTATGAATAAGTTGCGACGCATACTACTGGATTTATTTATTTCGCGCAGATTTTACATAGAAAAAAAGCAGATTTTACGCAGAAAAATTCTGTGTAACATCAGCGAAAACTAATCTGTGAACTTCTGCGCGAAATAATTTGAATCTCATGGCTTCGGAGGCTAATGTCAAAATGCCAGGAAATCACCGATCAATCCTAAATCGGAAATCCAATCGGAAATCGGAAATCATGTAATCGGATATCGGAAATCCACTCCTTATTTCCCCACACTCGTAATCCACCAAACATTCCCAAACGGATCCTGCACGCCGCAGGTACGGCCATAATTCTTATCGGAAAGGCCCATGATGGTGGTTGCGCCGGCATCTAATGCTTTTTGATAGGTTGCATCGGCGTTTTCTACATAAATGAACAGGTTGGCGGGTTGCGCTTTCCATTGTTCGGTGATATCGGTAAACATGATGGTGCTGCCGCCGATTTGAATTTCCGAATGCCGTACTTTTTCAAAATCAGGATGCATTTGGTGCATGCTTAGGTTGACTTTTGCATCAAATACGGTTTGGGTGAATTCGATGAATTTCAGGCCTCCGTCGAGCATGAGGTAGGGCATGATGGTTTGGTGTCCGGTGGGTAGTGTCATAATGATTTACGATTTCCGATTACATGATTTCCGATTTCCGATTGGATTTCCGAATATAAGGTGATTTCCGATTTCCGATTTGTTTGATTTCCGATTTCCGATTGGATTTCCGATTTTCCATTTTGGGAAGTTACCCTGTATTTTGGAAGTTATTATACGAAATTCAGTTTTTATGAATAGGTTGCAAAGACTATTGTCAAAATGCCAGAAAATCACCGATCATTTATAAATCAGAAATCCTACAT
>JBBAVI010000106.1:10138-14625 GCA_040397785.1 Saprospiraceae bacterium | reverse complement strand
CCAATCGGAAATCGGAAATCATGTAATCGGATATCGGAAATCCACTTGGCTCATCCAATCGGAAATCGGAAATCATGTAATCGGATATCGGAAATCCACTTGGCTCATCTAATCGGAAATCGGAAATCATGTAATCGGATATCGGAAATCCTTTTGGATCAATCCTAAATCGGAAATCCAATCGGAAATCGGAAATCGAACAAATCGGCAATCAATTTCCCACCCGATAAAGCGTCTCTTCATACGCCATCCAAGCCGTTCCATCTCCCGTACACAAATATAGGTTATCGGCAAAACCTAGCACCAAAGCATGCCGTTTTTTATCGGAGGTGCTAAAACGGATGGTTTTTCCCGCCAATTTAAGTTCATATTGTACGGTGGTCCGTTCCATATAATTGGGGTAACTGAATTCGGTGCCGGCGGATAAACGTGCAGCTTCAGTGATGCTGTTGTTGCCGTCCTTTATAGAGAATTGGGCATTTCCGGTTATATTATTTACGGCCATTGGATTGATTTTCAAGGAAATGGGCGGAAAGTGCTTTTTTAGGTCGGCCACCAGGGAGTCGTCATAACTTACAGGGCCCCAGGCGGCGCGTAAACCTTTGGGGCCGTCTACCCAGACCAAATATTCGGGCTTAGGGCTGTATTCCAGCCAGCGGGCTTGCGGGTTTTGGTATAATTTATCGAATTGCGCCTGGTAATAATCGCGGTGCTCATCGTAGGTGCGTTCGGTTTCTTTCCAGGAAATGTAAGCGGAACTGTGGACCGGTATTTTATCCAAAATAGCAAAGTTGCTAGGGTCTAATTCCAGGAAATAATCCAGGATGCGCACGACGAAATGGTTTTCCAGCATGCCAAAGGAGCCGTAGCCCCAGGTTACGTTCGGGTAGTCCTTGAAATACAAGGTTTTACCCGTTTGATCAAGACATAAAAAACGGAAATCCATCGGAATTGCTTCGGACGGATGGGACCTGGTTGTATCTTTTTGTTTGCGTGCTTTGGCAGCAACCACGTACACCTGTTGCTGGTTGGGCGTGATGTAAAAAGACTGAAAAGTGTAGCCGTCTTCCAACACAAGCGGTTGGAGGTGGAGGCCGTGTTGCGCGGTGTCAAGAAAGCGGGGCCAATCTTCAGGGACGTTGTTTTCAGCACTTTTTTTGTCCTTGCAGCCAAACAGGAGGGATAAAATGGACATGGGCAGGATAAGCAGGATGTAGCGCAACATTTTTAAAAAGAACATTGGAAAAGCACTCGGTTTAGGGTGGAAGTTTTAGTCGTATTGTTCAAAACGCATTTGCATTTCGGCGTCAATGGCCGCTAAAGTATATAAACTTGCCGGACTGGCGGCTTTTCGGAGTTGCACATGGGGCGCGTCGCGGAAGGATTCCCAGAAAAAACCGGCATCAAGCCCCATTTTTTCGGCTTCGGTGGCATAAATCATGAGTCCGTTGGTCTCGTGCGTGGGCGTGTGCAGGAATTGGATGGCGTGTTCGTCCATGACCCAAAAACAATCGACCGCTTCGCCCCATTGGTGCCAGGACATTCCGGGAATGGCATTGGTGACGTGTGCACCTTGTTGAAAACCTACGGCGTGGATGCAGTCGGCGATAAAATGAGCGCCATTTTCCTTTAAGTCCTTTATTTTTTGGTTGATTTCGGCAATGGGCCTGGATTGTCGCCAGTAGCGTGCCTGGATGAACGGGTCGCGCAAGGTTGCCCTGGGCCGCAGTTCAATGCCTCGGTGGGCGCAATTTTGAAGGAGGGATATTACTTTTAATCGAAATTCGGGTATTAGGAGCGTTAGGTCTGCCGACATAGGGTAGGTTTAGGTGGTATTCAGATGACAAGGGCTGGCTAAAAATACGAAAGTAGTTAAAATTTGTTGATTTTCGATTAAAAAAAGGATTTCCGATATCCGATTACATGATATCCGATTTCCGATTGGATTTGAGAAGCGGATTTCCGATATCCGATTACATGATTTCCGATTTCCGATTGGATTTCCGATTTTCCATTTAGGGAAGTTACTTTGTATTTTGGAGATTATTATACGAAATTTACTTAGTATGAATAGGTTGCGAAATATGTTGAATCTTATGGTTTCGAATGTCTATTGTAAAAATGCCAGAAAATCACCGATTATCCATAAATCGGAAATCACACCTCCAATCGGAAATCGGAAATCATGTAATCGGATTTCGGAAATCTTCATGAAGAATTTTCTTCACAAGCACAATTTGCCCCAAATGATAATGCGTATGCTCCACAATACCGTGCAAATTCCGGTAATAGGTACCGTATTTAGGGTCTCCAAAATCGGCACCAAGGAGGATTTCCGGCAATTGTTCGATCAATTGGGCGAAGGCTTCGGCTTCGGTCCAGTTTTGTTGGAGGATCGCATCCCAATCGGCTTGGGATTGGATGCTTGGATGTGCAAAACTGAGTTCATCTTTGCCTTCGAGCGGGCCGCCCTGCAATACTTTGGTTGCTACGCGCACGTAGTAATGGATGTGGTTTACGAGCGTGGCGATGGTGTTTATATCATACACCTGGGTGGTGGCTTGTTGCCAATTTACGTCTTTCAGGTGTTGCTGGAGGTTAGAGCTGGTCCAGTTGCCGCCAAAATATACTTCCCGGAAGTGTTTGGCGATGGTGGCGGGTGTGTGCATGGTGGGTCCGAATTATAAATTGAATGGACAAAAATAGGGGTGTAGGTTTGTATTTACCACAGATTACACAGATTTGCACAGATTTGCACAGATTTAAATTTTTATAAACACCCGTGTAATTTGTCTATGTGGATGGAAAAGATGCAATAAATAAACACCGTTTGGTAGCGATTCCACCCCAATTTGCTCAGAAAACGGCAAAGATTGCTTCGAAAAGATCGTTTGGCCCAATAGATCGCTGATTTCGAATTGGACATTGCTCCAGTGTTCGTTTGTCCATTGAAGCCAGATTTGTTCTCTGGCAGGATTGGGTACTATTTCGAACGCTGGCGCTGGTGCCGGGTTAAGCACAGCAACCGTTGGGCAGTCGATCTGCACAAAATTCGATTGATTGATGGTAGTTCCGTTGCCCAATTGGCCTTTGTGGTTTCGTCCACAGGCCCACAGGGAGCCGTCGGTTTTTACAATCAGGGTATGGTAGTCGTAGCAGGAAGTAAGCGTGGTCCAATCCTGGTCGGTTCCAATTTGTACCGGGCTGTTTTTTTGTTCATTGGTTCCATCGCCTAATTGTCCATAATAGTTTCCGCCCCAGGTAAAAAGGGCGCCGTTGGTTTTGAGCGCGAGGGAATATTCAGAACCGGCATCGATGAAATGCCAGTCAGTATCAGTTCCCATTTGGAGTGGTGCGGTGGTTGAAACGGTTGTTCCATCGCCTAAAGCGCCGTATTCGTTATCGCCCCAAGTGTACAAGGTTCCGTTGTTTTTGAGCGCCATGGAGTGAAAACCGCCTGCAGCGGGCTGCGACCAGTCTTTTTCAAGGCCAATTTGCTGGGGTGTAAATTGATTTTGCAGGGTTCCGTTGCCCAATTGGCCTGAATTATTGTAGCCCCAGGTCCGCAAACTGGAGTCTGCTTGAAGGGCTATGGCATGCGCCCAGCCTGCGGAAATGGTTTTCCAATTCTGTCCGGTTCCAATTTGAACGGGGCTTTTTTTATTTATTTTGGTTCCATCGCCCAATTGACCGTAGAAGTTATAGCCCCAGGTCCAAAGGGAACCGTTGGTTTTGAGCGCCATGCTAAAAAATCCGCCCGCCGACGCAGTTTCCCAATCGGTATCGGCTCCGATTTGTACCGGGCTTTTTTGATCCATCAGGTTTCCGATGCCCAATTGTCCGGCGGTGTTTTGTCCCCAGGCCCACAGGGTGCCATCGGTTTTGAGCGCGATGGCAAAAAAGTCGCCCGCAAATACACTTTTCCAGTTATGGTCGGTTCCAATTTGGGTAGGACTTAGTTTGTCTTCGGTGGTGCCGTCGCCTAATTGTCCGAACGTGTTACGTCCCCATCCCCAGAGGGTACCGTCGGCTTTGACGGCATTGGTATGAAAAGCGCTGGCGGCCAGGCTTTGCCAACATTGGGCCTGGAGGCTGCTGGTGCAGCACAGGCAGTAAAATAATAGGGTGAGGGCTTGTTTCATTTGGCGTTTGAAAATTTTTACAAACTTACAAGCACGATAAGGGAAATCTGATTTCTCAATATTAAATTTGTCGTATTTGGTTGATAAAACGTTACCAATTTTTCGGGCGGTATCCTTTGGAGGGGACATCTTGGGTGGTACCACGGATTACACGGATTAACACAGATTTTTATTCATTTCGGATTAAAAAAATCTGTGTTAATCGGAGGAATCTGTGGTGCTAAAGCGGTAACCCTCGGGAAGGTGACACCTCAGGAAGGTGACACCTCGGTCATCAACCCCTAAACAAATGCGTGGCTTCTCTAAAATCGGTTGAAAATTGGCGATTGGTTTGTTGCTACAAAT
>JBBAVI010000106.1:0-10038 GCA_040397785.1 Saprospiraceae bacterium | reverse complement strand
GCATGACTTCTCCGAAGTCAGTAGGGGTTGGGTTGTTGGTCTATTTCTACAAATGCACGAATTCTCCGAAGTCGGTAGGAAATTGATGATTATTTTGTTGCTACAAATGCATGACTTCTCCGAAGTCAGTAGGGGTTGGGTTGTTGGTCTATTTCTACAAATGTGCGACTTCTCCGAAGTCGAAATGATTCCGGAATATCATAAATTTCATAAGTATTTGATTATCAATAATTAAGAGCCTGTCAACTCACAACTAACAACTTACAACTCACAACTATCAACTAAAATTGCGAATTGCTTTCCACCACCATCTCCTCTCCAGAAACCGGGTGCAAAAACACCACCCGATCCGCATGCAGCATCAAGCGTTCGCCCGGAATGCCGTACAACTCATCACCCACAATGGGGGTGTTCAAGCCGTTTGGGTGCGCGGCGTGTACACGCAACTGGTGGGTGCGACCGGTTACAGGATAAAAATACACCCGGGTTTGGCCGTTGTGGCGTTCTATGACTTCCCAGTGGGTGCGGGCCGACAAACCATGTTCGTAACACACCATTTGGCGGGGACGGTCGTCGAGGTCGACACGTAAGGGAAGGTCGATGATGCCTTTGTCGGTTGGGAGCAGGCCGTCGAGCAAGGCTATATAGCGTTTTTGGATGCTGCGCTTGATAAATTGGCTTTGCAGGTTTTTGTGTACAGCGCTGGTTTTGGCAATCAGCATCAGGCCGGAAGTGGCCAAATCGAGTCGGTGGACGACCAAGGGTCCGGTTGTGTCGGGATATTGTTGTTTTAGGCGAAAAAAAACGGAATCATGCACGGATTTGCCCGGTACCGAGAGCAATCCAGCCGGTTTGTGGATCACCAGCAGGTGTTCGTCTTCATACACAGTTTCGATATGCAGGTCGGCGGCGGTGCTGCCCAGGGTAGCGTGGGCTTCGAGCGGAATGCCTTCGAGCATGTGGGCGAGGATGGGTGCGCATTTGCCGCGGCAGGCCGGGTAAAAATGGCCGTGTTTGCGAATTTCGCCGATCGGGGAGGCACCCCACCAAAATTCGGCCATGGCGATGGGCTTTAATTGGTGTAAAAAGGCGTATTGCAACAGTTTTGGGGCCGCACACTCGCCGGCGCCCGCGGGAGGCTGGGCGGTGGTGTTTTGCTGAAAAATGTCGGCCAGACTTTTTTCTGCTCCTGCTTGGTTTAAAAACCGGTATTGGGTGAAAATCCGTTGTTGCAGCGCAGCAGATTTTGATTTACGGGTATCTTTGAGGTCTTGAATGGCGCTTTCGAAGGCATCCAACCGGGTTTGCAGGTGTTCCAGGCGTTGTTTCCAATGTTTTTTAAGGTCTTTCAGCAGGTAATGGTCGTGCATACTTTGCTGCACTAAGGTTGTTTCCAGGGTTTGGAGCGCTTCGGGGTCTACGGTGGCATCGCGTTGTTGTTGACGGGCCTTTTTTGCTGAAGCAATCCGTTGTTTTTCCTGGGCGATTTGTTGTGCTGATACCAGTGTTTCGCTTTGGAGGGTGTGGCGTAATTGCTGAAGTTCAGGATCCTGCTCCAAGGCTTCAATTTGCCGATTCATGGCACTGAGTTCGTCTTCACCCTGGCGGTAAAAACCGGTTTCCAATAATAAGTCAAATACGGGGGGAACAAAACCGGGATGGTGGTTTTTACCGGCAAGTTTGCCCGAAAAAGCCCGCAAATAACCGATTTCCCCTGAAGCATTTTGCACCACCAGCACGCCAAACATTTTTCCGTAAGCTATTCCGGTTTGGGTGGCATCCAGCCCGAAATTGTGATCCCATTGGGCTTCTTTCAATAAATACGCCTGTAGTTCCCGGGCAGCAAGCGCACTGAAGGAATTGGGTTTGTAAAAAAAAGGATCCGTAAAACAATCCGGCAAGGGAATGTCCGCGATGGGCGTCTGAAAACGCATAAAGCAATCGGTTGGGGCCGAAAGATTAGACGTAAATAAATTGGATGAAGATCGGTTATTCAAACCCCGTGACTTAAGTGAAGTCACAAAGGTAACAAAAAGGTAGCAGCTGGGATGGCCTGTTTGGAGGCGCCACCAACGGGGACGATCGGTGACACCTTTTCGCGATATGCTCGGATTGGGAAGGAATTTGTGGAAATGCGGATAGTTTTCCGGGTTATCTATGCGATAAAATACATTGAACCAATCCCGTTGTGTGTAAGTAGATTAAAAGGAAGCCTGGTTTGAACTTTGCAACGGCAGTTAAACCGGAAGTGTTTTATTTGCCCGAAGAAAGTTTCTGGTAAATTGTACCATTTCGGGTAACAAAACGGGTACACTGTCGCGCATTATAATATTCATTCAAACTTGCATCTGCGGCGGCTAAACTTTGGTTGCTGAGCACCGCAAATTCTTTGGCAGTAAGGGTCGGAAATAATTCAAAGGCTTTTGAAGGAGTGCTAGCATCAATGGTTTTTTTGACGGCGGTAGGCAATAGCCGCATAATGGCTTGCTCAAAATATTGATAGGGTTTTACCCCATTAATGACCGTGCGGTTTTGGTCGGCATCGGTGAAAAACAGGGTCGGAAAACCACGTACACCCATTTCGCGCGTAATGCGCAAGTCTTCGTCAAACAATTCATGCGCACGCCCTAAATAATCGGCCTTAAACTGCACAGTGTCCAAGCCTGCCTCATAAGCGGCGGTATTAAGATACTCCCACTTGGTAATATTTTTTGCGGCTAAAAAAACCATTTCCCGCAGGCGGCGCATAAAAGCAATTGCCTTGTACTCGCTCTGGATTTGGGCTGCTTTAAAAGCAACACAAGGAGGGAAGGAGGAGTTTAAAGGGTCGGTTATCCAAACATCGCCGATCATGGGCATTTCATAATAGGCACTTACTTCGTCCCAGTGGGTGGCAACATCGCTGGGTTTGCTGATGCCGCCGCTGTCAAATCCGGTCCAGGAAGGCAACAACCCGCCCATGTGGTAGCGAATTTCGAGCAAGTCACCATATTCGAGCTTCAAGCGCCGCAATTGCGGCTCAATGCCCCAACAGGCGGAGCAAATCGGATCGGTGAAATAATGGACAAGTACTGGTTTGTTTTTGGTTGGGGCTAAACTATCGGTTTGGGGCTGGTTTAATCCGGGTGTTTTGCAAACGCCTTCTTTGGGCGGGCAAACCAAGGGGTTCTTGGCACTGGATTTGTTTAGTGACATTTGTTCCGAAACAGTTTGAGCAAAAATGATGTCTGTGATGGAAAAGTAAATACTTGCAAAAAGGAATAGCATTACTTTTGATGTCATAGATGTTTGTCTTATGTTTCGGAACAAAGGTTTCACTAAAAAAAATGGTACACAATAAGTCAGAAAAACATGACCACCTTAAATGAAAATAATCCGCCAGAAGGATGTCCGTTAGAAGGTCTTTTAAAGACATTATCAGGCAAATGGAAGCCTCAAATTTTTCAATTGGCGGCCCAGGGACCTTTGCGTTTCAATAGTTTATTGCGTCAATTGCCACAATCGAACAAGCAGTCGCTTTCGGTTGCTTTGAAAGAAATGGAAGAGGCCGAATTGTTGGTTAAAACCGTAATTCAGCAAAAACCACTCCATATTGAGTATCAACTTTCGTCCAAAGGGCGCGCTATGATTGAAGTTTTCAGACAATTGGAAGCAGTGCTCCTGAACCCGACAGCGTAGCCCTTTTTAATTGCTACTCTTTGTAAATCATTACTTTACGTTCGCCTGGTTTGGCATAGCCACGGTACATGCCTTCCGAATTAAACGGCAATGCAATATTACCGTTTTTATCTACGGCAATCAGGCCGCCCTCGCCTCCTTTTTCTACCAATTTTTTATTGACCACCGCCTCCCCGGCCTCCGCAACAGAAAGACCCTTATAAGCCATCATTGCCCAAACATCGTGTGCCACGGCATAGCGGATAAAAAATTCGCCATGTCCGGTACAGGATACGGCACAGGCATCATTGGATGCATACGTGCCAGCGCCGATGATGGGGGAGTCGCCTAACCGGTTCCAGCGTTTGTTGGTCATGCCGCCCGTGCTAGTGCCTGCTGCGAGATTGCCTGCATGGTCGAGTGCCACACAACCCACCGTGCCAAATTTATAATCCGTTGGTGGTAAGTCCACAGCGCCTGTTTTGCCAGCGTGTTTTTCTTCCTCGATGGCTTCTTGCAAGCTATTCCAGCGTTCTTGGGTGTAAAACCACTTTGCATCGGCACTTTCAATGCCTTGTTCGCGGGCAAATTGTTCGGCACCACGGCCCGTCAGGAGCACATGGGGCGATTTTTCCATGACCGCCCGTGCGAGCAGGATCGGATTTTTAACGGTCGAAACGCTGCCGACCGCGCCTGCCAATTGTCCGGAGCCTTCCATGATGCTGGCATCAAGTTCATTTTTACCTTCATGGTTGAACACGGCGCCACGTCCGGCATTGAAAAGCGGGCAATCTTCGAGAAAAACAATCGTTTGGGTGACTGCATCAAGGCTGGTTCCGCCATTTTTTAATATGGTTTCGCCGATCAGCAACGCCGAATCCAGGGCCGTGCGGTAGGCGTTTTCTTTTTCCGGACTCATGTTGGCGCGCGACATCGTACCGGCACCTCCATGTATGGCGATGGCGTAAGCAGGGCGTTGGTTTTGCACAGTAACTTGATTTTCAGTAGGATTGGGTGTCGTTTGGCAGGCCGAAAAGAGGCATGCGCCGATACAAACAAAAAGTAATGCGTATTTTGTGGTGGACATGTCGATAGAATTTGGCTACAAAATCGAATTTTTGCGGGATACAAAAAACAATTTTATGAAAATATTGATTCTTGGAGGCGGAAATATGGGACTTACCTATACCCAAAGTTTTTTGCGCAGCCGCATTGTCACGTCCGATCAGATGATGGTGCTGTGTAAAACCTATGAAAAGGCCAATCAATTGAGTGCCACGCAGGAAGGGCGGTTTTTTAGCGATCCAAGACTTTGTGTGCCGGAAGCCGATTTGTGTATTTTGGCAGTAAAACCACAGGATGCGGCCAAACTTTTTGACGAAATATGCGATTTGGTGGAGCCTGGACAAGTATTTATCAGCATCATGGCAGGCGTTCGGCTAGAAACGATCATGCAAGCTTTGGGCGTCCAAAAAGTAATTCGCGCTATGCCCAATTTACCCGCGCAAATTGGGGCTGGTGTTACGGCTTTCACCAGCTCGGACATGGTTACCCGTATTGAGTTGGTGATGGTGCAAAACCTGTTGAGTACTACTGGAAAAACCGTTTATGTGGAACAGGAAAGTCAGATTGATGCCGCTACCGCCATTTCTGGATCGGGTCCGGCATACGTCTACTTTTTTATGAATGCCATGATTGAAGCCGCAAAAAGCATGGGTTTTTCGGCTTCTGAGGCCGAATTGCTGGTGAGTCAAACCTTTACCGGAGCCGTAGACTTATACAACAAATCGGATTTATCGTGCGAAAACTGGATTGCCAAAGTGGCTAGTAAGGGTGGCACCACAGAGGCCGCACTGCGGGTATTTCATGCTGGAAATTTGCACGAAGGCATCATAGAAGGCGCGCAAGCGGCGCGTAAGCGGGCCGTTGAATTGGGCAAGTAAAATAATCACCTATATGTTTGGCGAATTGGTCGGAAAGGGCCTATTTTGGTCGGCAATTTCAATTTCTAAACCATAAAATTTAAAGTCACTGGCCTATGATGAACGAATACGTAACCGCGATTATGACCAAAGAAGTCATAACTTTAACTCCGGATAACTACCTGGAGGAGGCGCGGAATCTGATGATTGCGAAGCATATTCACCATATGCCCATTGTGCAAAATAATAAGTTGGTGGGCATGCTTACTTCCTGGGATTTTTTCAAATTGGGAAAAGCGACTAACGAACTGGGGAGCATCAAAATCAGTGAGGTGATGACCACTAAAATTGCAGCGCTGGATCCAGATCAGCACATAGGCGCGGTGGCAGAATTGCTGATGGAACACCTTTTTCACGCAGTTCCAATCGTAAATGACGACCGCGAATTGTTGGGTATCGTTACCTCAACCGACCTGATTACGTACGAATACAACAAAGAATATCCAGAAAACTTGGATAAGTTTATTCAGGAGAACATGTAATTTGCTTCCGTTTGGTGAACCGAATACAACAGCCATTGTTCTCGCGTGCAAACAATAGAGCAATGGCTGTTTATACATTAAAACGCGTGCAACAACTTCCGATCACCTTAGATGCTGCATGGGATTTTTTTTCTGCCCCGCAAAACCTGAAGGCCATCACACCGCCCCACCTCGGATTTGTGATTCATTCTGATCCTGATTTTTTGCAAGGCATGTATGCCGGACAAATCATTACCTATACCGTAAAACCTTTGTTGGGTATTCCGCTTTTTTGGATGACGGAAATTACCCATGTGGAGCCTGGAAAGTTTTTTGTAGACGAACAGCGCCAGGGGCCATACGCTATTTGGCACCACCAGCATCACTTCAAAACCATTCCGGGCGGGGTAGAAATGACCGATTTGGTACATTACAAAAACCCGTTAGGTCCATTGGGTATTATTGCCCAACATCTTTTTGTAGGTAAAACAATAGAAGCCATCTTTGACTACCGCTTTACTACCCTCGAAACACATTTTGGCAAAATGGCAAACAAGTAAACCCTATAAATAGCGTTCTTGTTGATGATTGCAGGTTTAGTAAACCCTTGCAACCCACCCAATATGAAAGCCATTCCAAATGTTCAGCTGCGTCAGGTATTCTTTTTATTGCTGATTGGCGCGTTATTTTATCTGTTATCGTCCAATTTACTTACTTTTTTGCCGGCAGTTTTAGGCGCTTATACCTTTTATGTATTGATGCGCCATCCGTTGTTTTTCCTCACCGAACGGTGGCGTTGGAACCGGAAGCTGGCCGCAGCAACCCTCATGATCATTTCGGTATTGCTGATTTTGGTGCCTTTAAATATGATTGTAGACATCATCAATACGCGGGTATTGCCTGTTTTGCAAAATTCGCAGGCTATGATCGCGTCTTTGGAAGGCCTGATTCACGAGCAGGAAAAACGGTTTGGCGTGGTGTTACTTACCCCCGAAAACCTGAAAGCGGCAACTGATTGGGGGGTGCAAGGCGCAGGGAATGTTGTAAATGCGACTTTAAATGGCATGATTACCTTGCTGGTATTGTACTTGTTGCTTTGGTTTATGCTCAATGATGGCAAACGGATGGAGGCGCAGTTTTTCAAATCATTGCCCCTCAAACCCGAGAACATTCTTTATGTACGTGGACAATTACATAGCCTGGTTTTTTCCAATGCAATCGGGATTCCGGTTATGGGGATTATACAAGGAATCGCCGGTTTTTTAGCCTATTACTTTAGTGGCGTCGAAGATGTATGGCTATGGACGACTGTCACGTTTATCAGCGGTATGCTTCCGATCTTTGGTACTATGCTGGCCTATATTCCATTATCCCTGATTCTGTTTTCCAATGGTATGCAGGCGCAGGCCATTTTTATCCTGTTGTATGGTTTCTTGGTAATTGGTTCGGTCGATAACCTTGCCCGGATGTGGTTATTAAAGAAAATAGGCGACACCCACCCATTGGTTACGTTGTTTGGCGTTATTGTGGGGTTAAAGTTGTTTGGATTTGTCGGTTTTGTATTCGGACCAATTATGATATCCGTATTATTAATGCTGGTTGGATTGTATACCAAAGAATTTGGGGTGGAAGCCGCGCCAGAACTGGCCTTAGAAGAAAAAGCCGTAGACGCTCCACCAAGTTAGTGCAGGCATTTATCCATGTCCACCTCCAATCCACTGTGCAATACTGTAGGCTGCACCAGCGGCAGCGGCACCAATCAATACCACTTTTAGGGCACCGAGCAGGGGAGGCTGCCCCGTTACTTTGCTTTTAAAAAAGCCAAACACAAACAAACACATTAAGGTCACGACCGCTGAATAGCCTAAACCTTCGCTGGGGGTATTGGTGACAAAATAGGGGAGCAACGGAATGGTTCCACCTATAATATACGATACACCAATGGTCAGTGCACTTTGGGTCGCACGCTTGGGATGCGGCTCTTCCAACCCCAACTCAAAACGCATCATGAATTCTACCCATTTATCTTTGTCTTTGGATAGTTCCTCCGTAATTACGTCTTGAATTTCGGGACTAAAGCCATATTCAGCAAAAACGTCGCGGATTTCTTGCTTCTCCCGTTCTGGCACCCGCTCTACCTCCTCGTACTCCCGGCGCTTTTCGGAGCGATAATGGTCAACTTCTGTTTGTCCGGCAAGGTAACCACCCAATCCCATCGCAATCGAACCCGCAATGATTTCAGCAATACCGGCTGTAGTAACCAAGGCATTGCTGGCAACTGCGCCGCTTAAACCTGCAGCCAGTGCAAAAGGAACAGTTAACCCATCAGACATTCCAATAACAACATCGGTGATAAAATCAGAACTTTTAAGGTGTTGTTCCTCGTGGTGAAGATGAATGTCCATGTTAAGTAAATATTAATCAGTTTTTTTATTTTTGCCGCAATTTCGGTAAAAGCCGAATGTTTTCCTAACCCTTTTAAGGTTTCAATGATGGCTATTTTAAAAATGATGGACAATCAGGCATTGGCGCTTGCTCCCCATGCTGCCCCGACCGTATTTCAAACAATTTACCTTCTATCAAACGATGACGACGCGTTGGAGGATGAACAGGATGATTCCTTTGATCTGGATGAAGAAGAAGAAGAAGAAGAAAACGAATTTGATTTGTATGGCGATGACCTCGATGAGGAGGATCTTTTTGCAGAAGAGGATATAGAAGGGGATGACCTGGATGCGTTCGAAGATGGCGAAAATGCACCGTTTGAAGATGGGGAGGAAATGGATTTTGAAGACGAATTTGAAGATGAGGCTGAGTAGTTAGTCTTTATTCTTTTTTGAGCAATTCCTGTAAATATGGCCTTGCTTTGATAAAATTGCGGTGGTGCAAGCGGGCAAAGCAACTGTCTTGCACCATCAAAAATATACCTTGAACGATAATTGCCCAGCCAAAACCAGCCCATAATTCGGCATATTCCACGCCACACCGAAAACTGTGTTCGCGCAACCAACACCCTACAAAGATGTAGGCGCTGTCAATTCCAATGTTCAAAAACATCATTCCTTGTACATGGCTGTGTATTTCAAGGCGCTCAAAAGAATCGCCCTGGCGAAATTTTCTAAAAAAAGCATGGTAAAAAATGCCCAGCATAATCGCGAAATTAATAGCGCCCCACACAAAACTCATCATTAAAAAATAGTACAATTGGCCGGAACCCAACCAAATTAGCCCCCCTGTACTACCCAGCAGACAAACGATGCTCCATAAACCCAACAAGCTGAGATGTTTGTGTAAAATACGGAAGAACCTGCGGTCATAATCCGCCAATTCGTTATCAGTGGGGGCATCAAACCCAATCGGCTTCCCAATTTCCAGCCATAAATTTCGCAACTGTAATCCCGATTTTTTGCTGTTTTCCATGGCGATATCATATTAGCCAAACCAGGTTTCACTGGGTGCTGAGGATTCGATCACATCAGCGCCATTTTTACGGTAAGCACTCCAAACCTGGCTCCAAATAATCCGATGTTCTGGCAAAACAGCATCCTGATGCACCAGCAACAACGCATCGTCTTTGGTGACCAAAAAAGCAATGTGTTTATTGTCTTTGTTTTCAGAAAGTACTGGGATGCAGGAATAATCATCACATTGAAATGGTTCTCCTGTGCGAACACGCGCGTTTTCACGCATCCAATGGTCTAAATTTGTGTTTGCTTGTTTCATGGCAGTATGTGCGTTTATAATATGGAAAGTTACGCGGCCGTGAAACAAGATACCATGATGAAAATCAGGTATTTTAATGATTTTTATAAAATTTTTAATAGACTTGTTGCGGTGGGAAGTTGAAAACGACGTAAAAACGTCCATTTTCCGCCCTTCTGCGTTTTTTTTCTTGTGCGTAGCAGCGCTACGGACAAGAAAAAAAACGCAGAAGGGCG
>JBBAVI010000105.1:0-19745 GCA_040397785.1 Saprospiraceae bacterium | reverse complement strand
AAGTACAAAAATCTTTGGAAATAATTTGGTTTTGCACACAGCACCTCCGTACCTCTGAGCTACTCTGTGGAACCCTCCCCTCTAAATCGGAGTTTTTTCACATAATTTACATATTTTTTTTCAGTATAATAAAGGCTAAAACCCAATATCCAGCGAATATTTGCTATTTCGAAGTCCGATTAAACCACCAATTATTCGTATTCAATACTTTATTTGGTAACAATACCTTTCCCGCACCACACTCATAACTTGCATTTTTCCTCAAAAGTCGGGATTATTGTACTTTTTACACTAAATCTGCTTGCTTATGTGTGGAATTTTGGCCATTTTAGGAAAACCCATCGACCCGGAACGTGCCCGTGCGCACAGTGCGCGGATGCGCCACCGCGGTCCCGATGAGCGCGATCTGCGGACGACCTCTGTGGGGGTATTGTGTCACGAACGCTTGTCGATCATCGATTTACGCACCGGAAAACAACCGATCCAGGGTACGGGGAATACCTGGCTGGTGCATAATGGGGAGATTTATAACCACCGAAATTTGCATACCCAATTGCTGGGGAATCGATACCATTGTCGCACGACTTCGGACAGTGAAGTCATTGTGCATTTATACGAGGAGTTTGGCGCCGATTTTTGCAACCACCTCGATGGAATGTTTGCTTTTGTGGTAGTCGATGAGGATAAAAACACCTTTGTGGCGGGCCGCGACCCCATGGGGAAAAAGCCGCTCTATTGGGGCAAAGATGCCGAAGGTCGCACCTGGTTTGCCAGCGAAATGAAGGCTTTAGCGGATGCTTGTGTGGAATTTGAGGCGTTCCCGCCCGGCCATTTTTATACCCCGGAATTGGGGCTGCAATTATTTTACAAACCCGATTGGGAAAGTTTACCCGCCATAGATATGGATGCGGACGGACTAAGGGAATCGCTGGAATCTGCCGTGGAAAAACGCCTGATGTCGGATGTGCCGTTTGGCGTCCTCTTGTCTGGCGGATTGGATAGTAGCCTGATTTCCAGCATTGTAGCGCGGAAGTTGCGCGGCACCGGACAGGAGTTGCATTCTTTTAGCATTGGTTTGAATGCCGAAGCGCCCGATTTGAAATACGCACGTATTGTGGCGGAACACATCGGCAGCACCCACCATGAGGTGTATTTTTCGGTGGAAGAAGGCATTGAAATGATGCGCAAACTGGTGTGGCACCTGGAAAGTTACGACGTGACTACCTTGCGCGCCAGCACACCCATGTATTTCCTGACGCGGTATATCCGCGAGACGGGCATCAAAATGGTGCTTTCGGGCGAAGGTGCGGATGAAATTTTTGGCGGCTACCTTTATTTTTTCAACGCGCCGGATGAACAGGCGTTTCAGGAGGAAACCAAACGCCGGGTGCGGCTTTTGCATACGGCCGATGTGTTACGCGCGGATAAAAGCACGATGGCCAACGGCATCGAAGTGCGGGTTCCGATGCTCGATAAGGCATTTTTGGAAAAATCCATTCAGTTGCATCCGTCTTTGAAGCGGCCGGTGAAGGGGGTACAAATGGAAAAAGCGGTGTTGCGCAAAGCCTTTGATGTGGATAAAAACGATCCTTATTTGCCCGATGTGATTCTTTGGCGGCAAAAGGAACAATTCAGCGATGGCGTGGGCTACAACTGGATCGATTCGATGAAGGCTTTTTGCGAAAATGCGGTGTCGGATGCTGAATTTGAAACGGCTGGGGAGCGTTTCCCGTTTAATACACCGGCTACGAAGGAGGCGTTTTATATTCGGACGCTTTTCCACGAGCATTTTCCCCAGGAAAGCGCCGCACGCACGGTGTTGCCCTGGATTCCGATGTGGCAAGCTAATGCGGATCCTTCGGGCCGGGCTAATGCGGTGCATGAGGAGAGCTTGGAGAAGGTGTCGGAAAAGGTTTAAGAAGTTTCCCGTTGATGTACGTAGATTGGTTTCGCGCAGATGTTACACAGAAAAAAAATACAGATGTTACACAGATTTTTCTGCGTAAAATCTGCTCTTTATTCGGCGTAACATCTGCGCGAAACCAATCTACGTGCACGAAATAAAAATGTTACGATCGCCCACAAATCGGAAATTCCAAATCCAATCGGAAATCGGAACTCGGAAATCGCGCAATCGGAAATCGAAAGAATCGGAACTCGGAAATCGTACAATCGGAAATCGAAAGAATCGGAAATCCTACATCCAATCGGAAATCGGAACTCGGAAATCGCGCAATCGGAAATCATTCTTGGGTCTCCATCCACTCCCGCAATTCCCCAAAGGTCCGCAACAGCGTAGCCGTCGCTTCCGAACTCAATCCCAAACTTTCGCAGCGTTTTAAAAACACATCCTCCAGAGAAAGAGCGTCCAATTGTTCGGTTTCGGTCAGTGCATCGAGGGCTGCAGCGCTGTGCGGACGCCTGATTTTGAGCAATTCCAGGTTTAAATCTTTGGCAACATCCCGAAGATGGCGGTCCAAAGCGGCAACTTCCTGGTCGCCCTCTACCCATATTTCTACCCAGGCGGGTAAAGGGGCCGCGGGATCGTGCAGTTTTTGTAGTTTTTCTTGTATTTCGGCGAGGGAGCCCCGTACAGTAGCCAGTTTTCTGAAAATTGGCACGGGAATTTCCTGGATTTCAACCAATCCTTTGCCGGGTTCAACATCGCAAAGGAGCACCAGTTTTTTATCCGCGATTTCGCTAAAACTCAGCGGAATAAGCGAGCCGCAATAACGGATATGTTGTCTTTTACCGACGACTTGCGGACGATGGATATGTCCAAGGGCCACATAATCAAAGATTTCGGGAAATTGTTCGGCGGCGATGTTCTCCAGGTTGCCGATGTAAATATTGGCTTGCTCTTCGGTGGCAGCCGCGCCTTTGGCATATAAATGTCCGGTGGTGAGTACGGGAATTTCCAGTTTTTGCGCATCCAGCATTTCTTGCGCGCAGGCCGCCATTTCCTGATAATGCTTGTAAATGCCTTCTTTGATCCGGGTAATTCGATCGTCCATGCCTTCGCCGGAAATACTGACGTGAAAATCGCGGTCGCGCAAAAAGGGTACGGCGGCTACGAGGGCTAAGGGTTTGCCTGCTATGTCTTTTAGCAAGATTAATTCCTCTTCCGGACCGGCGGCTTTTCCAATGACATGAATACCAAGGGCTTGCAAGAGGTTTTTGGGCGCTTCCAGTTTGCTGGGTGCGTCGTGGTTGCCGCCTATAATAATGATGTGCCGACAATGGGTGCCGATCAGCCGGGATAAAAACTGGTAATACAAGGTTTCGGCACTGGTCGGTGGATTGTTGACATCAAAAATATCGCCGGCTACGATCAGGGCGTCTACCTGTTGGGCGGCGATGGTTTCGAGCAACCAATTTAGGGCAAGGCCGTGTTCGGTGTCTCGACTTTGTCCGATGAACTTTTGGCCCAAATGCCAATCCGATGTATGCAAAAACCGCAAAATATTAGTGTTTTAGGCGGGTAAACCGGATGTAATCGGTGGAAGGTGGCTGTGGCAAACCCAATTGACGGCCGATGGTCAGCAATTGTCCGCGGTGAAACGTACTGTGTTGGATACAATGCAAGATCATTTCGGCCCGCGGCTGGGAGTAGGCATTTCCCGCCAGGTCTTTATAGGCAACCGCTTCCTCAAAAAAAGCATCCACCTGCGCCTGCACAAAATCGCGAAAAGCAGCCGAATTGGCCAGCATAATTTCCATTAATATCGCATTGCTTCCTTCAAAGGTATTGGCCAAAAAACCGGCAGGCACTTCTCCTTTCAACCGGCGCAACCATACATCTTCGGCCGCATAAATGTGCAACAGGGTAAGACGCACAGAAGGAAAACTCGTTGAAATATGCTTTTCAAGCATCGTATCGTGTTGATCCTTAAACCATTGGATGTATTGTTCATTGGCCCAAACGTTGAAGGCCACGTAATCTTTTAAAAGTGCACTTACATGCATGACGAAGGTATTAAGCGGGTGATTGTTTTTCTAAAAGGGCCATATAGAACCCATCAAAGCCTTGATCCTGGGGCAAAATGCGTTTTTCTTCCAGCAGCCGAAATTCGATACCGGCTGGACTATTTAAAAACGCGTTCACCTGATCCTGGTTTTCGGAAGGCAAGATACTGCAAGTGGCGTACACCATACGTCCGCCCGGCTTCAAAATCGGACTGTAACTTTGCAAAATTTCTTGTTGCAGTTCCCGCAATTGCTCAATGGCGGCGGGTTTCAATTTCCATTTGGCATCCGGGTTGCGGCGCAAAATGCCCAATCCGCTGCAAGGCACATCCAGCAGCAGTCGGTCGGCCGAATCATACAGGCGTTTTACTACTTTTTTGCTTTCGATCACCCGGGTTTCGATGTTGGGCGCGCCGCCTCGACTGGCCCGTTTGCGCAATTCGGCCAATTTCCATTCGACGGTATCCAGGGCGATTAGGCTGCCTTTGCCTTGCATCAGGGCGGATATGTGCAACGCTTTGCCTCCCGCGCCTGCACAGGCATCTACTACGCGCATACCTGGCGCGGGTGCGAGCAGTTGTGCAACCAATTGACTGCTATAGTCTTGCACTTCAAACATGCCTGCCCGAAACGCTTTGGTGGTAAATACATTTTGGCGTTTCAGCAAGCGCAGGGCCAAATCATCGCCGATGGGTTCGGATTCCACGCCTTCTTCCAGCAGTTGCTTTTGCAGGGCAATGCGATTGGTTTTCAGGGTGTTGGTGCGCAACACGACCGAAGCCTGTTTATTTAAATGATGCAGGGTTTCGTCCCAGGCATCGCCCAATTCCTGCGCGCCACGGTCGTCCAACCAATCGGGAATACTTTCGCGAAAACGGCGGGTTTCGAGCAAGCCTTGTGCTTTGTGCAGGATCAATTTTGGGTGTAAGGCTTCCCATTCGCGCCATTCGGGTAGGGTAGGGGCGCCTTGCAGCAAAAAGTGAATGCCGATGATATGCCAAAAATCGGCCTCGCGTTCGGGTGTGCGTCCTAAAATGGCGCTGTACAAGCGAAAATAGCGCACCACTTCGTAGGTGGTCTCTGCTATAAATGCCCGGTCGCGACTGCCCGCTTTGGGGTTGTTGCGCAGGGTGTGTTCGATCACCTTGTCGGCGTACCGGTCGTCCAAAAAGATGGAATACAGCGATTGGGCGACTGCGCGCACCAAAATCGGGTGGAGTTTCTGTTGTGTAAAAGTAGACATTGGGGCGAAGGT
The DNA here is from genome assembly GCA_040397785.1 of Saprospiraceae bacterium. GTDB lineage: Bacteria > Bacteroidota > Bacteroidia > Chitinophagales > Saprospiraceae > M3007. Next base: position 14,524 of record JBBAVI010000105.1, on the reverse strand, counting down.
ACGGCGATCGAGTCGGAGTTTATGATTTCTTCCGAAACGATGCAAACGCCGCGAACATTTTATCGTACAGCCGGTCTTTGTCGGACTTAGGAAAAGTGGCATAAAACTGGACACTCTTTTGATCTTCCATCCTGCAATACAGGATAATTACGATAAATGGCTCTTTAAACGGACTTTTGCCGGGGGGAGGATTAAACTCACCTTGCAGTAGGTATGCTTGCATATCTTTCAACGTCGTAAGCCCATGCTGGACGATTTTTGCGTAGGCGTTTTGGTCTTTCAGGATCGCAACGGTGTCGTTCAGGGCCGTTTCAAACGGTACCGGATTGGTTTTCATGGCCACCAGGGCCAGTGTAGCGATTTCCTGCCAACCTTCCGTCACGAGCACAAAACTGGTATCGGGTGATGAGATTTCGTAGCCTAAGTTAAAGCCGGTACGCGCGATGGGCCGGACGTTGGCCATGGCGTCGTTTTGGGCGTCGGTTGCAGATAATGAAAACAATAGGGTGTGAAAAATTATGTATAAAATGCGCTTCATCAAGGGGACGGTTTTCTATTAAATAATTTCTTCAATGGTGTCAAACTGAACAAAATCAAGGTAACCTTGGGCAACCAAAAAGTCATCATTTTGCATTTTCAAATAATTGGCGTGTTGCATGGCCGTTTGATCGGGCTCCTGTGGAAACATTTCACGCAGGCCTTTTCCGGTGTAGTATTTTATAATGAAATCAGGACTCATCGAAATAATACCTGCATTCATACGCACGCCGGATGTTAAAATCAAGGTAACTGCACTGTTTGCTTTTAAATTGGGCAGCACTTTAGATCGGATTAAAATCCCTTTTTCAACCTCCAGATTTCCAGCATTTAATTGGTTTACATCAATATAATCACCTTTAAAAGGGAGCGCATCGTTCACTTTAGCAACCGTGTGATCGGTACTTTTTAATTTATTAATGCTGTACACGGAAGAATATTCCTTAAACGGTAAGATCTCTTTTAATAATACAAAAATATCAAGGATAAATACTTCCCGTTCAATATGATCCAAGTGTTTCGAACTTACGATCCAAGCATATTTTTCCAGGTAAGCGCTGTTAATGTGTTTTAATAAAATGAGATCGAAATCGTACCCATTGAGTACAAAATCATTTTTTTGCAAAAGATATTTTTCTAATACCTTTTCTACTTTATGTATTACGATATTTGCTACCATTTTTTCTTGAGCCAGGTTAATACGCCGTGATTTTTATCTTCCAGGGCGTTGATGAGCAAAGAAACTTCTGCGTGGGTGGCGGTGCCAATCTTTTCATACCGCAAAGTTTCTTTCCAAGCGGTTGATAAAGAAGAATCTGTCAAAATAGACCAATTCTGGGCAAAATTTGGATCACGAAACTTTTGTGCATCAATTTGATTTTCTAGACCGGAGAGGAATACCAAGGTATCAAATTTGTGCGTAAAGAAAACCTTTGTTAGTTCACCTTTTTCTGGATACTCGACGTCAAGAATTTTGCATATTCGAGCCTTTAATGCTGTTTCCAACGAATATCCTAAAATGTATTTCGCGCCATCAAAAAGTTGATGCTTAAGGAGGATTTTGGCTTCCTCTAACCGTGTTTGTGAGATTTTTTTGAGTTCTTTTCTTTGCATGAAAAGTTGACTTTTGGTCCCAAAATGGGCCCTGGATTATTGAATTTAGATTAAAATACAAATTTACAGGAATGAATTTGAATTTTAAAATTTTTTTTCGTTGAATCCTGGGACTTTATAGTCAACGCAAAGTGGTTATGAAAACAGATAGCTTCTAATTCATTGAAAATCAATTTTTTTATCCATCCATCATTCAAATCCATTTAAATCTGGGTATCTTTTGCCGATATAACCCAAACTTTCCCCCTATTTTACACCCAAAATCCACACCATGGAATTACGCGCCGCCATCCTGCAAACCGCTACCGAAATCCGCACCCTGCTTCCAAACCAGTACAATTCCTTCGATGACTTATATGTTGATTTTCAACAAGAAAGCATCGAGAGTGGACTGCGGGTGTCGCTGTTTTTGCATCCCAAACAGGATGTGGTGCTCCAACGGCTGGAATTGCAATACGCGGTAAAATGGTCCGAAAATGCGCGCTTTTTTGCCAACGGCTACCAATCCTGGAGCGAGAGCACCTGGCTTCCATTAAACGGAAAGATGCCGCGCCTGCGCCCGATCGCCCGCAAGCGCATGGGCCTGTACGGCGATGATGCCATTCCCAATATTCCCCACGGCGCTGGCCATGTACACGCCTGGACGTATTGCCTGGTCGATTTGGGCAACGGGCAACAACAATTGATCGGTTCCACCAGCGAAAAGACGGGTTTTACCTTGTTTTTATACGACCATAAAACGGGTATTCTAACCATCCGTAAGGATTTGGAACAGTTGGACTTATCGCATTCGTTTCCGTTGCTGGAAATTTGGGCACGCACCGGTCAGACAAAGGAATTGTTTGATCCTTATTTTGAGCAAATAGAAATACCCAAGGTTTCCGCGCGTAAGGCGATTGGTTGGACGAGCTGGTACCAGTATTTTACAAAAATAAATGCGGATAAATTATTGAAGGAATTGGAGGGCTTTTCTACGTTTATAAAAGACACGCAACCAAGCGATTGTGATGTATTTTTTCAAATCGACGATGGTTGGCAAACGGCAGTAGGGGATTGGCGTTCCGCAAATGCGGGCTTTCCCAAGGGCATGGCGGCAATGGCAAATGCGATCCGAACGGAACAGATGCAACCGGGCTTGTGGTTGGCGCCTTTTATTGCCGCTTCGCACTCCGAATTGGCACAAAAACACCCCGATTGGTTGCTCAAAGATGCCAAAGGTAAACGGGTGATCGTAGGCTGGAACCCGCTTTGGAAACCCAAACCCGGCTTGTTTCGCTCGGGCGGCTGGTATTATGCCCTCGATTTTTACAACCCGCAGGTGCAGGATTACCTGAGTGGCGTATTTCACATTATGCTGAAAAACTGGGGTTTCGAACTCCTGAAACTGGATTTTCTGTTTGCGGTTTGTTTGGCGCCGCCCCCCGGTAAAACCCGTGGACAAGTGATGCACGAAGCGATGGTTTGGTTGCGCAAACAAATCGGCAATCACAAAATGTTGGCTTGTGGGGTGCCGCTCGGCGCTGCGTTTGGTTTGGCCGATTATTGCCGCATCGGGGGCGATGTGCATTTGGCTTGGGATAATCCATTGTTGCGTTGGTTGGGACACCGGGAAATGGTGAGCACCCTGGCGTCTTTGCGGAATACCTTGGGGCGCTGGCCTTTACACCAACGCGCCTTTTTGAACGACCCAGATGTGTTTATCTTACGCAGCGACCATCAGCAAATGACACCCACGCAACAGTACACCTTGTTGATTGTCAATGCCTTGTTGGGTGGTGTGTTGTTTACATCCGATTCGGTGGCGGAATACAGTGGCGAGCAAATCAGTGAATACCAGGAAGCATTGGAATTGCTGTATACACGGGTGTGGGACGTTAAAATGTTAATGCCGGATGTATATCAAATTGATTTTCAGGAACAAAACGGCAACATGCGCCATGCATTCTGTAATTTAAATGCAAAGCCCATACAGTTTCAAACTGTTTCAGGCGTGATGATCGAATTGCAAGCGTATGAAAGTTTGCTGTAGCGCCTAATTCCAGATCATTTGCTCGGGCATGTCGGAGATAATTTCGAATAAATCACCTTTGTCGTACATGATCTGGCTCCACAATCCGGATGGTTCTGATTTGAACAAATAATTAGCGTCCATTGGTGCAGCCACCCAGGAGCCGGTTTCCATCTCGTCTTCCAATTGTCCACCCGACCAGCCGGAATAGCCCACAAAAAAGCGGATATTTTCCGGTTTGATCAAATCGGCATTAATCAGAAATTTGAGTTTATCGAAGTTGCCGCCCCACCATAAGCCGGTGCTCACTTTGACGCTTTCTTCCAATAAATCACCCATATTGTGCACATAATGTAAGGTGTCGGTTTGAACCGGGCCACCATAATACACTTCTGCGTCGAATGTTGGAAAGTCTTGCATCAGGTCGTTCACCTTCATATCAATGGTCTTGTTCAACACGAAGCCGATGCTGCCCTGGTCATGGTGCTCGCACAGTAACACCACTGCGCGTTTGAAGTAAGGATCAAGCATAAAAGGCTCAGCAAGAAGTGCTTGTCCACTTTTTATTATTGATTTCGCTGCCATAGTCAAATACTTGGATTATTGTACACGGGACGAAAATAGGTACCTGTATTGTGAATAGCAAGTGCCTTTTCATTTTTTTACTTATTTTTATTTTGTCACACTGCGCGCGTACACCGAAATTTGGTCGTCGTGCACCTTAAACCGGGTTTTCAAATCCAGCTGCACAGGCAATTGTGGGGCAGGAATACCGCCTCCAAGCATTTGCGCGTTTTTAATAACCCGAATTTCATCCCAATAGTTCTGGGAAATAAACTGTTTTAACAAATGAGCGCCACCTTCCACGAATAAACTGGTTTTTTGAGCCTGGCTGAGTTGTTCCAGCAGTTCCGGAATTTCGAACGGATCATAACGGTCCATAAATTGCAGATTTTGCCAGTCGCCGGTTCTTGGCGGACCATAAATCCAGGTTTCCTGCTGGTCATCGAACAAATGGTAATCGCCCGGAATATGGGCGTGGCGGTCCAGGGCAATACGCAAGGGATTGGCACCTGGATAAATGCGGGTATTCAAACTCGGATTATCCACCAATGCGGTCGTATTTCCCACTAAAATAGCGGCAATTTCACTGCGCCAACGGTGGTTCAATCGTTGGGTAAGGGGGTTGGAGATCGGCGTGCGTGCACCCGGTTTCCCGATGTAGCCGTCCTGGCTTTGCGCCCATTTCAGGATGATATAAGGTGTTTTTTGTTGTATCCATTTGAAAAAAACACGGTTCAACCAGGCGCCTGCATGTTCCAATAACCCTGTTTCTACTTCAATGCCGGCAGCGCGGATTTTTTCAACCCCTTTTCCAGCGACCAAAGGATTGGGGTCTAAATTGCTGATTACCAGTTTTTTAACCTGATTTTTGATCACTAAATCGGCACAGGGCGGTGTTTTGCCGTAATGGGAACAGGGCTCCAGTGAACAATACAAGGTGGCGGCTGCGATCAAAGAACGGTCTTCTGGTTGCACGGAATGAAAGCAGTTGACTTCCGCGTGTGGACCGCCATATTGTGCGTGAAAGCCTTCTCCGATGATGCGATTTTCGTGTATCAACACAGCGCCTACCATTGGATTGGGCGCAACGCTGCCAGCCCCCAATTGGGCAAGTTCGAAACAACGTTGCATGTATAAGGGGTTGGTCAACAATGTATTCAGTTAAGTGGATGGAAAACTACCGCTTTGCCAAAATAGCGGCCATTGCCTGTTGCAGTGCATGCGCTTCGGACCGTGCTTTTTCGGCAAAATCGGTTCCGTTGCCTGCGTACAAAATGCCGCGGGAGGAATTAACCAGCAAACCGCAGTCTTTGTTCATGCCATGGGCACAAATTGCTTCCAAATCTCCACCCTGAGCGCCCACGCCCGGTACCAGCAAAAAGTGCTCCGGCGCAAGCGCGCGTACCCCCGCGAAGGCTTCCGGATGGGTAGCGCCAACTACAAACATCAAGTTTTCGGGGGTACCCCATGCCTGCGCTTGCACGAGCACCTTTTCAAATAACTTGCGATTTTCTCCTTCCTGGATGGTTTGTTGAAAATCGGCGCTGCCCGCGTTGGAGGTTAAAGCCAAGATAATCACCCATTTATCCTTAAATCCAGTAAAAGGTTGCACACTATCGGCACCCATGTACGGCGCAACCGTGATGGCGTCGCAATGCAATTGGTTGAAAAAGGCCTCGGCGTACATGCGGCTGGTATTGCCAATGTCGCCGCGTTTGGCATCTGCAATAATAAGGTGTGAACTTCCAATATAATCGACCGTTTTTTGAAAAGTAACCCATCCTTTTGGTCCAAGGGCTTCGTAAAATGCCAAATTGGGCTTGTAGGCTACACAAAGATCGCGCGTTGCATCAATGATGGCGCAATTGAACGCATAGATCGGATCGGGTTCCGTGTGCAAATGCAGGGGGATTTTGGACAGTTCGGGATCGAGTCCCACACAGAGAAAGGATTTTTTCTCAAAAATGCTGGCAACTAATTGTAAACGATTCATGGGGCAAAAGTAGGTGATAAACCACACTACTTGACATATTTCGCGCAGATGTAACACAGATGCATTTTCTCAGATGTTTCGCAGATTTATCTGCCTTTTTTCTATGTAACATCTGCGTGAAATAAAAATGTCCAGTAGCGTGGTGATAAACAAAGAAACCAGTTCTGTTAGCCCGGCAAGGATATTTTTCCCATGCTCAAATAGGGGATTCCGCCGAGTTTTAAATCCGGTTCCGGCTTTCCGGCTACGGCTTCATTGGCCAAAACGGCGAATAAAACGGCTTCTTTGGCGTCGGCTCGAATGCCCAGATCGTAAATCGTATTTATTTTCCATTCGGGTAAAAGTTGTTTTAAATGTCGCACCAGGGTTGCATTTCCGTTGCCGCCGCCGCTCAAATACAGTGCTTTAGGCGCGCCGGTGCCTTGTACGCGCAAAAGAGCATCGGAAATGGTTTCGGCACTCAGGCGGTTGAGCGTGGCCATTTGGTTGAACGGATTTAATTGACCCTTCGGATGTTGTGCAAAAACGGCATCGGCCCAGGCTGGACTGAATTGCTCGGGCCCCGTGGTTTTTGGAAACGGCAATTGAAAAAAAGGATCGCTTTTGAATATTTCCAATAAGCCCTGATCGACCACCCCCGCAGCGGCTGATGCCCCATTGGCATCGTAATCGACTTCGAACAGGCGTCGGGCGAAAGCGTCCATGAGCGTATTGCCAGGGCCGGTATCGGTCGCGAACACGTCGGAAGCGTGTCCGTTGGCGGGTAAATAGGTGAAGTTGCCGATTCCGCCGATGTTTAGTAAAAATCGGTCTTCGTCGGGGGAGGAAAACAAAAAATAGTCGCCATACAAGGCCAGGGGTGCGCCTTCGCCCCCGCCTGCGAGGTGTTTTTGTCGAAAATCGCTGATCGTAATGATGCCCGTTCGGCGGGCAATGTGGTCGCCATCGCCCATTTGCAGGGTCGCGTTGGGGTAATGATCTTGCTGGTGCTGGCTGCGGGGGGCGTGCATGAGGGTTTGGCCGTGGCTGGCAATGAGGTCAATTTCATGCGGTTGGATGCCCATTCTCAAGAGCATTCTGTTGATCAGTTCTGCGTGTTTTTCGGCGATCAACACATTTAAAATGGCCAGAAATTGAAAATCTACCTGTTTTTGGGCAAAAACTTTGCGGATTTCGGCTTTAAATTCGGCATCATACGGGGCGGTTTCAAAATGGATTAAATTTACTTCTGTCTTTTTTCCGCCGTTTCGAATGGCGCAAATGGCCATGTCCAGTCCATCCAAAGAAGTGCCCGACATCAGGCCGATGATCGTGCGGGATGATTTTTGGGCAATATGGGCCAGTTTTAGGATATCTGATAGCATCGCTTGTTGTTTAGGTTGAAGTTTTTCAGGAAGGGTAGGGCAAAGTTAAAAATCGGGCACTAAAAAGACCGGACTTCCATTTAAAAGCACGGTTTTGCTTTCCTGCACTTCGGATTGACGGGTTTTGCTGTAATCCCAGGCGTATTTTCGGAACTTTTTAAGTTCAACAATGGGAGGAAAGGTAAAACGGCCTTGCGCGGTTTCCTCCAAATCAGTTTGGGTACGTGCCCATAATACATACACGAATTGTCCGTTGGGGTTTTTAAACGCGGCCCCATCCAAATCTTTGGAAAGTTTTAATTGGCTGGTGGCGATGGAGTCATATCGGGTAGCATCGAGCAGAAGGGTAGTGGTGTGTAGGGCTGTAGCGACTAAATTGGGGACGGCTTCCCCTTTTTTTACCCCATTTAGGTTTTTAAACAAGCCCATGTAGGCAAATTCGCCCGTGGCAGTGGCTTCTGGCTGGTCGTCGGCCAAACTATACAGGTGCATTTGGGCCACTCCTTGTACTTGCGCAGTAACGAGCGATTTGATCACAAAATTGATCTGCGCCAGGTCGGAGCCCATGTATTGCCCAAAACGCTTCCGGGGCACGTTGTATTCGGTACAAATCCAGTGTTTTTTAGGATAAATGCGGTTGTTGAAGCCATATTTATCCAATACATCATCAAAATCGTGCTTTTTTTGCCATAAGCCTGCTACAGCAGCGTCTGAGTGGCGGGTGTATTTAAATCCGTTGAGGGCGTTGCTCCATTGGCGGGTAGAATTATCCAAGTGCGGGTAGCAATGGTAACTCATGCAATCGAAGTAAGCACCGCCTTTTAGTGGAAATTCGTCTTTCACCAAGCCATTATCCGGGTTATCTGTATTGCGGCAAATGGCATCCAAATAAGCAGGCCATCCTAATCCGCCCACCGCTACAAGTGCTTGTGGGTCAATGGATTTGATTACTTCATAACTGATACGCAGGGTGCGGATATAGCCAAAAATGGGCGCGTGCAAATTGGTTTCAACGGGCTTTGGGTTGTTTTCCCACCAATTACCGGGCTGGCCCTTGGCTTTCCATTCGTTTCCTTGGAGTCCGTAATCGGGTTCATTCCAAACTTCCCATATTTTAATCAGCCCTTTGTATAGGCGCGCCATTTTCCAGACGTACACGGCATACGGGTTGTTTTCATTGATGGGGGTTCCGTTGGCACCATTATCCCAAATGGGTTCGTACAAATTTCGGAATAAGGCGCTGGGATTTTTGGAGTCATATAATATGGTGTCGCGTTGTTTTTCGGAAGGAAACCCGATGATGGCGACGATATTACTTAGGCCAATTTTTTTATAATATTTAAAATGAGGCAGGCGTGCGTCGTAGCCCCATTGTTCGAGAAAGTGGGCATATAAACCCGGCCGGATTGTATTGATGCCAATGCCCGCTTCGGCACTGTCGGGCGTGCCGTGTACGAGGGCGGCGAGTGCTTTGTCCTCAAAATGGGGTGGAAAATAGCCTAAGTTGACGCCATAGCCGAAGGGTTCGTCAAAGCGTGGAATACTGTCCTGGGCGGTAGGTTGGGTGCAGGCGCCGTAAGGAAGGAATAGCAACAAGAATAGGTAGCGCATAAGTTACTCCTCTTCTTCAATGAACCGCACCCCGTACGTTTCCAGTTCCGCCATGATGGGCTCGTACACCTCGGGCATAGTTGGAATATTAACGCCCGTAGTGGATATTTTACCTTGCATCAGCAGTTTTACGAAGATGCCGAGGGGCAAACCCACCAAGGTCGACATGGCGGTTTCGTTGCCATTTTGGCCTTTCATCACCAGGGTGGAGGTGCGTTTTTTCTTTTTGCGGTTAAGTTCGTATTCAAAAACGTGTTGCATAATCACCATATCCTGGTCTTCTGGCTGGAGTGCCCACTTTTCGAGCAGCAGGCGTTCGAGGATCAGGGATGGGGTTGCATTTTGCACTTTGATGCGTTTTTTGCTAAACAAGCCCAGCCATTCCAGTTTCTGCATGATTTCGCTGTTCGGCTCCGTCTCAACCATTTTAGAGATCCGGTCTTTAACAGATCCTGTATGTTGACTGATGCCAAGGAAGGCTTCCATCAGGTCGTGGTAAGTCAGTTTATCTGAATCGACAATTGGAAAAGTGGCATCCGTAAGTCCGATGCGTACCAAAGCGTTCCAGGCATCGCAAAAACCCACATGTCGGATGGTGCCTCGAAACAGGGTTTTTATATTTTGCAAACCATACGCTTCCTTATACATGAGCGAATCGCGGTTGGCATACACCTCCCATTTGCCCATACCCGGAATATCGATGAGTCGGTATTGGCGGAAGAGCCGGCGATAAGGAATGTATTTAAGTTTACCTTCTTCCAGGAATTGGGCCGTGCCTTGTCCGGCCAGCACCACATTGCGGGGGTTCCAGCTAAATTTATAATGCCATGGATTGTCGTCGCTTTCAGGTGCCACCAAACCGCCCGTATAGGAGTGGAATGCGGTAATTTTGCCGCCACTGGCCTGAATTTCATGGATGCGTTGCATCGCGCTCATGTGGTCGATACCTGGATCAAGGCCTAGTTCGTTCATAAACACCAGGGCACGTTGGCGGGCTTCGTCGCCCAAACGGAATACTTGTTTGGAAACATAACTTGCGGTAACCATATGTTTGCCCAACACGATACAATCTTGCGCAACCTCCAAGTGCATTTGTGGGGGCAAAAGGGATACTACTACATCATGGCGATTAATTACTTCCCGGCGGTCATTTGGCTTGGAAGCATCGAGCCAGATGGCGCGTCCGTTCGGATGATCTTTAATTTTCTTTTGCGCCAGTTCAATGTCCGCATCGGCAATCGTAACAAAGAAATTGAAATTATGCGCCTGTTCCAGAATGTAGTTAATCAGAATCGTTGCTGAACGCCCAGCCCCAATAATCAAGAGGTTTTTCATCAATATTAGCAAGTTTTACTGGCGAAGATAAGGAACTTATGGCTTCAATTAAAAACCGTAAAAAAATATCAACCTTGATTTCAAAAAGACTTTGCATATTTGCCACATGATTTCCCCAAGGAGGGTGCTTTTAAGGCAAAAAAAAGGTCAGTCCTTACGACTGACCCACTCCAAAAGGAATATGTACATGGGATTATAACGGGAGTTTCGCCACGAAAGGCTGTGATTTTGCCGGATTAAACCAAATTTCATGTTCGTATGTCAGAATTTTCAGACAATATCTTTTATACTATTTTTTCTCCTAAAGAAAAAATGGTTTGCATTGAACTGTTTCACCTTTAAAAATTTCAAGGCTTATGCGTTCACCTGTTACAATTAAAATTAAAAATGGAACTGTGCGCGTTTCTAAAAACCGCTAATATCCGAAGTACTCCCCAAAACAGGTTAATCTGCCAACCCCTTGTACTTGTAGAAAACGATTAAACTAGTGTAAACGAAGGAAAGTCTTGTCAAGCCTGGCAAGACTTTTTTTATGCAATGACTGGTATAACTCCAGCGAATATCGTGCCGGGTTTTGTAATACAGGCCTCCAAAAATGTTAAAATAACCATATTGGGTTAATTTTTTTAATCCAAGCAGCGATCCTTAAAATCCACTTAAATCTTGGTAAAAAACCGTTATTTCGCGCCGATTTACAACAACATCATGAGAACATATACACTGCTTGCCATTTTTGCACTTTCCCTTTTGAACGTGCACGCACAAACCCCGGTTGCTCCTGCAACCCCCACAGATACAACGATTTACGATTTTGTGGAGGAGCTGCCCATTCCAATGGTTGCGCGGTGCGTTAAAAACATTCCTCCTACTTGGACACTTGACAGCATCCGCACTTGTGCGCAGTACACCTTGTTATCTATTCTGTCGGCCAATATTCAGTATCCCGAAACGGCCCGTCAACAGGATATTCAGGGCACCGTGGTACTTTCTTATGTGGTGGAAACCAATGGGAAAATCAGCAACATGAAAATCATGCGCGATATTGGTGGCGGATGTGGTGCCGAAGCGGTTCGGGTGTTTACGGCCCTCGACGAGGCTGGTTTGAGTTGGAAACCCGGCATTCAGGATAAAAAAGCCGTTCGGGTGCGCCAAACCATGCCCCTGCGTTTTAAACTGGAAGAAACCAAACCTTATTATTTGAGTGTAAAAGGTGACACCATATATACTTCGGTGGCGGTGGAGCCGAGTTTTCGGGGCGGCATGGATTCGTTGCGTTCCTTTGTGGCCAACCAGGTTCGATATCCAAAAGCGTATCGCGATAGTTGCAAAAACGGTATTATCGAAATGAACCTGCTTTTGCGCAACAACGGAACGGTTGAAGTGGACAACCAATTGGATTTCAATCGACTTGGCCTGGATTTTGAATGGGAGTCGCTGCAACTGGTCCAGAAATCTCAGGGATTTTGGACCCCAGCGCAATATGATGGAAAAGACGTTCACGTGATGATCCCTTTGCGGGTGTTGTTCAAATCGGACGCTCCACGCTGCAAAACGGCGAATACGCAATTTGACCGTGCCCTCACCCTGGGGAGTGATGCGGCATTGCTGCTGGATGAAGGAAAAGCGGAAGCAGCCATTGTAAAACTGAATGAAGCGCTCACAATAAACCCAAACAACACCGAGTTTTTGTACTATCGGGGAACGGCCTATTTGAATTTGAACAAAAGAACAGAGGCTTGTACCGACTATAATTTGGTGAAAAAACTGCTGGGAGTAACCTGGTTTGAAAGCGTAAGAAAGCTCATGTGTGGGTTCTAGGTCTTTTAAATTAGGCAGGCGTTCAAAAAAACTTTACATTTACTTAATCCAAAGGTAAAACCTGAGCGGGGTAAGACGGGTCTACCTTTGTCACAAACGATTAAGCATGATTATGAAAGAGAACGGTTCCGCTAAAAAGATTTTGATTGTTGATGATGAGCCGGATATTCTTGAGTTCCTGCAATATAGCCTTAAAAAAGAAGGCTATGAGGTAGTGACTGCAAGTGACGGCAAACAAGCGATTCTGGTAGCCGAACGAGAAAAACCGAATTTGATTTTGCTTGACATTATGATGCCTGAGCTCGATGGCGTAGAAACTTGCCGGGCATTGCGCAGCAAAAAAGAATTTGCCGATACGCCTGTCGCTTTTCTTACTGCCCGCGATGAAGATTTTTCCCAAATTGCAGCACTGGATGTAGGAGGCGATGATTATATTACCAAGCCGATCAAGCCAAGGGTGCTCATCAGCCGGATCAACGCGTTGTTGCGCCGCGCCGGTCGGCAAACAGAAGAAGAGCAACCTCAAATCAAAGCGCATGATTTGGTGATTGACAAACAAAAAGTACTGGTTTTTAGGGGCGAACAGGCGATTGAATTGCCAAGAAAGGAATTTGAAATACTTTGGTTGTTGGCATCCAAACCAGGACGGGTATTTACCCGAGAGGAAATTTTCGATAAAATTTGGGGCAGTGATGTAATCGTAGGTAACCGGACGATCGATGTGCATATCCGCAAACTACGCGAGCGCTTGGGCGAAGAATACATCAAAACCATGAAAGGAATCGGATACAAATTCGATTTTTAGGGTATGTTTAAAAATCAGACTCCCCAGGAGTTGTCGCTGTCTGTGGCCGCCATGTCGGCCGTTGTTACAGTGATGCTTATTCAGCTGCTCAATTTAGTAGGCTGGATGCGTATTTCTGGTCAGGAAGCAACCATGCTTTTCCTGATTTCCTTTATTGTGGCGTTTATGGCCAACTTTTACCTGTTGCGCTATTATATTTTTCGCCGGATCAAGTTGATTTACAAAATCATACATCGCCACAAGATGCCAGCCGACTTTCGTGCGGAAAAGATCGACATGCAGCGCAATATCCTTGATGATGTTGAAAAGGAAGTAGATGCTTGGGCTGCGCAGAATGCCCAGGATTTTGAAGAATTAGAGCGCCTTGCTACTTACCGTCGCCGCTTTATTGGCGATGTTTCGCATGAGTTGAAAACGCCGATTTTTAACATCCAAGGTTTTGTGCACACCCTGTTGGATGGCGCGCTGCACGATCCAGAAGTGAATGTCAACTACCTGCAACGTGCCGCAAAAAATGCCGATCGTTTGGAAAATATTGTTGAAGACCTTGAAACGATCAATAAGCTTGAATCGGGACAAATGGTGCTCGATTTGTTGGATTTTGACATCCACGAATTAAGCGATGAGGTTTTTGCCGATCTGGAGCGCCGCGCCGCCGAACGCAACATTCGCTTAGCTTATAAAGAGGGCGCCAACCAACATTACAAGGTGATGGCCGACAAGGAAAGTATCCGGCAGGTACTGATGAACCTGATTCATAATTCGATCAAGTACGGTCGCGAAGGCGGTATCACCAAGGTGAGTTTTTATGATATGGAAACCTTTATTTTGGTGGAAGTAAGCGACAATGGCATTGGGATTGAAGATGAGCACGTTAAGCATGTGTTCGACCGCTTCTATCGGGTCGATAAAAGTCGTTCCCGCGATGTGGGCGGTACTGGCCTGGGCCTATCTATTGTGAAACACATTGTTGAAGCGCACAAACAGACCATTAATGTGCGCAGCGCACCCAACAAGGGGGCTACGTTTGGGTTTACGATTGAGAAAGCCCGGTGAGTATTTCGGCGTAAGGAGGGCGGAACGATGCACCATGGGTTACAAAGATACGACCCCGCTGGGGTCGTAATGGGTTATTGATCATTTGGTTACAAAGATGCGACCCCGCTGGGGTCGTAATGATCTGTTTTTCAGGTTAATGGCCCCGGTGGGGATGTAATGCGTTGTCGCCCATTTAGTTACAAAGATACGACCCCGCTGGAGTCATATCTTTGTTTTTCAGGTTAATGTCCCCGGCAGGGATGTAATGATTGACAATGAATAAATTCATCATTCATCATTCATCATTCATCACTCATCATTCATCATTCATCATTCAT
>JBBAVI010000104.1:0-20047 GCA_040397785.1 Saprospiraceae bacterium | reverse complement strand
AAAATGGTCATAAAAACCAACCAAATCAAAACCCTGAAGGGGTGACACGATTATAAAAAATTAAAACCCCGAAGGGGTGAAACGATTATAAAACCCCGAAAGGGATGAAACGATTATATATATGGCAGGAACCTACACACAAATATACATTCAATATGTGTTCGCGGTAAAAGGGCGAGAAAACCTTTTACAAAAACCTTGGCGCGATGAAGTTTTCAAATACATGGCCGGTATCATTAAAGGCAAAGGTCAAAAGCCGATCATTGTAAATGGTGTTGAAAACCACGTACATGTATTTGTCGGATTAAAACCATCCATGTCTATATCTGATTTGGTGCGCGATATTAAAAACAACGCCACCAACTTTATCAATGAACAAAAGTATGTGGACAAACGCTTTCAATGGCAGGAAGGATATGGTGCTTTTTCATATGCGCATTCACAAATAAACGATGTTTATCAGTACATTCTTAACCAGGAAGCGCACCACGCGAAAAAAACCTTCCATGAAGAATACCTGGAGTTTTTACAAAAATTTGAAATCGAATATGATGAGCGCTACTTATTTGATTGGTTGGAAGATTGAGCACGCACCCCTTCGATCAACCATATCTATTGCCTAGACAAAAAACCAAGCAATTCATCCGGTCAAGTCTACGCTACCCCATTTTAATTTGTACATTTATTCCGTTTAATAGGTACTTATTGGCTCGTCATCCCTCAAAGCAGCAAATACGACTTAAAAAATTGGGACAGCCGAAAACCATCCAGAGTAAGCAAAGCAATCAACAACCATTTGAAAATGCGATTCCAAAAATTGTTCAAATTAATCACTTGCGCGGTGATTTTATGCATGGGTATAACCATGGTGCATGCGCAATCAAATTTCACAGTTGTAGAAATCAGTTTTACCGTGAAAGATTACGCTGACTGGAAAATAGGCTTCGACCAGGATTCTAATTTTCGCAAACCTGCAGGATTGGGCTTTGTGACAGTAGGACAAAGTGTGGATAATCCAAACCATGTTTCGCTAGTCTTAAGTGTGGCAGATATGGGAAAAGCAAAGGCTTTCATGGCCGATCCACGTTTGAAGGATGTAATGACGAAAAATGGCGTGATTTCTAAGCCGGAATTCAATTTTTGGAATGTATTACGCGTCAACATGGCCTCCAAAGAGTCTCAATATGTGCTGATTACACATAAAGTAAAGGACTTTGATGCCTGGGTGAAGGTATTTGACAAGGAAGGCACTGATACCCGTTTGGCATCAGGCCTGGTAGACGTAGCCTTGACACGCGGCGTGGAGGATCCAAATTTGGTACACCTGGTGTTCGACATAAAAGACATGGCGAAAGTAAAAGCACGTTTGGCAGATCCTGCAATGAGGCAAATTATGATGGATGGTGGTGTGGAGGGCATGCCTACGTTTGAGTATTATAACGTGGGTAAATAAATAGGCTTACTGCGGTATGGGATGAATGGGTATATTTTCACCAGCCACCATACCGCAGTTTTTTATTCCTCCTGAAAGTCTTATTTTTGTACAAAGTATGGTCATTTTTACGCCGCTTTCAACTTCCCACAATAATAAGTCTGCTAAATTTATTTTACAAAAATGAAAAGGCTGCTGTTTTTCGCATGTTTAGTTCTTTTGTGTACAAATTGCGTTTCTACCCAAAAATATGCAACGTTTGTAGACCAAAAAGTAAAACCCTACCGCACCCCACCGGAGCCGAAAGAGTGGTTGCAGGTAAACGCAGCAACTTCCCAGTCAGCCGCAAACGATTGCAAACAGTTGAAATTCAAGTTCATTCCGGCCATCTTTTATTGGAGCTGGAATTCCACCATTGCTTGCGAACTCAACCAGGATGTCAAAGCCAATTATCTCCGGGAAAGTATTTACCGTGCTGCGGACAGCCTGCATTTAAAGGACTGGCTGGCGGGCAAAACGCTAGAAATTAACCTGAAACAGATACCTGGAAAATTTTTATATACCAACAAGGGGTACACCATCTTTTTATTCGTTTCCTATGTAACGGGCAATGAAGAAAGCATCAAGCCCTATCCGATTACCCTTGAATACGATTACATGGTAAAAGAAAACAAGGTAATTGACAGGGAGGGTGCCGGTGTGATACGCAATGGCGAGCAGCCTTTGCTGAATGTTTGGAAATCGACCAAAAAATTTACCTGGTTGTATTTGGATGCCTACCAAAAAGAGACTGAACGGATGGCAAGGGAAATGTTACAGGAGATTATGGGCCAATTGGAGGGGAAAGATTAAACGTTTTTGCGACCATCAAGTGTTAAGGTCTATTCAATAAAAAAAGTGCCATTCTAGCCCAAATAGCCAGAACGGCACTTTTTCACAAAACAAAACCACTAATTTTTTACCAAAGCACCACCTAAGGACTGCCCATCTTTACCAACAAACCCAATATAGTACATACCCTCTGTTTTTGTAGCCGCCCCGATATTGGCGATGTTTCCGTTCATAGTGCCCGAACTGATCAACCTGCCCGTAAAATCGTACAGCACCCAGCGGCTTTCGAGCGGCATTTCTGTTTCTGTACGAATGGATAAGGCGCCATTTAAAGGGTTGGGGTAAATTTGGACCTGATTATTTTTCTTTGCTATTTGGTGCACCGACGAAACATGCGGCACGGCACCGATGCGATGCAAGGTTGTATTTGTGAATATCGGCGGATTGAAATCAAAATAGATTGCTGCCTCGTTTTCTATTTGAGTACCAGCAGCTAAATTGGGTTGCTGCGCCACTTTGAAGCGCAAATATCCATGAGAGCCTGGTTCGTTGGCAAAACTATCCACCAATTGTATGTTTTTAAAGTTGAATACCAAGATGTTACCATTTTCCAGGCTGTATTCATAAGCGTGGCTGGATGCACCCAAACGAATAGATCGGGCATCTAATGTGGCCGAAAGGGTATCGCGCACCACAATATTGAAGGCCGTATCCGTACCTGTATTTTGGAAACGAATGAGGTAATCGATATCCGTGTTTTTGGAAATCAAATGCTGATTGCTGATGCCCAGTGGGAATCCGGTTTTATCGTTGGGATCCCAAGAACCAATGACCTCCATACATTCCATATCTTGAGCGGGCAGTGGATCATGCACCGGATAGCCCAGTACAAATCCGGTTGAAAAACTAGACGATACGGTACATCCCTCTAAGGATGCCGCGGGATTGCCACTTACAGGATGGAAGGGAACTTGTAATGCTTCTACGCGCCAGGTGGCACCGTTGTTGGGTACCGGGATCGTCTGCGAAGCCCCTGCATTCAGCAGGAAGGTACCCTCCGAAATCATTACATCGTCCTCAATTACAATATAATCTTGTGCCTCCAGCATGTCTGCATTGCCCTCATTTTGAATGGAAAACTCCGGTGTATTGTTATTACAAGTGGCTTTAACCACGATATTCGCTCCGTTCCAACTCGAACTTACGGGAACACACAGGGTATCAGGATAGGCATGTGCTTCCAGGCATAAGGTTTCCCCGATCTGCACTGAATCACACGAAACTTTCGCCGTGAGTGAAAAATAGAAACAGGCACCGATCGCAAGATCCCCAAGTTCGAAGCGATAAACGCCCGGCGACAAGGTGGTATAAGGCAAATCAGCCGAACTCAGCGGCAACAGTTCGGGGGATGGCAAGGTGACATCTACATAGGCATTTTGGGCGCTACTGGAACCGGTATTGCATACTTTCACCGAAAACGTGTTATCAAAACAACGGCGCAGCCAAGGTATACCCAAGGTGGTCTGCAATTGCGGACAAAGCACCTCGGGCGTAGCGGAATGGTACACGATGATGGTGTCTGCGGCGTTTGCTGTCAATACCGGCTCGGGCAAACAACTGGTCCACAATGCATTCGGTGGTGTAAAGGATAAAGTAAAGGGCGTATTTACGGAATCGACATACACCCGGAATACACCATTAGCATTGCTAAAAGTGCTGATGGAAGTATTATTTTGACCGCTAACCGTAACCCCCCAATTGGAAAGGAGTGCTTCTCCGTTATCCACTGAGCAATTTGAATTGTCATCATTGACCACCGAGCCGATGATCAATTTGGAAGTACTAGTAATTACCGGACAATCAGTGGCTTCTAATTCAAGTGCCGCCAAGCCTACCTGACCTACTTCTTTTAGCACCCGATCGGAACAAATTAAAAAAACCGTTGGATAATAATTAATAGCATAGGCCGTCACAAGGCTAGTATCCGCATCATCAAAAAACGGGTAGGTTTTTCCAGCGGTAAAATCGCCCTGGGAAAAACCAGTACAGCCCGGACTATTGGTGATGCATTCGACGGAAGTATTAACATCACCTTCTATCCAAAATACCCGCGACGTATTATCACCATTCGGTCCGTGCAGCGCATAAAATTGCTGCAAAATATTGGTATTGCTGTAATTCCAGTCAGGCGCAGACCAGGTTGCAGAAAACGCAATAATTACAGATTTGCCCTGGTCGAGCACGTCATACAGGTTCCAGGTGTTACCATTCAGGTCGGTGGCCATAAAATTGGGCGCAATAGAGCCATCGGGCAATTGCGCAAACATAGAAGCGCTCAAAATGCAAGCCCAAAGCAATGCGAGGATCTTTTTCATAAGGTTATTATTTTTAAGTGTGACGTTCATTATCGTTTTAAGGTAAAATACTGCAAAGGCTTATTCGACCTGGGCAGCTTTGTTGGGTATTGGTTCAATCACAAAACAAAAGTCTAATTAATTATAGCAGCCACAAAGGACAATATTTCCAAAACGTTTTTTATTTTTGAGTTTATATTTTTACAAAATTTTGTTTATCAATATTTTATAAAAAATTTCATTTTTAAAAACGGATGGAAAATACACCCATTTGGCGCATTCTACAACAAATGGATGCCGCTGAAACTACCGACTTGGAGGTCTTTTCAGGCCTGTCTTATTTTGGAGCCACGCCCGAAATGCACCAACTGTTGTTGTTTTTACAAAAAAACAAGTCAAAACAACGCTGCCCCACGCGGGCTGCTTGTTACCAGGTTTTGTATCCCGACCGTATTTTCAAGCCTGAACATTTCCGGCAAATATTGCACAAACTGACAGAACTGGTACGTACCTATTTGATTTACAAGGAATTAGAAGAAAACGCACTCTTAAAAGATCGACTGTTGGCCCAACAATTGGAAAAACTGGATTTGAACCTGCTTGCCCAACAAACGCTGCAAAAAGCAGAAAAAAGGCTGGAGCAAAGCACCCAACGTGGACCAGGATGGCATGAAGCGCGTTTTCAGTTGCGCCGACAACTTTACAGCAACGAATTGGCGGGTGCGCGTACCCAACAACTCAACCTGCAAGACTTTTCCAACGATTTGGAATTCGATTTTATGCTGCGCAAACTCAAACTGTCCTGCGAACTCATTTCACACAGCGCGGTGTACCGCAGCAACTATGATTTTGGTCTGCTGGATGCTGTACTGGAAAAGATTCGAACGTCGGAAAAACTGCGCAATATGCCCGAAATTGCCGTGTATTACCATTGTTGTTTGGCCTTGTTAAATCCGAACGAAGAGGCGCATTTCGAAACCCTTAAGCCTTATTTGCACAACATTTCGGCGTTTTTTCAGCCCCAGGAAAGCCGGGATGTATTGCTGTTGAGTATTAATTATTGCATTCGGAAACTCAATCAGGGTAGTTTGCAATATTCCCATGAAGGGCTGAACTTGTATCAACTTGCCCTTGAAAAAGGCTTTTTGTACAAAAAAGGGGAAATTTCACGGTTTACCTTCCGCAATATGGTTGGCATGGGCCTTAAAATTGGTGCCTTCGACTGGGTGGAAAGTTTTATTACCAGTCACCAAGACAAATTACCTGCGCCGCACCGGGAAAGTATGGTGAGTTTCAATTTTGCCCGCCTGTGTTACGAACGCAAACAATACGATCAGGCGCTCCATTTTTTGCAAAAAGCAGATTATCAGGATATTTTACTTGCCTTAGCTGCCAAAACCCTTTTGCTCAAAATTTACTTTGAAACCCAGGCCTTCCGATCCTTAGATGCGGCCATCGACTCTTTTAAAATATTTCTGCGCCGCAAAAAAGTACTGGCCTACCACCGCAACAACTATCAAAATTTTCTAAAATATATGGAACGGCTGCTTGCACTCCATCCTTCCAACCTTATGGAAAAAAATATACTGCAAGCCAGCATTTTAAATGAAGAAACCTTAACAGAAAAAGCCTGGTTTTTGAGCAAACTGGCGTAAATTTGTTTTAATTCTTAACAAAACAAACACAATTCCCTCCGATGAAAAAATTCACCATTGCACTAATCTTTACCTGCGTCTCCCTGCACGCGTTCGCGCAAAGTCAGGCCGAAACCTACATCAAGGAAGCGCAAGAATTTCTGGCTAAAAAAGACTATAAGCAGGCGCAACTGAGCTTGCAAGACGCGATTAACGACATCAACAACCTGCTGGCCAAACAAGTGGCCGATTTATTTCCAGCCGAAATCAATGGCCTGAAAGCCGACGGCGACGCTACGACCAACTCCGCTGGCATGGGTATGCTCGGAGGCGGTATGCAAATTGAGAAAAAATACCGGAACGACGCCAAAAAACAGGATGCAGACGTGCAAATTATTGCCAATTCACCCATGCTGGCCAACCTGAACATGTTTATGACCAATCCAGCCATGATGGGTCAGGAATATAAAAGTGTACGCGTGGGTACGAATCGGGCCATCCTGAAATCTTCGATGGAAGACGGTGATGGCGGCAAAAAAATACGCGCTACCGAAATTCAATTGCCTTTAGGACAAACGCTGATCACGATCCATACCAACGGCCTGGCATCGGAACAAGAAGAACTTGCCTTTGCGAATAAGTTAGATTTGGAGAAAATTAAAGCGGCCTTGGGGAATTAAGATCCGTTTCAAGCATAAAATAAATAGACCTGTTGCAGCAGGAAGTAAAATAACCAAACGGTCCATTTTCAACTTCCAACGGCAACAGGTCTACTATTTAAATACCCAAAGTTTCGCCCTACATTTGCCCATCCTTAAATTTGCGTCCTACAAATCTAAAACAATGACGAACAGTCCATTTAAACTGCATATTTTCATTTTGTGCATGGGTTTCATCCTGGGATTTAGCAATACCACGATCGCCCAAACCATCCAAGAATTTGGTTTGCTTAAAAGTGTCGAAGACTCCGGCTACCCAATGATGACGCTGCAGATTGAATTTCCGGAGCGAAACTTTTCAGCATATTTTATCCTAAACCTGGAGGAAGTAAAGTCTGTTAAAGCCCAAACGCTTTCCAATGCCATTGGCAAATACGTTGCATTTGAATACGAATCGGAAATCCGCAATGCGATGTTCGACCTCTATTTAGGTGGAACGCTGCTGAACGAAGGTGACCGCCCGCCCGTCGACCCGGATGAGATGCACAGCGTGACCGGGATCCTCAGCAATGCTGCAGAAGTAACCAGTGGAGACTTACCCGGTGAAATCTACATTACTACCGAAGAAGAAATCACGGTAAAAATTCCGTACTTTATTACGCCGGAAATTGTGGCTGCCAATGGTAAGGTGGTGCGCGCTACCTACGAGCAATTTACCAGCAATAAAATCACCGCGTTGAAGGTAAAAAAGTAAACCCCCCGCTCGCGCCAAGTTCTACCCGCTCGCGCCAGGTTCCACCTGGTGCGCCCATCCATCGGGTTCTACCCGACCCCTACTGAAACGCCACCCCAATGTGCAACTCCCCCATCAATTCCCGCATTTCATCCAGCACTGTAATATCCTCAATCGTACTCGGCGGCGCAAACGTTTTGCCATCTGCGATGTTCCGCATGATTTTGCGTAAAATCTTGCCACTGCGGGTTTTAGGCAAACGTTTTACCACCGCTGCACGCCGAAAACAGGCGATCGGCCCGATTTTTTCGCGCACCATTTGTATCAATTCGGCTTCCAAAACGGCATCGCTGATGGTTACGCCCGATTTCAGCACCACAAATCCAACGGGTTGTTGACCTTTTAAATCTTCCTCAATGCCCACCACCGCACACTCTGCCACCGCCGGATGCGCCGAAACAATCTCTTCCATTTCAGCAGTACTCAGTCGATGCCCAGCTACATTGATCACATCATCCATCCGGCCGGTGATAAACATATACCCGTCCGCGTCTTTGTAGCCGCCATCACCCGAAAAGTAGTATCCCGGAAATGGATCGAGATATCCTGCGCGGAAACGATCTGGGTTGCCCCACAAATTAGGCAAACAACCAGGCGGCAAAGGTAATTTGATCACCACCGCGCCTTCCGAACCATCGGGCATGGGAAGTCCGCCCTCATCCAGCACCTGAATATCAAATCCGGGCACGGGTTTACCTGCCGAACCGGGTTTGACTGGCAGCAATTCAATACCCACCGGATTGGCCAACATGGGCCAGCCACTTTCCGTTTGCCACCAATGATCAATCACCGGAATATCCAGCAATTGTTGCGCCCACTCCAGGGTGGAAATATCGCAACGTTCACCCGCCAAAAACAGGTAACGCAGCGAACTTATGTCATACAATTGCTTGAATTTCCCTTCAAAATCCTCTTTGCGCACCGCCCGGAACCCTGTTGGCGCCGTAAAGAACACATTGACCTTATAATCGGCAATCACGCGCCAGAACGCGCCCGCATCTGGTGTACGCACGGGTTTTCCTTCGTATAACACGATAGAACAACCTGTTATCAAGGGTGCATACGTAATATACGAATGACCAACCACCCAACCCACATCGCTGGCAGCCCAGAAAACATCGCCGGGTTTGGCACCGTAAATATGCTCCATCGAGTAACGCAGCGCCACCGCATGTCCGCCATTGTCGCGCACGATGCCTTTGGGTTTGCCCGTCGTGCCGCTGGTGTAGAGGATATACAAAGGATCGGTTGCCAGCACCGGCACACATTCGGCCGGACGTGCATTGCGCTGCAACAAAGTCCAGTCTAAAAAGCCCGTTTCTTCCAATTCCGCTTTTTTAAACCAGCGCTGGTACAATACCACATGGTCTACTTTATGCTCAGCCTCCGCGATTCCCGCCATAACGATGGGCGCGTACGGGATAATTTTGTCAAATTCGACCCCGGCGCTGGCCGTGAGCACCACTTTTGGCTTGGCATCATCAATGCGCAAGGCCAATTCGTGCGCCGCAAACCCGCCAAATACCACCGAATGCACCGCTCCGATGCGCGCGCAGGCCAGCATCGCCACCATCACTTGTGGAATCATCGGCATGTAAATGATTACCCGATCGCCTTTTTCTACCCCCAAATCGCGCAAAACACCCGCAAATTGCGCCGTAGCCGTCAAAACCTCCTGATACGTGAAGCGCTCAAACGTTTGGGTAACGGGAGAGTCATAATAAATTGCAACCTGATCTCCCCTACCCTGCGCCACCTGATGGTCGAGTGCGAGGTAACAGGTATTGAGCAGCCCGCCTTCAAACCAGCGGTAAAAGCCCTGGTCGTCTTGCGATAAAATTTGTTGCGGCGCCTGATACCAGGAAATAGCGCCTGCTTGTGCCGCCCAAAAAGCCTCGGGTTCGGTCACACTGTGGTGGTGGATGGCATCGTATTGCATAAGGGCATCGGTTGAGCCGGATCTTGAAAACAAGCTCCGGTGGTGTACGATGCAAATTTAATAGAAAAACGTATATAGTTATCTATATGTTTAAAATTATTTTTTACCTTTTACCTATACACCATCACCCGAACAGGTGCCATCTGCCGACGCGCATGGGCTACATAAAACTGGTACAAACCTGCGGGTAAATTTGAAACACGAACCTGCCGGGCATTTTCCCCAACGCCCATTTCAAGATGCCCAAAATTCCATATTCGCCCCAATACATCCACCGCATACAAATCCCCATGCTCCGGTGCTATAGCATCCCATGCAATCGTCAACTGATCGTCGTACACCGGATTTGGGAAAATACGCCAAACAATGGAAGGTGACTCCGGTTCGAGCGCAGCATCCGGCTTTTTAACCAGGGTCTTCACCTGATTTGTAATAACGGGCGGATTAAAATCAAAATAGATACCTGCCCGGTTGCATACCGTATCGCCATTTTGTAAGGCTTTACTTGCAATTTGGAACCGGACAAATCCATGAGAAGCGATTTCATTCGTATTGCTGTCGGGCAACAAAATAGCATCGAAACGCCAACGGATATTTCCTTCGGGGCTGATGGTATATTGTACCGGATGACTGCTTGCCACGGTGCGGAAACTCAATGGCTCGAAATTAATATCCAGGGTGTCTTCCAAAACAACGGTAAAAGCGGAATCGGTGCCCGTATTTTGAAAACGAATGGTATAATCGAACCCATAAACACCCGGTAAAATGCTGTTGCTCACACTGTCGGGACGCGGCGACATTAATAGTTTGTCGTTAGGATCATAACTTGCCGTGATCGTGGCGTAAGTGGTCTGCTGGTTATTGTCGGGATTTGCATCCAAATCTTGTAAGGTTACAGTGGCTGTAAGTCCAATTTCTTGCATAAACAAGGCAATATCCGAGCGCACCACAAAATAAAAACGCAAAGAAATCGTCGCGCCCGGAGCCAAATTGCCCAATGCGACTTGAAAATTGCTTCCATTTAAGGTACCGATGGAATCGCAACCCGTAAACAAAAGCGCGTAGTCCGGAAATTCAAGCGATAAACTGCCCTGGTGTACGGTATCGGTCCCAATATTGCGCACCGTGCCCGTGAAGATGGCAGGAAAACCAAGGCGCACGGGCGTGGACGGCGTAAGCAGCACCTCCAAATCGCGGATACCCGGAATCGGATGCAGGCCAAAGGAAACGGTATCCCTGCCGGACTGATTTACAACGACCCCGTTTACGACCGCACTGCCACAGGGCAAGTCATGGTGCGGCGGTAAAATGGTTTCAACCGTATAGGTTCCAAACGGAATTAAAATTTGGTACCGACCGGCGGTGTCTGTACTGGCATACCGCGCTCCCGGACTAAATTTGATTATTTTTTCAGAAAAAGGCGGCTCTCCCGCATCTTTTATACAGTTTCCGTTGGTATCCTGGTACACCAGCCCCTCAATCGTATTAAAATTATTCGATCTGCGCACCTGAACATTGTCTATCGCGATGTCAAAAAAAGAAGCATTCTTCCTGAATTCAAAGTAGATGATCGTCTTGGCTGAGGAGGAAATAAAATCAACCGAAGCCTTAAACCAGGGTGTGCCGTTGGGGAGCAAATCAAAAATCAGGTATTCATACGTTTTGCCCCCATCTTTTGAAATATACACCTGTATGCCAAAATCAAACAAATAATAATCAAAATTCAAGTTCCAGGTAGAATCGCCCTGGCTACTATCTAAGTATAAATACAAGCCACCCCGCTCTGTCAAATCAATTTCATTGTTTTTAAAAGCAGCATAATGAGCACCCTGAAAACCCTGCGGAACATAGGGCGGCAAGTTCCAGCCCACCAAAGCACCATCATCGTCGCGCCGCACCGAATTTCGGGCTTTGTCCTCAAAATTATTCCAGTTTTCACTCGGCACATCGCGCACCCCGCATTGATCGATCCAGGGCGCTTCAAAATCCATGGTATATGGATAGGAGCCTGTGTAATACAAGGGTCCAAAGTAATGGACAAAGATGGGTGTACTGAACGCGGCATTGCCACTCGCCAAACAACTTACCTGACAACGATACCAGGCTTTTTTCGCAATCAAGGCGGTGTAAATTGCTTGTTTTCCCTCGTTCAGGTCTGTCCAACTCAAAGAATCGTAGGAAATCTGCCATTGAAACGCAATTTGATCGTCCGTGTATGCTTCATCCAGCGTGAAACGCACGGTGGTCGGCACACAAAAAGCCGTATCCGAGGCCAATGTTTGTGCCAAAGCAGGGGTTCCGCTGCATATCATTCGGTCCACAACCCGAATATGATCGATGGCGATTACTGCTTGATCCTGAATATTTCCACGAAAACGCAAAATGGTTTTGGCTGAATTCGAAGTGAAATACAGTGTTTTGGTAGTCCATTCCGGTGAAAGGGCCATCGAATCACCCAAAAGGGTAAAGTTATTCCCGCCATCGGTAGAAAGCGCCACCGTGAAATATTTCCCAAAACCCTGATCCGACCAATAATCAAACAGGAGTTTGCGCTCCGGATTGCCCGCGCTCAAATCGAGGTACACGAATAAGTCTGCATTAGGCATCACCCAGGATGAACCACCCAGAATCGCATAGTTTTCCCCTTCGGCCGATAAAGGCGTGGCTGGCGGCAGCACATTGGTGTAATCCGAACTGTATTTCCAGCGTGCCTCCTCCTTGAATGGGAAATTGTACCAATACGGGCTGGGTTGGTCTTTTTCACCGCAGGCAGATAGCCAGGGTTGTTCAAATTTCTCCACAAATGGCAGTCCGCCCGCATAATATTCCGGCTCGAACATGCTAATTTTCAGTGGATTAGAAAAAATACTGTCCCCACTGTTGAGGCAAGTGATTTCAGAGCGGTACCAACTGGATAAGGACTGCGAATAACCTAAATCTTCCTGATTTTGCGGTGGGAAAGTGTAAAACCAGTTTAAACTATCATAAGAATACTGCCAGGCGTAGTTATAACCGGCCTCCGTGTACGGTTGATCGAGCGAAAGTTGGAATTTTACACCGATACAGGCTTCGGCGACCGAGGCAAGGGTATTTGCAGGTGTGGGCACGCCCGAACAGGCCGCATAATCGGCAACCATAAGATCATCCAGGCCAATATCGGAAGTACCCGTTGTGTTACCCACCATGCCGACGATGCGCAACACCGTGGTGGGAGACTGCGCATTAAATGGGAAGATAAAACGTTCCCAGCCAGCGGTTTGCGTCAAACTGGAGGTTTGGCCAATCACCGAAAAGGTCGCCCCACCATCCACGGAAAGCAGAATTTTCAAAAAATCGGGGGAATCGTGGTCGTTTAAATCAAAAGAAATCATTTTTGACGCGGTGCCGCTGCTGCAATCCAGGTATAGTTCCAAATAGCCCGAATCCAGAGGAGCCCCGAGGATGGTATGAAAACGCGCATACTGTAGCCCTTCCGAAGCGCCCACGATAAAATCGGTGCCATAAACGCCCTGGTCGAACCACTCGGCACTGGCGCCTTGATCCGCGCGGCGCCAGGAATGCACCCCACTGGACGGCACACTTTCCCAATGATCGGCGGGCAAATCTTTCAAGCCACAACCGTTTTTCCAGTCGTTTTCAAAGCCTTGTTTGTAGGGAAAAGTGCCGGAATAATATGTTGGTTCGGGGCGCATGGGCACCCGCAGGGGCGTGGAATAGGAAAATTCACCCGAATTTAAACAAGTAACTTTGAGCCGATAATAGCGGTCGGCTGTTTGTATTTGGAGGAGTGTGGGGCTTAAGCCATCGATTACATTCGTCCAAAACACCCCATCTGGAGCACTTTCCCATTGAAAGACCAGCCCGATTTCCATATAATTTTGATCGGTAGAAAGCGTAAACGGAATTTCCGCACAGGCCTGGGTTGTAGATGCGAGCGTTTGACCTGCGGCTGGCTTACCGGTGCATTGGGCGCTGGCTTTTTGGGGTAAAAAGGCGATGAATGCTGCCCAAAACATCAGCATATAACAGGTAGAAACAAGCGTGTTGTATTTGAATGGAGGCGGCATACGGGCGTGGTTTTAAGCAACAAAAATAACCATAAATGGGTGGAAAAGCAAATACCCTGATAAACTGCCAGTCGGTACTCCATGTTGATATTAAAAAATCAACCCTACAACACCCGCACGCCTTTCCTACCCAAAAAACAAGCAATCCGCGCCGCTACAGTAGGATAAAAGGTAAAAACACCCCGATTGGCCGGATTTTTAAAGCCTGTCTCCACAATTTTATCCGTCGGCAAGCGGTCGTACACAAACGGGTTGTTTTTGGGGCCTGCTTCCCATTTCCAAAAACGGGTTTTCATACCGCCCAAATTGTAAATGATCAAATCAAGGTCCTTGTATTCGCTGTTTTTGGGCAACTGGTTGATGTACCACATGCTCAAGGCATAATCGCCGGTGTACGGAAAGTTGGCAAACAAGGAACCGAATAAATGAAACCGGGCATTGGGATAGCCTCTAAATGCATCAATGATTTGTAAACGGGCATTCAGGTTTACCTGATAACCGTCTTCCCGGTACGCAAATACCGGATTTTTGGGGGCGTAATTCCAGTTAAACACGCCATAAGTAGGCAAAATATGCATCGGACGTTCGGTCGTAGCAAATGCAGCCACCACCTCTTTCAAATTTTTACCAAACTCCTGCGGATTGGCACAATCCAGCTGAATTGAAATGGGGTTGAACTCCTGGTACAAGGCAGGATATGTTTCGCTGCGCTGGGTAACAATCAAACGGTCTACATGCTCCAAAAACCAGGGCTTGTAATCCTGCATAAGCGCTTGTACCAGTTCGCTGGTGGAACCGAAAATAAATAGGTCGAATTTTGAATTGGACATGGTTACCTTTTTAAAAGAAATGAATGAATGCTCATTCATCGCAAAGGTAGCAAGTTCTCTTTATTAACAAACAACTTCGGGCAACCGCTATTTTTTGGATATCATCTTACGCGCCTTCTCCACCATTTCAGGGGAGACTTTGAAAAGGTTGGCAATCGAGGCATTGTCCAACTTGGGGTCGTTCTCAATAAAGGCGACCAGCATGGTGAGCATACCTTTTTCCATACCTTTTTTCAAACCTTTTTCCATGCCTTTTTCCATGCCCTTTTCCATGCCTTGAACCTCCCCCTTTTCCATCCACTCTTCATACATTTGAACCAAGAAAGGCTTAATCTCTTGTTGTTCTGCGGCAGATAATGCGTTTTCCATTTCTTTTAATTTTTGGTTGAAAACTTTCGAACTAGTGTTTAAATAAATCACCGTCGCTTTAAAAAGTTCAAAATCAAGGCTCTTTTGACGTACCCGTGGTGCAAAAATAATGATCTTTTCCCAAAAAACCTCTACATACGCAGCATTTCGGCTCTGTTTCAAGGCCAACAGGATATTCCGCAAAAACAAAAACTCCAATTGTTCCAGCGTCTCCGTTGCAATGAGCGAAAGATCCAATAACACGTAGTCGAAATGCGGAACAAAACTCAATAACTCTTCGGGAGCGCCTTTAAACAGGGTTTCCGGCGATTCCTTCTGCAACGGACGTTCTCCGTGATAAATGACGATCGGAATCGTTAAGGATAATGGTTTGCGTTGGAGTACATCTTTGGTCCAAATATTACTTACATATTTCTGCAATTGCGCCATAATTGGATAATCCGGCACTACACTTTTGTGCTCCAGGATAAACGTGATCCTAAACGGCAAATCTTCCTGCGTTTTGCCTTCATAACAAATGTCGGAAAAATACTCCTTTAATTCCGGGTCGATAAAACTACTTTCACTCAAGGCAAGCGATTCCAGGTCTATTTGCTCCAAAATACGCCCGGGCAAACAGAATTGCAGCATTTCTAATGCTACTTCTTTGATTTTCAGCACAAACCGAGCATACTTATCATGCGGTTTAGCGATAAACCCAGTAGGGTCTAACACAGGCCGCTTACCCTTATTTGTTTTCTTTTTAGCCATAGCGCAGCAAAAATAAAACAATCTATTTTAACTACAAAAAGTTTTACAAAAAATATCCACGCGCGTAAATTTTCTGTAAAACGTTCAAAAACCCTGTCATTAACACAATTCTTTCTCTTTTCCACAAGAGCCTTTTACACATCACAACCAAAACTATTTATTTTAAAAACAACAACACAAACATAACCGCCGTACTTTTGACACGAAAAGTATAAAACAGCACCCGCCTTTAAATTAATTTCATACCACCCGCGCCTGTGAAGGGACTTGCGCCGGGCTGGCACTATAATACACATACGATCATGAGAAAACCCGTGTTGAGCCATGTACCTCAACGCACATAGCTATTTTAGCCTCCGATACGGCGTGCTGAGCCCCCAACAATTGGTGGCAGCAGCCCGGAACAGCGGCATTCAATGCCTGGCCCTGACGGATATTAACAACACTTCCGCGGCGCTGGGCTTTGTACGTGCCTGCCAGGAGCAGGGCGTGAAACCCGTATTGGGCATCGAATTCCGCAACGAGGCCGGACGTTTATTGTACGTCGGACTGGCGCGCAACAACGCCGGATGGGCCGCTTTATGCGCTTTTTTGACCGAACATTCGCTCAACAGCAAGGCCCTGCCGGAAACCGCACCCGAATTGGAACATACCTATTTTATCTACGACCGCATTGTCAAACCCATGGGCATGCTGCGCCCCAATGAGTTTCTGGGTATCCGGTCCTCGCAAGTACACGGCCTGTACCAGCACGCGCTCAATGCCTGGCTCGATCGATTGGTGGTGTGGCAACCCATCACCTTTCTCGACCATGAAGGCTTCCGACTGCATAAACTGTTGCGCGCCATTGACCTGAATACCTTAGTCACTAAACTCAAACAGGAAGACATTGCCCATTCCGCCGACCTGATTCAACCCGAGGCCGAGCTGCTGCAAATGTTCCAATTGTACCCCAAAATCATTGAAAACACCCGCAACATCCTCGATTCCTGCTCTATTCGCTTCGAAACGGGGCTGCAACTCAACCGCCGTTCGTTTACCGGCAGCAAGGACGGTGACCTCAAATTGCTCGCCAAACTGGCTTATTCGGGTTGTATCCGGCGTTATGGCGAGCAGCACCGTCCCGCGCAGGAGCGCATGCGCAAAGAACTGAAAGTCATCGGCGATCTCGATTTTGGCGCCTACTTCCTCATCACCTGGGATATTGTGCGCTACGCCCAATCGGCCGGATATTACCACGTGGGCCGGGGCAGCGGCGCCAACTCGATTGTGGCGTATTGCCTGTTTATCACCGATGTCGACCCGCTCGAACTCGATTTGTACTTCGAACGCTTCATCAATCCGCGCCGTACCTCGCCGCCCGATTTCGACATTGATTTTTCGTGGGACGAACGCGACGACGTAACCGATTATATTTTCAAACGTTATGGCCGCGAACACACGGCTTTGCTCGCTACCTACAACACCTTTCAGCAACATGCCATCGTGCGCGAACTCGGAAAAGCATTCGGTTTGCCCAAAAAGGACATCGACCTGATTTCCGATAATTTGCCCGCCCTGGTGGAATGGAGCATGCGCTGGACAGGCCGCAAAGACCGGGAAGATGCCGCGCCCGCACGCACGCAACCCGCGCAAGAGGCAGATGCCCTGTATGCCCAACTGCATCCCTGGGCCAAATACATCCTGATTTTTGGGCAGCAACTGCTCGATTTTCCCAATTATTTGTCGATTCACGCAGGCGGCGTGCTCATTTCCGAAAAACCGCTCTCCGAATGCACGGCCCTGCAACAAATGCCCAAAGGATTCCCGATTACCCATTTCGATATGTACGGGGCCGAAGATTGGGGTTTTCACAAGTTTGATGTATTGAGTCAGCGCGGATTGGGCCACATCAAAGACACCATCGACCTGGTGCGGAAAAACCAGGGAAAAGCCGTAGAAATACACGATGTGGAACGCATCAAACACGACCCCAAAGTGCGCGATCAGTTGCGCAGCGGCCGTTGCATCGGTTGTTTTTACATCGAAAGTCCTGCCATGCGCGGCTTGTTGCACAAATTGCGCTGCGACAATTACATCCACCTCGTGGCGGCCAGCAGCATTATTCGGCCGGGCGTGGCGCAATCGGGCATGATGCGGGCCTACATCCAGCGTTTTCACCAGCCCAACGGCTTCGATTACCTGCATCCGGTGTTCCGCGAGCACCTGGGCGAAACCTTTGGCGTCATGGTGTACCAGGAAGATGTGATGAAAATATTGCACCACTTCGCCGGGCTCGGGCTCGACGAAGCCGATGTGATGCGCCGCATGATGACGGGTAAAAAGCGCTCGTCCTCGGCATTCGAGCGGCTGAAGCAGCAGTATTTCGACAATTGTGCCCAGCGCGGCTACCCCGACGAACTTACGCGCGAGGTGTGGCGACAAATTGAAAGTTTTGCCGGTTATTCGTTTTGCAAAGCCCATTCGGCCAGTTTTGCCGTCGAATCGTTTCAAAGTTTGTACCTCAAAACCTATTTCCCGCTGGAATTCATGGTGGGCGTGATCAATAATTTCGGTGGTTTTTACCAAACCGAGTATTACGTACACGAGGCGCGCATGTCGGGCGCACGCGTCCACGCACCCGACATCAACCGCAGCGGCTACCTGACCCATATTGAAGGCAGCGATATTTACCTTGGTTTTGTGCATTTAAAGGGTTTTGAGCAGCAAAATGCCCTGCATTTGGTCGCGCAACGCAAACAATACGGCCCATTTCGGAGCCTGGAGGATTTTATCCGCCGGGTGAATATTGCACGCAGTCAGCTGGAACTATTGATTCGCATCGGCGCATTTCGTTTTACCGGTCTGAGCAAAACCGAACTCCTGTGGGAGCGCAACCGCGTGATGGCGCCCGCCGAAAAAAACGTGTTGCATACCCCTACCCTTTTTGGCGATGAAAGTCCGGTGTTTCAACTGCCGCAGCTGGATGCGACCACTACCCTCGATGCCTTTGATGAAATGGAATTGCTGGGTTTTCCGCTTTGCAGCCCCTTCGAGTTGCTTACGCCCGAGGAAAAAGCCCAAGGCCTGGGACTTTGCGCAGCCGATTTGCCCCAACACTTAGGTCGGCGGGTAATGCTGGTGGGTTATTATGTATGCCGCAAAGATACCCGTACCATCAAGGGGCAGCGCATGCATTTTGGCACCTGGATCGATCAAAACGGCGCGTTTTTTGATACTGTGCATTTTCCCCGCGCGGATGGTCAGGTGCCGTTTCGGGGCCGGGGCTTGTACCGCATCCGGGGCCTGGTGATGCAGGAATTCGGTTTTTTGAGCATTGAGACCACGCAAATGGAGCGTTTGGCGTTTTTTACGGGGGAAGAGTAGGGGGGATTTACGAGTTCCGATTACATGATTTTTGATTTCCGATTGTACATCATGCGAGACAGGGAAGCAATGCTGCTTTCACGAAAAATATGCGGCTTAATAATAAATTAACATGAGGTGTTTTTCTATTTGACTAGAGAGGACTAACTTTCTCCTTGTTATATGCCTATAACTGATCGTGCTGCACAAGTTTATAATTCTTTTGAAATATGCATTGGAAACTAGTGTTATTCAACATTGCTGTATGTCTATTTTCATGTAGTCAAGCAAGCTCAAACTTACAATACCACAATAATCTAAAATTTAAAGCGCTTTTCGCGTACGATGGAAGTCTCTACGGCCACATATTATTTGTCGCTAAAAAAGAATCATGTGACCAGCCCAATCAGCAAGAATTGGAATCGTTAGCATTGTTCTATGCGTCAAACTTTAGCAATCGCTCCAGAAATCTTGATTACATAAAATTTATTAATAATGAACACGCCCAAAAATCATATTATGAACGAGATATTATTGCTACTGTTATCTTTTACAACGAAGGAAACAAATGCACAATTAAACAATTTATGCTAAATTAACAAACTGATCTTGCCCCAAAAACTATACAGCAATTTAAGAAGTGGCCTTCTTGATTTTTGTTAGAGCGAATTTGATTACACCATAACCATACAGACCTTGTCGGAGCAAGTCTTTTTTTGTGTAAAAGCAATTGATTATTGGGAAAACAGTTCAGCCTTTTCTGTACCTTGTTCAGATCGTAGACTTCGGGATAGTTTGCCTTCAACTTTTCAAAAATCAAAAATACTAGTCAACACAATAAAAATGATGAAATTAGAAGCCACAATGGTTTTTAGGATATTCTTTTTACTTACTTTTTTCACGTTTCTTTTTTCATGTACGGAAAAAAGTGAAATCAAAGTACCGGCTCCAGCTGTTGCGAAGAGAAGGCTTTTTGATATCAAAAGTATTAGATCAATGGTTCGTGAAAAATTTCAAGTTTAGCCATCATTACACATAATTAAA
>JBBAVI010000103.1:0-20074 GCA_040397785.1 Saprospiraceae bacterium | reverse complement strand
GAAAGAACCGTTGGTTGTAGCGCGACCCAAGATCACCAAACCACCCCAGTCACCTGCAGCAGGAGTAGCGGAGCTAGAAGTGAATACGATTGGCTCGTTGAATGTACCGTCTGCTACGATTTTCGCGCAACGTGTAACGATCAAAGTACCACGTGTTGCTTTGTCACCTTTAATTACAGTACCTGGCTCGATGGTCAGGGTAGCGCAGTTTTTCACGTATACAAAACCGTTCAGGACATAAGTATTGTTTTTTGTCCAGGTTGTGTTGGTTGTGATGTTACCAGAAACCACTGTCGCGCCGCAAGGGGTAGAACCACCTGCGAAACGTGCCCAACCGCAAGTCCAGTCGTTATCGCTAAACGCACCTACATAACCAACTTTGATTACGTATGGGTTGTTTTGGATACGCGGAGAAGAAGTGAACGAACCGGCAGTCAAAACAGGAGATCCAACTTGTGGAACCAAGTTTGGTGCGTTCAAGTTAAACGGATCGGTCAATTTAGCATCGCCAGAAGCAGGGAAAGACTGGTTGCCCCAGCCTGCCGTTGCAAACCATGCATTTACGTCGAAACCTGCTGCATTGGTGTTTACAGGTGTTGTAGCACCTGCGATCAACAAGTTTTTAACCTCCAAAGTACCAGCAGTAGCGTTTGCGCCCGTGTTGGTACCATCAATACGCAAACCCGCATTTGGCCAAGCGCCTACGATCAGGCAGTTGAACAATGCTTGTTCTGTATTACGACGCAACAAAGCGCCACGGCTGAAGAATTGAGCAGCATCTACCGTTGAAGGACCTACTATGGTAACGTTTACAAAGTTTGCCGCTGTTTTAGGTGTAGCTGTAGTTGCATTCGCGTCGTTGTCAGATTCGAAACTGTTCGATGCGCCAGCAGCGTCAGAAACAGCTGGGTCGCGTTGAGAGAAAGCAAACTGGATTGTACCAGAGAAACCGTTGTCTGTGTCAAAATCGTCATCCAAACCGCGGTAAGCGATCAGGTGTTTTGCATTTACATTACCGCCAAACCACTCAAAAGAGTCGTCGTTAGAAAAGCTCACTTGTACATAGTCCATGGTTGTACCGCGACCTACGCCGCCCATAGTCAAACCATTGATCTCGTTACCAGGTGTAATTACCACACCAGGGTATTCAATTCGTACATAACGCAAGATACCGCTGTTGTCGTTGTCGTACTGTGTAGCAGGACCAGCAAGGTCGCCGTTACCAAACAAACCATCGCCGTTTGCATTGTTGATGTCACCTTCGATTGCCTGCAAGCCAACTGTTCCGCTGAAGGAACCATTGGTTGAAGCGCGACCCAAAATGATCAAACCGCCCCAGTCACCTGCAGCAGGAATTGATTCGTTGCTTGTGAAAACGATCGGTTCGTTAAAAGTACCATCGGCGATGATTCTAGCGCCGCGGGTGATGATCAAAGAAGCGCGGCTTGCTTTGTCACCTTTGATTACTGTACCAGGTTCAATGGTCAGGATTGCGCCGTTTTTAACGTACACAAAACCGTTCAACAAGTAGCTGTTGTTCTTCGTCCAGGTGGTATTGGTGGTAATGTCACCAGAGACGTTCACTACTTGTGCCGTGATTGAGGCTACCGTTGCAAAGAAGAGCAACGCTAGCAAAAGCAGGCTTTTTTTCATAATTGTGTTGTTTAATTTTCGTTATTTAAAAACACTGCAAAACTACGCCCGTGGGGCATCGCAGGACGATGGAAAGGTGTTAATTTTGGGTTACTCCAATGTAAAGTTATTGTTAAATATGTTAATTGTGTATTTATAAAATATTGAAAAAAAAGCCGAAAGCGATTTGCTTCCGGCTTTTTCCAATCTGTATTTTTATCGTAAAACGAATTCTAATGTTAAGTTTTTGATAAAACAATTCGTTTTTATCGATCTATAATTGTTTTAAAAACGCATGCTGAAGGCAAGACTGATGGTGCTACCCACCTTTACGCGTTGAATCACGTTGTCTTGGCCGCTTCCTAGTTTAAAGTCGCCGGTAGGCGCTTGATACTTACCGTCATTGTTCGTATCCTGATAGTAGATGTAATCTGGACGCAGGATATCTTGCCAGTTCAATTTGATTTCAGCCAATTTGCCAATACGCTTGGCAATCTGGAAATCAAGCAGGTTCCGGTGGCGCTCGTAAATGTCGTTGTAACCCGTTACACCTACCTCAAATACGCGGTCGCCTACTCGGTTAAACACCAAGGTTGAGTTCAAACCAAGATCGGGGAAACTTGCTTGCAAACCAACGTTCAATACATAAGGTGATTGACCCTGCAATGGACGGTTTTTATTGGGTGAGCTGGTACTTTCCAAATCTACAGAAGACTGAATCAAAGCCAGGTTGGCAAATGCAACGAGGTTTTTGAACTTTTCGTTGATGAAACCAAAGTTTTTGCGTGCTTCAATCTCCAAACCGTAGTTCACAGCCGATTTAACGTTTTTGAACGTACGCTCACGGGTTGTTGCACCCAATTGTGCCATTACCTGCTCGATCGGATTTTCAAATTTTTTGTAAAAACCACTAACCGAAAGCAATTGGTTTTCGCCAGGGTAGTATTCAAAACGCACATCCGCATTGTAGATGTTGGCAATATTCAGGCTTGGGTTACCATAAATCTGGGTTTGGGTAACGAACTCAAAGAAAGAGAACGGCGACAATTCACGGAATTCAGGACGCGAAGTGGTTTGTGAACCGCACAAACGCAGGTTGATTTTTTCGGTCAATTCGTAGGTCAAGTTGAACGATGGCAACAATACAAAGGTATCGCGGTCAATATTAACATCTTTGCCCTGACGGTCTTTGGTTCCAAATACACGTTGACTGAAATTTTCGCCACGTACACCCCAGGTAAGTTTAAATTTACCAAAGTTGTTCTGGAACATCGCGAAAGCAGCAGTCAGATCCGATTCAGCAGAGTATTTGTCGGATGGTGCAGTGATGTCATCGTAGCGGAAACCGTTGATTGATTTGAAGTTTTGTGTTGCAAAAATCGAATCTGTTGGCAACAAACGGAATGCGCTGGTATTGCCATTACTTACTACACCCAACAGGCGGCCAGCAAACTCACGTTGTTTGCCTTGATACAATCCACCTACTTTAAACGTTTGTTTTTGTTTAAACAAGGAGAATGGGAAAGAAAAAGCAATGTTTCCATTCTGGATTTTTTCTTCCAAATCCAAATAAACACGACCGGTACGGTATGCGTCACCACCACCTTGTGGGATAAAGACAGCAAATGGCGCATCTTCACCAAAGTCGCGGTTTTGACGATACAGGATTCGGCGTACGTCTGGAACACTGCGGTCTGTTCTATTCAAACCAAAGCCCCATTCCACTTTCATGGCGCGGTCGCCAAATACATGCTCACCAGAAAGGCGGGTAGAAAGCAATCCGGTTGTGATAAATTCTACTGCCTGGCTTCGAACACCGAAGTTGTCGAGGGTATCTACACCAGTACGGCTGTACACGTTGTTGTCGGAGTTCTGGGTGTACGTGCTTTGGAACGTCAACTTGTTGCGCTCATTAATTACATAACCAATGTTGGCCAACGCACCCCACAAAATACCCGTGTTGTACTGTTTATCATTATAAAGGTACAACAAACCGTTTTGGTCATAATCGCGGCGCTCTGTTTCCTGGTATTTCAGGGCACTGCTGTACGTTAAGCCGAGGGTAGCACCAATTTTAGATTTTGCACCCAATGCTTTGACATAACCGGCTGTGATTTGCGCACCCAGGTTTGGACGTGCTGTTACGTCTTTAGTAGACCAGGTATTTGGAATCGCCTGGGCGAGGCGGGTACGTTCATCAATTGGCAAGTTGGTGTAATCGGCGCTGTTGGCAGGGAAATTATCTGGCAAAGCACGGCTACCATCGTCAATGCCCAACCAATCGCGGTTGCCTGATTGAGATGTTTTATAGTCTTTGAATGTCGTTACGGTGTTGTAACCACCGTTTACTTGTACGTTCAGGTAATTGTCTTCCGGGATGTCTTTGGTGTTCATCATGATTACACCACCGGCAAATTCGCCTGGCAAATCAGGAGAAGCCGTTTTTACGATAACCAGGTTATCCAGCAAGGAAGAAGGGAAGATGTCGAACGAAAACGCGCGGCGGTCGGGCTCGGTTGAGCTCAACAAAGCGCCATTCACCATTGCAACGTTGTAGCGGTCATTCAAACCACGGATAATTGCAAAGCGGCCATCTTGCACAGAGGCACCACTCACACGGCGCAACACATCACCGGTTGTACGGTCGGGGGTGCGTTTGATGGTTTCGGCAGAAATACCGTCGGCGATTACCGGGCTGTTTTTCTGCAAAATGGTCAACGCGCTTTGACTTTCGCGGCTTGCTTTCGCTGTGATAACAACCTCCGCAATAGTGGTGCTGGCTGCTTCTTCCAAGGCAAGGTCGATGGTAGTGGCTTCGTTTGCCTTCACATCAATTTCGTCAATGGTTTTGTCGGCATATCCGAGGTAAGAAACCACAATTTTGTGCTTGCCTACCGGACATTTAATGATGTAATTACCATCGAGGTCGGTGCTGGCACCCATGGAATTTGCCGTTCCGGGGTCAACACGAACAGTTGCACCGATGACAACATCGGCAAATTTGGCATCAATGATCTTACCAGCAATCGTACCGGTTTGAGCAAAGAGCGACAGGGTGGAGAATGAGAAAACAATGAAAAATGCTAAGGTTAGTCTTGCCGTCATATCATTTATGAATTTAGTGGAGCAAAATTCTACTTATCAAACGACTCAAATCCTGATACAATGTTAAGTTAATATTAAGTTTGAGGCATGAATTTGTGGTTAAGTTATGGTAGTCAAATATTTATAAATTTAAATAATTTAAAATTGGTGATTTGTAGTATTTTTTTGCATCTTCATTTTAAATAAAAAAGAAGCCGCCAAGGTCGCAAAGGACAAGGCGGCTTCTGTATTTTCATAAAACCCTAAAAATAGTGGTTGGCAAATTACATCATGCCGCCCATGCCGCCCATATCAGGATGTGCATGGCCACCACCGTTCTTTTTCTCTGGTTTATCATTAATCACACATTCGGTGGTCAATACCATTGCTGCGATCGATGCTGCATTTTCCAAAGCCACACGGGTTACTTTTGTCGGATCGATGATACCTGCTTTTTTCAGGTCTTCGAAGCGATCATGACGGGCATTGTAGCCAAAAGCGCCTTTGTTTTCCAATACTTTGTGGAATACCAAAGAACCGTCTACACCTGCATTTTCAGCGATGGTGCGGATGGGTGATTCGAGCGATTTACGTACGATTTGGATACCGTAGTTTTCGTCTTCGTTGTCACCTTTCAAGTCTTTCAGGCTATCGAGTGCGCGCACGAGGGCAACACCGCCCCCAGCAACAATACCTTCTTCGATGGCAGCGCGGGTAGCGTTGAGTGCGTCATCCACACGGTCTTTTTTCTCTTTCATTTCCACTTCCGTTGCGGCGCCTACATAGAGTACTGCCACACCACCTGCCAGTTTGGCAAGACGTTCCTGGAGTTTCTCTTTGTCATAATCGCTGGTGGTCGCTTCAATTTGTTGTTTGATTTGCTGGATGCGTGCTTTGATGGCATCTGCATCGCCTTTGCCGCCTACGATGGTGGTATTGTCTTTATCCACCGTAATGCGTTCGCAAGAGCCGAGGTGTTCCAAACCAGCGTTTTCCAGTTTGTACCCTTGTTCTTCGCTGATGACAACACCGCCCGTTAGGATGGCGATATCTTCCAACATGGCTTTGCGGCGGTCGCCAAAACCAGGTGCTTTTACAGCAACTACTTTCAAACCTGCGCGGAGGCGGTTTACAACCAAAACACCCAGTGCCTGGCTTTCAACATCTTCCGAAATAACCAAGAGTGGACGGCCTGTTTGCAGTGTTTTTTCCAAAACTGGTACGAATTCCTGCATGTTGCCGATTTTTTTGTCGGTGATCAACAAGTAAGGCATTTCGTAATCAGCCACCATTTTCTCTGCATCGGTGATAAAGTATGGGCTCAAGTAGCCGCGGTCAAACTGCATACCGATTACTTCCTCCACATAGGTATCCGTGCCTTTTGCTTCTTCTACGGTGATAACGCCGTCTTTCGATACACGTTTCATCGCATCCGCAATCAGTTTGCCGATTGTTTCGTCGTTGTTGGCAGAAATCGCAGCAACTTGCTGGATTTTGTCGAAGTCTTCGCCGATGTTTTCGGTTTGTTCTTTCAGGTTTTCAACCACTACACGTACCGCTTTATCGATACCGCGTTTGATATCCATTGGGTTTGCGCCGGCTGCAACATTTTTCAAACCTGCAGTAACCATTGCTTGTGCCAAAACGGTTGCAGTTGTAGTACCATCACCGGCTGCATCGGCCGTTTTGCTGGCTACTTCTTTAACCATTTGCGCGCCCATATTGGCGATTGGATCTTCCAATTCAATCTCTTTGGCCACGGTCACACCGTCTTTGGTGATGGCTGGTGCGCCAAATGATTTTTGAATGATTACGTTACGACCTTTAGGGCCGAGGGTAACTTTTACGGCATTCGCCAAAGCATCGATACCCTCTTTGAGTTTTTCGCGTGCTTCTGTATTGAAATTGATTTGTTTAGCTGACATATCTGCTCGTACTTTTTGAGTGTTGAGTGAAGTGAAATATTTT
Source organism: Saprospiraceae bacterium (assembly GCA_040397785.1). Taxonomy (GTDB): domain Bacteria; phylum Bacteroidota; class Bacteroidia; order Chitinophagales; family Saprospiraceae; genus M3007. Next base: position 13,390 of record JBBAVI010000103.1, on the reverse strand, counting down.
CGGGGGCTATGGTTATTAGGTATTCAAGCGATTACGCTGGCTTTAGATCACCACGAGGATATCATCTTCGCGCATGATCAGGTAATCATGACCTTCATGGTTGATTTCCTGGCCAGCATATTTGCCATACAATACAATATCGCCAACTTGAACAGTCATCAGATTACCGTCTTTGCCCGGACCCACGGCAATTACTTCACCACGTTGTGGTTTTTCTTTTGCAGTGTCAGGAATGATAATACCGCCTTTGGTCTTTTCGTCGGCAGTCGCCGGCTTGATGATAACACGGTCTGCGATTGGTTTCATAATTTTACAGTATTTTAGTTTAGGTTAAAACATTGGATTTCCGCAAAACCAAATTTTCTACGGATACATGCAACCTATCAGACTTCGTGCCATTGAAAATTTTCTGCCATTTTTACAGACTGTCTATAGATTTTAATGTCAGGCTGTCATAACCTGACAAATTAATGCCAATCAAGGAACTTGTAGCCTCAGATGGCAGCCTTTCAAAGAAAATGTCTTAATATTGCGGCTGATTTGAAGGTAAAACCATGGGTTTTTGGGGTTTATATTATTGAAAATCAACGAATTGAGTGCATTTTTAGTAAGCAGCCTCTTAAAATCCAATTCATGGATCGTATGCGTAGACCGATTGATATTTTATGTGCGGGTGAATTGCTGGTTGATTTTATCACGGCCGAATTTGTCCAGACGCTTGAAGAAGCGACCTTATTTAAAAGAATTCCAGGGGGAAGCCCTGCGAATTTATGTATGAATATGGCCCGTTTAGGCAACAACACGATGTTGGTTGCGTCTGTGGGCAATGACGACATGGGCGGTGTGTTGCGCAATTACGTTGCGCGCCTGGGCGTGGATGTAACGGGTGTTACCCAGGTCGAAGATCCAACCACGCTTATTTTGGTGACCCGCTCTGCGGCGGTGTCCAATTTTCAGGCTTATCGTGGCGCGGATACCATGTTATCCATTCGGCAGTTTCCGTACAGCCGCTTTGAAGAAATTGGCATTGTGCATACCACTTGTTTTGCTTTGAGCCGCAATCCGGCCCAAAATGTGATCATGCAGGCCATGGAAAAAGCCAAACGCGCCAATTGCTTGATTAGTGTTGATGCGAATTATGCTGAAAAAATATGGCCTGATCGCCGCGAAGCCCAACGCCTTTTGGCAGAATTGTGCCGCTTGGGCGCACTGGTGAAAATTAGTGATGTTGATTGGGGCCGTTTGTATGAAGATGTAACCCCTTCTCCAGATGCAGTAATTGACCATTTCTTGAAAATGGGCGCAAGTGAAGTCTGCTTTACCCTTGGTGCAGATGGCTGCTGGGTTGGCAATAACTACGAACGCCACTTTTTAGCGGCACGTGGCGTTGAAGTAAAAGATACGACCGGGGCAGGTGATGCCTTTTGGTCGGGCTACTTAACTGCCCGCCTCGATGAAAAAACGTTGCTGGAATGTGCTATTGCCGGCCGCAAAATGGCCGAACTGAAACTTGCCCAATTCGGTCCCCTTCAAGATAAAATAGAGCGCTCGGCCATTTACGTCGACCTCGTTTAAGCAGGATTCGTATCTACGTACAACCACCCACTCGGATATTGGGCCAAATCGGTTTGGCGAAAAGCATCCAGTTGTTTAAAAGTGCGCTGACGCAAATAGGGCAAGGCCTGGGTTGTCCATACCGGGCGGCCCTCCAGTACGAGTGGTTGATATAAATTCTGAAATCTGGTAAATTTTACGGTTTCCCGCCTGCCACTTTGCGCATCCTCGATGGACAAACTGGACCTGCTTATAGTTGCTTTTGCTTCGAGGCTGCGGGTAAGCCACACATCAGCAACGGGCTTTTCTCCCTGGTACAAGCGCCGAATTTGTGACAAAGGCTCCCCGCCGAACGAAACAGGTGCGTGCAATTTTATTTCTGGAAATATTTGGTCTGTATACACCGCACCGCCACCTACATAACAAGCCCGTTTTTTCCAGCCATCCGGATTCTGCGCCCAAACGGGTGCTTCAGGTGTCTCTGTTTCTTTATAATATTGTTGTTCCCAACCATGTTGTGCTGCTTGTGTAGCCACGATCGTATGATCTAAACAAAGCGCATGCAAAGCAGATTCCAATAATAAAATAGGCAGTTTGGCACCTTGAATGATCAACAATGGCTGTCCGGGCAATAGTAAGGTGCCTTCCAGGGCGGTATATATATTTATTTTTAAACGCATCCGCTGCAGGTAGTTTAAAAAACTCTCGGTCAAAACAGAACGCCCCAAATGATCCGTGAAATGGCCCATGCGCTGGATGATTTCCGTTGAAAATCGAAAATGGCGGATGTGCTCCGACAACAGCGCAGCACCGGCTGCAATGGAAAAAGCGCCCTTAGGTAGGTACACCAACTCCCACTGTTCCTGATTGGCATAACTGCCATCGTTCCATGCTGTTTGTGCCTGAAAGGCCGGTAATGGGTCGGATAGCCAATCGAAGTTGTCTGCCACAATTATAGAAATTTTTAGTTTAAAGTATTGAAAAGGTGTAAATTATATCCTACAGAAAAGAAAAGCATGTTGCCACTTAGGAAATAGTCGTTTTTGGTTTCGAAATACAAGCGGCGAAAGCCTAAACGCAAGCGCACGCCTTGATAAGAACCATTTGGGGCGTTTATATCGGCTGCATCTCCGATGCGGAATTTGATGTCGGTTGTCAACGATGCCAGCCAATACAATTTGCGGTAATCAAATAAGGTGTAATAGTCGGGCAATGGATCCCCTTCCTCATCGGATGCAGGTGCTTTTAACACGCCGTACCCGCCTCCAATAGAAGGGAAAACGCGTATTTTTTTGGTTTGAAGGATGTTAAAGCCAAGTTCTATTTCGGGGGCTACGAATAAAGAAGGGTCTTTTTTAGGCCAAATATAGTTTTGCTCTATGATGTCTCGAGCCAGTTTGGCCCCACCAATGGACATATGCACGCCATAGTTCCAGCGATTTTTAACATAAGTTATACCCAAATCGATGCCATAAAGCGGATTAAAACTGCGTTCCAGTTGGTCGGTCCAGTTGCCGCTGTGAAATAAAAGATCCAGGTTCCATGCACTTTTCGAAGGTTTGGGGATGTAGGTCTGCGTTGATTTTAAAAAGGTATTGAACCGGGAAGTAGGAAATTTTACAAAAAAGGCGTCCGTTCGGGCATTCCAGTCAACGGCATCAGTATTGAGGCGCAGCAGGTATTCGATCATTAGGGACGAAAATACCCGTTCTTCTTCCGTTAGAAAGCCTTTTTTTAGTTTGCCAAACATTTCATAGCGTTGTTCGTACAAAACATGGTCGAGCCATTCATAGAGGCTGTCTGTCGGTGGTTGTATTTTAAAGGAATTGAGGTAACGTGTTTGATCGTCAAAAGCGGCGACTTCTTCAAATAAGTTACCATAGGCTTCTTCCCAAAGGTAAATCAGCCAACGTTCGTCCCATGCCAGGGTTGCATATTTATTGTTTTCCATTTGAATCAGGGAATCGACCCAAATCAGGGCGTTTCCGAGGTCATTATTTAAAAAATTAGCCAGCAATTCTTTTCTGGCTGCTTTAATCAGGGTGTATTTCCCGGCAGGTTTGGGCTTGGGTGGGATTGGAACGGGGGGTAAGGAATCCGTTTGCGCCAACATACACAAGGGGAAACTTATGTACAAAACCAGCAAGTAAATATTTCGCATCATAGGAATAGGTTCAAGATTTTAAAGGTAAAATTAGGGGGATTTTGTCAGGCAAACAACTTATGGTATAAAACCTTCGAACACGGCGGTTGCCGGGCCACAAAGCCAAATATCTGAAAAACGGCCATTTCCAAGATCCTGGTAGCGAACCGATAAGTTCCCGCCACTTGCCCGAACGGCGACTTCTTTATTTTGGGCGTGGCTGCCAGCATAAACATGATGGGCCAATGCTGCAGCGGTAATGCCTGTCCCGCAGGCAAGGGTTTCGTCTTCGACCCCGCGTTCGTAGGTGCGTATCTGCAATCCATCGTTTCCAATGGCCACCAAATTGACATTAATGCCCTCTTTTTTAAAACGGTCATTGTATCGAATTGCGCGCCCTTCTTCCACCATATTTTTATTTTCAAGGCTATTTTCAAAACGGATATAGTGTGGAGAGCCGGTATTGAGCACAAAAGCATGGTCATCCAGGCGTTCAATTTGAGGAACATCCACCATTTTTAGTTCCACCCAGGCATCGGGTTGGTCTTTTTCGCGTTGGATAAGGGCTTCATGTGGACCATCAATGGCCAAAAAACGACATTTTTCTTCAAAAATACCCAATTGTTGGGCAAAAGCAGTGATACAGCGTCCCCCATTTCCACACATACTGCTTTCGCGGCCATCGGCGTTAAAATACACCATTTCAAAATCGTATCCGTTCATTTGTTGCAACAGAATAAGTCCATCGGCACCAATGCCAAAACGTCGGTTGCAGTAATGCGCAATTTTGTCGGTATCTTCCCGTTTTATCCATGGTTGAGTACGTTGGTCAACCATAATAAAATCATTTCCTGCGCCTTGGTATTTCCAAAAATTCATATTTTTTTCCTTTAAAACCAAAATGGAGTCTTATTTGTTTCATCGGGCCAATTATACTTCGTGCTGTATTGTTTTGTACTTAGCCTTCGGCCTAAATTGTTGACAATGACCATTAATGCTACCTTTCGGGCGGCATTTAGATATAATCACAACCAAAATCCGTTAGAATGCAAAAGTATCTGTCGCTTGTTTTTGCCTGTGTTTTGAGTTCGTTGCTTTCTATTTTCCTGTACTCGCGGTTTATCCAGTCTAATCGTGTTGTTTGGTCTGGGGAAGCCGGCGACGCACGTTATACTGGGTTGGTTGACAAATTGTTCAATACGCGCTCCAATAAGGGTTTTTTATCGGCAGCACCTACCAATTTTATCGAATCTGCCGAAGTTACCACGCCTGCGGTGGTCAATATTCGCGCCTTGATTCAATCGGGTAATGGTATTTGGGGCGGCAGTGTTTCGGGATCATCAGGTTCGGGTGTGATCATGACGCCCGACGGTTATATTGTAACCAATCATCATGTAGTTGACAAAAGTACCGACATCAAAGTGACCCTTGCCGACAAGCGCGAATATAAGGCGAAACTGGTTGGATCGGATCCTTCAACCGACATAGCGCTGTTAAAAATAGATGAATCTGATTTGCCATTTATTCTTTTTGGAAACAGCGATTCCTTGCAGGTAGGGGAGTGGGTGTTGGCAGTGGGCAATCCGTTCAACCTTGAAAGTACCGTTACGGCGGGAATTATCAGTGCGAAAGGCCGCAACATTAATATTTTGGGCGGCGGCACTAGTATTGAGTCGTTTATTCAGACAGATGCGGCGGTCAACCCTGGAAACAGCGGAGGTGCTTTGGTGAATACAGCGGGTGAATTGATTGGCATTAACACGGCAATTATCACAGAATCAGGAAGTTATGAAGGGTATTCCTTTGCGGTGCCTTCCAACCTGGTGCAAAAAATTATTGGCGATATCCGCGAATTTGGCGTGGTACAACGTGCCTTCCTGGGGGTTGCCATTGAGGATGTCGACAACGAGCGTGCCCGCGAACTCGGATTGCCCTCTGCTCAAGGCGTTTATGTGACACGGGTAAATGCCGATGGCGGTGCTGCCGATGCGGGTTTGCGCGCCGGTGATGTCATTCTCGGCCTCAATGATGTGCGCCTGAAAAGAACGCCCGAATTGCAGGAATTGGTGGGCCGATTCCGTCCAGGGCAAGAACTTACGGTAGAATACTGGCGCCAGGGAAAAAAATATAAAACCCGTGTGGTGCTGAAAGACAGCCGCAATACCACCAGCGTGGCGCGGGTAGAAGGCGATGAATTGCAAGATGATATTGGAATTGAACTGCGCGACGTAAATAAAGAAGAACAACGCGTACTGCGCATGCCCGGCGCCTTGGTTACCTCGGTCAAGCGCGGAAGCATTGTATATGAGACGAATATGCAGCCCGGATTTTTGATTACCAGCGTAAATGGCAACCGGGTAAGCAATGCCTCCGAGGCTGTTGATGCAATTAAAAGGGCTTACAATAGTTTGGCCCTTGACGGATACTACGAGGGTGAACCCGATTTATATTCTTATCGCTTCAAAAAGCGTGAGTAGTTAGACTGTTTTTGTCGTTTTACTTCCCACCGCAATAAGTCTATTATATTTCGGTGGGCTGTATGGTCAGCCCACCGAAATAAAAAGCAAATTTATCGGCTTTTCAACACCAGGCTGTCGGCCGGATAATGTGCTTTGATGCTGTCCATTGTGGTTTGCGCCCAATTGATCAGCAAATTTTTCTGTTCCGGGGTTAGGTTTGCTTCTTTGTGTATCCAGGTATAGGAATTGAGGGGCATTTCGCCTTCCTTCAATTGTTCGATCACTTCTTCCAGTTTGTGGTTTTGAACGGCAATTTTCCGGGTAGTGAATTCTGAAAAATTGAGTTCCTTTTTTCCATCTTTTATATGATCGGCCAGCCACCAGGCTACAGGTTGAATATTAGCGTACCATGGATACACAGTACTGTTGCTATGACAATCGAAGCAGGCGGTTTTGAGTACTGCCAGTACAGGTTCGGGCACGTCATAACGGGTGGTGATGCTGTTGGTGTTGTTGTTCGACTGGTTTTTGGCCGGGTGGATAAATTGGATCACGACCAATGCAACACCCAGGGCGATAAGCAGGTATTTTAGATATTTTTTCATAATGAGGAGGCTGATTTTGATTGATTTATGCAAGAAAATAGCCCAAGCTATACTTTAGCGCACACTGGCAAACAATTGTTCTCCAATTCTTTCCAGCAAACCTTTGTCTTCTGTAATAATATCAGCCTTTCCTTGCAGTTGTTGTTCGAACGGTATTTCGCGCTGAAAGGTAGTGATTAATTTATTATCTGTTTTAGTGAGGCTGATGCTAATGGCGTATTGGTCATTCTTGGGAACGAGCGATTTTGTCAACACAACGCCCTTCAAAGTGCCGTACTCATGATAGGGGTAACCATCTAATTTGATCAAAACTTCCTGCCCAGTGGTCACTTTTCCGCTTCCGGCCACAGCCAGGAGCATTCTTCCGGTGAGTGCGCCTTTTTCAGAAGGTACGATGGTGAGTACCTGATCGCCCTGTTTTACATATTGGTTGGCACTAAAAAAGGAAGTGTTGAGCGAAACGGTGCCGGAGATGGGTGCGGTGAGCAAATAGGTTTGTTTCCATTTGTCCAGGCTGCTGCGCAAAGCATTGAGGCTGTTGCGCAAACGGGTAGATACACTGGCTTCATTTTCATCGCGGTTGAACGAAACATCCGTGATTCCTCTACGCAAATTAATGATTTCGTTTTGTTTACGAATTACGCTTTCATTGTATTCATCATAGGTGCGCTCCAGTTCGGCAATTTTTCCGCGTTCTCTTTCGTAATCGGATTTGGAAATAATGCCCTGGTCGACCAATTCTTTTTGTTTTTTATGCAATTCTTCGGCGCTGGCTAATTGATCTTTTACCCGGCGCGTCGCTTTTTTATCATAATCAATGCTTTGCTCCAGTCTGCTGATTTGGAGGTTGATGGATACAATGTTGGAACTGGTGGTGGCAGTGCGCGTTTGTTTGCCAAATTTATACAATTCGAGGTTTTGAATAAACTCGGAATATTCAGTTTGCAGGTCGCCCAGATCGAGTGTGCGGGGTATTTCTACGGCGCGTAATTGCTCCATGTCTTTGCGTTGCCAGGCTTGTACGCAGGTGTCGAGGATAAGCACGTCCAGGTAGTTGGCGGTGCTTTGTAATACGGCAAGTAAGTGATTTTCAGGCACTTGAATCGTGTCTTTTACCAAAAAACGCGCAATACGCCCGTCAATGCGCGCAACCACATCGGCCGGTGGCGTAGCCGTGGTGATCACTACTTTGCCTTCTACGACATCCGGGTAGCGTACAAACCAGGCGGCAATGAGCATCATCAAGAAACCCATAAGTACAACCATGGTACCCCAACGCACCAACCAACCGGGGGGCGTACCCAGAATTTCTTGCACATCCTCGGAGCGTAATTCTACATATTCGCGACTTTGTGTCATAAGTATAAAATTTTACTATTTGTAAAAAATTGAAAATGTGTTTTTTATGCGCGGTGGTTTGATTCAAAGGGGCATTATACGCCTAACTCCAGTTGATCTTTTACCAAATGGTAGTAAGCGCCGCGTTTGTCGGTCAGTTCCTGGTGGTTACCTTGTTCTACCAGTTCACCTTTTTCCAGTACGATGATGTGGTCGGCGTTGCGCACGGTACTAAGTCGGTGTGCTACAATCATGACCGTTTTATTGCGGAAAGCGTGTTCGAGGTTGTGCATGATCACCCGTTCGTTGTAGGCATCGAGCGAGTTGGTGGCTTCATCGAAAAAGATATAAGCGGGGTCCTTGTAAATGGCCCGCGCAATGAGCAACCGTTGGCGCTGTCCCTGGCTAAGCCCTACACCGTCCTGGCCGATTTTGGTATTATACCCCAAAGGCAAGGATTCGATAAAATTTTGAATATTGGCCACTTTTGCTGCATACAGTAGTTTTCGGCGGTCAATATGTTCTTCTCCCAGGCCGATATTGCGCGCAATGGTATCCGAAAAAATAAAACCATCTTGCATCACGACGCCGCATTGACTACGCCATAACTGGTTGTTGATGTTGGAGATATTCAAATCGCCCAGGCGCACGCTGCCTTCTGAGGGTGGGTAAAAATTGAGCAGCAGTTTTAGTAAAGTGGTTTTTCCGCTGCCACTGGTGCCCACAATTGCGGTGGTTTTTCCTTCTTTAATGTTGAGGCTAATATTTTTTAGCACCCAGGGATCGTGTGGCCCGCCGTATCGAAACGACAAGTTTTGCAGCATTAAATCGCCATTGGAGGGCAAAACGGTCACTTTTGAATCGGCATCCGGTTCTTCGTTGGGCCGGCGGTGGATTTCATTCATGCGCTCCAGGCTGATTTTGGCTTCCTGTGCCGCCAAAATAAACTGTACCAGGGATTCAAGCGGAGCATTCATATGGCCAATAATGTATTGCACGGCCAACATCATACCCAGGCTCATATCGCCTTTGATCACGGCGGTGGCTGCAATGATGGAAATGAGGATGTTTTTACCTTCATTGATAAAAGCGGCGCCGGCCCGTTGAAATTGGTCGGTTGCGAGGTATTGTACATTTATTCGAAACAAACGCGCTTGAATGCGTTCCCAAGCCCAACGTTTTTGGCGTTCTGCATTGTGCAATTTGATTTCCTGCATCCCGTTGACCAACTGGATGAGGGTGTTTTGATTTTCGGCCATTTGTTCGAAACGCCGATAATCCAAAGCGCGTCTGCGTTGCAAAAAAAGCGCAACCCAACCAAAGTACAGCGCCGCAGCCACAAAAAAGACCAGAAAAATGACGGCATTGTAAAATAATAACACCAGCCCAAATACAAACAGGCTGACGACTGAAAACAAAGTGGTGAGCGAGGACGAAGTTAAAAAACGCTCAATCCGTTCGTTGTCATAAATACGCTGCAACAAATCGCCCGTCATTTTCGAGTCGAAAAACGACATGGGCAATTTCATCAGTTTGATCAAAAAATCTGATACCAGGTTTATGTTGACGCGGGTACCAATATGCAGCAAAATCCAGCCACGAATAAATTCCACGGCAACCTGGCTCAAAAACAACATGCCTTGGGCCGCCAGAATCAGGTACACAAAATCAAGATCGTTGAGTTGCACACCTTTATCGACCAAAGCCTGCATCAAAAAAGGGAATACCAATTGAATCAAACTGCCCAATACCAACCCGATGCTCAGTTGGAAAATCAGTTTTTTATATTGGGTGAGGTAGCCCCATAAAAAACCGAAGCCGGAGTGGTCGGTTTTTTCCCCGTCGCGTTTATAAAATTCCGGGGTGGTTTCGAGCAGCAATAAAATGCCCTGCGGCTCAGTGTTTACTACATCACTGATCCAGCCGTTCAAAAACTCCTGTTCGGAAAGTTCAATTTTGCCAATTTTGGGGTCGGCCACAAATACTTTTTTATCCGCCACCTTATATACTACCATAAAGTGGTCTTGTTGCCAGTGGGCGATACAAGGCAAGGGAATATCAGCAGCCAGGCGTTGAAAGCCTGTTTTCACCCCCAGGGTGCGGAAGCCAATTTTTTCTGCGGCATCGGATATGCCCATCAACGATACCCCTTCCCGATCGAGGTAGGAGAGTTCGCGCAGGTTTTCCAACGAATAATGCCGGCCGTAATGTCGGGCGATCATCCGCAGGCAAGTCGCGCCGCAATCTGCCGCGTCATGCTGTTTGTAAAAGGGGAAATTGTCGAATGCCATTTGGGTAAGTCTCCTGTGCTTCTGGTTTTTGAAGCGTAAAGATACAACTTACAATTCCCGTACCCAAATATTGCGGTAGCGGACCAAATCGCCGTGGTCCTGCAATTTTAGCAGGCCTTTTCCGTGTGCTTCGTTTTTCGGCAAGCCTTGGTGACAATCGAGCACTTGTACTTCGTGGCGGTTTTTTTATTTTTATATGCTTGAAAAACATCGGGTTGGCTGCAATTAATCCAACAGGGAAATGGAACCTTGCAAACGAATCGGTTCTTTGCGTGGGCCAGTCATGTTGATTTGGTAAATGTACACGCCCGGTGGGTACACTTTTCCGCTGCCCGATTTTCGGCCATTCCATTGATCTTCCGGCCGGCTGCTTTCGAAGAGCAACTCGCCCCAGCGGCTCCAAATTTTCATGTTAAAATCCTCATAACCGGGAATGATCCCCAACAATCCGAAGCGATCGTTGCCATTGCCATTGTCGCTTTGCGGTGCAAATACGTTGGGCAAATACAGGCGCAGGGTAGGTACAATATCGAGGATGCGCACCAAGGTATCCGAACAGCCGTACTGATTGAATACGCGGAGGGTTACTGGTACCAAACCGGTATCTTGCAGGAAGGTGTATTTCGGATTTTGTTGAAAAGAACGGCCATTGTCGCCAAAAATCCAGTTCCATTGCACCACCGATGAATCCGAAAGGTCGTAATACTGGGCTTCATTTTCCAGGTTGCTCAGTTTGGAAGGCTGGTAGTTGAAATTTGCCACGGGGGAGGGCCGTACGGTGATCTGGTCGACAAACGTGTCTGTTGAAAAGCAATCGTACGGCGACGTGACCACCACGCTGGCGGTGTAAATACCCGGCTTGATGTAATTATGGACCGGGCTTTTTTCGGTGCCGAGCGGGCTGCCATCGCCAAAATCCCAGGCAAAGGTATAGTCTGTGAGATCCAGGGAGTCGAGGTTGATAAACCGGATTGGTTCGGGCAAACAGGCAAATAAATCGCCCGGATTGGGTATTACTGGCGGTAATTTAGGGCTCCAGTCAAGGGTCTCAATTTTTTCATCCGTACAGCCGTCGGAGTCGACCAGTTGCAATTTGACCACATATTGTCCATAAACACTATATTGATAGTTGACATCCAGGGTTTTGAGTGTGTCGCCGGTGCCCATGACCCAGTTTCGGCTGACAATACCACCGCTCGCACCGGAAAAGGAGCTGTCGGTAAAAATAACCGGCCCTTCCGTGCAGAGGTCCCAGTCGTAGGAATAATTGGCCTTTACGCCTGGGAAAGCGTTGAGGGTAATAAAGGCGGTATCCTTGCAGTTTTCAAAACGATTGAGGTAAAGGCGGGCCGAATAGGTACCAAAATCGGGTAATGCTACAGTCAAATGCCAGGTATTGGCGCTAAAAATAGTACCATTTTTAAGGTCTACTTCCCATTCCCAGGAGATTAGATCGGCCGTTTGTTGGCTTTGATTCAGGATAGAGACAATTTTATCCCCGCAGCGTTCAACGAGGAATTTTTTGGGCCCCAAATTGGCATTTGCCGCTACATTGGCGATGACGGTCGGGGTACAATCGACCACATTAAACTGGAAATCGCGCAAAACCATGCCGAGGTACACGCCATTGCGGTATTCTTTTACACAAATTCCCACTACAAATTGCCCCAAAATTTTGGGGGTTCCGGTTAAATGGCCGCTGAACGTATCCACAACGATCACCGGGTTACCGCCCATGGGCGCCAGTGCGGTGTACACGCCCGCAAAAGGGATCAGATCGAAAGCCGGTCCGCAGGGAGGAGAAGGAACAGGGGTGTCGCATCCACCGCCACCGCCCGGTCCACCGCCTTGTCCGCCGCCATCTAAGGGGTTACAAAAGGAATACACCAGCGAGTCGCCGTCTGCATCGGTGGCACTGTGGTCAAAATCCAGTTTAAAATTATTGCAAATAAAAGTAGGCGGGTAGTTGAGAAAAATTGGGCTGCTGTTTTGTGCAGCCTGTGCAGCCGGGGTGAGTTCCACCATGTAGGTAGCGCCCGAATTGCCTGGATTGAGGATATTGAGAATTTGTTCGGTGCGGCAACAGCGTTGGTACACCACAAAATAACTTTCTACGGTATTGAGTGGCAAGTCGTAGGTAAAAACATACACCCCGCGTTGCACACAAGCATTCGAAACGGCAGACGCATCGGCACAGGGCGGAATGACCGGACTTACCGATACCGGACCTTGGAGGTTTACGTCAAAATCTGTGTATAAGGTTGCGTCTAACGCCGATCCCCGGTAAATGCCGATGCTGGCCGGGTTATCGAGCGTACCGCCGCCGCTGTCGCAATCGCGGTACACGACCAGGGTGAATTCATAGCGCAACAGTCCGTTTCCCAAATCTTCTATAAAACGATAGGTCATTTCTCCGCCGATAATATGGCGGGCAAAAGCAGATAAAGGTGTCATGAAAAGACAAAGCAGCAAGCTGTATTGAAAAAAAAGCCGCCAGTATTGGTGTAAAGTATTAGATGACAAGGTCGTACGCATGCTAAAAGTTTGATAAAGACTGTTTTTTAAAGTCTTTGGTTCAATTCGCATGCAAATAAGGATAGTTTATTGATTAAATGGTAGTCGTTTGTTGATTTTGTCGGAGAATTGCGAACAAAAAAACACCGAATATCGAACATTGAGCACCGAAATTTGAAGTGTTGCGTTGTTTCTGGCTATGCAAGCACTAAAAGCCAGTGGTAGCGCACCCTTATTTCGGTGTTCGGTGTTGGATATTCGGTGGTCGATATTTTCTTCAGTGGTAGTGCTGCCTTATTTCGGGGTTTCTCAGCAGGTAAAACCCGCTGAATTGGACGCATAAGGTAGAACCTTGCGCGAGCGGGATATAGATTACCCACAAGCCCATCACCACGGCCAGCTTAGCCAATATTTCATCATTCCAGTTTCACCAACTTCCCACTTTTTATAGGTTCTCCAGCAGCAGTTACTTCCCAAAAGTACATC
>JBBAVI010000102.1:0-20417 GCA_040397785.1 Saprospiraceae bacterium | reverse complement strand
TATTAAAGCCCTGCACCCGGAATGTGCTATTGAAATTGTCGTGATGGGTAAAAGCGAAATCGAGCCACTGATGTCCCTACCCTATCCCGTGCATTTGTTGGGAATGATTCAAAATCCAGAAGATCTTTCTCTGGTCTATGGCGCTTGTGATGTTTTTGTGATTCCTTCTTTGGAGGACAACTTGCCCAATACCGTCATGGAATCGCTCGCTTGTGGCACGCCGGTGGTAGGATTTGATACCGGGGGTATTCCTGAAATGGTCGGACACGAGAGCGAGGGCATCATCGTGCCTCAAAAAGACAGCAAAGGCTTGGCGGAGGGCATCGTGCAGGTGCTAAATAGCGGTGAAGATACAACCGAACAATACAGAAAGGCTGCAAGGACAAAAGTAATGACCCACTATACAGAAACGATTGTAGCGCGCAAGTATCTGAATTTATATGAAAGTATATTAGGTAAACAACCGAAAATCAACGAATTACAACATCCTTGATAAACTCTTCCCCCAATTCTTCATTGAGCAGGGTTTTGATTTTCTCACGGGCAAAGGTTAATTCGTGCTTGAGGGGTGCCGAAAGAATGGTTAAATACAGGACGTTTTTTCGTACACTCAAGTTGGCGGTATAGGTACTAATGGTTTTGCCCATCAATTGTTCCCATAAAGATTTCACCTTGGCTTCATTGAGTTGAGGTGCCAGTTTAAATTCTTGCAGCATGTCTTTCATTGCATCCTGCAGCGTCGATTCGTTTTTCTTTATCACCCGACAAATTTAGGCATTTAGCCAATCAATTCCTTTTTGAAGCAGTGTTAAAGTTTTACTTTCTGCACTATCGGGGACTGGTTGAAAATTATACACCCAATTGGCGCCCGGGGGCATACTCATGAGGATAGATTCGGTGCGGCCGTCCGTTTCCAGGCCGAATTTGGTGCCGCGGTCCCAAACTAAATTAAACTCCACATACCGGCCTCGGCGCAACATTTGCCACTGTTTTTCCGGATCTCCCCAAAGGCGCGACTGCGACCGTTGCAGCATTTCGGCATATAAATGTGGAAAAAGTTCGCCCAAAGCAAGCGCAAAATCAAAGAGTTGCGTATGACTTAACCCTGATTTTTCGTCGAGGTAATCGTAAAAAATGCCGCCAATACCCCGGGTTTCGTTCCTATGACGGATAAAAAAGTAATCATCCGCCTGGTCTTTGAATTTTTGGTAAAAGTCGGGATGAAAACCATCACACACCGATTTCAAAGCCTCGTGAAAATACCGGGCATCTTCCTCGACCACGTAATGCGGGGTTAAATCGATGCCGCCGCCGAACCACCAGCGCCCGTCGCTCGTTTCAAAATACCGAACATTCATGTGTATAATCGGCGCCATCGGACTATGCGGGTGCAAAACAATGGATACCCCGGTAGCAAAAAAATCGGCCGGGTCCAATTGCGTGCTTTTTAAAATAGCGTCGGGCAATGGTCCATGTACCGCTGAAAAGGCTACCCCACCCTTTTCAATTTGGTTCCCGGCGATGGTACGGGTACGACCTCCCCCACCTGCTGCGCGGGTCCACTGGTCTTCGTGAAATTTTCCTGCGCCGTCGGCCAATTCTAGATGCTTGCAAATATAATCTTGCAATACTTTAAAACGCTCGGCGATTTCTTCTTTGGAATGCATGGTATTATTTTAAAGGGGGAATCTACAAATGCAAAAAAAAATGCCTCATAAGTGGTTAACTTACAAGGCACTATGCTACTTTTAAGTAGCCTGTACGGGAATCGAACCCGTGTTTCATCCGTGAAAGGGACGTGTCCTAACCCCTAGACGAACAGGCCAGTTTCTACCGGAAATATCCTTCTCTCGAAAGCGGGGCAAAGGTAATACCACCTGAAACATATTTCCAAACTTTGAAGATAATTTTTTCAAAAAATTGGTTTTTATTTCATTTAATACCCATACCCCTGTAGCAATTGCTTTGCTTTTTGTTCCATATCGGCATCCGGTACTAATTCTGGTGCATGGTGCGGTTTTTTCCGGGCATCCAACACCAGCGAACCTTTGCAGCCCCAGTGTTTGTGTTCAGTAAACGCCTGCACTCCATATACATCATGGCTCGGATTGGCTCTTGTAAAGGCAACCCACACAAAATTGTTGATGGTTGCGGCGGTAAACGAAGCATCATCCACCAAAACAATCATCGGTACACTGCTGAGGTCGTAACGTTCCAGCCAAGTGCAAAGTTCCGTTGCCTGCTTTTGTGCTTCGGAGATGACTTCAAATTTAGGTGCTTTAATGGCTAAAACACCTGGCATACAAAAGACCGGATTGGAAAAGCCTTGCGGCAAATCAAAGTTTTCGGGCAGTTGGGTGGTTGCATTGCGTTTTTTATCACCGCGACAAGCAATCACCAATTTAGAACCTGCATTCCAGCTGCTGCCGGAGTAATCCAGGGTATCCATGGTAGTGCGGGTGTAAAAATGCAAATCGCGGGTAAAATCAACCCGTTCCAAAATATGTTGAAAAAAGTGGGGTAAATCATGGGTGTCCAAGGCCGGATTGTCATCTTCAGCAGCAATCCACAAGAATTTGGCTAAAGACGTTTGTCCGCTGCCCAAGATGCGGTTGGCAATGGTCAGAATTTCCTCGGGTACCCGTGGACGAAATGGCATATACCGCTCATGCCCGATGGCCAACAACAAGGGGTGTACCCCAGAAGCATCCACGGCGTGAATTTCTTTCAATCCAGGAAACTCTTGCGGCGTGAGTGGGGCTACTAATTCGTGGATCAACCAGCCAAAACTACTATCTTCCATGGGTGGGCGGCCCACCACACTGAAATGCCAGAGCGGATTTTTGCGGTGGTACACTTTATGTACTTTCATGACCGGAAAATCGTGGGTAAGCGAATAATACCCCAAATGGTCGCCAAAAGGCCCTTCCGGTTTTTTTACATTTTTTAAAATTTCGCCCGTAATCACAAAATCGGCGTCGCTGCTTAAAAAATGGCCTTCTGCACGGGTGTAACGAAAGCGTCTGCCCCCCAGCATGCCTGCAAACAACAACTCACTCAGTCCCTCCGGCAAAGGCATGATGGCCGAAAAAGCATGACTTGGCGGCCCGCCCACAAAAATGGAGCAATGAAACGGTTTGTCTAAAGCGTTGTATTTGGTGTGGTGTACGCCAATACCGCGGTGCAATTGATAATGCAACCCGATTTCTTCGTTTTGAACATAGTCATTGCCCGACAATTGGATGCGGTACATACCCAAGTTGGATTGCATGACACCGGGCTTATCGGGATCTTCGGTGTACACTTGGGGCATGGTAATAAAGGCCCCGCCATCCATTTGCCAGCTCTTTATTTGGGGCAATTGACCAATTTGTGTAGTGCCATATGCCACCGGTGCGGATCCCAAACTGCGCATCGGTAGGGCTGATAAGGCAGTAAAAGGTGCACTCATATAGCGCCCCGGGTGTTTCAACGCTGCTGTTGGGTCTTTTTTGAGTTCAATCACTCGTTTTACCTGTTCGAGGGTATCTCGGAATAAAAAAGCCGTTTGTTCAAAGGTGCCATATATGTTACTAACTGCCTGGAATGGGCTGCCTTTTACCTTTTCAAACAACAGCGCGGGTCCTTGTTGTTCAAAAACCCGTCGATGAATCGCGGCGATTTCAAGATTGGGGTCTACTTCTTCTCGGATACGCAGGAGCATGCCATGGCGTTCCAAATCATTTACAGCCTGTCTTAAACTTTTATATTTCATGGTAGGTTTCAAAACAGCCCTTTCGTCAGATTGTTGGCGAAAGGGCTGTTTCTATTTTTAACCAGTACTTATTCCTTAAAATAGGTTAGTTTAACCCGTTGGTACTTAGGATCCTTGAGGATATTGCGAATACTCTTAATGGTTTCGCGTGGACCAACATCGATGGCCATATTGATCATCCAGGTAGGGATGCTACCGCCCGGATCGGAGTGAATATAATACTCACTATACAGCCAACCATTGGTCCCAGGAAAAATGCTCCAACTGGTATTCGCATTTCGAATGCGCACCACATCTTTATTTGTCGGAAGGTAATCAGGTACCGCGACACTGGTTGCCACGATTTTTTTTGAAACAGGATCCTGGGTCATTTTGGAATGCATAATAATATCGCGGTCGCTCATGGGCCAGGGAAAATCTATTTTGGAATAATAGTACATTTCGGTAGGTGAAACGCGGTGCAACAACCTTGCTTCCATGATCTTATAACCCCATTTTGGGTAGAGTTCTACTTCGGAGAACAACTGAACCATCCCGCTCATACTCGACTTAATGGAGGTGATTAGTTTGATTTCCTGAATATTGGAGGCGTTTTTATAATAAACTTTCACGCCCTCTTTTTCATTTTTGAAGGCCCAACCATCATTGGATTGAGCACATACATCAAACAACAGGAGGAGCCAAAGCGGCAGAAACAGCAAGCGCATATCTGGGGTAATTGAATGAATCGGTTATTAGACTTTAAACGGGCCGTTTTGTTTTTTTCGTCCCATTGCAGAAATTCAATTTCATACTTTAAAAACGCTGTTTTGCCCGATATGTTTCGTTTTTAAAATTAAACAGGTAAATTTGGAAGAAGGATTGTGCGATTTGAGCGAAAATCTATATTTTGAAACAAGATATAGCAAATTGCACCTACTTTTGCCCCGATTTTTCAAACATTTGAAATTAAATAAATATGCGATTACCTCTATTTGGCCTGCTGTTCATGTTGATCGGCTTCTCCCTCGAATCCAATGCTCAATGTAGTCCAAATGAGCGGTTCGTTCGTTTGGAAATTGACCCCGATGAATTTTTCGATGAACTACAATATGAGTTAAGTGCTGAATCAGGTACGATCTTATTTTCAGGTGGCTTCAGTGCGGACACCTTTCAAATCTTGGAGTTTTGTGTTCCAAATAATCAGTGCACCGTTTTCAAAATCAAAGATGCATTTGGTGATGGCATTTCCCCTGAAGGGTACTATCGCTTGTTTATCGATGATTCATTGGTTTATCAAAACCTGCAGGGTAATTTCAATTTTGAGGAGACGGTTCGCTACGGCTGCCCTCCTGGTTTTTTCTGCGACAACCCTTACATCATCGACACCTTGGGTGTACGTACCAATCCTTCCGCTTACGAAACTTGGTATAGTTTCACGCCGCAGGACACCGGTACGTATTTGATTAGCACCTGTAATTTGGGTAATCAGTGTCCATCCAAAATTTGGGTGTACGACCGTTGTCAGGGCATCACGCTTTCAAAAAACCAAACGGGTGCGATCTTTTTTGCCAATACTGGTTGTGATAATGGTGCGACGGCCACCTTATACCTTGCAGGAGGCAAACAATATTTCGTTCGCATGAAGTACACTGCTGGTAATTGCAACAGTACTCCGCTTCAGTTTTCCATTCAATATGCTGGTCCGGTGATAGGTTGCACCGATCCCTCGGCCTGCAATTACAATCCGTTGGCAACCATTTCAGATACCTGTATTTACTTTGGCAATCCGGAATGTGAAAAAAATCCCGATTTGCTCGTAATGGAAGCTGTGTTACGCAATTCATTGGCACTTGATTTTATAGCCAATGCCGACGCTTGTATGGTGCAGGAAGGTTGTTTGCGGGGTACGGGTAATCGTTATGTCGTGCGATTCACCACCCACATCAAAAACAAAGGCAACCAGGATTACTATATTGGAGCCACCCCGGACGATCCGAATGCGCCCAGCGATCAATTTGTTTGGGACCCGTGCCACAACCACTGGCACTATAAAGGATATGCCGACTATCTTTTGTTTGATAATAATGGCAATATTGTGCCCATTGGTTCTAAAAATGGCTTTTGTGTGTTAGATATTGAGTGTGCAGATGGTGGTAACGCCAAGTACTCTTGCAATAATATGGGCATTGCAGCAGGTTGTGGTGATATTTATGACTCAGGCTTACCTTGTCAATGGATTGATATTACGGATTTGCAGATAGGTATATATACCTTGGTGGTGCGCGTAAACTGGGATCAAAGTCCGGATAAATTAGGTCGTATTGAATCAGACTTTACGAACAACTGGGGTCAAACCTGTTTTCAACTTTCCTATGACGGTATTTTTCCTACCGTTGAAGTGCTCGACCAAGACTGTCCACCGGTAGTAGATTGTTATGGTATGCCATTGGGCGATGCGCGCTTAGATTGCGAAGGAAATTGTGCCGGAACAGCCCTGCGCGGCGACTGGAACAAAGATACCTTGCGCACGGATGTTGATGTAAATGCCTATTTGACGGCTGCTTTGGCCGATAGCGTATCGGTAACTCCTTGTAACGACTTGTTTGATGACAGTCAAATTGACTTGTACGATGCGGCTTTGTTGCAAGAATGTGCACTGCACGAGAACGACGCCAACCATTGGGGGGTTCGGTTTGCCTGTCAGTTCCCAGCAGGTTTATTGAACGAAAAAGAACTGGCATATCTGCTTCCAGGCGCTTTGGATGAAAACGCGAAAACCTTTGATGTGCAGGTGGTCAATCCTTACAGCAAAATAATCGGTTACGAATTCAATGTCAGTGGCATCACCATTGATTCGGTGGAAAGTTTGTCACCTGCTTTTGACGGCCCTATCACATTTGATCAAACGGGCGAAATTATCGCCCTTTCCCGTACGGAGAGCAGTATCAAAAAGAATATTTTACCAGGCGGTTTGGTACGCATACATTACAGTGGCGTACCTGCACCAAAAGTGTGTATTACAGCGGTTACCACCATCGTCAATGACAAATACCAGCGTAATGTTGGGTTGGTGAGCGATCAAAATTGTGTGAATACATCTACGGTAGGCACCAAAACGGCCTATTTGCGCACCAGCGAACTGTTTATTCAGCCAAATCCTTTCCAGGAGTCCTTTCAGGTATTTTTTGCCAATCCGGAAGCGGAGCCCCTCAGTATCACTTTGAGCGATATGACGGGGCGTGTTGTACGTTCTTTCCAACAAATTCGTGAAGAATCCGTGACGTTTGCCCGCGGCAACTTGGCTGCTGGTATGTACTTGGTGTCGGTACGTGGAAAAGATGGCGTCCGCACTGGGATGGTGTTTGGAGAATAGCGTTCTTGTTGCTTTTGTTTGCCCAGACTTAACGTAGTATGCTCGTTATGTCTGGGCTTTTTTGTTTTTGGCGGTGCGGTATCGAAGGTGACACCTCGAGTTGGTTATTTAAAAAACGAAAGAAGCGTTTTGCCATATTTCCGCACATCCGTAAGATGTGGATGTTCTAGAAAATCATTGTGCGGATTGTGCTCTAGGACGAATATGCCATCGGGCAAGAGCATGTTTTTTTCAAAAACAAGATCCGGCAAGGTATCCAGCGCGGGCATGCCGTAAGGCGGATCGGCAAAAATATAATCGTATTGGGTTGTGCTATGGTCAATAAAGCGGAAAACATCCATTTGAAAAATCTTGACAAATGGCCCAATTTGGAGTTTTTCTACTGTTTTGCGCACAAATTGAACGGCTGGTGCAAATTTATCCACATAAGTTACATCTTCACAGCCCCGCGAAACAAATTCATAACAGTGGCTGCCCGATCCGCCAAACAGGTCGAGCATTTTAACCGATTCAAAATCAAGTTGATTGTTTAAAATATTAAATAAAGCCTCTTTGGCTGCATCCATGGTTGGACGCGTAGGCCAATGATCGGCTGGCGGATCAAATCGACGGCCTTTAAATTTTCCTCCAATAATACGCATGGTGTTTTGTTAGTTGTTTTTCAGACAAACCAAGTCGAAAAAACAATGTGGTGGTAAATTGTTGGCTGCTGCCCCCAGGTAAAATTTGTTTGGCAAATCAACAAATTCAATTTTTTGGATAAATCGACTGAGTAGACGGTACACTTCGGAGTCTTGCAGGAGGTTACCTGCCACATGCAAGGGCAAATCTAAAGGACTTAAACGAAACTGGTCGTACACCAATAATAAGGCATACAACAGATCATTGGGGTGTTGCCAACTAAAACTATTAAAATAGCGCAGATTTTGCCGTTCAAACACACAAATTTGAATCATTTGGTGCCGCATATTGATAAAAATAGCATGATCCCGACCGTCTGCAATTTTATTAAAATTTCGGATCAAGGTGCCAGCTAAGTGCACTTCCGCGCCATTGGGAAAATAACGATGACAAATACGCAATGCCGAAGTTTCAAGCGCATACACCAGGTGGCAATCAAAATCGGGCAAAGATTCACTGCGGTAAACAAAATCGCCCGGAGGCAACAGCAGTTTAAAGTAAGCTGCTAAATCTTCCAAACGAAACAAGCGATTGGGTACCAGGGTAACTTGTGCGTTGGCAAAACCATACCGAATATACCGAAACGGATACGTAAAAATGGGTTCTTGTCCCAAAATACGCCGCAAAGACGGTTCTGCCCCCTCAAAATGCTTGTTCGATGTGGCAAAGTGCCAACCTTGCAAGGCCACACATGTTTGTGCATCATTTAGCGCCATCAGCGTCAAACTTTCAGTACCAACGGTGAGGTACAAAGCGCATTTGGCGGCTTCCGACAGGGTGAGTTGCCGGTCTTGATACGTAAAAATGAGTTTGTCCATTGTAAAATAGTAGGGCCGGAAATTGAAACCGGGCAGCAAATATCCGCATCGCTGTCGCAGTTTCAAATTTCCGGCCCCGATTTATGCAAAAATTGCATCTCTGATCCGTCTTGAACGCAAATCGTCTTATTTTGTTTCGCTGGCGCTGACTGTTTTATTGGCCGTATTCGGAATGTTTGCGCCAATACGACAAGCACCGTTGTAACGTGCGCCTTCTTCAACAATCATGGTTTTGGCGGTAATATTGCCTTCAATCACAGCCGTATCCATCAGGTGCAGGGCTTCTTTTACATACACATCGCCCTTAATTTTTCCTTTTATGGCTGCATCGCGTGCGGAGATATTGCCTTGTACGTAACTGGTATCGCCCATGACAAACCGTTTTTCTACCACGACTTCTCCATGAATAGCGCCATCCAGACGTACATTTTCGGCGCAGCTGAATTTACCTTCCATGAGGGTTCCTTTGGCAATCACGGTGGTCATGCCACTGTCCTTATCGTTCGCGCCTGGTAAGGAAGCAGCGCCATTGGTTGTTTTTTTGTCTTTCGTACTGCTTGAAAACATAACGGTTCAAATATTTAAGCTTGTTGTTGTTAAATCGGTTGCAAAGGCCAGCGCAATCGGCTCGCATCTCCCGCACATGCTAATAATCGTGCCAATGTCGTACTTTTGCTTCAAATATACGCAATAAAATTCATGCATACAATTATTTTGGCAATAGAATCTTCCTGCGATGATACCAGCGCGGCCATACTTCAAGACGGGGTGGTGTTGTCCAATGTTGTGGCGGGTCAGGAAGCGCATGCGCAATATGGAGGCGTTGTCCCCGAGTTGGCTTCGCGGGCACACCAGGCGCACATCATACCAGTCGTGGATCTTGCCATTAAAAAAGCAGGTATTGCGAAAAATCAAATTACTGCGGTGGCCTTCACCCGCGGTCCGGGACTCATCGGTTCTTTGCTGGTGGGTACTTCTTTTGCCAAATCATTTGCCTTGAGTTTTGGTTTGCCCTTAATTGAGGTAAACCACATGCAGGCACATGTACTGGCGCATTTTGCCGAAGATCCTAAGCCGCGTTTTCCGTTTTTGTGCCTTACGGTAAGCGGTGGACATACGCAGATTGTTTTGGTAAAAGACTATTTAGAGATGGAAGTGGTGGGTACTACCCTCGACGACGCCGCCGGAGAAGCATTTGACAAATCGGGTAAACTGTTGGGGTTGGGCTACCCTGCCGGCCCCTTGATTGATCGATATGCGCGGGAGGGAACACCGCGTTTTCCGATGCCTTTGCCCGAAATACAGGGTTTGGATTTTAGTTTTAGTGGATTCAAAACTTCCATTTTGTATTTTTTAAAACGGGAAATTGCGTTGAATCCGGACTTTGTAGAACAAAACCTGGCTGATATTTGCGCCTCTATTCAACAGGGCATCATCACGATTTTAATGAAAAAACTGCGCAAAGCAGCCAAGCAATATCAAATCAAAGAAATTGCCATTGCAGGGGGCGTAAGTGCCAACTCCGGTTTGCGCCAGGCATTAACTGAATTAGGTGCCCAGGAAGGCTGGAATACGTATATCCCTGCTTTTCAATATTGTACCGACAATGCGGGTATGATTGCGGTGACGGCTTATTACAAATATTTGAAAGGGGAATTTGTGGGGCAGGAGGTGGGGCCTTATCCTCGGTAGCAAAAAGTTACACCTGCTATTATATAAAAAAACTACCTTTGTCCATCGGAATATTTTGGAATGTCTATACGAGTCTAATTGTTCAATTATACTCAAAAACGCTGTAATTTTTAAACAATTCGCTATATTATGAAACTTTTTTACTGCTTATGTACAGCTTTGCTGTTGCACTCGATCGTTTTTGCTCAAAAGGTAGATATCGATCCACAACAAATTCCAGTGCATTATTTGAAAATGCCTGCATCGCCTTTACCGTTTGAATACAACAGTTACAGCTCGAAAATTACCAGTAAGCCAGGTGATTTAGACGCGCTTGGATTACAGGAAGCGACCGTTGAAAAGTACCTGGTCGTGCCTGGTTTTTCTAAAACGAGCGGCCCCAGCAATTTTAGCATTGAGATCAAACTGGGCAGTTTCTCGTACACGGACAATGCTGTGGTAAATAGCAATTCTACGACCACAAAAGATAAGGCTGGCAAAGTGACCACAACCTACACTTATTATGTGGTAATCAATTATTTACAAAACCTATCGGCCCACGTTCGCGATGATAAAAACACGGCACTTTGGGATTTTTACACCTTGTCGTTTCCTCGGGAATACAAGTCTGGAAATTTTAATACGCACAAAGATGCTTATGAATTTTCCAATTATGGATTGCGTCAGGAAGTAGCCAAGCAGGCCCAAAAGGAAGTATTAAGTGAACTTTCAAATATTAAAAGAACGCTCGCATACAAATATGGGTACACGCCCACAAAAGACCAGGCCAAATTATGGATCCTGGATTCTGATAAACACCCGGAATATCAAACCTACCAGGATGCGCTTAAAAATGTAAAATCGGCCTTTGCGTTGATGCATGCAAATAAACCACTGGATACGGTAAAGCAGGCGGTTAGACCAGCCATGGATGTCTTCTTCCAGAAAAAAGACTCCTACGATGTCAAGGAAAAAAGTGGGCGTAAAATGCGTTACTCTTGCCTTTACAATTTGGCCACAATTTATTTTTGGCTGGAAGATTTTGAGGAAGCTGCCCGTTACGCAAATGAGTTGATTGTCAATGATTATGACGGTTCGGATGGCAAGCGTATTTTGGAGGATATCGAAGAGAAAAAAGCGGCATTAAAAAAATGTGGACATGTTTCCGCGCATTTCGAATTCCCGAAAGACACCTATATACCCCAGGTTAAAGCGGCCGCTCCGGCTCCTGTTCCCTCCGCTCCTGCTCCGCCAAACAGTCCGGTGACTTCTGGTGATCTTGTTCAAGGATTGGCGCTGGCGTTGCTTCAAGAAAAGACTGCGGAGCCTGCTAAAAATGTATTTAGAACGAAACCGTTGAATGCCATGGAAGAACCAGGAATGGTTTATCTGTCCGATGGTCGCCAATTAAAAGGCGCTATGGTGTTGGATGGTCCGGTCCGCTACTTTGGTGATCAATCCAATACCCAATTTTTTCTGGAAAATGACGATAAAACGTTTGTAAGTCTGATCGATTTTAGTTTGGTGAGCAAATTCAGCATTGGCTCCCGGATGTTTATTTGTATTCCGTACAAATCCGCTGTACGGGCTTATCCAGATGGCGTAAAAGCAAAAGTAGAAATCCTTGAAGTTATTTACCAATCTGCCAAAATTGTACTGTACCTGGCTTACACCGCCGACCGCCGAAGCCTTGATTCCCCGCCGGAATATGCTGTGCTGAAAGTGGCCGACAATGAAACAACTTCCCTGAACGGGTATTCTTTTTCCAGGGATTTGAAAAAGGGCCTCAAAAAAGCATTTGGCGATTGCAAGCCACTTTTGGAAGTGCTTGACAAAGAGGAACTTAAAAGAAACAACACCGATATGATTCGATTGGCTAAGATCCTCGAAAGCTGTTGGTAAGCGGGGTTTAACACACAGTTTGGCTTGGATTTAACACAAAGGCACAAATTGTGAAAGGGTTAAAATTTTGTGCCTTTGTGTTAAATCCAAGCCAAACTGTCCGTTTTCGTACATCCATGTCCGCCAATGAACAATACGCAATTCAATAAAATACCCTAAAAAACTGAAAATCAACCTATTAAAATAATGGCACGGCGCTTGGCTATTCGTTTATCATAAAACATTCCCTGCTTATGCTGATCAACTATTTTCAATTAGCCCTGCGCCATCTCGCCAAAAACCGCACCTATGCCGCCATCAATATCATTGGACTGGCGATCGGTATTGCTGCAGTACTACTGATTTTTCGAATGGTCCATTATGAAATGAGTTTCGACCATTTTCAAAGCAAATTTGAGCGCATCTATCGCGTTGTAACCAACGATATCAGCCCAACCGAGGGAACAAACTTTACTTCAGGTATTCCTTTGCCCGCCCAGGATTTGATGCAACAAAGTATTCCGCAGTTTGAGCGTTTTACGCGGATGCACCAGTTTTGGCCTACCGTGTCTATTCCAAATGCGCAAGGCGGACAGTTGGGTCCTAAGTTTCTCACGGACGAAGAACAGGAATCGGCTGCTTTTGCCGAGTCCGATTTGCTGGATATTATCGACTGGCAGTGGTTGGGTGGCGATCCGCGCACTGGATTGACGGCCCCGGATTGTGGTGTGATCAATGAGCGCTCGGCCATTAAATATTTCGGTTCCTGGCAAGCGGCCCTGGGTAAAACGATCATAATCGACAATGTTTTCCCCATGCGAATCCAGGCAGTTTTTAAAGATATTCCCGTCAATTCAGATTTCCAGTTTTACCTGCTTGTTTCGTATGAAACCTTAAAGAAACACCCCAAAGACTATAATTATACTCCCAATTGGGGCAATACCAGCAGCAATGACCAGGTATATGTGCTCTTGAAAGATGTGCAACAATTGATTTCAGCCAATGCACAATTGGCCTTAATTGGACAGGATCACTATAAAGATAACCTCAAAACTCTTGATAAAAGGGTGCACGTTCTACAGCCTTTGTCTGCCTTGCATTTTGACCGTGATTATGGCAGTTCGTTTGGCACCCACGCTACGAATCAGTCGCGCTTATGGGTTTTGGCCATGATTGGCGCGCTGATCCTGGCGATGGCCGCTTTCAATTTTGTGAACCTTGCTACTGCGCAGGCCGCTAAACGCTCCCGTGAGGTGGGCGTGCGCAAATCATTGGGCGGACACCGCGGTCAACTGATTGGCCAATTTATGGGTGAAACGGGTGTGATCGTATTGTTTTCAGTCGTGTTGGGCAGTGTAATTGCCTGGATAAGTGCGTCATTTTTAAAATATATATCGGATGTGCCCGACCAACTGGCTTTTTTCACCAATCCGGTGGTATGGTTATTTTTGGTCGCTATTAGCCTTTTAGTCACCTTTTTAAGTGGTTTTTATCCCGCCTTGATTTTATCAGGATTTGAACCCGTGCGGGCGTTAAAAAACAACATTACCGCCCATACGATTGGGGGTGTTTCGGTGCGTAAATTGCTGGTAATGCTGCAGTTTATCATTGCACAGGGCTTGATTATCAGCACCTTGGTAACCGTTTCTCAAATGAATTTTTTGCAAAATATGGACCTTGGTTTTAAGCCAACGTTGGTGTATGTGATCGACGGGATCAGCTCGGACAGTTCCAGTTTGCAGCGTTTTGAGCATTTTAAAAACGAGTTAAAAAAGATACCCAATGTCGGTTCCGTGAGTTTTTCGAGCGATGTCCCTTCCTCGAATAACAACTGGTCGTCCAATTTTGCCTTGGGTAGCAGTGAAGATGCGCCTTTTTCAACCTATCTGAAATATGTGGATGCCGACTATTTTAAAACGTATCAAATCAAAACCATTGCGGGCCGGGAATTTATGCCTTCTGATACGGCGCGGGAGGTGATGGTAAATGAAACCCTGTTGAAAAAACTCGGTTACAGCGATCCGCAAGAGGCTATTGGCAAATTATTCAAAATTGGAAGTAGCAAGGTCCGGCCTGTAGTGGGCGTTGTGAAGGATTTTACGGCCAATTCGGCCAAAGATCCGATGAAACCGATTGTCATTTTAAGTCGAAAGGAATATTACAGCAAAGCCGGTATTCTGATCGCCTCGGCCAATGTAGGGCCCACCATCCAACAAATTGAGGCTACTTTTAACCAGGTATTCCCGGAACAAGTGTTCGATGGCGAATTTATGGACGAAAAGATTGCCGATTTTTACCAGGATGATGCGCGTTTTTCGGCACTATGTAAGGGTTTTGCTGGTTTGGCCATCTTGATTTCCTGTCTCGGATTGTATGGTCTGGCGGCGCTCATGGCCGCCCAACGCACCAAAGAAATCGGCATTCGCAAGGTCCTGGGTGCCTCCGTGGTATCCATTTTAACCCTTCTGAGCCGCGAATTCATGATTTTAGTGGTCTTAGCAGCCGCGATTGCCATTCCACTCGCCTATTTTGCCATGCAAGCCTGGCTCCAGGATTTTGTGTACCGCACCACCCTACCCTGGTGGATTTTTGCCGGAACGGTGGGCCTCACCTGTTTGGTCGCATTAATCACGATTGGAATACAGATATTGAGTGCTGCGCGCTCGAATCCGGTGAAAGCACTTCGGAGTGAGTGATGAGTGAGGCGTGATGAGTGATGAGTGATGAGTTGGTTAGCGGTGAACAAAATGCCTTGGTATCGATATGTGAAACACCAAATAAAGCCCGAAGGGCTGACCCAATTATAAATCTATAATCGTGTCAGCCCTTCGGGCTTTGGTGTTCAAGTCCAACTCCTCACTCCTCACTCATCACTACATTTTAACTATGCGTGGTTTTTTCCGCCCATCCAAATACCCGCTAATGATCCGCGATGCCTCCGGGTCGTCGTAGGGCATGTTGAGGCATTCCAGCAAATCTTCGGGCAATCCGAAATTGGGCGTTTCGGAATCAAAAAAGCCAAACCCAACAAAAACGCCGTCTTGCACCCCGATTACGGCCTTTTCTTGTTCGTGACGGCCGTTTTCAATAATAAAAAAACTGCCTTGGAGGCGCCGGTCAAGGGCTTCAATGACGGCCCGGACGCGTTCGTTGTATGTTTCCGGGGATTCTTCGCCCACACAGGCGCCTTTGCATAGTTTGATCGAGTAATGAAAACAGGCGTGGTCGGAAGCGTCGAGGTTGGAAAGACGGTAGCACAAGGCGTATTGTTTCACCAAAGTCATGAGGTGGCCTTTGGCGTGGTCTAATTTGGGGTAATCGGCTACAAGGTCCAGAGTTCGGGTGTTTTTGACTGTTTTTTTGCCTACTGCCAGGCATTTATAGCCATTTTGATCCTGATAAGTAAAAATGCAGCCGGAGAACACCCGCATCCGTTGGGCGCGGTTGATGCGTGGTAGCAGCCGCTTAATTTCGGCACTTTCGAGCAGGAGCGCATATAATTCGCTGCCGGTCACTTCATAACTGATGTCATCTACACCTTGCCGCATCTTTTCGCCTTTAGATGATTGGTCGGAAAAATGTTCGAAAAGACGCTTTTGGATGTTCAAACTTTTACCCACATAAATCACCACGCCTTTTTCATCGTGCAAATAATACACCCCACAAGTATCCGGTACTGCATGCAACCGATCGAGGGTGATATTAATGGGCAATTTACTGGCTTTAACACCGTGATTCACCAGATCGCGGATGTTGCCTTTTCCTTCCTGGGCAGCCAAAATGCGTTCAAACAATTCCACGGTTGCCAGGGTATCATCGAGGGCGCGGTGGCTTTTTTCGGCATAAATGTTAAAATGCTTCTTCAGGTTGCTCAAACTGTAGCTCGCAAGTCCAGGAAAAACCTGCCGCGACAACCGCACCGTGCACAATTGCTTACGGGTGTACGGATAGCCCAGACGCGCAAACTCTTCCCGGACAAAACCGTAATCGAAATTGACATTGTGGGCCACAAAAATGGCATCTTCGGTCAGCTCCACGATTGTTTTGGCAATTTCATAAAACTTAGGCGCATGGGCCACCATTTCATCCGTAATGCCTGTTATTTGGGTAATATTCCTGGGAATACTGCGCTCTGGATTAACCAGCGACGAAAAAGTATCCAGCACTTGGGTGCCATCGTGCAGCACAACGGCAATTTCCGTGATGCGTTCGTGCCTTGCAGTGCCCCCGGTTGTTTCGATATCAATTATGGCGTATTTCTTCATTTTGCCACAAAAATAAAAACGATTTGTTTTAAATAATTATTTTTTTTGCGAAAATCAATTTCGATGCGTTGCTTTGTGGCGAAATATGAAAAAGCCCTTTCATTTTATAGTCCTCTTGTGTTGTTTAGTACCGGTTGCGGCACATGCCCAATCAGAACGCATCGTGACGGGTGCTGAACGCCTGTACCGATACATGCCGATTCTGAAAAACCATCAAATTGGCTTGGTAATCAACCAATCGTCGATCGTTGGCAATACCCATTTGGTGGATACCTTGTGTGCATTGGACAATTGTGTAACCCGGATTTTTGCCCCGGAACATGGTTTTCGCGGACAAGCAGAAGCAGGTGAAACAATCCATGATGGCCAAGATGCGCGTACGGGTATCCCAATTATTTCGCTTTACGGGCGCAAGAAAAAACCCACCCCTGAAGATTTGGCCGGGGTAGATTTGATGATTTTCGATATCCAGGATGTGGGCGCGCGCTTTTACACTTATATTACTACCCTGTTTTATGTGATGGAAGCCTGTGCGGAAAATAATGTTCCGCTGATTGTGCTGGATCGCCCCAACCCCAATGGTTTTTACGTTGATGGTCCGGTGCTGGATACCCGGCTGGAATCTTTTGTGGGTGTGGCCCCTATGCCCATCGTACACGGTTGCACGGTGGGTGAACTGGCCCTTTTATTCAAAGGAGAAGGTTGGATTAATCGGCCGGACAAGTTGCAACTGCAGGTTATTCCCTGTATGAATTATACCCACCAATCGGTGTACGAATTGCCGATAAAACCCTCTCCTAACCTGCCCAATATGCGCTCGGTGTTGTTGTACCCGAGCCTTTGTTTGTTTGAAGGAACCGTGCTGAGCATTGGGCGCGGCACCAACAGTCCATTTCAGGTAGTTGGCCATCCTGATTTTCCGATTGACTCGTTTTCGTTTGTCCCCCGACCCAATGCAGGCGCCAAATACCCTGTGCATCAGGGCTGGAAATGTAAGGGTGTCAATCTGGAAAATTTAAACCTGGATACATTGCGGTCACAAACGCAATTAAATTTGGAGTGGCTGTTGTATTTTTATGAAAATTTTCCAGACCAGCAGGCGTTTTTCCTTAAAAACAACTTTTTTGATTTGCTGGCAGGAACACGCCAATTGCGGTTGCAAATAGAAGCGTGTAAAACAGAAGCGGAAATTCGGGCCAGCTGGGCAGAAGACCTGGAATTTTTCAGAAAAATTCGTCTGGGTTATTTGTTGTATCCTTGATTTTACTGCTTTCTGTTGCTTTCTTGTGAAAAACAAGGCTAATCTTTTGAAAATGAAAATACGATTTCTACTACTTGCGCTGTTTCCAATTTGCCTTTTTGCACAAAATCCGATTGTTGACACTGAGTTGCAGCGGTTCGATGCTATGATCCACCAGGATACGGTGCTTCTGAAAAAACTGCTCGCCGATGACCTTGTATATGTTCATTCCAATGCCTATCTTGAAAACAAGGCACAACATTTGGAGGCCGTTGGAACGGGCAGTATCCAATACCAAAGCATCGAACGCGTTAGTGTGCAAACCCGCCAATACGGCAAAGTAGCGATCAACAATGGGGTGGCCCATGTAAAAGGTGTTTTTAAAACGACCCCTTTCGATGTGCAATTCCGTTACACCGCAATTTACCGGAAAAAGAAGAAAATATGGCAATTGTGTAACTGGCAATCTACCCGGATCTGAGCAAGGGCACGTACCTTTGCGCTCCGTATAACCAAATTTCAAGCAATTGAATACGACCACCACCACCAAAGCAACACCAAAATCCAAATTCGCCCCCACCGATGCGGTGCTGTTACGCGCTTTCGAACTGATGTCGACCGCCAAGGCGATGACAGAAATTTACGAAGACAATTTCAAGTTTGTTTCCAAATACGTGCATGCCACCTCGCGCGGTCATGAGGCCATTCAATTGGCGGTGAGCATGCAACTGTTGCCGCACGACTTTCTGTACCCGTATTACCGCGACGATAGTATGTTGCTCGGCATAGGGATGCGGCCCTACGAATTGATGCTGCAACTGATGGCCAAGCGCGACGACCCGTTTTCGGGCGGACGCACCTATTATTGTCATCCGAGCTTGCGGCGGCCCGATATGCCCAAAATACCGCATCAAAGCAGCGCAACGGGCATGCAAACCATACCTGCAACCGGGGCAGCGCTGGGTTTTTGGTATAAAACACAAATCGGGGCGTTGAATGCAGAAGAGACAGAAAATCCACCCATCGTGGTATGTTCTTTGGGCGATGCCGCCGTTACAGAAGGCGAAATTGCCGAAGCGTTTCAAATGGCGGTGCTGAAACAACTGCCTATTCTGTACCTGGTGCAAGACAATGGCTGGGATATTTCCGCCAATGCCGCCGAAACCCGCGTGGCCAATGCGGCCGAATACGCCAAGGGTTTTCCAGGTTTGACCGCCCTGAGCATCGAAGGCAATGATTTTATAGAATGTTGGCAAACAGTAGCAAAAGCCATCCACCTGATTCGTACCGAACGCAAGCCCGTGCTCCTGCATGCGCGCGTGCCCCTGCTCAACCACCACACCTCGGGCGTGCGCAAAGAATGGTACCGCGACGACCTGGAAGAACACCAATCGCGCGACCCCTACCCTATTTTAATACGCCAAATCAAGGAAAATACCGGTATCAGCGATACCAATTTGGAACAACTGGCAATCGCTGCACAACAGCTGGTCGCAGAAGATTTTAAAGCCGCCCAAAATGCGCCCGATCCATTACCGGAAGATTTATATACCCACGATTTTGCTCCAACGCCCATTGTAGCCGAACAAGGCACCCGCGCCCCTGAAAAACGGGAAGCGACGGTAATGGTCGACAGCGCCTTGTTTGCCATTGAAGAATTGATGCGCGCCCATCCCGAGTGTTTGTTGTATGGCCAGGATGTAGGTCGTCGTCTGGGAGGCGTTTTTCGCGAAGCCGCTACCTTGGCCGAAAAATTTGGCGACCATCGGGTGTTCAACACCCCTATTCAGGAAGCCTTTATCGTGGGCAGTACCGTGGGAATGAGCGCCGTGGGCTTAAAACCGATTGTAGAAGTGCAATTTGCCGATTATATCTGGCCGGGACTGAACCAATTGTTTACCGAAGTGAGTCGTTCCTGTTATTTGACCAATGGTAAATGGCCCGTTTCCTGCATCATCCGTATTCCCATTGGCGCTTACGGCAGCGGCGGACCGTACCACAGCAGCAGCATCGAAAGTATCTTGACCAATATTCGCGGCATCAAAATCGCCTACCCAAGCAATGGAGCAGACCTCAAAGGACTCTTAAAATCAGCATATTACGATCCAAACCCGATTGTCATCCTCGAACACAAAGGCCTGTATTGGTCGAAAGTAAAAGGCACCGACACCGCGCGCACCATCGAACCCTCCGAAGATTATGTGGTTCCTTTCGGACAAGCCCGCACGATTCTTGAAGCCGAACCTAAGCACCTGGAAGCGGGCAGCACCTTAGGCGTTGTAACTTACGGCATGGGGGTACACTGGTCCTTGAATGCCGCTCAGGAAGATTTAAAAGGAAAAATAGAAATCCTGGATTTACGCACCTTGTACCCCTTAGACGAACAGGCGATGTACGCCCTTGCGCGCCGTCATGGTCGGGTGCTGGTAGTAACCGAAGAGCCGGTACACAACGGATTTGCCCAGAGTTTGGCCGCCCGTATTTCTGAGCATTGTTTTTCTCATTTGGATGCGCCTGTACGCACGATTGGGGCGAAAAACATGCCTGCGGTGCCGTTGAATACTACTTTGGAGCAGGAGATGATTCCTTCTATGGAGAAAGTTCGGGAGGCGATGGTTGGATTATTGGGGTATTAAAATAAGGGAAACACCGAATTTCGAATGATTAAATGGGTGTGCGTTTTTATGGAGGTGACACCTCGGGGAGGTGACACCTCGGGGAGGTGACACCTCGGGGAGATGACACCTCGGGG
>JBBAVI010000101.1:0-20461 GCA_040397785.1 Saprospiraceae bacterium | reverse complement strand
CCTCGGGTAGGTGACACCTCGGGTAGGTGACACCTCGGGTAGGTGACACCTCGGGTAGGTGACACCTCGGGTAGGTGACACCTCGGGTAGGTGACACCTCGGGTAGGTGTCACCTCGGAAGGTGTCACCTCCAATACCTATTTCACCGCCGGGGTAGACAAATCCAGCGCAAAACCGCTGTTTTTTAACTCAAAATACCTTGCGCGGTTGAAGCGAAACAAAGCGGCTGGGCGGCCGCTGCCAGAAGGAGCTGATTTTTCATTGAGGGATTCAAGGATACCAAATTGCATGATCTTTTTGCGAAAGTTGCGGCGATCAATGCTATGGCGCAATAGGGTGGTGTAAAGGTGCTCCAAATGCGAAAAGGGGAACTTTTCGTCTAATAATTCAAAACCAATGGGTTCGTAAGTCACTTTTGCGCTCAAGCGGTTGAAGGCAACCTTCAATATTTCGGCATGGTCAAAAGCAAGCGGGGGAAGGTCTGCGATGGGCCACCACTGGGCGTCGGTGGCATCGGTGCCAGCCGTTAAGGTAAATTTGGAAGGTTTCACCAACACATAATATGCCACGGATACGACCTGTCCGCGCGGATCGCGGTTGGGGTTACCAAAGGTGTAGAGTTGTTCGAGGTAATCGGGTTCGATGCCCGCTTCTTCTTTGAGTTCGCGGCGTACGGCGTGTTCAATGTGCTCGTTGGGCAATACAAACCCACCCGGTAATGCCCAATGTCCCGCAAATGGATCATGTCCGCGCTGAATAAGCAGCACATGTAAATCACGTTGTGGGGTGTACCCAAAAACAACAGCATCAACCGTAAGCAGGATGGGAATGGGCATGGGTAACCGATGGTTTAAAAATTCAGGCAAAAATGGTTTTTTCGGTAATTTGACACAAGATATGTCCAATTAAAATATGCGCCTCCTGGATGCGCGGGGTGTTGGAGGAGGGTACTTTGAATATATGATCGCAAAGATCTGCCATTTTTCCGCCCGAAGCACCAGTAAAGCCTACTACTTGCATCCCAATCTGGTGCGCAACTTCAATCGCTTTCAAAATGTTAGGTGAATTGCCGGAAGTACTAAATGCAACCAAAATATCCCCGGTTCGACCAGCAGCCTGCACCATACGGGCATAAACGGCTTCATAGCCATAATCATTGGCCACAGCGGTCATATAGGAACCGTTTACATGCAATGCCTCGGCGAACAAAGGCGCCCGATCAAGGTAAAAACGGCCCGAAAGCTCTGCCGCAATATGTTGCGCATCGGCTGCACTGCCGCCATTGCCACAAAACAGGACTTTCCCCTTCGCCTCAAAACACCGCACCCAGGCAGCCGCAGTAGCCCCAATTTCGGCCACAAAAGCCGGATCATTCAACATGGCTTGTTTGGTGGCAATACTTTCTCCAATAAGCGCGGTAATCAAAGTGTTCATAGTACATCTCAAATAAAACGAACGATCAAATCATTTTTTAGCAATCAAATAAAACACACTTTTGAAACGATTGTCCCAACGCTCCATGTCTACCACGATTTGATGTCGATCGGTGAGGGGCAAAGTTCCATGCTTTTTTTGCAATTTTAGATAATGCTTCAAACAAACTCTGGTCACTGTCACTAAATAATGCACCACCGCCCAAGAAGTACGTGCATGACGCAGCCCTAAGTACCGCCATCCTGAAATTTTTTCTGGACGTACCTGCATAAAGGCCCGATATGTTTCGGCAACTAACTGTTCAAACCGTAATTTCAAACCTGTAATATCACCAGCTTCCAACATGGCCAAAGGAAGGGTTTGGATTCCATCTTTTTGATCAAACCAAACATCAAAAATATCATCACAGGTTTGAATCAAATGGCCTAATTTATACAGTGCATGCTTTTCTGCTTCTGATAATGTATTTGCTAAAATACGCCGAAACATTAAAACAGAATACCCTCCTTTATCGGCAGCAATTTGATCTAATTCCTTTGTATTGAACACAATACCACTGATTTGCCGGCCTTCGGTCTCCACATTAAATACCCGATGCATGTATTTTTTAAATTCTCTTTGGTCCTGATCGGGCAAAGCGGTATTTATATTTTGCAAAAAATGCAGGGCCAACCCGCGCGGATCGGTGGCTTGCCCATACATTTCTGGATTATCTTGCCATTGCTGCCCCGATTGATCCTGGTTGTGAAACACATCGGCCAAATCATCAAAGAAATAAGCCAGGGCAGCCAAATTGCTAAAGAGGTTCTTTTCATCCGCGCTGCGTGTACGTCCACGCAAGCTGCAAAATACAATGCTCAAATAAGTCGTTCCGTAAAAGTAATGTTGAAGCCGGCGTTTTTCTTTAGACGTAAGTAATTCAGAGTGTGGGAGTTGTAAATCGCGCATCGCCCGGGTTTTAAAATACCAGGCAGCACGAATAAAGGCACCACTTAGCCAAAGTGTTGCGTGAAATAGAAAATACCAATGCCGGAACAGGGCATACACCGAACCGTTTTGC
The DNA here is from genome assembly GCA_040397785.1 of Saprospiraceae bacterium. GTDB lineage: Bacteria > Bacteroidota > Bacteroidia > Chitinophagales > Saprospiraceae > M3007. The sequence continues at coordinate 17,967 of JBBAVI010000101.1, read as the reverse complement.
CGGTTTTTATCTGGTTCAGCAGTGGATTGGGTGTTCATAGAAATACCATCAGGTTATTTTTTTACCCCCCGGCAGGGTGCGAATGAGCACAACAAAAAGAAAGGAGGTCAAACAAACCAACGCTAAAATAATGGGAATACACTTGGCGGGATGAAACTTATACACCCAATATCCTGACCGACTCCACCAGTCCAGCATGAGCACATGTACGAAATAAATACCGAAACTGGCAGCCGCAAATTCTTTCTCAAAATCCAACAACGCCTTGCCCTGGAACGCCAATTGGGCAAAGATAAACCATCCTGCCGCGGCAATACCCACATTCGGGGTTAAGTAGTCGTAAAAATAGGGGTGAAATTTGCCCCCGAACGTGCTGCTTGCCCACCAGGTACCGCCCGCCGTGGCTAAAGATCCTAGTAAAATCATGGCAATTGAAAGTAGCCATAACTGTTTCCGACTGAAGCGCCAGGGTTTAATATGGCCCATTTCATCATTGGCAAGAAACTTTGTCCCCAAGTAATATCCCAACACAAAGGTGCCAACCTGGTTAGAACACAATTCAAAATAAAACCCTAAGTGGATGTTGAAAAACTGATCCAAGATTTTGTACCCCCATGCGCCGATCATGCACAATGCGAAAAAATACCAAAAATCTTGTTCGCGCGCATTGCGTACCCAAGGCCGTAATATGGGATATACCAGGTATAATCCCAGAATCAGATATAAAAACCACAGGTGGTAATGGACATTGTTCTCTGCCAAATTTAGAAAGGCTTCCGCAAATGTTGCAGGCTGGTTTTTTGAAATATGATTATAGATGCTAAATACAATCGACCAAAATATCCAGGGCAACACAATGCGCGAAAAACGCCGTTTTAGGAAATCACCCAGCGGATAATCTTTACTTAACAACAAAAAACCACTCAACATGATAAACAAAGGCACCGAAGGCCTTGAAAATGAATCCCACAGGTTGGCCGACCACCAATACCAGGTATTATATTCGGTATTTTGGTGGGCAATTGGTCCGGCAACATGAATGGCCACCACCAAAACGGTAGCCAGGTTGCGGAGCCGGTCGGCCCAAATAAGATTGTTTGGTGGGGGAGGGGCTGTAGTAACTAAGTTGGTTGTAAGCACAGAGTCGGAAACAGTCGGATCAAAAGGTCAGGTGGATATCGTCAATCCATCGTATGCAAATGCTACGTGGTCGGGCAAAAGTGTGGCAATATCGGTCATTAATCCCATTTGATGGCTAAGATGTGTAAGCCAGGCTTGTTCCGGTTGCACGGCCTCCACAAAGGCAAGCGCCTCTTCAAGGTTCAGATGGGTAGGATGTTGCGCATGGTGCAGGGCATTTACAATCAAATATTTGACCCCTTTTATTTGTTCTAAATCTTCGGGAAGTAAGGTTTTTACATCCGTAAGATAGCACAAATCACCCATTTTATACCCTAAAATCGGCAATTTACCATGCATTACCCCAATTGTCTGAATATCAAGGTCTTCAAAATACAAATGCTGGTCCTTTTCAATTAAATGCAATTCAATGCGTGGAAGTCCGGGTATATGCTCGGTAAATACATATTCGAAGCGTTTTTGTACCTCTGCGGCTACGCGCGGAAGGGCGTACACGGCCATCGCACGGTCCGAATTGAAATTGAAGGGACGTATATCATCCATCCCAATTACATGGTCGTTGTGTTCGTGGGTAAGCAGAATGGCTTCCAGGTGTTGCACTTTTGCCCGCAGCATCTGTTGCCGAAAATCAGGTCCGGCATCAATTAAAATATTCAAATCTCCGTACTGGATCAGTGCGGCCGAACGCAATCGGTTGTCACGTGGGTCGATTGAACGGCATACCGAACAATTGCATCCGATCACGGGTACTCCTTGCGAGGTACCAGTACCCAGCAAGGTTAATTTTAATCTGCTTGCGCCTTTTTCCATTTTTCTATAAGTTCCCGGGATTTCTCGCTGAGGTTCGCCGGGTCGTAATCGAGGCCGGAAAGGATATCGAGCAAGCAATTAACGCGTGCTTCAATGTCAAAAAACTTGTTAACAACAGCAATGCGTTTACTTTCTACAATACAATAGCCGCTTTGGAAATTGCCTTTTTCATACCGAATGGAATAGTCCAGTTCTGTAAACAGCTCCTCCAATTTTTTTAAATTTCCCTGAGTATAACGCATCAAAGTGAAGATTGACTTATATTAGTGCCTTTCTGGACAATGATTTAACCCATCAAGCATTACGCAAAAGTATCCAAAATTTACCAGTATTCGAATTTGAACCATGATGAAGCATAAAACACTTTTTTTTGCACTTATAATTGCACTTTTCCCGGCTATTTTGAATGGACAACAACGGTTTCGCGCGGGCATTATCGCAGGCGTGACGGCCTCTCAAATAAACGGCGATAATTCCGCGGGGTACAACAAACCCGGATTGGTGGCCGGTTTCAGGGTTGTAAGCCGCATTGGCGAACGCACCGATGGTAGTGTTGAACTCCTGTTTGCACAGCGCGGTTCCCAAAGTGAATTGGTACTCGATAACTTCAATCCTAATAATTTTGCCCTCACCCTCAACTATATCGAAATACCCGTTCAATGGCATTATAAAGACTGGTTGATCGAAGGGGATAATGAAAGCGAAGATTATTACCGCGTTGCCTTCGACCTGGGTTTATCTTATGCCCGGTTTTTTAGCAGTAGATTTCGGGGCGAACCCAATGGCATTGAGGTGGTTTCCAAGGATTATTTGAAAAAAAATGACATTAGCTTGGTCCTTGGGGCGAATGTGTTTTTTACCCAACACCTGGGTATCACTTTGCGCTATGTGCGATCGCTTGGAGCCATGTATAACCCGAAAGACTGGAACCCGGCCCCTATTGCGAATAGCTGGATTGGGCACTGCTTGTATTTGCAAGGGGTGTATCTTTTTTAAAGTAAATGTTTGATTTTCAGTTTTTTATATTTTTACAGAAAACAACCTAATACCGATGGCTGCGACCAATGAAACGCCTGGCTCTGACCTGAGCCGTACCCGAACCTTGTATCTTGTTGCCTACAACATAGGTATAACCCTTGTATTTTCTACCTTGCTATATCAAACCATTTTCAAAGCAGCGATGGCTGAGGCTGCCTTGACAGATCCAAAGCAGGAGTTGCAGATTAAAGTGGAAAAAAAAGTAAGTGTAGAACAAGTGCCAGGGACCAATGGCAAAGACAGTTCAGTTACCTCCATTGATTCTGGGATAAAACGTTCCGATACTGCATCCGGTAAATCAACCATCGTAGAAGCGAAAACAGAAAAAATACCTGCGATGCCCCAAATGATTGCTTATGTTTTGTTGGCTATTTTCCTGGCAGGCGGCTTGGGTGGTGCGTTGTCTAATTTACGGGGTATCTTCGAATTTGCCCGCGATAAAACCTATTTCCCCGCTTATCTGGAAATACCATTCTATGTACGCCCGGTGTCCGGCGTGATTTGCGGCCTATTTACTTTTTTTGTGAGTAGTTTCTTTGCAGGTGCCCTTACGCAAAATGTTGTAGCGGGTTGGCAAACGCTCAATGGCATGTTTCCCTATATCGGCATCGCCTTTATTGCCGGTTTTGCTTCACAGGAATTTATGGAAAGATTGAAAGAAACGGCCAAAACCTTGTTTGGTGTACCTACCCAGGCCGACGTTGTTGACCCGATCGTGCCACCAACACCACCGACCAATAACCAGGGCGGTGGAGAAGAATCTTTTAACCCCAATGAGCCTGAAACAACGGGCAATCGTGGTATACAGCCGCCCATTATTTCAGAATCTGGGAAGGGTGGTGCAGGAACACCAACGCCTAAAATACGCAGGGCTGATTAAGCATTTTGTTTAGCGCCTATAAAACATATAAATTTTATAGGCGCCAAATTTAAACAGACGCTTAATCAACTCGTTCAGATTTATGCAATATCGGAGGTAAGTACCGCCGACAAGTATTCACGGTTCATACGCGCGATGTTGTCTACCGAAATTTCTTTTGGACATTCGGCTTCACACGCTTTTACATTGGAGCACTGACCGAAACCTTCCGCGTCCATTTTAGCAATCATGGAAATTACCCGGCGCTGACGTTCTACCTGTCCCTGTGGCAACAGAGCGAGGTGCGAAATTTTTGCAGACGTAAACAACATTGCGGAAGCATTTGGGCAAGCCGCAACACAAGCACCACACCCGATACAGGCCGCCGCATCAAAAGCGTGGGATGCCTGCTCCTTTTCTACCGGAATAGAGTTGGCATCTTGCGCTTGGCCGGTGTTTACACTCACATACCCGCCTGACTGAATAATGCGGTCGAATGCAGAACGGTTTACCACCAAGTCTTTGATAACCGGAAACGCTTTTGCGCGAAATGGCTCAATAACAATGGTTTCGCCGTCTTTGTAATGGCGCATGTGTACCTGGCAGGTTGTAGTTCCCTGCATCGGTCCGTGTGCCCGACCATCAATTACGAGCGAACAAGTACCGCAGATACCTTCGCGGCAATCGTGTTCAAAAGCAATTGGTTCTTCTTTTTTTAAAATCAAACTTTCGTTCAACACATCAAGCATTTCCAGGAAGGACATATGCTCATTGACATTGTCGAGGTTATAGGTGACAAATTCACCTTTATAACGGCCGCCTTGGCGCCATATTTTGAGTGTCAGTTTCATCTTTTGGTAAGTGCGAAATGATGAATGATAATATGTTGATGATTACTTGTAACTCCGTTGCGTTACTTTCACTACTTCATATTCCAATGCTTCCTTGTGCAGTGCAGGCTCAGCGCTGTCGCCTTTAAATTCCCAGGCTGAGACGTGCATATAATTTTGGTCGTCGCGCAATGCTTCGCCTTCTTCCGTCTGATATTCTTCGCGGAAGTGGCCGCCACAAGATTCGTTGCGGTTCAAGGCATCGATGCACATTAATTCGCCCAGTTCAATGAAATCAGCCACACGCCATGCTTTTTCCAATTCGGGGTTGTATTCATCAGAACCACCTGGCACGTATGCATCTTTCCAAAATTCTTCCCGCAATGCACGAATCATTTCGATGGCTTTTTTCAAACCTGCTTCATTGCGTGCCATACCGCAGTAGTCCCACATGATGATACCCAAACGGCGGTGGAAACTTTCCACACTTTGATTGCCTTTGAGGGATTTGAATTTTTCAATCCGGCTGCGAACATCGTTCTCAGCGGCTTCAAATTCTGGCAAATCAGTGCTTAATTTTCCAGTGCGAATTTCGCTGCTCAAATAAGAACCAATGGTGTAAGGCAAAACGAAATAGCCATCTGCCAAACCCTGCATCAACGCAGAAGCACCCAGTCGATTGGCACCGTGGTCGCTGAAATTGGCTTCTCCACAAGCATATAAGCCTGGGATGGTGGTCATCAAATTATAATCTACCCACAAACCGCCCATGGTATAGTGTACCGCCGGATAAATGCGCATCGGTACTTCATAAGGGTTATCGCCGGTAATTTTTTGGTACATTTCAAACAGGTTACCATAACGGGCGGCTACAGTTTCTTTTCCGAGACGCTTGATGGCATCTGCAAAATCGAGGTACACAGCCAAACCGGTAGAACCCACGCCTTTTCCATTGTCGCACTCTATCTTAGCGGCACGGCTGGCGATGTCACGCGGAACCAAGTTGCCAAATGCAGGATAACGGCGCTCGAGGTAGTAATCGCGTGCTTCTTCCGGAATCTGTGTCGGGTGCTTGAGGCGGTCGGCCGGATCTTTTGGTACCCAGCAACGGCCATCATTGCGCAAGGACTCCGACATCAGCGTCAGTTTTGACTGGTAATCGCCCGAAACCGGAATACAGGTTGGGTGAATTTGTGTATAGCAAGGATTGCTGAAGAACGCACCACGTCGGTGTGCGCGCCAGGTGGCCGTTGTATTACACATCATGGCATTGGTACTCAAATAGAATACGTTACCATAACCGCCGGTTGCCAATACTACGGCATGGCCAGCATGGCGTTCTAATTCGCCCGTTAGCAAGTTGCGTACGATTACACCACGGCATTTACCATCCACCACGACTACATCCAGCATTTCGTGGCGGTTGTAGAGTTTTACATTACCCTCGGCTATCTGACGGCTCAAAGATTGGTATGCGCCGATTAGCAATTGCTGTCCGGTTTGGCCCCGTGCGTAAAAGGTACGTGATACCTGGGTGCCGCCAAAAGAGCGGTTATCGAGCAAGCCACCGTAATCCCGTGCAAAGGGTACACCTTGGGCAACACACTGGTCGATAATCGAACCAGAAACTTCCGCCAGGCGGTGTACATTGCCTTCCCGGGCGCGGTAATCGCCCCCTTTGATGGTATCATAAAACAGGCGGTACACAGAGTCACCGTCGTTTTGATAGTTTTTTGCTGCATTGATGCCACCTTGTGCTGCAATTGAGTGCGCACGCCGTGGACTGTCGTGAAACGTAAAAGATTTCACATTATAACCCAACTCACCTAGGGAAGCGGCCGCAGAGGCACCAGCCAAACCGGTACCGATGATGATTACATCAATGCGGCGTTTGTTGTTGGGCGCGACCAGCGGAACAGAACCTTTAAAGTGGGTCCATTTTTCCGCCATTTCACCGACAGGTACTTTAGAATCGAGTTTCGGATCCATTGCTATATTGTTGTATTGGTTGTATATACGATGGTTGAAAACGAGCAAATAGTTGCCCAAAAATGTTTGTATTGATTATTTGATGTACATCCAAACCGGAATCACGGCAAACAAAACAGGTACACCAACTGAATAGGCAATACCCAAACCTTTGATTATAGGCGTGTATTTCCGGTGATTGAGGCCCAGTGTCTGGAAAGAAGACCAGAATCCATGCCACAAATGGTAAGAAACGACACCCATGCAAATTACATAAAACAGCACATAACCCAGGCTCTGATAAGAGGCACCAACAAGCGCATACAAATCTTTTACAGGATGATCTACGCTGCTGTATTCGATGAACGGTACATTACCCCAGTGCATTTGAAACCAATATTGGTACATGTGCAAGATCAAAAACACTAAAATGATAATACCCAACCAAGCCATGTTGCGCGAAGAAACTTCGCTGCTCCGCACATGGTTTACTGCATACCTTACTGCGCCGCGGGAAGCCTTGTTGCGTTGCCACAACAACAATCCTTGGATCGCATGCAACAGTATAGAAGCATACAACAAATAAGATACAATTTTGATCAATGGGTTGTGTGTCATGAAATGCGCATACGCATTGAAGGATTCTCCACCGTCGTCGTTCAAAAGTTGTAAATTGCCAATTAGGTGAACGATCAAAAACAGCATCAAAAAGATGCCGCTCATGGCCATGACAAATTTCTGGCCGATAGAAGATGTTAAAAAGTTAGTTAACCAACTCATTGTTTGTGATGAGTAACGAGTGATAAGTGATATTTTCGATGTAAAACTACTTGGCTGAACGCATCCGCCAAATATTCTGTTGAAAAGGAATTGATATTTGACCTTATTTAGACATAATCAAAACTTGATCGCCCAAAAAGCCTTATTTCTTTCGTGCTGCACGTACTAAAAATACCGCAAGGATGGTAAAAAACGCCAAACCTAAGCCATCGTATCCGCCAACGCCCAGGCTGCCGGTCAGCCCATGTTCCAAACTCAGCGTTTCTAAAGGTTTGGCCGTGGCATCGGCTGCTTGTAACATCGCAACAACCACGCCGGCAAGCGCGCCGCCTGCCACCAATCCGGTTGCAAACAAACTTCCTTTGCCCAAATCGGCATCTTCCAATTCCTCCCCTTTGCGTTTGGCCATCCAATCGGTTAAACCGCGCAACGCACCGCCCACATAAATCGGAAGGGTGGTGGAAAGGGGCAAATACAAGCCCACGGCAAAAGACAAGGATTTTACCGCACAGAGTTCCATCGTGATGGAAATAAACAATCCCACCAAAACAAACTGCCAATCGAGGTTAAAAGAAAGCAACCCTTTGATCAACGTGGCCATTAAAGTCGCCTGGGGCGCATTGAATTTTTCACCAATGGCATGTTCGATCCCTGCAGCACGCATTTCCGCAGTCGGATTATCCAAAAACTGTACCGTAAATCCGATAACTAAGGTAGAAACAATGACACCTATAAATAAGGCCAATTGCTGATAGCGCGGCGTGGCACCTACAATATATCCGGTTTTTAAATCCTGAGATGTAGCGCCTGCATTGGCTGCTGCAATACAAATCATGCTGCCTACCACCAACGCCATGGGTTCATACACCTTTCCGGTCCAGCCCACCCCAATAAATACCAAAGCAGTGCCCATGATCGTCGCGATGGTCATACCCGAAATTGGGTTGTTGCTGCTTCCGATGATTCCGACAATACGGCTGGATACTGTCACAAAGAAAAATCCAAACACGATTACCAACACGCCAATCAATAATTTACTGAAAAAATTATCACCGGGCACGTTGGGTAAGATCGCCATCAATAAAATTAATGCCAAAATGCCTATTCCGACCACTTTCATCGACAGATCATCCTCGGTGCGCACCACCGCAACGTTTTTATCGCGGTTGCGCATGTCGGCCAAACTCTCTCGAAAAGAGGAAATGATGGTAGGCATGGTTTTGAATAAGGTGATAAAACCGGCCCCAGCCACCGCACCGGCCCCAATTTGACGCACATAAGCCCGATACACAGCATCCGATAAGTTGGCAAAGGAATGGGCCATCGGGTCCCATCCATATCGCGCGTTCGCAACAGTTGGATCCATCAACCCTAATTTTGCCAATTGGGCCGCAATTGTATCCGCAGGAACCAAGGTGGCCAATAACGGAATCAGTCCAAGCCAAGCCAGGACGCCGCCCGCAACGAGTACACCTGCAATGCGTGGACCAATGATATAGCCCACCCCGAGGTACTCCGGGGTTATTTCGCCACTGACGACCGCCGCAGGCAAATACTTATTGGCTGCTGTAGTGGCAAACTTGGGTACTTCCGCAATCACATGCAGTACTTTTTGTAAAATGGCAAAAACAAAGGCAAAGCCAAGTCCTTGATAGGCTGTTTTGGCAAAATCGCCCCCTTTTTCGCCCGCAATCAGCACTTGTGCGCAGGCCGTTCCTTCCGGGTAAGGCAAATTATCATGTTCTTTGACAATTAAAGAACGGCGCAAAGGAATCATCATCAATACCCCTAGGATGCCCCCAAAAATGGCCAACATTAAGATGGTCCAGTAATTAAAGTAGCCTTTTCCAATGCCATCACTTAAAAACAAAAAAGCAGGCAAGGTAAATACAACCCCGGCGGCGACCGATTCGCCCGCAGAGCCGGTGGTTTGAATGATGTTATTTTCAAGAATGGTGGTGCCTAAAAATCGGCGGCCCAGGGAAATGGCCAAAACGGCAATCGGAATGGACGCAGATACGGTCAAACCCGCCTTCAGAGCGAGGTAAACGGTTGCGGCTCCAAACAGGATGCCAAACAAGGATCCGAGTAAAACTGCCCGCAAGGTAAACTCCTTGACGCTTCGATCGTCGGCAGCAATGTATGGTTTGAATTCAGAACGTTGATGTTGAGCCATTTTTAGGTATTTTACAAATCAATAGGTGGTCGGTATGTTTTCAGGCGAAAGGTAGAATTTAATTGAAAATTGACAATTGAAAATTGACGTGGTTTGGCCGTTTGGTGCATAAAAAATGATTGGTGTAATCGTTAAATTCAAGCATCTGCGCCAATTAATTATCATTTGGTACGTTTGTGGCAGGAAATAAGCGCTTCTTGCTTGTAGATTCCTTCTAGTAAAACGTTTATATGTACCTTTGCCAAAATTTTGCCTGAACGTATGAAGAAAATTTTCCTCCTTTTCGCTTTTATAATCTGTCTGTTGCACCAAGGTTTTGCGCAAGACAAGCATTTTACGCAGTTTTATGCTGCTCCATTGAGTTTAAATCCTGCCTTAACCGGGGCTATTGAGGGCAAATACCGCGTGGGGTTTATTTACCGTGATCAGTGGCGTAATGTGTTGGATAACCCGATTAAAACTTTCGGGGTAGCGGCCGATTTGCGGTTTAATGCACCAGGCAGGCATGTACGGAAAGACGCAATCGGACTTGGTTTGAATTTTTACAACGATAAAGTACCGGTAATAGATTTTAACACGACACAAATTGGCATTTCGATTGCTTATCATAAGTCGTTGGATGTCAATGATCGGCAATTTCTTTCCTTAGGCTTACAAGCAGGTTTGACCCAGCGGAGTGTCAATTATGGTTCTTTGCAATTTCACGATCAGTTTGATGGAAGCACCGGTTATACTTTTGGGACCGGGGAAGACCTGCCAGGAAATAATATTTCTTATACAGATTACAATGCAGGCATCAATTATACTGCTAAAATTGGCCGATATGGGGCTGTTTTTGCTGGATTGGCCTTGCACCATTTCCTGGAGCCGAATATTTCATTTGCCGAAAATACCCAAAAGGGAGATAAATTATACCGTAAAATATCCGGTCAGTTTTCTTCAAACATTCCGTTGACGCACAATAATCGGGTCTCCTTATTGCCACGCTTCCTGTTTGCAATTCAAGGGCCGCATCTGGAAATGAACGCAGGTACCAATATTCGTTTTGCGATGGGTAAATATGGTTCTACTGCCTTGCATTTTGGAACCTGGTTGCGTCCAGTGCGCAACACCGATGGCTTGGGCTTGGATGCTGTGGTTGCCTTGATGGGCCTGGAGTTTGAAAATGTGCTGCTGGGGATGAGTTACGATTTGAATTTGAACGCATTGCAGGCCAACCAACGCCAGGCATCTTTTGAGATTTCGGTGGTGTATTTGGGCAATTATGAAAATGAGGAGATTTTATGTCCTAAATTTTAAAGCAGATTGGATAGGTTCAAAATCAACCTCTTTCCCTGAGATAAAATACCGAACACCGCCTGGGCCGCTAATGGTATCCTTGCCGATGCGCGTCATAAGGTTATTAATGGTTCCGATATTTCCATCCACAATTTGCACGTCAGGAGGCAATACCGCTTCAAATTGTTGTCGAAAAAACGGAAAATGGGTGCAACCCAATACCACCGCACCGTATTGTGTCAGGTCTATTTCGGCTAATTGCGCATGCAAATAAGGTAAAATTAGTTCGTCCGAAAATTCAAAGCGTTCGGCAAACTGAACCAATTCTTGCAAAGGCAAATAATCTACCCGGTTGTCGGCGTCGACGCGATCCACAAGATCTCGAAATTTTTCGAGTTGCAAGGTAAGTTTGGTGGCAAAAACCAGTACCCGTTTGTTGCCCGCAGCAACAAGTGCGGGTTTCACCGCCGGTTCCATACCAATGATCGGAATCGTATAGCGCGCTCTGGCGGCTTCAATGCCAACACTGGTTGCTGTGTTACAGGCTACTACAATTGCTTGTACACCATGGTCCATGATAAAATCCATGGCATGTATAAAATGCAAAAGCACCTCCTCTTTCGATTTGGTGCCATAAGGTGCATGGTCGCTATCGGCATAGTACAGATATCGGGCGTTGGGAAGCCGTTGTAACGCTTCTTGCAGCACTGTCAAACCGCCAATACCTGAATCAAAAAAACCGATGGCCGCCATAAAGCCTTAGTTGGTGATGCCTAGTTTAGCCTTCACTAATTTAGTTACATCCAATGTTTCGCTGGCATACAGCAAAAAAGAGGTGCTGGAATCGAACACAAACATGTAGCCGTTTTCTTTGGCAACATCATTCATGGCAGTGTTCACCTTATCGAGCAGGGGTTTGAACAGTTCCTCGCGCTTTTTGCCGAGTTTTTCATATACTTCCTTTTCATAAGCGCCAATCGCAGTTTCTTCTTCTTTTAATTTTGCGGCTTGCGTTTCATAGTCTTTAGGAGAAATGGTACCCTGTTCTTTTTTGCGTCCCAGATCTGCGGCTGCATCCTGAAGAACTTTTACCCGTTCCTGACCGCGTTTGGTTAGTTGGTTTTGAAATGCCTGTAATTCGCTGTCGGCTGCTTTTACTTCCGGAATCTGTGTGAGCAGTAATTCGGAGTTGCAATATCCGAATTTTTGAGAAAAACCAGCAGTTGAGGCAAAAAGCAGTAGACTGAGGGTTAGGACAATTGTATTTTTCATGTGTGTGCGTAATGTGGTAAAATCAAAAGGCAGTAAGTTGCCTGGTTGCCGCCGCAAAAATAGAACGAGTTCCTGATTTTTGCGCTATCGAATACGAATGCATTGGAAACAAACAACTTACTGCCTCATTAAGAAGGGATTATTTCGTCAAAAGCGCCTTGACATCTTCCGTTTTGTCGTATTTTTTATCGGCAAACAACATTCCGGAGGCACTGCCTTTATCAAAAATAAACTCAAAACCTTTGGATTCAGCAAATGAAGTGATGGTGTTATACACTTTATCCTGTATCGGTTTTACTAATTCTTCGCGTTTTTTGAACAAGGCGCCTTCTGGACCAAATTTTTGGCGTTGCATTTCGCGCACTTCTTTTTCCTTGGTTAAAATTTCTTCTTCGCGGGTCTTTTTCATTTCTTCGCTGAGCAACACTTGCTCGGCTTGATACTTACTGTACATGCCTTTGATTTTATCCTGTTCGCCAGCAATTTCCTGACGCCATTGGGTGGCAATTTTATCCAACTGTTCTTGTGCTTTTTGGTATTCTGGCAACGCTTCCAAAACAGCGGTAACGTCTACATAAGCAATACGTTGTGCGGTCGCAAATCCACTGAGGGTAATAAGCAGCAGTGCGGTGGAAAAGAATTTTTTTAACATGGCTTTAGTCGATGTTGATGTAAAGAGTAATAACGAAGCGCATGCTTTTAATTGTGCGCTTTGGGCCAAAAGTAGGGGTTTTCCCTGCTCAGTTAGGTGCTTTGATGCAGGGTAAAGGGTTGTAGTTGTCTGCAAGTCTTAAAATTTTTTACTAAATGAATTCTAATAATTTGATTATCAATATTTTATTTGTCAGGTTGGATCAGTTTTGTTTTAAATTTTAACCACGGTTTAACAAGTGTTTTGCATGGTTTGGCAGGTTTTCATTTTATGGAAACACTTCCAAGGCCATCGCCATGCTTTTTCCGAAGGCCGCGCGGTCGATGGGCAGATTTTCATTATTTTCGTCAAAAAAGAACACCAGGTTTTCGGTAGCCATATTGCCGGTAAGGTCGTCTTTGGCCATCGGGCAGCCACCATAACCCCGCATCGCTCCGTCGAACCTGCGACAGCCGTTTTCCCAGGCCGCTTCTATTTTTTCGCGCCAGTTTTGGGGTTGGGTGTGGAGGTGGGCACCAAATTCGAGGCCGGGATATTTGGGAATGAGGTTGCCAAATAAATAGGAAATATTTTCCGGGTTAGAGCATCCAATGGTATCCGACAACGAAAAGATGCGGATACCATATGTAGCCAGAATATCTACCCATTTGTATACGATTTCACCGTTCCAAGGGTCGCCATACGGATTTCCAAACCCCATGGATATGTACAAGACCAATTGTTTGTTGTGGGCAACACACAATTCCTGAATGGCTTTGGTGCGTTCGAGGCTTTCGGCGATGGTCGCATTGGTATTGCGCAACTGAAAAGTTTCGCTGATGCTAAATGGGTACCCGAGAAAATCAATTTCAGGGTATTGGCAGGCATCTTCTGCCCCGCGTTGGTTGGCAACAATGGCCAATAATTTGGTGTTGGTTTGGGAAAGGTCTAATTTTGCCAGCACTTCGGCCGTATCACGCATTTGCGGGATGGCTTTGGGGCTTACAAACGATCCGAAATCGATGGTATCAAAGCCGACACGCAACAATTGGTTGATGTATGCTACTTTAACATCCGTTTCGATGAAATCGTGCAAGCCTTGCATCGCATCTCGGGGACATTCGATTAACTGGATTGCGTTTGGCTGACTTTGCACAGTGGTGGGTGTCAAATTCGATTTTATTTTGTTCGGGTTTAAACAAATTTTGTCCGACAAAGTTAGGGGAGTACAAGTAAAATTAATCAACTCAAGGATATGAAAAATAAAGGATACTGGCTTTTACTGGGTTTTTTGCTCGTGGTATTTGGCTTTACCGGATTGGTGCTGCAAATGGTTGGAACCCAATGGGTATTTTTGGGCTTTTTGGAGTTGCCAGGCCGATTGTTTGCGTTTGTTTTTAAAATTGTAATGGTGCTGGCAGGCGTATTAATTACGGTGTTTGCCAATACAGATTGGGCTCGGGAACGTCAGGAAAGCAATGAACCTTAGTTTTGCTTCCGAACAGGCATTTTAAAGGTACCATCGGGCACTTTTGAAACTTATTTCTAATCATTTCAGACTTGCGGGTAATGGATGAATCGCCTTATCTTTGCCTTTAAAATAGATGTTTTGCTATGAAAAAATGGTTTTTTTCCTGCTTTTTCCTTTTGATATTTGTTTTTTCCGCTGCTGCACAATCTTCAGACCCGTTTGAAGAGATGGAGCGTGCTTTTCAGAAAATGATGGATCAAATGCGCGCTGGTATGGCACTTGGTCCGGGGCAAGATACCACGGTTTATTTTAAATGGGATACGCTGCAGCATAACGGCAATGGCAGTTTCTTTTTTCGATTTAATCCTCAAACCCTTGGAATGCTCCCAGGGGCTGAATTTGACTTTTTCACAGAAATGGATTCCTTTTCTCGAGAACTAGACCGCGCTATGTTTGGACAACGGCAGCTGATGCCAGCCGATGACGGCGCTCAACCGAATATGGATGATGGATTGCTGCCAGAAGAACGGTTGCGGTTGGAGGATGAAAAGACGCCTAAAGCGATGGTGCCCAAAAAAACGCCGCCCGTTGATCCGAAAACCTCGAAAATCAAGACGACCCGAATATAAGGTATTTAAATATGTAAATCCTTATAAATCAATATTAAGCGCATTTATTATCCAATTGTATTGCTTTAGGTGGGGTTTCTGAAAGATTTGTCCGATCTTTGCAGGCGATTTACGCTTCAACAAGCGCCTGAAGCGGCTGAACTTTTTTATTAGTAAGGTGTTCTACGGGCAATCAGTTTTTGACAAAAGGCTTCTATTATGGCAAATGAACAAGTGGATGTGATTATTTACCGGATGCGGGATACTGGTTTAGAGGTGTTTATGGTAAATAAATGTGCGGAAGGTGCGGACGAAGCCCAGTGGGAAGCCACCGAAACATTCCAATCGGTACCTGCTCATTTTACCAACTGTATTGAATTGGAACCAGTCACTTTGGAAAATGGAGAGTCGCGCAAGGCTATTGCGATTGAAGCCGATTGGCATGAAATCCCTTCGTTGCGCGCTTTGATTTATGAAGATTATCGCGTTGCGAAAGAAAAAGCCAAACAACGCATCAAAAGCCTCGTTCCATCTATGGAAAAAGGCGCTTTTGTAGCAGTAAAAGAGGCATTCAAACGCAGTTTGCCTGCGCAATATGCATATTTGAAAGAATTAAAAGATGTATTACAGGAAAAGGAGCAGACGAAATATATTTGATCCTGTTTTACAATAAATAGCCGCTTTGGCACAGTCCGATGAAGTTTTTTAGTGCCGCTTTTGCAGGTGGCAACAGGTTTATAAATGTTGTTTGTTGCGCTGTATTCAAGCCTTCCGGTATTTTTTCTAGTGTATTTAGGGCATCAAGTGCCGATTGGGCAGTAGCAATGGCGCTCGGTAAGTCGGCAAGTTGGGGTTTGATCCAGCGGCTTTCCACCAAATCATAATAGGCAGGAATTTTTTCGAGCAGGGCCATGAAAAGCGCTGCGTTTTGTACGCCTTTTTCTGGAGGACAAATACGTTGGGGCAAAACACCCATGGCATATTCTTGTGGACGAATGATTTGTCCATAACTTCGATGCAGGGAGTCGAGCGCAAACAATAGATAAAACAATCTTTTTTGTTGGTTTACCGGAAGCGTTATGGCGGGTATGGACTGGGCTTGTTGTTTGCAGCGGGCAATAAAATCCAATGTTGCTTGGCTTTGTACTTGCGGGAGCGGCAACTCAAGGGTATCGGTTGGTATTTTTATCAGAAAAGTTTCCGGTTTGGGGTGTTTATAAATCAAATCATATTGCAGTCGATTTAATTGTTGTTCGGGGCTGCTACAAGAAGTGCCCCAAAAAAGCAGGAAAAGCAGGATGGTATAGCGCATAAGTTTTTTTTGAAGTCGTAAAGATGGAAGTAGATTTTTAAATTAGAAAGGTATATTTGCCCTGCAATTACAGCGCGTTCCTAATCAGGGGCGTTACCCATTATTGAAAATTTACATGACATCAATCTCCGAAGTATTACAACGGCTGGAAATTATATTGGCGTGGGCCAAAACGCATCAATCTCCTCAAGGGTATTTTGCTGCATTGTATTATCAAATGACCAAGGCGGTGGAGGCGGGGATCAATGCTAATATGTTTGAAAATGGCACCCGCATGGAGCGTTTGGATGTGATTTTTGCCCAGCGTTATTTGGATGCCTGGGATGCCTGGCAACAAAGCAAGCCGCTTACAAAAGCGTGGAAGGTTGCGTTTGAGGCAACAGAGGACCCGTCTGTTCCTGTTTTACAACACTTAATATTGGGGGTAAATGCGCACATCAACCTTGATTTGGGCATTGCAGCGGCCCATACCCGGTCTAAAGATGCCATTTTTGGCTTAAAACATGATTTTGAGTTGGTCAATTCAACGATTGGTAATCTGGTAGATGATACCCAAACTCGGCTGGCAAAGATATGGTTACCTTTCCAATGGATGGATTGGTTGTTGCGAACGGACGATGA
This sequence comes from Saprospiraceae bacterium, assembly GCA_040397785.1. Taxonomy (GTDB): domain Bacteria; phylum Bacteroidota; class Bacteroidia; order Chitinophagales; family Saprospiraceae; genus M3007. The sequence goes on along the minus strand of JBBAVI010000101.1, from coordinate 1,173 downwards.
GGGTATGATTAATTTTAGCATCAAAATGGCACGGGGTGCGGCCTGGCAAACCGCGACCGCAATTGCCTTTGCACCCAATGCGGAGGCAGAACGGATTATAATCGAGGAATTGGATGCAGCCGTAGCAGTATTTGGAAATCGATTGTTGCATCCGGGTTATTTTATTGGCTTGGGTTTGTGGTGGATGCGGCGATGGGAAACCGGAACTGTTGCAGAAAAAATAGATTTATTGTTGGCCTAATCTTGCAACCAAGCCCTGAAAACTTGTGTTTTGTTTCCAATTAAACAATGTATGGAAGATATAAAGCGCACTGGTGCCGACCGCTTGTCGCAAGCGAAACGGGTTTTGGAACAAGTTTGTGATCCTGAAATACCGGTATTAACCATTGAAGATCTGGGTATTATACGTTCCGTAAGTTTATTAGCGGATGAAACCTTGGAAGTGGTCATTACCCCTACCTATAGCGGCTGCCCTGCTATGGGGGTCATTGAGGTAAACATCCGTGCAGCCTTACAATCGGCTGGTATGGAACCGGTTAAAGTAACAACGGTGCTCAGTCCACCATGGACCACCGATTGGCTGAGTGCCGCTGGTAGGGAAAAGTTAGAAAAATATGGCATTGCGGCTCCTGCATCGGTTTCCATAGATAAAAAGGCTTTATTGGGCGAAAAATCGGCGATTAAATGTCCGCATTGTGGCTCGGAACAAACAGAAATGTTGTCGCAGTTTGGTTCTACCGCTTGCAAGGCCTTGTTTCGGTGTTTGGAATGTCGGGAGCCTTTTGATTATTTTAAATGTCATTGAGGGGTATAATCTTCAGGCTTTAATTGATGCGCATAAGGATAAATCTAATGCGGCTAGGTTGCGTGCTATTGGGTGTACGCTTATTTTTGTGAAAATGTTTTGAATCAAAATTTTCATTTTAATCCTTTAATCCGTGAAGAAACACACTTATCGCATGCGTTGTGGGGTATTTTACCACATTTATAACAGAGGGATAAATGGTGAGGATTTGTTTAAGGATGAGCGCAGTTTTGCCTTGTTTTTGGACAAATTTACCAAGCATATTCATCCGGTAGCGGAAACGTATGCCTATTGTTTGTTAAAAAATCATTTTCATTTGTTGGTGCGTATTCGGTCGGCTTCGGTTGTGAACCATTGGTATGACAACG
>JBBAVI010000100.1:0-20480 GCA_040397785.1 Saprospiraceae bacterium | reverse complement strand
AATAATTTGGTTTTGCACACAGCACCTCCGTACCTCCGAGCTCCTCCGTGGAACTACACTCTACGCGCCCCCGCACATCGCTAAAATTTTACCTAAGCCAAACCCAAGTATAACATTTCAAAGCAGCCAAATTTGTTTTCCAATGAAAAAACTACTTCGAATACTACTAGTCTGTATTGCCCCCTGTTTGTTATTGGCACAAAAGCAAGACTACATCTGGGTAGCTGGAAGTAATAACAATTTAAATAACCAAAACTTCGGAGGAATTACCATTGATTTCAATCAAAACCCGGTAAATGCCTATTACAATTATAGAAATCTTAACATGTACGTTTGCAATGCAAGTATATGTGATACATCTGGTAAATTAATTGCTTATACGAATGGATGTGCTATAAACGGCGCAGATGATCAATTGATTGATAATGGCAATAACATTAATCCCGGTTATTTGCATAATTTGAGTTGTATTCAAAATAATCGAGGATATGCTTCTGGCTACCAAAGTGCCGTTTTTTTACCGCTTCCAGAATCGGATAGTATTTATTGCCTGTTTCACAAACCGGTAAAGCAAGTAACCATGCCAGTTCAAGACGTATATTCAGATAAACTGCTACTAAGTACTGTTGACCTGCGCTTCAACAATGGTTTAGGAAAGGTTGTAAATAAAAATGTGGAATTAATAAATGATACACTCTTCGGAGGTGAACTAGTCGCTGTTAAAAATGCAAATGGAAAAGACTGGTGGGTTGTAACAACCCGAAGAACGAATAATGTTTTTTATATTCTAAAACTTACAAAGGAGGGTATTGTCGATACCTTTACCCAGGCAATTGGTATTAAGCCAAGTATTACTGGAGAAGGATATGGACAAATGGTTTTCGCGCCGGATGGTAAAACATTATACCGAACAAACCCTTTCAATCCCATCATGGTGTACAGTTTTGATCGGGAACTTGGGTATTTTACAAAATTCGATACCATTCATTATGACTATGGCATACAACCACTTGTTGGCGAAATTGGATGTGCAGTATCCCCAAACGGAAGATTTTTATACTTAGGGGCAAGGAGAAATCTATATCAATTGGATCTTTTAGCAGACGACATTAGTGCATCGCAGACCTTGGTAGCAGAATGGGATGGGTTTAAAGATCTTTTAGCAACGCTTTTTTCCCAGCTGCAACTTGGGCCTGACTGCAAAATTTACGGCCTAGCTGGAGGTGATACCCATTTCTATCACGTAATTCATAATCCAGATGCGCCCGGCCTTAATTGTAATGTGGAGCAACATGGACAGGCTTTCCCGACTAGATGTGGTGCTTCCATGCCCTCCTTTCCCAATTTTCGCCTGGGTCCGCCCGAAAACCCGGGCCTGCCTTGCACCAGCACCGTCGGCACTGGCGGTGGCCCGGTGAGTCCATTGCCTGCGGTGTCGGTGTTCCCCAATCCTGCCACTACTTATGTGAAACTGGTGGTCAATCAGGCATTTGAGCAAGGCGCTACCTGGCATCTTTTCGACCTGCATGGGCGTTTGGTCCGTTCGGCATTGCTGGATACAGCGCAGGCAGGTATTGAAATTTCTTTATCAGGTTTGCCGGCAGGTGCTTATTTTTGGAGCGTGGATGGTAAAGCGGGTGCGGTGTTTTTGCGCGGGAAGGTCCTGGTGTTGTAGGGGGGAGGGCGTAGAGCAGGGTTCCACGGAGGAGCTCGGAGGAACGGAGTTACACGGAGAAATGATTTATAGTAAATAATACAATGCACAATTCCCTTAGGATGTTACCTCTGTGAAACTCCGTACCTCCAAGCTACTCCGTGGAACCCCTTTTCTCCGCGAAACTCCATACCTCCGAGCTACTCCGTGGAACCCCCCTCTACGTGCTCTCCCCCCCTCTACACCAACTCCAAAACCTCCCCCAATCCATGCAAAATATGCGTAGGCTCCGCCAACCGCAATTGTTCCTCGCTCTGAGCACCTGTCGTAATCCCCGCCGCAATACCGCAGCCCGCATTTTTCCCTTCTTCAATATCAATCATGGAATCACCGATTTTAGCCACATTTTTGGCATCGGTAACACCCAAAGCAGCCATCGCGGCCTGAATCATATCCGGGTGCGGACGACCCATCGCAATATCATCCGCCGTGTATAGCATATCAACCGTTGTGCCGACCTTCCATTTCAGGCGGTGCAGCAAAAATTCGGCTACCGTGCGTTTATACCCTGTATTGAGCACCACTTTAATACCTCGAGCGCGCAATTCGGCAAAAACCTGTTCTGCGCCCGGCATTGGAATAGGCTGTAACACCGCATACGCAGCATCCAGCAATTGCTCAAAATCTTTGTGGATCGCCTTGGCGACCTTTTCGTCTACCACACCGTTTTGCAAGTAGGCAAGCACATCTTTGATGGCCTGAAATTTCTCTTTTCCAGCACCATGCCACAACACGGTATCCAGACTTACGTCAAATCCACCGCGCAACAAGGCCTGGTGAACTGTTTTGTACACTACATTTTGTTCGTCGACTGTAGTGCCGGCCATATCGAATACAACTAATTGAATCATAGATAGTTTTGAATGTTTTCTGATGCAAATCCTGCGCTGCCCGTCATGCCCTTGCCCCCGATACCGGTAAGCAAATGGATGCGGCCGTCGATGGTATGGCGGAAAATATCGCTCGTCTTACACTGGGCATACACACCTGCCCAGGTTTCACGCACGTTCCAGTTTTGTAAATCAAAAATCCGCTTGCCCGATTCGATCATATACTGATTGATCTCCTCCTTCAATTCGATGCGCAACTCCTCCGAAACAGCGGCGTCGGCGTATTCATGCGAATCTCCCAGGATAATGGAACCGTCCGCCGTTTGTTTAAACAGGATGTGAATGCCCCATTTGCGGTCTAAACTATCGGCGTCCTCCCGCGCTTTAATGGCGGCATACGATGGACATTCGCGGAAACTCTCATAGCGCCGAATACTCAAACCGGTCAAAATAGAACCGGGTATCACCTGCGTTGGCTGCTGTTCGAGCAAAATCATTTGCAGTTTCACCGCTTGCAAGTCGCTTTGGGCGTATATTTCAGGATAAAGCGTTTGAAATTCATAACCGCTGCACACCAAAACCTGGTCTGCTTCGAAGCGGCGCTGATCGCTGGTATGTACCTGGCAGCCTGCGCTGTTGCTTTCGATACCGATGGCCAAGGTTTGGGTAAATAAGTCCAAACCGCGTTGTTCTACCAGGTATTGTTGAATGCGGGCCAGGGCAATACGCGGTTCCAGGGTGATTTCTTCCGGGAAAAACAAGGCACCAACGCAGTAATCAGCACGCAATCCCTCGTAACGGGCCAGCGTTTGTTCAGCGCTCAACAATTCCGAGGGATAATCATTGGCGCGGTTGATGGTTGCCAGTTCTTCCAGCAGGGTCATTTCTTCCACATTTGATGCGATATAAACGGAGCCGTTTTGACGGGCGGAGATATCAAATTGCGCCTGCATCCCTTTATAAATCTCCAGACTTTTACGGCCGTATTGTTGCCATGTAGCGTCCATGCCGGAAGGGACAACCTGTCCGAAATTTTGTACCGAAGAACCGCGGGGCGTTTTGCTGCGTTCTAATACAGCAACGCGCAAGCCCAGTTCGAGTGCATGCATGGCATGGAAGGTGCCCAACACCCCGCCGCCTACAATAATAAGGTCGTAATGTTTCATGATAGGAAATTTTTCAGACCGCGAAGGTGGCAGCTTATGCGCAAGAATGCAGGTATAAACAGGTGAATTTTATGTGAACTTTGTAGGTATCTCGAATTTCGAGGCATAATCGGCGGTTGGTTTAAAACTCCAGAGGAAAGCCAGGAGATCATTCAGGTCGTTGCGAAACTCCAGGTGATAGTCTTCGTCCAATTTTTCGACCTTTTTCAAAATCGTAGCCATCCGGCGCAACATATAAAAGGCTAACTTTTCGCTGCGTTTTGGCGGATGCGTGTTCAGCATCGGTAAATGCCGCCGGAAAGCCTCTACAAAAAGCAGGATGGTCAGCGAAACATCACCCACTTTATCTTTGGTGGCGCCAACATGTTCTGTAATGCGACCGCTCAAATACCGCAACTCCATCATCAACAAGCCAGGCGTAAGGTACTTGAATTCGGCTGGCGGCAATTCTCTCAAGATCTTTTTACGCAAAGCGGTAGCCCGCTCATCCAGGGTGGTACCGTCCTCCAGGAGTTCAAAAATGAGTCGATTGATGAGTTTTTCGTCTTTTGCAACCAGCCGAAGCAACAGTTTGTCTTTTTCTTTTACCGGCATTCGGACAATGGCTGCTTTCAGGGCATCTTCTATTTTAGCCATGTTTTAATATTTCAGCGATACGGAAATGGAAGTTTAAGGCAAAATTAAAAATTTCTTTTTAAGAATGTTGCCTGGATTATGGATCTAATTGTTGGTAAATATCGTATAGTTTTAAGCGCGGATTAAAAAAGGCGGCATAAATAACAGGATTGGCTTGATTTGCTGGAAAAAATCTAATTTTGTGGTTAATTCCGCCACCGCGCAAAGTAAAACACGCATTCATCTGGCAAAGCAGACTTTTCGCAACGTTTTTGGAATCATTTTTTTATAAAACCCTATTTTGGAACGCAAAACAGACATAACGATTGAGTCTATTCGGTCATGGTTAAAGCAGGAAGGCCATACTGAACCAACCGACGAAGCGGTAAAACAAGCGGAACAAGCATTGTTGCTTATCGCGCAGGCCAATGCCATTGAACCGCCGCTGTCGTTGCGTTTCCGGATTTTGCAGAAAATAGAACGTTTAAAGGAGCAGGAACAAACCTTTGCCTCCATTGATATCGAGCATCCACCGTTGATTCATCCTGATTCAAACTGGTTGGATTGGCAAGCGGCCACCCAACATATTCAGGCACCTGACCACCTCGATAATATCCACATGCACCCGTTGCGCAGTGATGATACCGCCGATATGTTTGTCGTTTTTGTCCAGGAATTTGTACCGGAAGAAGTACACCATGATGTTTTGGAGAGTTTCCTCTTGCTAGAAGGTGCCTGTGTGTGTACCATCACGGATGAATTAGGGCATACCCGGCGGGAATACTACAGCGAAGGCGATTATATTTCCTTCAAATACGGCGAGGTACACGATGTGCAAATTCTCAGCACCGTGTACCCCGCGAAAGCCATTTTGCAATGGTTGAAGAAAGCAGCTTAATTAGACTTTTTACTCCCCACCGCAACAAGTCTATTATTTGCGCTTTTTCTTTTTGTCCTTTTTATCAAATTTGTCCCAAACCTTCCAGTCGCTCACCTTTTTGCGCTCGCGCTTATAGAAGATGTAACGGGCGGAAAGTGCCGCGCCGTAATAATCAAAAGCCTTTCCATCGCCCGTCAGGTGTAATTCCGGCTTCCAATCGAAACCAATATTGATGCGGCCAATAGATACTTCCAAACCACCAATTACCGAAATACCCATCACGTTTTTGGAAACAACTTCACTGTTGATGGGCTCGTTTTGGCTGTAATAGTGCAAACCAGCACCTGTATAAAAATTGGCATTGCGGAAAATCACTTTATGGTGTTTTTCGGCCAATAAGGTAAGGCCCAGGTTGGAAGAACCAATCGAAGAGTGCAAAATGCCCTCTACGGTCCAACCATCAGCAATAAATTGTTGTACGGTAAGGTCGATGCCTTTGTTGATGCGGATACCACCCGCCGTTTTATAAGATTGACTGAACGCAAACGTGCTGGCAAACAAGAGCATGGCAGCGAATGGAAAGCGGATGTTCTTCATAAAGTGGACTTCGTTTTTGTATCGAATTAAAGCAAAAACGGAGCCGATTTGTAGCTATTTTTGCAGCGACTTGGTTTTAAATGTTTTTTAACCAAATATTGCCCCGTTTGCTAATATTTCCTTATTTGCTTCATCTGATAATTTAACTGCCGTGCTGCTTTGGCCCTTTTTTGAATTTTATTTTCAAGCGCGTACCAAATATCAGTTGCACACGCCTTTTGTGTACGAATTGGCGCAGGCGGTATTAGAAGATCGGCGAAGATATTACGCTTTTCGCGACATTGAGGCAATCCGCCAAAAAATGCTAGCCAGTGAGATCATGATCGAGCGGACAGATTATGGCGCCGGGGCGCAAAAAAAAGAACAGTTGGTGCCGCTGCGCAAATTGGTGCAGCGGTCGGCGAGTTCAGCGCGACAAGGCCGGCGTTTGTTTAGGCTGGCGCATCATTTTAAACCGAATAACTTATTGGAATTGGGCAGTTCTACCGGCATAGGCACCATGTACTTGGCAGCAGCCGCCCGGAATGCGCCTTTTATTTCGATGGAAGGCTGCCCCAACACGGCTGCAGTAGCCCAAACCAATCTGCAACTCCTTGATTTAAACAAAGTTAAGGTCAGGGTAGGGCCTTTTGAGTCGCAATTGTCGGCGGCATTAGAAGCACTTGCTCCGTTGGGCCTGGTTTATTTGGATGGCAACCATCGTTTAGCGCCAACCATGTCGTACTTTGAGGCATGTTTGGCGCATAGCAACGATCAAACCGTGTTTGTTTTTGATGATATGTACTGGTCGCGCGAAATGATGGAGGCCTGGAAACAGATCAAAGCCCATCCGAGGGTGCGCTTAACCGTCGATTTTTATGATTTAAGCCTTGTTTTTATCAATCCGGGTATCAAGGTGCAACAACATTGGAAGGTACTACCACAGTGGTGGAAACCCTGGAAAGTTTTTTAAAGGATAATAAAGTGCAACTCGATCTTACTTACCGCCAAATATGGCGCATCTCTGCGCCGATCATGCTGGGTTCTGCGGCGCAAAATGTAATTGCGTTAAGTGATGCTGTTTTGTTGTACCATTTGGGCGAAGTTGAATTTGCCGCCATTGGTTTCGTAGGGGTGTTTTATATCACGGTTGCAGCCATCGGTTACGGATTTTCGAGGGGTGGCCAAATTATGATCGCGCGCCGCATGGGTGAGCGCCGACCTGCCGCCGTGGGATACACGTTTCACGCCATGCTGCTGTTCGAACTGGCTTTGGCGGTCATCATGTGGTTGTTTATGCACTTTGCCACGCCCTGGTTTTTTCATTTATTTTTGACCCATTCACCCGAAATTTATCAAAAAAGCCTCGATTATATCCATTACCGTAGTTACGGGGTGTTTTTTAGTTATGCTGGGGTGGCCCTGATTTCTTTGTATGCAGGCATTGCGCGGCCAGCAATTATTTTGTTGGATACGGTAATTTTGGCCTTGGTGAACCTGACGTTGAATTACCTGCTGATTTTTGGTAAATTCGGGTTTCCACAAATGGGCATTGGCGGCTCGGGCTTGGCCAGTACCATAGCAGAAGGGATCGCTTTTGTGTTTTTTGCCATTTATATCTTATTAGACAAAAAAAACCGGTCTTTGGGGTTGTTTCGCTTGCAACGCTCCACGGAGCAGGTGTTGGTACAGCCACGGGTAGCGCCACTCAACCCCGATGTGTTGGATACCCTGGAACCTGATTTGGTGTACCACCCCAATGAAACGATCTGGCAGGTAATGCGCCATCAATTGCGTATTTCTTTGCCGGTCGTGGCGCAGGCGGCCGTTTCGCAGGGAAGTTGGGTGTTTTTTTTCGGGATGGTAGAGAATTTAGGGCAACACGCCCTGGCCGTTTCAAACCTGGCGCGTACGGTGTATTTGCTGTTGTCTATTCCCTTGTGGGGTTTTTCTGCCGGGGTAAATACCCTCGTGAGCAACCTGATTGGTCAAGGTCGGCACCATGAAGTGCTGTTGGCTGCCTGGAAAACGGGCAAATTGTGCTTCTTTGTCTCGATGATCCTCTCCGTGCCCATCCTGTTTTTTCCAGAATTTTTCCTGTACCCCTTGCTGGGTAAGTCGGATATGAGCCTGATTGGTCAAACGCAACCCATTTTTTACGTGTTGTTGGTCATACTGGCTCTGGCTTCTTTTGGTTCGGTGCTCAACAATACGCTGGCGGGTACAGGTGCAACCTGGTTTGGTTTGCAATTGCAATTAGTAACCATTTCGGTGTACCTGGGATATATTTACGGTATAACCACCTTTACCGATTTGCCCTTGAGTTGGGTATGGGCGGCGGAAATCTTGTATTGGCTGGTTACGATCTTATTGGTAATCTGGTATTTGCGCTCGGAACGCTGGCATCAGGTTCATTTTTGAAACTCGATGCAAAGCCAATTGCCGCGTTGTCCCTGAAATTTCTTTTGCAGGCCTAAAGCAGCGGCAGATTCGCAAATAATGGTTTCGTCTTGCGCCAAAATGCCCGAGCACAACAACCAGGCACCCGGTTTCAGCAGTTCGTACAAGCGCGGGAAGGAATCCAGGATCACATTTCGGTTAATATTGGCCAAAATGCCATCAAAATTGCTGCCTTCCACCGCTTCCAAGGTGCCGCAACGCGCTATGACGTTTTCTACCGCGTTGATGCGGCAATTGTCGAGCGTGTTTTCATACGATTCCAATTCAATATCTACCGCCTCTACGGTTTGTGCCCCGTTTTTGGCCGCAAGGATGGCCAAAATGCCGGTGCCACAGCCGTAATCTAATAAATGCGCATTGGAAACTGGCAATCGTTCGATTGCTGCCAGGCATTGATAGGTCGTTTCATGGTGCCCGGTTCCAAAGGCCATCCGCGGATTGATGATCAAATCATAGCGTACCGTGGAATTGGCAGGATGAAAATCGGCCCGCACCGAACAAAAGTTCCCCACCGTAATGGGCTGGAAATTACTTTCCCACAACGCATTCCAGTTTTGTCCCTGAATCAGCGATTTTGTCCAGGTAAACTCAAACTTTATATCAAGCGCCTGAATACGCGTTTCTACATCCTCCACCGATGCATTAGCGGGCAAATAAGCATTTAAACCGCCTTCTACTTCTTCAAAAGTGTCAAATGCAGTGTCCGAAAAGTAGGCCAATAGCATTTCGGCTGTTTCTTCGTCTGTTACAAAACTAAATTTCCAGTAATCCATTTCACAAAGGTACACTTTCTGCGATTCATTGAAGAAAATCAACCGCACATTGAATTTATGAAACCCTTTAAAATTTGGAAACCCCTTTGTCGTTTACCTTTAATCCAAATAAAAGTATGGTTTGGTTTTTGAAGCCACCTGAAATTGGCCTAAAAAATCGAGCCGTTGGGCGTTTTGGTCGAATCTTATTTTTCTATACCCGTTAAACTATCATGTTTGCAAAACATTATTTTTCGGAGACTGTTTTGCTCCCGCATTGATGCTCTAAGTTATGAAACAAATCCTCTTTCCCGTATTGCTGCTTTGGCAATGCGCTGCGCTGTATGCGCAAACCTCCACAACCATTAGCGGCAGTATCAAAGACGCTCAAAATGGTGAAACACTCATCGGGGCAACCGTCGAAGCCCTCGGCCTTCAAAAAGGAAACGCCAGCAATGAATATGGTTTTTACTCTTTGTCGGTACCAATTGGGAAAGACTCCATCGCGCTGCGTTTCAGTTACATTGGCTTTGCCCCGCAAATCCATAAAATCTTGCCTACTGGTCCAACTAAACTCAACATCACCTTGCAACCCCAGGGCTCTATGCTCAATGAAGTGGAAATCAAGGCCAATGGGTATGCTGAAAAAATAAGGAGCACCGAAATGTCGGTTAGTACCATCACCACCCGGGAGGCAAAAGCCCTCCCCGCCTTGTTTGGTGAAGTAGATATTATTAAAATATTGCAACTTAAGCCGGGCATTACCGCAGGTTCGGAAGGTACCTCGGGGTTGTTTGTGCGGGGCGGCAACAGCGATCAAAACCTGATTGTGCTCGATGAAGCCATTGTGTACAACGCCAACCACTTGTTCGGGTTTTTCAGCACGTTCAATTCGGATGCCGTGAAAGATGTGAAAGTATACAAGGGCGGTTTTCCGGCGCAATATGGTGGCCGCTTGTCTTCAGTTATTGATGTAAGGATGAAAGAAGGCAATAACCAGAAATTCAGCGGATCGGGTGGCTTGGGGCTGATATCCAGCCGTTTGACGCTGGAAGGGCCAATTCAAAAAGGAAAATCGTCGTTTATCGTAAGCGGCCGCCGCACATATGCCGATATTATCACACGGGCAATAAACCGTGCCAATGAAAATACGCCCGATTACAACCCGATTCCCGATTATTATTTTTACGACCTGAATACCAAAATCAATTTTACCCTTGGGCCAAAAGACCGCTTGTTTTTGAGCGGATACTTTGGGCGGGACGTATTTACCTTTAAAAATGAAAGTTTTAATTTTCTCTTCGATTGGGGAAATACAACGGGTACTGCCCGCTGGAACCATGTTTTCGGACCGCGCCTGTTTGCCAATACCACGTTTACCTATTCCGATTACCGATACCGCATTCAGAATATCCTCCAGGGCTTCTCATTCAAATTAGGCTCGAACGTAAAAGACGCCAATACGAAAGTCGATTTTTATTATCAGCCCAACAATGCACACACCATTCGTTTTGGGGCCAATGGCACTTACCATGAATTTATCGTAGGTCGTTTGAAGGCAGGCAGTGACGATGGAAGTGTGAATTTTGAATCTGGCCAAGATTTTAACGGCGCTGATTTCGGTGCCTATTTTGCAGATGAATGGGCAATAAATAACAACCTAAAACTCAATTATGGCCTCCGTTTATCCGCTTGGGCCAACAATCCTGCTTTTTACGCCAATATAGAACCGCGTTTTTCGGCCAATTACACGTTTAACAACAACTGGTCGGTAAAAGGTTCCTACGCGCGCATGAACCAGTATGTACACCTGCTGGCGAGCAGCGGCTTGTCGCTCCCAACCGACATCTGGTATCCGAGCACCAAAGGCATCAAACCGGAAGTGAGCGATCAAATTGCCATTGGTACGAGTTATCTGATTGGTTCACAAGTATTAGTGACTTGGGAGGCCTGGTACAAATGGCTGCAAAACAGTGTGGACTTTATTGACGGCGCTGAAATATTTGGCAACAACAACATTGAAGGCGAATTGACCATTGGCAAAGGGTACGCTTACAGTCCGGTGGAATTAGAAATTGAAAAGAAAGACGGCCGCTTGACCGGCTGGATCGGATACACCCTTTCCTGGGTGCGCCGTGGCCGCTATCCGAACATCAACAATGGCGCTTATTTCCCGACCCGTTTTGATACCCGGCACAATGTAAATGTAGTGGCTTTGTATAAACTGAGCAAACGTTGGCAACTTACCGCCACCTGGGTTTATACTTCGGGTTATACGAGTTGGCTGCCTTCCGGTCGCTTGAGTTTTCAGGACGTTGCAGGTTCCCCCATTCAATTGGTGGTGCCCGTTTACGGTGCGCGCAATACTTTTCGCGTGCCAGCCTACACCCGGGCCGATTTGGGGATCGTATGGAAATTTAATACCAAACGCCTGGAAAACGACCTGACCCTGAGCGTGTACAACGCAACCGATCGCCGAAACCCGTACTTTATCTTTTTGGATGTAGAAACCCAAAAAGGTGACCCGGTTGATTTTGTGACCGGTATCAAGGCCAAACAGGTTTCGCTGTTTCCGGTGCTGCCTTCTATTACCTGGAATTTCAAATTTTAACCTCCTCTTCACGCTAAGCATAATTGTACCATGAAAAATATACTATTCCTCTTGCTGGTATGCACTGCTTTTGCTTGCAACCTTACCCAGGATGTAGAAATCGACTTGCCAGAATATTCCCCGCAACCAGTGGTAGAATGCTATTTGGAGCCAGGAAAACCTTTCCGCCTGCTCCTTACCCGGAGTTATTCCTTCTTTGATCCATTCGGATTAGACTCTACCTTTATTGAAAAAACAGTCATTCAGGGGGCTACTATAACCATCACGTATGATGGAAAAATCATTAGTTTGCCGAATATCCCGTCTTTTGAAACCAATCCGGTCAAACTGTTTAATTATACGGCTTCCGAAATTGTGCCTGCAACCGTGGGTACAAACTATGTGCTGAATATCAGTTTGCCCGATGGGGGAGGGAACATCACCGCGGAAGCCCGCATGCTCTCTTTTGTCCCTATTGATAGCATCGTAATACAATGGTTGCCCGAGCGTGATACCCTTGCGCGCGCACTCATGTACCTGACCGACGACCTGAATACCAGCGATTATTACCGCAGGATGCTGAATTACAGTTCATTAGATAGTGTTCCGGAGCAGGATATTGTGACGCCTGATCGTTTTTCGACGACCTCGCAAATTGCGTTTGGCACGGCCTATGAACTGAAAGAAGGAGACACCATTTTCAATACGATTTACCATATTGAGAAGCCCTACTACGATTATCTGGAAAGCGTACAACTGGCTATCTTGGCCAATTTTAACCCATTTGCCCAGCCAGCAGCCATTAAAAGCAATGTGACGGGAAGTGCAAATCCGTTGGGTATTTTTACCACGCTGGTGTACGACCGGGATACAACGATTTTGAAAAAATAGGGGAAGGGTTGTGTAAATGCTAACCTGCTTCATCCCGAATTTTGGATTTTACCAAAATTCGGGATTTTCTTGATCAAAAAGATTATTTTAAGGCATTTAAGTATTATATAATGGATCAATAATCTCCTCCTACCCACAAATCCACTACCGTCAAATGTGTCCCTCAAAATTCCGCATCATGCGGCTTATTACCCTTGCTCGCGCGCGGTTCTACCGCGTGTGTCAATCTGTCGGGCTCTGCCCGTTTTCCGCCCTCGGGCAGAGCCCGACAGATTGACGCACGCGGTAGAGCCGCGCGCGAGCGGGCATTATTCAAATCCCGATTTTGCGCCTTATCAACCTACAAATGCTCGACCTACAAATATCCGACTTCTCCGAAGTCGTGCGTGGGTTCGGACATTGTTTCTTTTCTACAAATGTTCGACCTCATGCGAGGTCGTCACGTTGCTCAATGATTTATTGATTTAAAACCATTTCCTGGAATCTCAAAGGCAAGGCACTGACCTCCTTGGAGGTCAAATATTGGTAGCAACGCCCAATGATATTTTTTCTGCACGACCTCGCTAGAGGTCGAATATCTTACCCAAATGTTTCCGCTTTGCTGGGTGTTCGGTAAAATGGATAAAAAATCCCGAATTTTGGGGTTCCACCAAAATTCGGGATAGTTAATGTTGACATGCAACGTGCTACCACCTTTTCGGGTGGGCAGCAACTATGGCAAATTCACCGTCCGTGGCCGAGCGGCCGGATTGGGTTGTTTGGTTGCCGTATTGACAATTGGTTGATGGTCAGTTTTTTGCTTTGGTTTGTCGCCCATATTTAAGTACAGCAAAGCGGCCAAACCAAGGTGTAAGGCAATCGCAAGTGAAATCGCGCTTTGGCGACTTTTACGTTCATTTGATTCAGTGTTGTGGCGCATAACGAAAGAGTATTTGATTGGTAGTGGAGTGGAACTATACCCTAATAACGGTAGCAATACGAAAAATAGTTTCAAAGGTTACATAAATATTTGTTAAAAAAATAATAACATCTTGATGCCGCCTTGTTTTGCGCATGCTGCCCTTTAAAACAGCCGTACATCCGCTTATTTCATTATGAATTTTGCACGAAATCCTTGACCTTGTCGCGCTTTTGGTATAAAAGGCTTTTAGTCAGGAAAATAAGAGTTTTACATGAACGATCAGGAAAAGAGTTACGCGCTGCATGAACAGCATTTCGATCAATACAGCAAAGGAGGCGTGCGGGAGCGTATTGCGCAGAGTTGGTTTATGGAAGGGACCATTGCTTACACGCAGGCCCGGCAGCGCGATGGGATTTCTGATCCGATGCTGCGGGCATATCCCGGTGCAAGTTGGGTAACCGTAGGCGACGGTCGGTACGGCAGCGATGCCCATTACCTAAGCACCAAAGGCGCAACTGCCTTAGCCACCGACATTTCGGATGCCTTGTTGAAAGAAGGCGCTGAAATCGGATATATCCAGGCATTTAAAAAAGAAAACGCCGAAAAACTGTCGTTTGAAGACGGTAGCTTCGATTTTGTGTTGTGTAAAGAGTCGTACCACCATTTTCCGCGGCCAATGAAGGCTTTGTATGAAATGTTGCGGGTGGCCAAAAAAGGCATTATTCTCCTGGAGCCGGTGGATCCTTACGTTTATCAAAATGTGGTACAAGCCCTGTTTCGGGGTTTGATAGCAGGCCTGAATCGGCTCGGCATTTTTAAATTATTGTTGGGACGCGACATTAAACGGGCCACGTACGAGGAAGTAGGCAATTATGTCTACAAAGTTTCCAAACGGGAAATGGAAAAAATCGCACTTGGTTTGAATTACCCGGTAGTGGCTTTCCGGGGCATCAATATTTACCATTTGCAAGGTTCGGAAAAAGTAGACGCCGCCAGTTTTTCCAAGGGTACGTTCATCGTCTCAGTGATGACGGGCTTATTGAACCTCCTGTCGTGGTTGCGCATTGCCGAGCCGCAGTTGCTGGCGGTGGTAATGTTTAAAGAAATGCCGAATGCTACTTGTTTGGAGCAATTAAAAAAGGATGGGTATCAGGTGGTGGTGTTGCCCCGGAATCCTTATTGGTGATCCCCCCTCTTACATATCCAAAAGCCCCTCCGGCAAATCCATCAACACTGTTTTCGCCGTTTTATCTACCGAAACGATCAATTGTGCATTCAGGGGGATGAGCACGTCTTTGCCTTTGTATTTTAAAAAAGCCATTTCCTGCTGCGGCATTTCCAGTACCTCGTCAATCGGGCCTACTTCGCCCAAGGTTTGGTCTGTGATCGTATAACCGGCCATGTAAGCATATTCGAGGGTCTCTTCTTCCTCAATGGGCATCAGGCGTTTTGAATCGGGAACTAAGTCTTTTTTGCGCAAATATATCTGCCGCGCCTGCAGCGTTTCGGCCGATTCTTTGGATTTGATGTCTTCTAAAGCAATAATTAGTTCACCGCCCCCGCGCACCTCTACGATGAAATAAGGCACCATGATGGTTTTAATTTCCAGAAAAATGCGTTCGTTTTTCATGAAATCTTCCAAAAAACGCTCCTCAATCACCGCTTTCAGTTCGCCTTTTAATCCATGGGTTTTTCTGGTGTAGCCGATGTTGATGTATTCTATTTCTGCCATATTTGTCTGCATTGGGGCTGGTTAAAGCCAATACGCTTTTTCAGCGCCTGTTAATTAAAACCTACAAGGGTTTGTTTCAAAATATACCCGCGCTCGGCTTTGTCTTGCCAGGGCTTGGTGCTGCAATCGGTTGGTGCCGGACTTTGGTTGCAGTATTGCGAGTCGAGGATCCATTGTTCCCGTTGCACCAATCCTACATGTTTGGCGTAATGCGCCCGCGAAAAGCGGCGTTCGTAGATCGTACTGGCATTTGCTTCGGTGACCACCAGGACCGAATCAAACGCGAAGGTGCCGATGTTTTTGGCCACATCAATGGAATCTACGGTATAATTCCAGTTGCTAAATGGGCGCATGCGTTCGCCGGCAATGGCAATTTCCCGGGTGGCATCAATCCAGAAATTGCCATTCCAGGTCGTACGTCGAACCATTGGGAACACCAATTTTAAAAACCGCAGGTTTTCTTCGGTGCGCACCGCCTGGGTATTGTTCAAGGACGCAGTGTTGACGTATTTGATTTGCCAATTGTCGGAAAGTTGGGTTTTTTCAGCGCGTTCAACTACATATACCAGCGCCCCGGTATTGTCGCGCAACGTATCAATGATCGTTTCACGCACCCACGTACGCGCGGAATCCCGTCTTATCCCACTGCCCGATGAAAAGTCATAAACAATGCTATCGACAGTATAATCCACATATTTTCCAATTTTCAAAGGGAAATAAGCGTATTGCTGGGCAGGATCCAGCACATAATCGTCCGTTTTTCGGTCAGTACACTGAAAGAGGCAGCAAAGACCGAGGGCAATAAACAGGATACGGAAGTACATACGTTGGTGTTGAGATGCTGATTGTTTAGCAGGCAATTTTATCCACCCGTCGGCCATGTCGACCACCTTCAAATTCGGTGCTGATGAAAATACGCACCATCGCTTGTGCCAGAATTTCCGGTACAAAACGGGCAGGTATTGCGATCACGTTGGCGTTGTTGTGCTGACGTGCCAGGGCTGCCAGTTCTTCAGTCCAGCAAATGGCACAACGAATGCCCTGATGCTTGTTGGCTGTAATGGCCACCCCGTTGCCACTGCCGCATAATAAGATACCCAATTCTGCCTGTCCGTCCTCTACCGCGAGGGCAACGGCATGGGCAAAGTCCGGGTAATCCACAGATTCTAACGAATGGGTACCAAAATCCTGCACCATGTGGCCCTGCGCTTGCAGCATGGCAACCAACCCGTCTTTGTAAGGAAATCCTGCATGATCGCAGCCAATTGCAATTTTCATAATATTGGATGGTTTGAATTTTAAGGAATATACAAGATTACATACTTTTTGCCATTTCCTGCACCAAATGTACCAATCCGTCTACGATAAACTGCACTCCAATGGCAATAACAATAAAGCCCATGATGCGTGCTATGGCATTCAAGCCGCCCGGACCAAACATTTTGAACAAAAAAGGCGCAATACGCAAACAGCCCCAAACCATCACGCCCATGCCAATAATTGCTCCAAGGATCATGCCGCGCTCTGCCCACGCTGTATGTTGGTTGTATTGTGTAATCAGATAAGATATAGAGCCTGGGCCCGACAACAAAGGCATCGCCAAGGGTGAAAATGCAAGATCACTGTGGTCTTGGGCGTGTTTTTCAACGTCCTTATCATATCCCCGCCGTTTGGCAAAACTACCCGACATTAAGCCAAAACCGCTAATCAGCAGGGTAATACCGCCCGCAATGCGCAAAGCATGGATGGTAAGGCCAAAAAAGCCCAAAATATAATTGCCTGCCAAAAAAAAGCAGATCAAAATCAGCAGAAAATAAAATGAAGTCATGAGCGCAATCCGGTTGCGTTCCGCGCGCGGTCGGTCGCCCGTAAGCGCTACATACACCGGAATGGCCCCTGGCGGATCCACGATACTAAACAAGGAAAAAAGTGTTGCAAAGAAAAATTCCATAGGAGTAAGGTAGCAAATTGCTGCAAAGGTAGCAAAAGCCCGGCGAAGGTAGGTCGTAAATATAAATAGGGTGTTAAATCATTGCTATGCTACCCAAAGGCATGAGCCACGTAGTTTTCTTGAAAAATCAATGCCAGGGTACCACCATGGAGATCCGAAACCCGGCTAATTGCACCGCCCGTTTATCCAGGTTCCAAAGGTAAATCTTTACAAAATCTGCATCCAATACAGGCAAATCAATCGAGGTGCTCTTGAATTGCATGGTTTTCGCCGCATTTGTAGTCATTGGCTTTTCCACATAATACACCATTTTATCTCCTTTGAATGCTGCAACCGTCGCTTTCAGGGTTCCGGCAGGTTCCAAGCCCATTTGCCCGTAAAAAAGGATCTTTTGTGGCCCATGTAGTGGCACTTGTTGGGTCAGGAGGTATCCATCCGTGTCCTGTAGCAGGGAAGTATCGGCCAATATTTGGCTTTGATTGCCCAACAGCGCTTCCAACCGTTGTTCGGGCATTCGTTCCGTTTTGAACAACAACACCCTGCTATCGGATTTCAAAAAACGCAATTTCTGCACGATCGCCGGGTTATCCTGCACCACTTCCGATACAAAAAACGTATCCAGGCAGGCAACCAGATCCGGTTGATGGCTGAGTGCAGCTTGTTGGACTTCTGCTTTAGACGAAAGCAAACAATAGCCCTGGCGTCGAATGCCAATCAGGGGTAAATTAAAGGAATAGGCTTCAAAAATCAGCACTTTTGCCTTGCCTTCGGGATCCACAGCGTCGAACATCGGTTTGGCAGCCGCATAGGCATGGTTGGTTTTTTCGGTGGTTTCAAAGCGTTTTGCATTTTGGTAAAATTGCTGAATCGGGGCAGCCCATAAAAAGGCGCCGAACAATAACCCGATTTCAGGCCAAAGCAGCCTTTTAACCGCAGTATTATGTTCGTTTATCCAAATTACAAAAAGCACCAAGGCCGGATAAAAACTATCCAACACATAATAATCATGGTCCCAAAACTGGCGTTCCATGCCCAAAAAGTAGCAAAATGCAATGCCCAATCCTGTCAAAGGTGCCCAAATCGACCCGGAGGTTTTGGGTAAACGCGGATTCAAAGCGATCAACACCAGGCTAAAAACCATCCAGACGATGTGCCACGGCGAAAACCACACCAGTCCCCATTTGCTAAATATACCGAACATCGCCTCATACGCTTCCTGAAAAGATGCCGGTGGACGCACACTGCGCAAAAATAACTGCCCATAATGCTGTCCGAGGTACCAATCGTACACTTGCCAGGCAAAAAAAACAGACAATCCACCCAGCCAAATACGCCATTGTTTTTTAAGCGCTTTTTGTTGCCAAAGCAGGCCTGCAAATGCAAACAGCCAAAGTATGTAAGGTTTGCGCAACAAGGCCGCCAGCGTGAGTGCAAGGATGGCCCAACTTGTTTTTTGATGTTGATAGGCCCAACAGGCAATCAAAAATGCACTAAATGCCCAGGTGGAAGGGATAAACGCGTTGTTAAAATACACAAAAGTGGGCAGCAACCACACGAAAAGGGCGCGCACAATGGCCCGCAATCGATCCGAAATACTTGCTTGAGTTGGTTGTGTGATTAAAGCACGGTACAGCAATACAAAAGCAATCGTACTAACCATCCAACTCAACAGCCTGAAAATCAAAGGTTCCGTACTGCCTGAAACGCGCATCACCACCGCGCATAACCAGGCGGGCAATGGAAAATCGGAGGAGGTGACACCTTCCAGCGTTTGCAGGTTATAGGTTTGCGGCCGGAAAATATTCAGGTGTTCTTCGTTGAACCGCAACGCCAGCGCATAATAGTCCGACATGCTCCAGGCATGGTGCAGTTCGGGCGGGTGTTGCATATTAGTCTTGTAAAAAAAGGCGGATAGCCCCAGGATCAATCCCAATAACACAAGCAGGCCTCCATCAAGTTGACGCAGTTTCATAAGCCGTTAAAGGTAGCGCAATTCAAATAATTCGGTGGTAAAACGGGGGATATTGCTCGGTTTCTGATATATTTTACATCGATTTAATAACTTTACAGGGCATTCCATATTTTCGCCCTGATTTTAACGTTCTTTTGTTAAATTTTCCTCAAAAAATGAATCCAGCAAATGGCTTGTTTATTACAATCCGTTTGAAAGCATACACACAAAACTTAAATCCTCTTTCACATGAACCTTCGGATTGGCTTGTGCTCCTTCCTGTTTTTGGTCGCGACACTTACCTTGCACGCTCAGCAAACTACAGTATACTCCGAAGCCAACCTCTCGTACAAGCGTGGGGTCGACTTTTTTAATCAAAACCTTTACGGATTAGCCCAAAAAGAATTCCGCTCCGCCATGGACATGTTACGTCCAGCCAACGAACCGGAATGGAAATCCCTGAAAACGGATGCAGAATTGTACCACGCAAAATGCGCCGTTCGCCTCGACCTGCCAGAAGCAGAAAAACTAGTGCTCGACTTTTTACGCGAAAACGCACCGTCACCCGTCGCTAGCCAGGCAGCTCTCGAAATTGGCGATTACTATTTCAATAAAAAAGAATACGACAAGGCGCTGACCTATTACGATATGGCGCCAGGTGGTACGGGTGCAATTGGAGAGGAAATCCAATTTAAAAAAGGCTACGCTTATTTTGTGACCAAACAATTTAGTCGCGCAAAATCGGCCTTTAACAATTTGAAGGAAAATACCCGCAGCGAATGGTACTATCCGGCCAACTACTACTACGGTTGTTGTGCGTTTTTCGAAGGTAAATACGATGAGGCCGCCAAAGCATTTACCCGCTGCGAACAATCGGAAAAGTACAAACAAGCCGTACCATATTATATCACCATGATCTATGCCGGTAAAAAGCAGTACGAACAGGTAATTTCTTATGGCGGACCGAAGGCACAAGACAATACAATCAAAAATCGCCCGGAAATCAATCAGTTGGTTGGTCAGGCTTATTACGAAAAAAAGGAATACAAAAAGGCCATGCCTTACCTGGAATTTGCTGCCAACAATGGCGCGCCTTTGCGCCCGGCCGATTATTACCAGTTGGGGTACACGCAATACCAGAATGGTTTTTATAAAAATGCCATCGAAAACCTGGAACAACTCAGCAAGGAAGACAGCCTGTTGGGACAAAACGGTTTGTACCACCTCGGCGACTGCTACTTGAAAACCAAAAACAAGTTTGCCGCACGCAATGCATTCGGACAGGCTTCCAACATGAATTTCGATTTGGCGGTGCGCGAAGATGCCTTGATCAACTATGCCAAATTAAGTTACGAACTCAAATACGACCGCGACGCCATTGGCGCTTTGCAGCGCATCCAGCCGAATTCAAAGTATTATGAAGATGCCCAAACCCTCATGAGTGAGGTGTTTTTGAATACCCGCGATTATG
>JBBAVI010000099.1:0-20746 GCA_040397785.1 Saprospiraceae bacterium | reverse complement strand
GCCAAAAAATGGACTGTTTTTGTCGTTTTACTCCCCACCGCAACAAGTCTATTAAAAATCGTAACATTTTATACGCATGCGTTGCCAAAGGTTCGGGCCATACCTGCTTTTTTTAGTGTATTTAGGAAGTTTAATACCTAATTTGCCCAATTTCACTCTAAATCCATTAATTTTTAGACCGATATAAAAATCAGTTCCAGTCAATTTAGCCTGTTGGGTAAAACTCAACAGATTGTCTGTCCCAAGCGTTAAATAACCTAAGCGCGCCGCAAACCCTGCCCGTAAAAATTGCCCATCACTCCAACTGATCGGCAGCGAGGCCGAAAACCATGTATGCTCAAAACGTGGAATCAAGGCTAATGTATTGGGTCGGCGCACACTGTTACCCATTAAAGGCATGCGTTGTATCCACACTGCGCTAAGATAGACCCGTTGAATCAGGCGCAGATCTGCCTGAAAGGACAAAGCGGTAGGCAAGCCGATCGAAAAAGCCGGTCCTTGCAGGGAGGCCAAGGTATCTCCTAAAAAAGCCTTACTCGCATCCTTCATCATTTGATCCAGGTTGGTACGATTCGGGAAATCGGAAGGGACGACAACCACGGTTTGATCAAATTCAATTAAATGGTTGACCGCATTTTGTTTAAAGCGCACGTTGCCTGCATCCAATAACGCAACGCCCAATCGCCAAAAATAGTCCGTCGAGCCCGTTTCTAAGGGCGCTGCGATGCTAATCCCAAGATCTATCCCGAATCCATGCCCATTTACCTGCGGACGGATGGTTGAAGGCTCTGCAGTTAATTGATCGGTTGTCAAACCATATTCCCAGCGTGCACGGGCAAAAGCGAGGCTATCACCCCTGCGTTGGGTATAATCAAAAGCCGCATTCGCCCGAACAAAGAAACCCTCATACCCCCATAATAACTTGGGCGTGACGCCAAAAGCCAGCATATAGTCGCCCTCGTCATTGCTGTAACTATAATGCAGCCCGGCTTCACTCCAGACCATGCCCGCTACCCGCAATTTGGGAATTACATTGACTTCCCCACGGGGTAAATTGCTAACGACCGGATAACTCAGGATCTCGGGCAACCGGTAAGCGCCACCGCCAGCCCGAATGCCGCTTACAAAACCGACCGTATGGTGCGCGCCGACGCGAAAACTAAAAGCGATACCGCTGATTTGCGCCTGAAACACACCAAAAAACGATTTTTGGTTTCCAAAAAAGTCTTGTACCAAAGCATCGGGCGGCAATTGACCACCTTCCGTCGTATCTAATACCGAAACAAGCGCTTCAGGTGTGCGCAGCAGTTGAATAACCCCTGCATTTCGCACAAATCCATAATTATTTTGGAAAAAAACATCCGCTCCAGCCAGGCGAAGATCCCAGGAGCGCGGATTGAATCGGGTATTGGCGGGATTCAGTGCAGCACTTTGAATACCCGCAAAGCGCTCTAAACGCATTCCAAGTTGCGCTTGTCCGTATCCTGGATAATAGCACAGACAAAACAACAGGAAAAGTGGATAAAATAGATTTTTAGCCACATAGCGTAAAAATCCAACTATAAATTTATTAAAATGAAGCATCAAAAAGGATTTACGTTGGAACGTAAATCAGGGTCGCCGAATTGTTTGGCTGAAAGAGCGTTTGGGCCGTTTGATGCAGTTGCTCGGGGGTAACCGCCAGATAAGTGGCCGTTTCGTCGTTCATCAACTCTGCACGGTCCAATACTTCATAAAACGCCAGGTTTTGGGCCTTATTTAGCACACTGGTTTCTGAAAACACGACCGTACTTTCAAAACGGTGTTGAATTTTTTGCAATTCCCGGGTTTCAATCGGTGCCGCACGCAAAATTTCCAGTTCTTCCCAGATCGCCGCAAGCGCTTGATCAGGTGTTATGCCATCTACTGGACGGCCTTCAATCACCAACAAGCCAGGGTCGGTATTGCCTGTAACATAGCAATCAATTTGAGAGAACAATTGCTTTTCGCGCAACAAACGCCGGTAAAGCCGCGATGACTGTCCTTGTGCCAATACATCCGACAATAAATCGACCGGGTAAAATGCAGGATCCAAGCGGGCAGGCATACGAAATGCCAGGTAAACCGCAGGAACGGGCACATTGGCCTTTACTTCGAGCCGAAGTGGTGCCTGGGAAGGCGGCTCCTCGGGTAAATTTCGTGGAGGTACCATACGCGCTGGAATATTGCCAAACCATTTTTCGGCAAGTTCCTCTGCAGTGGGTACATCAATATTTCCTGCAATGCACAAAACAGCATTGTTAGGGCAATACCAACTCTGATAAAATGCGCGCACATCTTCAATGGTGGCATTTTCCACATGCTCTGGCGACAGACCAATTACGGGCCAGCGATACGGATGCACTTTGTACAACAAATCGGAAAGATGATGCCAGGCATCGCCATACGGTTCGTTCAGGCAGGTTTCTTTAAATTCTTCCACTACTACCTTGCGTTGCACTTCCAAGGCCTTCTGGGTGATACTCAGTGCCAGCATGCGGTCACTTTCGAGCCAAAGGGCTGTTTCTATATTTTCAGCGGGTAAAATTTCGTAAAAGGTGGTGTAATCATTGGTGGTATAGGCATTGTTTTCGCCACCCGCGCGCTGCAGGGGATCATCAAAATCCTTTACATTTTTACTGCCTGCAAACATTAAATGCTCAAATAAATGGGCAAAACCCGTTTTATCGGCCATTTCATCGCGCGAACCAACGTCGTAGGTAATATTTACAGCCACTAAGGGCGTAGAACGATCCTCGTGCACGAGCACGCGCAAACCATTGGACAAAATTTTCCTAGAAAAATGTACCATGCAACCAACTAACGTTTTCCCGGCCAGCCAAACAGTCTGGTGGTAATGATTGGAATAAAAAAGAAGGAGGCGGTCATGATGGACACCAGCAAATCGGCGGTCTCACTTTCAATGAAATCAGCCCAGGGATGCCCCTTCCAAAAATGACATACCACAGATAAGGACAATTTAACCCCCAAAATCGCAATCACTAAAAAAGCACTGGTTTCCAAAAACGGGAACCGTTCCAGTAATTTCACAAACCAGTTGGCCACAAAACGCATGGCCAAAATACCAATAAATACCCCAATACAAATTAAGTAGATGTTGTCGGTAAAGGCAACCGCAGCAAAGACATTATCGATCGAAAAAGCAAGATCCATCACCTCCACGGCTATAACGGTAGCCCAAAACTTATTCATCCAGCCTTTGGTAAAGCGATAAAACCACTTTTCTTCTTTGTTCAACAAATCGTCTTCCGTGGTTGGCGTCGCTTTGGTGAAAAAATAGCTGTACGCAAGATACAACAGGTAAAAACCACCCAAAGGCTTGAGCCACCAGATTTTGATCAGCCATGAAGCAAAAATAAGTGAAAGCCCCCTGAATACATAGGCTCCGATAATGCCATAACGCAAGGCGCGCGGCCGTTCGGATGGCGGAAGATCTAGGACCATCGTAGCCAGCACTGCAGCGTTGTCTACCGATAACAAACTCTCAATCAGAATCAGATTCAAAATGATGAACAGTCCGCCGTTCCAATCCGCTCCCAAAATATGTTGAAAAAATTCAGTCATGTACGTTGATTAATAATAACTCGGGAATGCAAAACAGCATGAACCCTGCAAGGTTGTAGGCTTTTCGATGAATCGCGTATTGAAAAGGATAAAAGTGGCTTACAACTGACAATTATTGTGCCTGTGCGTCCTGAATCAGGCGATCTGAATCGCGCAACAATTGTTCCATTTCCTTTTTTAATTGATCTTTTTTGCGCTGCAAATCGGCAGCCTTTCCTGCCGATTGTTCTGCTGTTGGATTAGACTTTATTCCTTTTTTGGGCTGCGCCGGTTGCTCCTGCTGCTGAATCTGGTCCAAATCCTCCTGCAAGCGTTGTTTCCGTTGCTCCAGGTTTTCTAATTCCTGCACCACTTTAGTATCCAAAAACTTGGCATTGTTCCGAATGGCTTTGTAAGCATCCCCCAATTGATCCATGACCTGGTCGTATTTCCCGGCATCAAATTTTTGTTTTTCTCCTTTCAGGACACCAGCGCCCGCCACGACCAGTTCACGCGCTTTTCCAAAAACCAACTGTGATTGGGCTTTTTCTTCGGTGGTACCGAAAAAATAATTGTAAACCAGTATGCAAACGAGCAAAACAAGCCCAAGTTTGATCAAAGAACGGATCATAAGCCTCAATTTTAGGTGAAGTGCGTAAA
Organism: Saprospiraceae bacterium; assembly: GCA_040397785.1. Classification (GTDB taxonomy): domain Bacteria; phylum Bacteroidota; class Bacteroidia; order Chitinophagales; family Saprospiraceae; genus M3007. The sequence goes on along the minus strand of JBBAVI010000099.1, from coordinate 16,504 downwards.
AAAGTGTGCAATTTTACCGCAAAGATGCAAAAGCTATACCGAAATTAAATAGAAAAGGCGCTTCAAAAGACCTTGCAGCCTTTCGAAACGCCTTTTTGAGGTATTTATCTTAAAAACAATTGCGATTTATTAACGCATCACCACAAATTTGCGGGTCTGTACACCTGCATCAGAACGAATTTCAAGGTGGTACACGCCGGAATTCAAATTACCCACTTGAATTTTTTGAGCAAATGCACCATTTTGTACTGTACCAAAATCACCTTCGAGGAGCAATTGGCCCAAATTATCGCGTACGCCATAACGCAAGGCTTCGGCTTCTTTCAACTCAAACTGAACGGTTAAGTCATCTGAAGTTGGGTTGGGCGACAATTGCAAACTTTCCAATTTGCTGTTCAACTCGTTGGTAGCCGAAACTTCTGGCAATGGGAAGGTTGTGCCATCTGCAAATGCGGCCCACACTTCAAATTTTGGCTGATCCGTCAAATACCCGGAAGCATACAAAATTGCTGCTTCTCCTGCAAAAGTCGTTGCATCTGCAATGTAGGTCTTCACCACCGTGTTATTGTCGTTGGCAGGTGTAATTTGAATGGTATACTGCGCAGCAGGCACACTCAAATAATTCGTAAATTCACCAAAAGCAATATTATCGTATATTACAATACCGCCAGGCAGGGTAACGTCTACCTCTGGTGCATCAGGTGCGCCATGGAATACCGCCAAATCAGTGTTACCCGCATCCGTTGCACGGTAACGACCATTTTCATTGATGTACAACTGGAATGGCTTTGTAGCGCTGCCCACTACACCTGCCGCCATAATCACATAGAATTTGCTGCGATCCAATCCGTCGGTTACAGGCAAATTGTAAATAGCATCGTTAACAGAGGTACTGTTTCCTGGTGCTACGGCCAAGTCAAATGGTTCACCTGCTGGCAAAAGTGCGACACCGGTTGCATCGTGGTAATTGAAATCTTCCAATATTTTTGAATCATCCAAGTACACGTCTACGGTTGGCGACGGACTGTTGTGGATCACTTGTATGCGCGCAAAAGAAGGCAATGATGTAGTGAATCCATCAGGCAATGCAACCCAAAGGTCAAACGCAGGGTCGCCTGTTACTAAACCGCTGGCAAACACTACGCCTACCAAACCTGCTGCATCGGTGAAATCAGCGCCCCATACACCCAAAGATTGATTTGGAGCAGCGGTTGGTGCCAAATCTAACAACACAACATCCGTTGGGAACGTCACATAACCGGTAAATTCGCCATAAGCAAAGTCAGTTAACAACGCTGAACCGTCCACATAATTGGAAATATTAATCGCTGGCGCATCTGGTGCTCCATGCAATACTGCCAATTCTACTGCATTTTGGTCTACTGCGCGTTCGCGACCAGCATCATTTACGATCAAATTAAAGGCCGGTGTTCCACCAACCAAACCACTCGCAACCACCACATAGGTTTTACCATTTGTAAACGTGGCCGGGAAGGTAGCAATTACGTCATTCACCGATTGGCTATTGGCTGGAGCAACACCCAAATTGAGGACCGTCTCGGCAGGTACATAGAAGAATGGCGTAGCCGTACGGAATTCAAAATCTTCCAGAATTTTTGTACTACCTACATATACATCCACCACTGGCTCTGGGCTGTTGTGAATAATTTGCACCCGCGCTACTGGGGCGAAAGGCAATTCTACCACCTGACCGGTGCTCAAAGCAGCAAACAGGCCAAAACCAGGCGTGCCACTCAACAAACCACTTGCAAAAACGCGAATCGCCGCACCGTCCAAACCAGAAAGATCGGCCAGGAAGGTTCCAACAATGGTGCTGGTACCCGGCAAATTCACATCAATGAAATACAAATCGGGTGTCAAATTTTGGTACGGACGAATTTGTCCATAACTGATGTTGGATTCTATCGTACCCAACAAACGCTCCGCTACATCAACCGCTGGGGCATCTGGCGAACCGTGGGCTACACTTACAGCAACAAAACCCGGTGCCGCATCCAATTGTGCCTGGTCATTCACCAACAAGGTAAATGGTGTGGTTGCATTACCCACAATACCGGAAGCAAAAACAGTGTAATTTTTACCTGTTTGGAAATTAACCGGGAACGAAGCAATTGCATTTGCTACTGATGTGCTATTGGCTGGCGCTACTCCCACCGCAAAGTTGCGGTTGGCTGGAATATCTACATACGGCGTTGCTGTACGGAAGGCAAAGTTGTCGAGCAACAAGGTATTGCCTGCATATACGTCTACCGTTGGATTCGGACTGTTGTGAATAATCTGCACTTTGGTGGTTGGTGTAATTGGCAGTTCAAGTACGGTGCCGTTTGGCAAAGCCGCGAACAAACCAAAACCAGGGTTTGCACCCAACAAGCCGCTCGCAAATACATACGCTGCACCACCTGCCAAACTGCTCAAATCGGCGCGGTAAGAAGCCACTACTACAGGCGAACCGGCAGGACGTACTGCAAAATCATATACGTCCGGGGCAAGATTTAAATAAGGCGTAAACTGACCATAAGAAAGGTTGTTTACCACATTATTTGCCACAAAAACAGCATCTACATCCACTGCAGGCGCATTGGTAGCACCGTGTAAAACGGCTACATCCACTTGGGCAGCATTGCCAGCTGCCTCACGAGCGGCGTTGTTCAGAATCAGGGTAAATGGGGTCGTTGGATTTCCTACAATACCCGATGCAGTTGCGATGTATTTTTTGCCAACTTCCAGAGTTACCGGAAAAGTGACCAATACTTCATTCGCAGACTGGCTATTGCCCAAAGCTACCCCAATTTTAATTTCGATGTCTGCAGGCACATCAATGAAAGGAGTCGCGGTGCGATATTTAAAATCATCGATTAACAAGGTATTTCCGGCATATACGTCTACTGTCGGACTTGGGCTGTTGTGAATTACCTGCAAGCGCGCTGTTTGCGTCTGAGGTAATTGCAAAACGGTTCCATTCGGCAAAGCAGCGAACAAACCAAAAGAAGGATCGCCACCCAGCAAGCCACTCGCAAATACATACGCTGCGCCACCTGCCAAACTGCTCAGATCGGCGCGATAAGTAGCCACAACTGCAGGCGAACCAGCAGCACGAACTGCCAAATCATATTTGCCCGGGGCAAGATTCAAATAAGGCGTAAATTGACCATAAGCCAGGTTGCTTACTATATTGTTTGCCACAAATACGGCGTCTACATCTACCGCAGGTGCGTTGGTAGCACCATGTAAAACGGCTACATCCACTTGGGCAGCATTGCCAGCAGCCTCACGGCCGGCATCGTTCAGAACCAGGGTAAAGGGTGTTGTAGCATTTCCTACAATACCTGAAGCAGTAGCAATGTATGTTTTGCCTTCTTCAAAAGTGACCGGGAAATTAGCAATTACATCATTAACAGAGGTACTGGTGCCGAGTGCTACACCGATGTTCAACAATTGTCCAGCTGGTACATCTATAAATGATGTCGCTGTCCGATATTCAAAATTATCAAGCAATAAATCGTTGTTGACATATACGTCCACCGTTGGCGATGGGCTGTTGTGAATAACCTGCAAGCGGGCCGTTGGTGCAGGAACATTCGCTGGCGGGAACTCAATCACCGTACCGTCAGGTAAAGCAGCAAACAAACCGAACGCAGGGCTGCCACCTACCAAACCACTCGCAAATACACGGGCAGCACCACCTGTCAAGCCGCTCAAATCGGCAGTATAAGTAGCAACTACAGTACTAGTACCTGCAACTTTTACCTGCAAATCATAACTGGCAGGATCCACTGCAAGGTAAGGTGAAAATTCACCATAAGCCAAATTGTTAATGATGTTACCAACACCTACAACGGCTACGTCCACTGCAGGCGCATTCGTTGCACCGTGCAATGTTGCAAACTCCACTTTGGTTGGGTCGATCGCTGCTGTACGTGCTGCATCTGCCAACAATACAAACGGGGTTGTTGGGTCGCCAACAATACCGCTGGCAAACGCTACAAAGGTACCATTGATGCTCAAATTAACATTCTGCGTGTAGATCGCGTCATTCGCAGAAGTGCTGGAAGCCAAAGCAACGCCCACCGGAATGTCAATATCTGCCGGAACGGTTACAAAACCTGTAGCGGTGCGATAAGCAAAATTATCCACCAACAACGTATTGCCAGCGTACACATCTACGGTTGGACTTGGGCTGTTGTGAATTACCTGTAATTGTGCGGTAGGTGTTGCGGGTAGTGCCAAAACGGTACCATCCGCCAATACCGCAAACAAGCCAAAAGCAGGTGTTCCTGCCAACAAGCCGCTTGCAAAAACGGTAGCAGATTTTCCTTTCAAGCCACCCAAATTAGCACGGAATGAAGCCACCACAGGCGCAGTGCCTGCAGCGCGTACTGCCAGGTCATATTTTGCGGGTGGTAAAGACAGATAGCCTGAAAAATTGCCATAAGCAAGGTTGGCCACTACATTATTTGCAACAAAAACGGCATCCACATCTACTGCAGGAGCATCGGTTGAGCCGTGTAAAACATTCACTTCTACATTGTTTGTATCTACAGAAACCAGGCGCGCCTCATTGGCAAGCAGGGTAAATGGTGTAACAACACTACCAACAACACCCGAAGCAAATACGCCATAAGATTTACCTGTAGCAAAATTTACCGTTTGGTTGAAAATGGCCGATGCTACAGAAGTACTGGTATCCAGCGCCACACCTACTGTTAGGTTGCGGTTGGCAGGAACAGTTACATAAGGTGTAGCCGTGCGGTAAGCAAAATTATTGAGTAAAAGGGTGTTACCAACGTATACATCCACGGTTGGAGCCGGGCTGTTGTGCACAATCTGAACATTCGCTGTTGGCGTGATTGGTAAAGCAATTACGGTACCATTTGGCAAAGCCGCAAACAAACCAAAAGCAGGGCTGCCACCCAAAATGCCGCTGGCAAAAACCGTAGCAGCGCCACCACCGAGGGTACGCAAGTCAGCGCGGTAAGAGGCAACAGTGGCAGGGGAACCAGCAGCTCGAACTGCCAAATCATACACCGCCGTATCCAGAGACAAATAAGACGTAAACTGACCATAAGCCAGGTTAGAAACCACATTATTAGCCACAAAAACGGCATCTACATCTACATTTGGAGCACCTGGTGCGCCATGCAGTACAGCTACATCTACCTGATTGGCATTGGTTGCGGCTGTTTTTGCGGCATCATTTACCTGCAAAGTGAATGGTGTTGTAGCATTCCCTACAATACCTGCAGCAGCAACTACATACGATTTACCCGATTCGAAGGTAACCTCAAAAGTGGCGATTGCTTCTGCTACCGAGGCACTGGTGCCCGGTGCTACCGCAATAGAAAGTTGAACGCCGGCTGGCAAATCCAAAAAAGGTGTCGCCGAACGAAAGGTGAAATCATTGATTGCAAGGCCGCCATTCACATACACATCCACCGTGGGCTCGGGGGAATTGTGGATGATCTGAACCTTAGCCGTTTGCGAAAACGCCGTTATTGCTGAGCACAACAGCACAAGCAATAGGAAGGAGAGTTTTTTCATGCTTTAAAGTTAACTGGTTAGAATAGTTGATTAATAGTTTTACCTAACAGGTTTTGTGCAAGATAGTTTTGTCGAATATGCTGGAATGCTAAACAAAAACATATGAAATGCCTAAATTAGGCAAAAAAACACGTAGGGTTAAAGGTGCACAGTGTTTTCATAAAATGCAGTTTTGTAACATTTAGGTGAACTTACCGCTTTCAGTTCATCCGCATTTCCTGTATTTTTGTAGTAAGATTTATTCCCCCGCAATACACTCATCAATTTCTTAATTGCTTAATGCACAAGTTATTAAATAAATCTCATGAAACAAATCTTACTTTTTGTGTTCTTGTTTTTTTCTATTTCGTTCGTAAAAGGGCAAACCATCTGGTATGTGCGTCCCATTTCAACCGGGTTGCACAATGGGACTTCTTGGTCCGATGCGTTTTCCGATGTCCAGGATGCCCTTCAGGTTGCGAAATCGGGCGATCAGATCTGGGTGGCACAAAGTACTTACAAACCTTCCAAAAATGGAGATCGTGCTGCATTTTGGAATTTTCCGTCTGGTGTTCGGATGTATGGTGGTTTTAAAGGAAACGAAACCCAATTTTCAAAGCGAAACCCCAGTGAGCATATCACGGTTTTAAGCGGTGATATTGGAATTGCAGAAAACCATTCCGACAATTCCTATAATCTTGTCCGAATGGTAAATCCAGGGGATTCAACCATTATTGATGGATTCAAATTTCGATATGCCAATGCAAACCAGGAAGGTGGCTTGCCCGGTGAAATGGGTACCAATGGAGCAGCCATTTTCATCGATGCACGCAATGGCATGGCAAAATCGATTATTGAAAACTGCGATTTTAACAAGAACATTGCCTCCAGTTTGGGCGGCGCAGTGATGATTCAGGCCGATAGTGAAAGCATCGTTGCTCCACGTTTGAGAAGATGTCTTTTTTTGAACAATGAGGCCTATCAAGGCGGCGCGATCTATCGAATGGGCGGTTCGAACCTGCCAAATTTAATTGATTATTTCCTTTGTTTCTTTACACAAAATCGCAGCCAGGCGGAAGGTTCAGCTATCTTTTATAAAGAATTTGACAATCAAAGCGATACCCTCGTTTTTTTTAGAGGCCTTTTTAGACAGAATATTTCAGACGGAGCCTCGGACAAGCCTATGGGGGCATTTTACACAAGCGGCAGGAAATCAGGAACTTACCTCCAATTTAGACAAACTAATTTCGACAATAACATTGCCGCGAAAGGAAGTGGATTCGTTTTTGATTCTGAAAAAAATCCATTGGCACTCCTCAGTATCGAAGAGGGCCTTGTTTCGAATGCTCAAAGTAATAACAGTTCTAATGCCTTGGGAGATGGGATATACGTGCATGCCGCCCATTTGCCGGGCAATTCAAAACCTAAATTCATCCTCAAACAATTATTTATAAATTACGATTCGCTGAATTTGATTTATTATGATTGTCCGGATTTATTGAATGTACGAATTGAAAATAATAAAATTACAGGATATGGTTTTCAATTTCCAGCAATTCAATTGCCAGACTTAGATTCTTTGGTATTTTTAAAAAACACAGTTACTGGAAATCTGGGCACCTTAAACTGGCCGGTACGTTCCTATGCAATTTTTACAGAAAACCTACTTTATGGCAGCGGATTGGGGGTACAACTGCGTGAAACGGCTCCGCAAGCATTGGTTGCTAACAACATTTTTGACGGGAACAATGCATTTTCCGCTTTTCGACTTCAGGGGAAGTTTGATTTATTGAACAATTTATTCATCAATAATGCCTTTTCCATTAGCGGAGAAGCAGCCCCGGCTTTAAATAAAGCAACGGCGATCAACAATATTTTTATCAACAACCGCAATCAAATCCATACCGATTCGGCAAAAGCGTATCAGTTTTTGCCTTTTGAGCCCGATTCTGTTACGTTTTCCTTTAATATATTTGATTTCCCTTCTTGTGATACGTTGGGCGGAAAAGGGTACTGTGGCGATGGCAACTTATTTTTAGCCGAATACTTGTTGGAAGATACTGCGGCTCAACGTTACAGGCCTTTACCCTGCAATCCGGGGATACAGGCTGGGTGGAACGAACCGGTTGTAAATGCTGGACTTGACACCGATTATATAGGGAATGCCCGAATTCAGGATAGTGTGGTAGAAATTGGTCCATACGAATTAAAGTCGATTCCGATGAAAAACCCACCGGCCGTAGTCCATTATTGTGATTCGACGTTGTTGGGTTCTATTTATTTTGATCTTTCAAATAATTGCGGACCCTATAGTTACAATTGGGAAAAATCGGGTACAACCGGTGTTGGCACCACCGAATTATATCCAGGTATCTACCATTTTACGATTACAGATTCGTTTGGTATATCCATTAAGATTGACGTGGAAGTTTATAATGTTAATCCCGCCCCTAAGGTCGGTTTTCTGGTGCCAGCAAGCTGTCCAGTATGCCCGGATGGTGAAATTTTTATAGATTACAATTATAGCTATGGTGGAACCAATTTCCTTTGGAACAATGGTGCTACTACGTCCTATTTGCTGGGGCTGGCTCCAGGCGAATATTCGGTTACCATTTCGAATGGGTTTTGTAACGAAACAGTAAGTGTTACTGTACCATTTGTACTTTCGGATCAGGATAAAAACGGGAGCGATCCACGAATTGATGTTTTCCCAAATCCAGTTATGAATGTACTTAACGTAAATTTGCCCATTGATCTAAATTCCTGTAAACTATCATTTTATGATGTTTTAGGCAGGCAAGTTTGCACTAAAAATTTGGTTTCCGGTTATAATAAACTGGAATTGGAAAATATGTTATCCGGGATTTATACTTTCCATATTTGGGATGCGGGGAAGGTGTTGCGATCGGGGAAAGTGGTGAAAATGTAGTCTTCAAGGTTGCTTTTAACATAAGGAAAGGAGATACACAGAGTTAAGAGGGTGCCGCTTTTTTTCTCCGTGTAACTCCATTCCTCCAAGCTTCTCCGTGGAATTCCTTAAAAAAAGGTGACACGGAGTGGCACAGAGGAACGGAGTTCCACAGCGTTTTTCTATTGCTTGATAAAGCTAGTCGCCGCCCGCCCCAAAGGCCCCTCCAGCACCAAGTTATAAACCCCTTTGGGTTGGCGCGTAAGGTCGATTGTGATGGCGGATGCGCCCTGTGTTACGTTCTGTTGATGCACCAGCTGTCCCGTGCTGGCATAAATAAAGAGTGTATTAAATGACCATTCCGGGTTGAGCAATACCTGTGCTTGATCCTTTAAAGGCTGCGGCACAATACGCACCTCTGCGGCATCTTTCAAGTTATTGGTCCCCAGCAGGAAATTCAAATCGACCACCACAGTGCTGTCACAACCAAATTGATTGGTCAAAACAAAGGTGTAATCTCCCGCAAATTCTAATTCTACACCGTTGAATGTAAAGGTTTCATCCGATTGCAAAATCACCACCAAGGTATCCTGTGTGCTGGGATATTCCTGAAATTGAACAAAAACCGTCGAATCGGCCCCGCTTGGCAACTGGTAAGTAAACGTATCGGCCGGATGGCTGGCATTGAATTCTACCCCATTGTACGTTACAGACGTCCCCGGACAAGCATACAAAGGCACCTCACTATAAACACCAAACGGCAACACCAAAAAAGTCTTTTCTAACACCGATACCTGGTTTTCAATTTTCACTTTATAGGTACCCGGTTGGACCACTTTGAGGTAAGCGGTGGTATCGCCGGTGCTCCATAAATAGGTATAATTGCCCAACAAGGCACCTTTGATGCTAATCGACCAGTTGAGCAAAGTGCCTTGTTGCGATTCTTTATCATCCATCATGGAAAGTTTCCAGGTGCCATTTACGGGCGCGCCTTTCAAATCTGACCACAAACCTTCCGGCTGAAATGCACCAGTAAACGGTGCTGCACTGGCTGGCGCAAATACCTGACCGCCCGTAATGGATGCAGAAGCCGTTGGTTTGAAGCAAGTATTGGTATAATTGTCCCCATTGGAACCATTATCGGTGCTCAATTCCAAAAATTTCCCGCCGGGTGCCAACAGGTAAATATCCAGGTCATCATCCCAACCGTGTTCTATGTTGATCAACACAGACTCCACGACATTTTTATCCGAAATCAGGTCGATCGGAATACCGCTGATGGTGATGTCGGAAGTAACCTGGGTAAATGCAGGCGCAATGGCTTTTGCGGCATTATTGGCAAACGTCCAGGTTTTTCCCGATAAATAGGTCGGCGCAGCAAGCAAAAGCACCGAATCACCTGCAAAGCCTGGATACACAACGATTAAGGAATCATTGGTCAGACTATCCGGATCGGCGAGGTACAAAGTGAAGGTCTTTTCGAAGCAAAATTGACCTTTTACGGTTACTTCGATGGTTTCCAAACCTTCTGTGAGCGAATCCGGAATGGGTTGAAAACTTAGGGTAAGGGTGGTATCCGGGTTATAAATAAGTCCAAGCGGCACATCGGCGGTATAATCCAGTCCGTTGGTCGAAGTCCCTCCCAAAATAATTTCAACGGGCAATAAAGCAGCGGGCAACTGATTTAGTTGGATGGTGGTCGCTTTCGCGGTTGCCGATTCCGGAATAATGTTCAAGCCCGATTCAAAACCATTGGTGAGCAGCGGCCGACTGAAAAAACTGTTGGCCTCTAAAAATACGCCTGAGTCGAAAATACCATCGCTCACATCGCCAATCGCGATGTACATTTCATATTCGGCACAGGGCGTAACGGCCGCTTGGGCCACAAATATATCGGTAAAGCCATCGTACACAGGCTGGCGCGCCTGCTGGTTGTTATCATGGTAATATTGTGCATATTTCGGCGGGCAGTTCTCGATTGTGCTATTTATTGGATGTAAATTGTTGATGGCAACCGGCAAATAGGTACCCGGTATCAAGGCAATGTTATAATGCGCATAAGGTGCTCCGTTGGGATTTGGTCCGGAAAGAAAAAATCCAAATACGTCATTAAATTGAGAACAGGCATACTCTGGATATTCTTCTGAAGCAAAAACATACCGAAACCGGATAGAATCGCTCAGGGGCCTAAACTTGATTTTGAATACCGTTTGGTCAAAAATAGGCCCGGAAGAAATTTGCGCCAACACTGAATCTGTACTTTGCGCGCTGTTTTGGGTGCTTGCAAAATCAGAACCCAACGCATTAACCCCTTTACTGGTACCTGAAGTAGTTGCGCGTCCTGTTGTGAGCACCAAGCCACGCGTCAATCCAATCGCCGGATCACCTTCTGTAAAAAAACCAGTCGCACTCGATTCGCCCACATACATAACCTCTAGCAGTTCAATGCCATCGCCCGTAAGGTTGTTTTTAACCAGATTTTGTAAATTATTATACGGTGCAGTAGTTGCATCCGTGACGCTCATCTGCGCTTGCGCACACAAGGAAAATAAGCAAAAGAAGACGAGGAACGTGGAAGGTTTTAACATCGCAGTTGGTTTGATGATTGGCGAAAAAGCACCGGAATTTGAAAACCTGGTAATAATGAGGCCTTTAAACCCATGCAAACTTAACGAAAAATGCGCATGCCGAAACAACGTGCGACCAGTTATTTCGACATGCGCATATTAAGCGACAATAATATAAACTAAAGAATTGCGCGCAGGATGTAAAACAAGCCGCCTGCCATCAAGAAAGACACCGGCAACGTAAGCAACCAGGCCAGCGCAATATTCAAAATGGTTTTGCGCTGCAGGTTTTGCACCCCGCCTTGTGCCACCATGGTACCCGCAATCCCCGACGACAATACGTGGGTAGTACTTACGGGCAAGCCCAATCCAGTGCTTACGCCAATAGTAGCCGCTGCGCACAACTCCGCGCTCGCGCCTTGTGCATACGTGAGGTGGCTTTTGCCAATTTTTTCACCAATGGTCACCACAATACGCTTCCAACCAATCATGGTACCAACGCCCAAACAAATTGAAATCAATACGATCAACCAAATCGGAGCAAATTCATACGATTCGCTCAGTTTTTTAATTTCGGCTTTCACAATCTTCCGGGTTTCTTTATCCTGAATCACGTTTCCATCGATCGCGCCTTTCAAACCTTTGTTCAGTTCTTGCACGCTTTTACGCACCGCCAAAATCTCCGCCTTGTTGTTGCGATCCAGGGTATCTAATTGTTTAGCAACCCTTCCTGCCTGACCCGCAAACCCGCGCAATACATCCGCATGCCCATCAGGACCAGCAGCACTCGCAGCGCTGGTAAGTTGCGCCTCTATTTTCAAAGTGTATTCTTTCAAAGCCTGTTGATCCAGCGCCGGATTGAAAGCAAACTGCAAAGGCATAAAGGCCATCATCACCACCAGCAACAAACCCACCCCTTTCTGACCATCATTGGAACCGTGGAAAAAACTTACCAATGTACAAGTAAGGATCAATACCAAACGAATCCAGAACGGAGGTGGCTTTTTTGTATCAGGCTCTTTAAAAATCGTTTTGTTTTTCACGAAGGAACGCAACAAAAACATCAATAAAATGGCCAAACTAAAGCCAAAAAGCGGAGAAATTAACAACGAGGAACCAATTTCACCCGCTTTGCTCCAGTTGACATTCGCACCTTTATAGATTGTAGAAAAAGCAAAACCAGCACCCAACAAGGCACCAATCAGCGTATGCGAGCTCGAACAAGGAATCCCATAGTACCAGGTGCCCAGGTTCCAAATGATGGCAGACAACAAAACAGCCAGTACCAAGGCAATGGTTGCATTCATTTCACTGGCCATCATTTCATTCAGGGGCATCAATTTTACAATACCCATGGCAACTGCGATACCGCCATCGCCACCACTGCCGCCGAAAACGGACAAAATGGAGGCCATTACCATACCACCAAAAAACACCCCGAGAAAATTCATGATACCAGACCATACGACCGCAACATTGGGCGTGAGGGTTTTGGTATAGATTACGGTGGCAACGGCATTAGCCGTATCATGGAACCCGTTTATTGCCTCAAATAAACACACTGCAATAAGACAAATAATCAGTAAAACTGACGCATAAGCGGGTAAATCGCTAATAAAGGCTAATACCATTCGTTTTTGGATTTGAAAGTGTTTAAAAATCGGGCAAAATTACATTGCACGCCTAAGGTGAATGCACCTCAATATAAAGTAATTGTTAAGTTTGGCTCAAACAGGGTCGGTAACCGGCAACAGCACCTCCACCCGGGTGCCCGATTGCGCCCCATTACTCTCTACCCCAAGGTCTATGATCGCAATAAATTGCGTGGCGCCGGTCTTTTGCATTTGATGGATCAAACTCAGGCGTTCCCGGGTAATTTCCATCCCGCGTGAGCGATGTTTCTGAAAAATATGCTGCCCGGATTGCTTTTCCCGGCCTTTGTTGTACCCCACTCCATCGTCCGTAATGGTACAAAGCAAGGTGTTTTCATCTTTCCCCAGCGTAAAACAAATCTGCAAATTGCCCTCCTGCCGCGGCCGCAACCCGTGCTCGATTGCATTTTCCACAAAAGGCTGTAAAATCATGGTCGGCACATGCAAATCATCCAAATCGACCCCGACGGGTGGAATAATTTGAAAATTTAGTCGATCCCGAAAGCGCAACTTCCGATTAATATCCAAGTACCGCTCTAAAAACTCGATTTCCTGCTCTAAAGTCACTACCTCCAAATCGGAATAATCGAGCGTGTGGCGCATCATTTTTGCAAATTTGGCCAAATACGACTCTGCATCACTGTTGCGGTTGGAAGTAATCAATCCCTGAATCGCGTTGAGTGCATTGAACATAAAATGCGGATTCATTTGTGCCCGCAACGCCCGCAATTGCAACCCCGCTACCCGCAAACGCGCCATTTGCGCATCCTGGCGACTCCGCTCCAACTGATAGCGTGCTTCTAATTCGCGCCGCTCATAATCGCGCAGGGCGTCAAAATATTCATGGTTAAGTTGGGTTGCTCGTTGTTGCCATTCGTACGCCGCCTGAAAAGCCGACCTTCCCGCATTTAATGCCGCAATTTGTTGGGCAACTTGCGCCAAGTGGTATTTATCCTGGCCCTCCTGCCCTATTTTCCAGGCTTCCAACAGGTGTTGCTCCGCTTCCGCCAGTTCGCCCGATTGCCGAAAAATACCCGAACGCCAGATTTCTATTTTCGATAAATTGGTAAAATCCGATTGTTTGGCGGGTGGTTCATATTGTGCCGCCGCCTGGTCAAACATCGTAGAAGCCTTTTGCGCATTGTTTTCCATCAAAGCCAAGATGCCCAAATTACCCAAAGCATGGGTTTTGGCCTCTGCATCGCCTTCTCCAGCGTATTCCAGCACTTTTTCGAACCAAAATCCGGCCTGATCCGCATCGGCACCTGCCAGTGCCGAACGCCCCGCATTAAGGTAGTGCCAGGCCAAACGCGGCCGCAAACCATGCGCTTCTACAATGGGCAGCACCCGGCGATAGGCATCCAAACTTTTTTCCTTTTCATCCAACCGCTCATACAAATCCCCTAATCCGCTCAAAACCAGGGTTAACAGATAAAAATCCTTTAATCCCGAACTTTCATCCAGCATCGGAAACAAATTGCGCTCGGCTTCCATGAGGCAAACCAAGGCCTGGCGCTGGTTGCCCGTGTGCAGGTGCATAAAGCCTTCGCGGCAGGCGATGTGCGCGCGTAAAGACGGCAACGTTTGTTCGTCAACATAATGCCGGGCACGATCCAAACTCTCCTGCGAGGCTGCCCAATCACGGCTGTTGAGTTGAATAGCGGCCAAATCCGACCATAATTCAATCAAAGCAGCGGTGTCCGATACCGATTCACTGATGCTAATGGCCCGGCGCGCATGCGAAAGCGCCGACTCCAGCCGATGCCATTGGTTTTCTAAAAAGGAAGCACTGCGGTGGTAACTTAATTGTACATCATGCGGGGTTTTGGTCGTAACAGTCTTTTCTAACTGATCCAGTGCAAGTTTGGCCTGCTCAAAATCAGTAAAGATCCAGCGAGATAATTTTTTGCATAAAATGCGCTGCTGTATGACCGGCCCGGTGCTTTCACTAACGGCAGGTTTTGTTTTAGGCTTCCGCACACCGGGTGCGATCAAACCGTTACTTTTTGGTCTACTTGCTGATTTTTTCACGGTTTTTTGTTCAGTTTTTGTTCAATTTCGCTACCCGGCGCTTGGTGCAACACGCCTTTTTCTACCCACCAATTTTCCCAAAACCCTGCTAATCCCTGGGTAGTTTTCCAATCGCGGAGAAAAAACCGTGTGGATCCATTCGGCGTGGCGGGTGCTTTCCATACCTTCAAAGCCGCGTGGTTTTGCGACCATTCCAAGTTTTTCTTCGCTGCACAAACCTGTGGTTTATTGCCCGCGATTTCACCATTTACTTGAATAAAATAGGCAAAATCCTGTTTTTCGGGATAATTCCCATACACCCGCGCCCAGCCAGCGGTATCGATACAAACGGATGTATATTCTTCGCAGGCAATACCTTTCGGGACGATTTTAAAATCCTGTATCAAACGCGCCATAAAGGCAACATGGCGGCCTTTCCGATCGGGGTGATCGTAATGGGTATCTGTAATAACTGATTTCAAATCAGCATGTTGTAAAAAATCGTTGTAACCTATCGTCGCATTTTTATCATACGGATTGGCCAAAGCGGCGGCCGACAAAATGGTTTTGTGGTAGGCTGCAAAATACGCCTGTCCCTGGATGGCCATGCCCGCACTGGTACCACCGACAGGTGCTTTTTTTTCTGAAATTAAATATTGGATGGCTGCTTCGACCGGACCGTCTTTCCAAAAATTGAGGTAATTACTTTGGTCGCCGCCTGCAATCCACAAGCCTTCTGCGTTGCGAATTTGTTGGGCAACATAAGCCTCATTGGCTGCATTGCGGGAAGTTGTCAGGATGGTTTCCACCGAATTGACAAAAACGCCCAGTTCCGAAAACAGGTAATTATTGTAACCATCCCCGCCGCTGGCGCGCAACACGACGATATCACCGCCGCCCGTTTGTTGTAAAAACCAGCGCATGGCGGCATCATTTTCGGTCGCGCCGCCCATCAACACGATGCCACCCGCTGTTGGGGTCGTTACATCCGTCGAATCGCCGATAATGAAACGCTGGTAGGATTGTGCAGGACTGGCCAAAGCAGCGCTCAGCAGAAAAAAAACTATAAGACGTATCTGGTTCATCGTGCCGCTTGATGTATCAGCAAAGATAACACAGCTTGGGCAATTTGGCAAGGTGCGAGGGAGGGCTATTTTTCGCGCCGCAATACGACCCTTTGCAAGTTATTGGTGGAATAATTTGTGACTTCCTCGTTGGTTGCTTCTAATTTTTCACCGGAGGTCACCTCAAAAATGAGTTCAGACCCGCGTAATTCGTACGACGAAGTAAGCAAAATGCCTCCGGTTTCGAAAACGGAATACATTTTATTGCCGAAAACATATTCAGCCAATTCAATGCCCTCGCCCTCGTCGGTTACATAACGTCCCTTGGCAGCATCCTTTACCCGGAGCACGTAATCTTTTACCATGGGTAGTTTTTCAGAAATATACTCCGTTTTCCAGATCCAGGCATCCGGTTGAGCGGTAGGCGCTGCGGTAAAACGCACTAAAACACTGTCTACCAGTTTGCTGCGGCTATAAATATACATCATGCCTTTCCATTGGCCTAGGCATTGATCTGGGAAGGTTTTTTGGGCGAAAAGGGGGTTAAAACAAGGGAAAAGTAAAATACATAAAAACAAGAAACGCTGGTGCATGATACAGTTTGGTTTAAAATGACTTAAAATTGGTTGCTTAACAAACATTTTAAATTGGATCTGTTGGGTTATGCGGATTTCGCGGTATTGGTTTAAAACCATCATTTTTATCAAAACAAGTTACCGCAGTGGACGGAAATGCATGAATAATAACCTCCAGCACTTCAGGTAT
>JBBAVI010000098.1:0-20757 GCA_040397785.1 Saprospiraceae bacterium | reverse complement strand
CATTCATCATTCATCATTCATCATTCATCATTCATCATTCATCATTCATCATTAAAAAACATGTTTCTTTCCGACTTAGAAATTGCGCAAAAGGCTGCTATTCAGCCCATTAAAAATATTGCGGCCAAACTGGGAATTGCTGAAGATGACCTAGAGTTTTATGGTAAATACAAGGCCAAATTGCCTTTGCATTTATTGAATCCGGATCGGATCAAACAAAGCAAATTGATCCTGGTGAGTGCCATCAGTCCAACGCCGGCAGGGGAGGGGAAGACTACCACGACGGTGGGGTTGACGGATGGATTGAATAAAATTGGGAAACATGCTATGGCGGCACTTCGGGAGCCATCGTTGGGGCCGGTTTTTGGGATGAAGGGTGGCGCTGCGGGCGGCGGTTATGCACAGGTGATTCCGATGGAAGACATCAACTTGCATTTTACAGGCGATTTTTCGGCGATCGAGAAGGCCAATAATTTGCTTTCGGCCTTATTAGACAATAATATACAGAGCAAAACAAACAACCTGAACATTGACCCGCGGACCATCGTGTGGAAACGGGTGATGGATATGAACGACCGGGCGTTGCGCAAAATCGTGATCGGTTTGGGCGGAACGGGCAATGGCGTGCCGCGGGAAGATAGTTTTAACATCACCCCCGCATCGGAAGTGATGGCCATTTTGTGCATGTCGCAAAACATCGACGACCTTAAACAGCGGCTCGGAAACATCCTGGTGGGTTTTACTTTTGATAAAAAACCGGTGTTTGCCCGCGATTTGAAGGCGCAGGGTGCCATGGCGCTGTTGTTGAAAGATGCGATTAAGCCCAATTTGGTGCAGACCTTGGAGGGTAACGGCGCAATCATTCACGGTGGACCGTTTGCCAACATTGCGCAAGGTACCAATACGATTTTGGCCACGAAAATGGCGCTTTCTTTGGCTGATTATGTGGTAACAGAAGCGGGTTTTGGCGCAGATTTGGGTGCCGAAAAATTCATGGACATCAAATGCGGGTACGCTGGGTTGGCGCCCGATGCGATGGTATTGGTGGCCACCATTCGTGCTTTGCGGCATCATGGCGGCGCTAAAAAAGCCGATTACAACACGCCCAACCTCGAATTGGTGCAAAAAGGCTTCGAAAACCTGGAAAAACACATCGAAAACTGTAAAAAGTTTGGCTTAACCCCGGTGGTTGCGCTCAACAGTTTTGCAACCGATTCGAAGGAAGAAGTGGATTTTGTCATACAAGCCTGCGCAGGCATGGGCGTACAGGCGGTCGTGAGCGCTTGCTGGGCACAAGGCGGGGAGGGAACGAAAGACCTGGCAGCTGCAGTTGTTGCAAGTATTGAGGCCGGTAATAACCACTTCAAACCGTTGTACGATTGGAGTTTATCCATCGAAGAAAAAATTAAAATCATCGCAACCGAGATTTATGGTGCGGATGATATAAAATACACCCCGCAAGCGCGTGCAGGTTTAAAAACCATCGCTGCACTGGGTTTTGATAAACTGCCTGTTTGTATGGCCAAAACCCAGAAATCGTTCTCCGACGATGAAACCAAAATTGGCCGTCCGCGTAATTTTAGCATTACGGTGCGTGAGTTTGAATTTGCTGCAGGGGCCGGTTTTGTGATTCCAATTTTGGGTGAAATGATGCGCATGCCCGGTTTACCCGCTGTTCCTGCTTCCGAAGGCATGGATATTGATGCCAATGGACAGGTTTCGGGTTTGTCATAGGGCATTTAAACAACTGTTCAATGGCCATTTTACAATATCAAGCCAAAAAATACCAACAAGGACTTGCCTCGGCGGTGGAGGATATCCTTACCGCCGAGGCTGCGCTGCGTATTGCGATTAATGGAACGGTATTTACCATCACCATGCGTACGCCCGGCAATGAAGCCGCGTTGGTGCGGGGATTGTTGTATGCCGAAGACATGTACCGCGACCTGGAAGCCCATCCGGAAATAACGGTGGAGGAGCGCAATCAATACGGCTATATTACCGCCGTGGCAGTAACAGTAAATCCCGAAAAGTTGGGCAAACGCGATTTGAATAGCAGGAATTTACTATCTGTATCTTCTTGTGGAATATGTGGTAATACAGCATTGGTGGATTTGTATCCGGGTCAAAGTTTGGCCGATAAACCTGGCACCTTATCGTCTACTACGGTCCTGCAAATGTTCCAGCAAATGCGTGCTGGTCAGAATACTTTTGAGCAATCAGGTGGCTCGCATGCCGCCGCAGCATTTACCCTGGATGGACGGATGCTAACTTTGCAGGAAGACATTGGGCGCCACAATGCGGTGGATAAAGTGGTAGGTCAATTAATTTTAGATGGGCAATTGGCCGAGGCATTTTGTATCATCGTAAGCGGCCGCATTTCCTATGAAATTGTGAGCAAGGCCTATGTTGCAGGCATACCTGTGTTGGCGGCAGTATCCGCCCCCAGTTCGCTGGCGGTTGATTATGCGCGGGAATTGGGCTTGACGCTGCTCGCTTTTTGCCGGGAAGAAAAGTTTACCGTGTATGCCGGATCGGTTCAGGATTAAGCGCCTTAAGAAATGAATATTTTTTACAGGCTATGAGGATGCATCGTCAAATTACACACATCGCCATCCCATCCCAAGTTTATTTTTCCGCCGGAAGTGAGCCATTCCACCAACTTAGCCCCCATCAATTCGGCGCGCCAGCCTTGCAAAATGGCAGGGTCGAAATCGCCGTGACCTGCTTTTAATTTATTGAAATCGCCTTTTGGAAACAGTAATGCCGCACTGATTTCATGCTCAATACACTGTTTTTTAACAAAATGGTAGAGTAATTCCATCGTCCATTCGCGTTCAGGATCTTCGGGAGTGGGTTTTGGCAAACCTTCCAAAAACGAACGTTCGCGGTCTGTAGCAGCGCCTTTGATCAATTCTTGCCAGTCGGAAACATATTTACGCCATATTCCTTCCGGTAAAGTCCGGTTCGATTTGAAACCGCTTGGACCGTCTTTAGTAGCTCGCAAAACAGTACTTATATGCCGGCTTTGCAACACGGTTTCTTTGGGAATATTAAATTCAGCAGCCTTTTCCCGCCGCCAAACAAACAGACGCATCAGGAAAATTTTATCTTTGTATTCCAACTGGTGGATGTATTCATTGGCCAACACCTCTTTATAAGGATCAACCTGATAAAATGCGGCGGCTTCCCATTTGCGGTTTTCCTCCCGTGCCCAGTTTTCCCGTTTGTGTTTGCGCAGTTTTTGGGTGAGCTTGTGGTGCAAGCCGGGCAGGTATTTTACGTCTTCCACGGCATAACTCAGCGCTTTCGGGTCAATCGGGCGGGCTTCCCAATCGGCAACCGTATGGCTTTTAGCCAGGTTTACGCGCAGTTCCTTTTCCACTATTTTACCGAAACCTGCCGGATAGTTGTATCCAACAAACCCTGCGGCAATTTGGGTATCGAACGTATTTTGAGGAACCGTGCCAAACAAGGTGTACAACAATCGGTAGTCATTGTCGCCCGCATGGGTGATTTTCAGAACGGCAGGGTCGACGACAATGGCCAAAAAAGAGGAAAGGTCGGCAATATGCAAGGTGTCAACCAGGTAAATATCCGTTTCCGTAACAATCTGGATGAGGCAAAGCGCGGGGATGTAGGTTTTCTCGCCCACAAACTCCGTATCAAACCCAATCCACTCCGATTGGGCGATAGATGCCATGACTGTGTCGAATGCTTGTTGTTTCTCGAGGAAGTGTATTTGATAATCCATGGGTCAAAAGTAAAAAGTAGTGCTTAACCCTGTTCTAACATTGCATTTTTTCTTTAAAAATAATAAAAAAACCTGCTTTTTTATGTAAAGTCGGCCGACCTTCACATCGTTTATTCATTGTAACGCGTTATTACATTACCTTTTTTTTAATTTCGCACCCGGAATTCAAATACAACCATGAAAAAACTCTTTTTAGGCCTCGCCATTTTTATCGTGCTTTTACTTGCAGCACTCCTTACCATTCCTTATTTGTTTAAGGATCAAATCATTGCACAAGTAAAAACCCTGGCGAATGAAAACCTGACCGCTACCCTCGATTTTGAGGATGTGAATATTTCCGTTTTCCGCCATTTTCCAAAATTAACGGTAGGGCTGGAAGGACTTCAAGTTACTGGATCCGGGCATTTTGAAGGGGTGAAGCTGATTCAATGTAAACGCCTGGACCTCGCCCTCGATCTTTGGTCGGCTATTTTTGGGTCGCAGGTGACCATCAAACGCCTGTATTTTTTGGAACCTGATATTAAGGTGTACGTGCTTTCCGATGGAAGTGCCAATTACGATATCACTAAGCCGGATCCAACGGCTACCACCACGACCAGCAGCAGCGCCAGCAGCCCAATTAAACTTGATTATTATTCCATCGAACAAGGTAAATTTTTATATGACGATCGATCCCTGGATATGCGGATGGAACTGGCCGGCTTAGACCATTCCGGCTCCGGTGAACTCACCGCAACGGTGTACGACTTGCTCATGAAAACCCAGGCCAAACAATTGTCGGTCAACTATGGCGGCATGCAATATTTGAGCAATGCACAAGCCGACTGGAATGCCACGCTAGGCGCAGATATGGACAAAATGCGCTTCGAATTTAAAGACAATGATTTGAAGGTCAATGCGTTACAGGTCATGTTAAATGGCTGGGTAGAAATGCCCAAGGAGGATATTGTGATGGATATGAGTTTCGGGACACCTTCCAACACGTTTAAAAGCTTGTTGTCGATCATTCCGGGGGCCTACACGAAAGATTTTGATGGGGTGCAAGCCAATGGCACCGTACAATTTGCAGGTTTTGTAAAAGGTACGTATAATGAAACCACGTATCCGGCTTTTAAACTCGATTTTAAAATAGGCAATGCCGATTTCAAATATCCGGACCTCCCGCTTGGTGTACGCAATATCAATGTAGATGCTTCGATTAATAGTCCATCGAGCCGCCTGAACGATATGAAAATTGACGTGCCGAAGTTCAGTTTGGTGGTTGGTTCTAACCCGCTGGAAGGATTTTTCTACTTGAAAACACCCGAATCCGACCCCAATGTCAACATGAAACTAAATGGCACCCTCAACCTGGGTGAATTGTCGAAGGCTTTTCCAATGGAAGGCATACAAGAACTTTCGGGCATTATCAAGGCCAATATGACCTTGAAAGCCGCCATGAGCCAGGTAGAAAAACAACAATACGACCAGGTAAATATGGCGGGCGATTTTGCGATGCAGCAAATCAATTACCGCGCAGCCGGCACACCGGCAGTAACCATTAATGCCCTTACCACCCATTTGACGCCACAAAAAGTAGATATTGAAAATTTTGATGCCAAATTGGGCCGCAGTGATATCAAAGCAAATGGTTCTATTGATAACATCCTGGCGTATTTTTCCACCAATAAAACCATGACAGGTAACTTGGTGTTCAGTTCGGTTTATTTTGATGCCAATGAGTGGATGGAAACCCCGTCGGCCCCCGCTGGAACGCCTGCCGCGACTACCGTGGTACCCAATGATGTGCCTGCACCAACCGAAAAAGTATTTGACCGTTGGGACTTTACGGTGGATGGTAAAATTAGTAAGTTGAAATATGATGTATATGATCTGTCTGGCCTGTTTATGAAAGGACATTTCAAACCCAATAAAATGGATGTTTCCGAGTTTGGGTTGAAACTGGGGGCAAGTGATCTCAGTGGTAGCGGACAAATTTTAAATGCCTGGAATTATTTGTTTGATCATCAAACCTTGGAGGGTGTGGTGAATTTGCGCTCCAATTATTTTGACTTGAATCCGTTTATGACCACCGCGCCTACAACGGCAAGTTCGGCCAGTACGCCTGCCGCGCCCGCCGCAGTTATTCCGGTGCCGGACCATATGAACATGACGCTCAATGCGAATTTTGCCAAATTGAACTACACGACCATCGTCCTGGAAAACCTGGATGGGGTCGTGGTTGTAAAAGATAATGTGGCTAAAATTAAAGATTGTACGGCCAATATTTTGGGCGGACAAGTGGCACTGAATGGCGAATACAACACCAAAGACATCAGCAAGCCGTCTTATAATGTAGACCTGGCCCTGCAAAAAATGGGATTCCGGGATGCGTATAAAAACTTTGCCACCATTAAAGCCCTCGCACCGGTTGCACAACTGATTGATGGGGTGTTTAATACCACCTTGTCGATGAGCGGTTTGTTGGGTAAAGATATGATGCCCGATTTTCAGACCCTTTCGGCGGCCGGATTTTTGGAAACCGTGAATGCGGTTGTAATGAATTTTAAACCACTCGACGAAATTGGTTCTAAGTTAGATGTCCCATATTTGAAACGCCTCGAACTGGCCAATACCAAAAACTGGTTTGAAGTGAAGGATGGCAAAGTGACCGTAAAGCCGTTTAATATTAAAATGAAGGACGTGGCCATGCAGGTTGGTGGATCATCGGGCATCAGCAGCGGGGATATGAACTATCAGATTGTAACCAAGGCCCCGCGTAAAATACTGGGTACTGCGGGCAATGCCGGTTTGAACTTTTTGTCGAAAGAAGCCGGTAAATACGGGGTAAATATCGCGCAAGGTGAATTCATCAATGTGCGATTTGACCTTTCCGGCTCGCTGTTCAACCCCAAAGTGGCTATGAAAGTATTGGGCAGCGATGGCCAGTCTACCCTCAAAGAGGAAACAGGCGATGTGGCACAGGCGACCCTGAACCAGGCCAAGGATTCGATTGGCAACATGGCCAACCGGGAGTTAGATAAAGCAAAAGAAAAAGCCAAGCAGGCTGCTGATAAAGTTACCGATAGTTTGCGCAATGTGGCCAACCGCGAATTGGAAAAAGCGAAAGACAAAGCCATTCAGGAAACAAAGGACCAGGTTGGCAAGGTATTGGGCAATGAAGTAGGGGATAAAGTAGGGAAGGAAGTGGGCACCCAGGTGGAAAAAAAGGCTGGCGAGGTCTTGGGCGACAAAGGCACCAAAACAGTGGATGAGGCCAAGAAAAAATTGGAAAGTTGGGATCCGTTTAAGAAGAAAAAGAACTAAAAGATGCATATTCCTTGGTGGAAGAAATGGTACTCCCATATTAGCCCGATTGTGCTGGAGATGACTGAATCGGAGCAAAATCCGGAGTTGGCGGTTTTGCTCAATCGGGGGCGCATGCAATTGTTGAGTGGGAATGCCATTTATTCCTGGGATGATTTATACCGCAATTTTTCCACCGCCTTTGAAGTATTAAAAATACGCGATCGGGCGGTGGAAGAAGTGTTGGTGCTGGGCCTCGGGCTAGGTAGTGTGCCCTTTATGCTGGAGCGGAAATTTGGTGTGAACGCCTATTATACAGCCGTGGAATGGGATGAAAAAGTGGCCGAATTAGCCATGAAATACACATTTTCCCGTTTAAAAAGTGCTGTAAATATCATAACTGCCGATGCCGGCGATTTTATGGAGATCTGCGGCTCCGAATTTGATTTGATCATTGTGGATATTTTTGAAGACGATTTGACGCCACCACAATTTGAAACCCCGGAATTTTTAACAGATTGTTTGCGCTGCCTAAACCCCGGTGGTTTGTTGCTGTTCAATCGTTTGTATGGAGAACATAAAGACAAGGTTGCAGCAGATCGGTATTATGAACGGGTTTTTAAAACCGTCTTCCCGGAAGCTTGGACCATCGATACCCAAGGTAACCTGATTTTATGCGCTACCGCAACCTTGTCTGAAAAGGACTAAAATTCTAATTTCCAGGTATCTCCTTCCAGATAAACCGCCTTCGAAAGCCGGACCGTTATTTTTTGCTCCCCTTGTACCGGGATGGTTTGTCCGTTGGTAACGGGTACATTACTTTGAATTACATATAAAGCCGCATCATATAAAGCAGCTTGAACGTCTTGCAATTGATGGGTAGAATTGGCAATTTCCATTTCTTTTGCACCAAATTCATTCAAGCCATAGGTGTATCCGCCTGATTTGTTTTTTTCTTGTTGTATCCCGAAATACACCCAACAATACACCGGCAAGGTTTGATTGCTTAACAAATTATGGGCAGCCGCGGTGTAAAATCCTTTTGGAACCAACAAATACTGGTTGTTCATATAAACGCCCGAAGCACTGCGTTGCTCCAAGACACAAGCGGCCACTTTGGTAAATAACTTGTAAGCCTCCAACATTTTACCATTTGATGCAATCACCGAAATGACGGCCTGTGCCTGATGTCGACTTGCCTCGGCCGCCGCTTTGGTCCACAGCCAGGAAATTTGTGCCGCCGCTTTGATTTCGGCAGGTGCAACCGGATAATCGAGGTAGGCAATCATGATGGTTGCGCCGGGCGCAGAAAACACAATGGTCTTTTCGCCCGTGTTGGCAGAGTCTGTCCGGATTTTCCAATCGGTTTTCAGGGCGGACAACAAAACTTTAGCATCCAGCGGCGTTTTTTGATCGAGCAAAACGGAGCCGGTAACTACTTTTGATTCATTCGGGTTAATACCTGCGGCAAATGCGCAAAAAGGAGCCATAAACAGGCTCAAAAGCAACAAAATTCGATACATGTTATTTGTGTTCATGGTTAAAAAAATCACCCGGCACCTAAACGTAGGTAACCGGGCGATTGGTATATTTTACAAAAGTTATCTAGGCTGTCCAGTTTGGAAAATTTACCGTACCAGCGTCACCTGGCCTTTTCGTTCTTCTTCTATGCCATTGGCGTAACGCACTACAATTTGATAGGCAAATACATCGCTGGGCGCTTCTTTATCGTCCACTTTGCCGTCCCAGGTCGTTTTCCCTTCGCTGGAATCAAATACTTTTTGCCCCCAACGGTTGAAGATTTTGAAACTGACTACCCGGGTAGTGGTGCTGCCAAAAAACAACGGACCAAAAGTGCTGTTGAGCTCATCGCCATTGGGTGTAAACGCATTCGGCATTTCAAAGCATCGGTCAATGGTATAGGCAACACTTGCGGTATCAATACAACCGGCCGTATTCGAAGCCGTAACCGCCAACACGACCACACCTTCATTGGAGGGCGTAATTTTAACAGAGTCTGCGGTGAAAGCAGGCAGTACCACGCCATTTTCCGTCCAAACGTAACTTACATTTGTTGGACTCGTCACAACTTTGATGGTTATCGCAACACCCAAACAAATGGTTCCAGGCTCCGGTGAACTGGTCAAACTCAAAATATTGGTCGGTGCCGAAATATTAATTTGCACCGAATCGAGCGCCGTACAGATGTTGGCAGGTCCGTATTGATACTGTGCCACGAAAAGCGTGGGTTGTGCAAGGGTTACGCTGACCGGGTTGCCGCTCAAATTGCCCGGGAACCAACTGATCACACCGCCTTGGGTACCCGTGGTGGTTGCATTCAGGTTGAATGGTACACTGCGACACACTTCCTTGTCCAATCCTGCATCAACATCGGCACTGGCAACGGTAATGGTAACCGATTTGGTGATTGGGCAAATATTCACCCCCTGCGCATTCAGGGTGTAGGTGGTGGTTTGGGTAGGTGTAATGGTTGGTTGCGCCAGGCTGGAAACCAAGGCGCCGCTGGTGTTTGTCCAAACGTACAAGACATTGTTTTCCGCAATAGCCTGGTTGAGGAGCACCGAATCTCCTAAACAGATCGTTCTATCCGCAATTACCGCTACCACCGGCACTGGCCAAACAGGCACCGTCACAGTACTTTCAGAGGGACAGATATTGTTTGGTGTAGTTAATACGTAAATTGCTGTATCCGTGGGTGTTGCTGTTGGATTTAAACAATCGGTACAAGACAAATTGGGGCCACTCCACAAAATAGGGGTGCCTGCTGGGGTTACCACGGCTGTCAGGTTGACGGTTTCTCCCGGACAAATATTATCAGGCGCAAACGTTGCTTGTACAAAAGTTTGAGGCGCAACGGTAATAATGGTCTGTTTTTGAATTGGACACAATTCTGGACCTTCTGCCAGCAGCGTGTAGGTAGTAGTTACACCCGGTGTTGCGCTGGGTTGTGCACCCACGAGTGGTTGTCCTGCGGGATCGGCCGTCCAGGTGTAGGTTACGCCTGGCTGGGCAGGCGCATCATTCAGTACGATGGTTTTGCCAAAACAGATGGTTTGTTCTGGGATCAAATCGATGATGGGCGATGATTTGACCGGCACCGTTACGGAGGCGCTAGCAGGACAAGGCAGGCCTTTGGCTTTTACCTTATAGGTGGTGGTTTGGGTTGGGTTGGCGATTGGGTTTTTACAATCGGTGCAAGAAAGTGTTGGGTCTTCTTCCCACTCAATTTCAATATCCGGTGGATCCGTTACCAGGGTAATCTGGGTGGTTTCGCCCGGACAAATGCTTGGTGGGTTGAGGGTAAAAGTAAAGGTAGGCGGGATGGCCACAGGTACAATAACGGTATCAATGACCGAGCAAGCACGGTTATCGGTCGTACGGATAAACGTGTCGGTTACGGTTGCACCGATGACCATGTTCCATTTTTCAAGCGGGGTCAATTGGCCTGCACCGGGTTGCCAAAGGATGGAAATATCCGGGAAACTGGCTGGTTCATAGGTGGTAGAAAGCAGGAAAACAGTATCGCCCGGGCAATAAATGGTTTTGTCTGGCGAGCGTCGAATGGCCGAATAGGGTAGTGAGTCCACCCGAATACGCACCGAGTCAAAAACCACACAATTGTTTATATTATAGGTAGCAACGAGGGTGACCGTTTCATCTGGGGACGTTTTTACATTGTTCCCTGTAGTAGGGCTCACGTAAAATGCGGGTGTCCAAATCACCTGCGATCCTGCTGGTGCAGAAAGTGCGGTCAGGTTTAAGGTATCACCCAGGCAAATTTCACGGTATTCGGCACCGGTAATATTTACATCGGCGGCAATGACCTTTATGTTTACCGTACCTGTTTGGGTGCAATAGCCATTGGCACTCGTAGCAGTAAGGGTATATAAGGTACTTACATCCGGCGTTGCAATCGGGCCGGAACTAGTGGTGTCACTCAGGCCGGCACTTGGTTGCCATAGGTATTCGGTGCTTGATTCGAGCACATTAGCCAGACTTACGCTATAATTTTGGCAAATGGTGGTATCCAGCGTGTTGAAGGTCGGGAAAAATAAGGTATCCACCTTTATGGTTACCTGGTCGGCTACACTGCATCCTGCCAAGGTCAAGGTTGCCACATACGTCGTGGTCGTGGTGGGCGCTGCGGTTACAAATTCGCCACTTGCACTGCTCAAGCCAGCGGTTGGCGACCAGGTGATGCCCACGCCGTTGTTATTATTGACAGCTTGTAAAGGCACGCTGGTTCCAACACATATATTGGTGTCGGCCAATGCCACCAGATCAAGGACTGGTTCTGAAATACGAATATAAACAGAATCGATGTCCACGCAGGTTTCAATGGTGCCGGTTACTACCAGCCATTGATCCTGGGTAGGGGTGATGGTTGGATTGCCGATCAGCGGGTTGCTTACCGCCGTGGGGGGCTCCCAGGAATAGTTTACCGCGCCTTCCGCTTGTAATTTATAGGTCGTTCCTGCACAAACAACGATGGTGTCGCCACCAATTACATTTACTTCTGCATTATCTTTTATGTCAACCGAAAGCACTTTGTACACTACGGTACCACAGCCAAAGTTGTTGGTTAGGGTAATTGTAACGGTTTCGGTACCTTCTACCAGGTTGTCATTCAGGGGAAGGATGGGAAAAAACAACTGCGTTTGTCCCGGTAAAAACGTGATTACGTTGGGAATTGTAATGTTATAATCCACGCCCAGGGTTGCCGTACCACCAACTGTTACGGTGAACGAAAGGGGTTTTTCTACAGGCTGGTTTAACGAAATCAACAATTGATCATTGATGCCCGAACAAGATTCGATAAAGTAATTGATGCCGGAAGCAAATTGTACTTGCAAATCGGGTGTGCCACCTTGAATTTCAGAAACAAACACCCCTGAATCAAAAATAAAATCGGAGCGGTCGGCAACAGCCAATTTTAAGTGGTAGGTATTACAAGGTATAACAGACGTACGTGCCGTTAAGGTTTTTTTAATGCCGAATTTGTCGGAAGTAAGTCCGTCATATTGCAAAATCGTTCCTAATTCATTGGTCCGGTAAAACTCCCAGTTGAGGATGTTATTCACGGAGGCAATTTCCACGGGCAGGTTGGTACCCGGAATCAAGGCAATGTTTTTGGCGCTGTTCGTCAGGTTCGGGTCGCCTACAATGCCCGGACCAGAAACGAAAAAGGCAAAAATATCATTGATCGTTTCCACGTATTCTGGATATTCTTCTGATCCGAACACGTATTCGAAACTCAATTCATCGGTGGCTGCAAACACATCCAGTTCCACAATACAGGCATCATTAGACTCCTGCAATAGGTCGTTGGACAAGTAATCGAGGTCTGGATCGCCGGGTGCACTATTGTCAAAAAACGGTCCACCCGTCGAATTATTGGGGCCTACTACATTGGATACCTGGCCGCTGGTCAGTACCAGGCCTTGTCTTAGCCCCAGGTCATTGTCGTCTGTAGGATAACTAAAGGTACCATAAGCGCCGCTTGGGCAGTTAATATCCGTAATGGTGACGGTGGTAGCGGGCGTTTGAACAGCCGCAATGATATCATCGTTTGTAATATCGGTTTTGACAGTGATAGGGTCAGGTTGCGGACAAGCGGCCTGACTACAAACCCAGGATCCCTTCCAGCCTTCGAAATTGGTCAAGGAGTCCGATTGAAAAGCAAGGGTAAGGCATCCGCTGGTTGCTTGTACCTGGAAACTCACACCGCCGCCCCCTGATGGCGGAGGCTCCAGAAAACCACCGCCTTGTAGCGCTGCTATCAAGGGTGCATTTACACTGTTGCCATCATAAAAACTGAGGGCGTCGGCATCGTCTGGACCAAACCCGTTTTCTATATTGTAATACTCAAGGGTGAAAGTGATGCAATTGGGATTATCATTGGGGCAAATCACAAACACAAAATCCTCATTTTTACTGTAATCTCCCGAGGGGCCGCCACTGTCGTATACAGTGCCTTCACAAAGTACCGAACCACCATCTCCAATTACATAGACGGGCGGCAATTTATCTACACAAAGCGTAAAACCACCCGCATTGTTGACATTGTTGCCAAAATCAGAAACCCGAATAAAATAGGTTGCGCCCGGTGTCAATCCCGCCAGATCAAGTATCAGGGAGGTGTCACCTGGATTGCCTTTTTTACACAAAAATTCAGCCAGGTCATCAAAAATACAATCGCCGCGATACACCGCAAACTCCGGATTAACGATCGGGTCTGCACCGGCTGCTTCTAAAGTCATGCGGAAGTCGAACAGCGTATCCGGGCAAACAAAGGTAAACCATACATCACGCGCTGCCGGAACATTGCCAAAACAGGAAGGCACATTATCCACCCCGATATTACTGGGTGTCGCACCCACATTGGAAAAAATAGTGGTAGGGCAGGTTGGTGCAAAACCAAGTTCGGTTACACCCGTACAATCATCATTTAAAGGGGCCTGTGCGAACAGGTGGCCGGCCGTCATTACAACGGCGAAATACATCAAAATTTTCTTCATCAGTGTGCAGTAATTGCTAGCAGATTAATTTACGCGTCCCAAATGTAGGTACCGTCTGCCTAATGTCCAATTACTGCTTTGTTTTTGTGTCTTGGGTTGGCAAACTATTACAGATTTGCAGGCTTGCACGTACTTCTTCCAGCCTGAAAGCCGGTACTTTATTCCCCCAATTGCTGCCGATGTAGTTTAATACGTTGGTAATTTGAACTTCGGACAAGTTCGGGATGCCCGCCATTTGTTCCTGGTACCGAATACCGTTTACCAAAATGGTATCCGCTAAGCCGTACCGTACAATACAAGCCAGTTGATCGCGGTGTTGTACCAGGTAGTCTGAATTGGCTAAAGGCGGAATGAGCGCCCCCAAACCCGCGCCATCGTCCAAATGGCAGTTGGCACAAGTCGCTTTATACACCCGCGCACCAGATGGGTATTGGTTTCCACCACAGGCAAAAACCAAAAAAATAGCCATTAATAAACTAAAAATCAATATTTTTTGCATCCGTTATTTACTTTTGAGCAGGAAACTGTTCTTTCAACAGCCGTTCAATATCGCGTATAAATCGGTCGGTATCTTCGGCATCGGTGCCATTGCAAAAGGCACGCACATGCCGGTTCTTATCCACCAAAATAATTCGACCCGAATGGTCAAAGCCGCCCGGTGCGTCTGGATTTTCTTTGGCAATACTGAAGTAATCATCCGCAATGCCAAAAATCGAATCCCGCGCCCCGGTCACAAAACGCCATTTTTTAGCATCAATGTTTAATTTGTCCGCATGGCGCTTCAAAGCAGCCACGGTATCGTTTTTGGTGTCGATGGAATGCGACAACAGCATAAAACGATCGTCGTTCAAAAATTTCTGGTAGATGCGCAAACCATTGGCTTTTACTTTCGGACAAATGGTCGGACAATGGATAAAGAAAAAGTCAACGGCATATAATTTCCCTTCAAACGTGGCATTGTTTACCAATTGACTGTCTTGATCTACAAATGCAAAACGCGGAATGGAGCGGTAAATGGTATCTCCATTGGGCGCAACATCGCGTTCTCCCAGGATCGGTAGTGGTGCATCCACGTTCGGTCCACAAGCAGCAATCAATAGGATTAAAGCAAAAAAGCATACTTGTTTATACATGGCAGCGATCGTTTATGCTTAAAATTTAGGTGAAAAATACAACAAGCCTATTTCGCCAACGATTTGGCAGCGTGCATGGCCGCTTTAATATCTGCCTGGTTTTTTTGCATTTTTTGGTATTGATCTTGCAGGTATTGCACGGCATCTGCGGTAGACAGGCTGTCGGGCGCTTTATATTCAGCCATCCAGGCCATCATGTCATTTTCAGCTTTTTCCATTTGTTCAATGACCGTCAGCAAGGCCGCTTTGCGTTCGAGGGCGGTGGTTGTACCGATGGAATCAAGTTCTGCCACTTCCTTTTTGAAATTGC
Source organism: Saprospiraceae bacterium (assembly GCA_040397785.1). GTDB lineage: Bacteria > Bacteroidota > Bacteroidia > Chitinophagales > Saprospiraceae > M3007. The sequence continues at coordinate 5,736 of JBBAVI010000098.1, read as the reverse complement.
GTGCAACCCGGTTGATGACCGACATACCTTTCATGGCATCATCGTGTAAATCTTCCGTTTCTTTTTGCAAAAGTTGAACCTTCGCCCGGTCATCACAAGCCATGGTGCACAGCGATAAACAGAAAAAAGCAAGTGGCAACAGCAAGATAGGACGCATCGGATGAAATTTTGGGCAAAAGTACCAGATCTGAAGTGGGATAGCAAGGCTGCTTTTACAGGTTTTATTAATTTTGCATTGTTATAAATAGAAACAGCAGAAAAACATGCTTACAGCCATCTCACCGATCGACGGTCGGTATGCGGATAAAACCCGTGAATTGAGCGATTATTTTAGCGAATATGCCCTGATTCGGTATCGGGTATTTGTTGAAATTCAATACTTTATTGCCTTGTGTCAGTTTGGATTACCCCAACTTGAGTCGTTTGAAGACAATAAAATAGACGACCTGAACGGCATTTTTGAACATTTTAGCCTGGGGGATGCCGAATTTGTAAAAGGCATCGAGCGCACCACCAACCATGATGTAAAAGCCGTAGAGTATTTTTTAAAAGAACGTTTTGATGCTTTGGAGTTGGGCAACCTGCGCGAGTTTGTGCATTTTGGACTTACTTCGCAGGATATCAACAACACCGCCACGCCTTTGTTGTTGAAAAACGCACTCGAAACCGTTTATTATCCCCTGATTTCTAAAATTATTGCCAGTTTGGATCAGCGTGCACAAGATTGGGCGCACGTACCCATGCTTGCGCGTACGCACGGACAACCAGCGTCGCCCACTTTGCTGGGAAAAGAGTTGCGCGTTTTTGCCGAACGCCTTGAAATTCAATTGGCGATGTTGAAAGCCATTCCGCATCGGGCGAAGTTTGGCGGCGCAACAGGCAATTTTAACGCACATTACGCTGCTTACCCGGATTTTGATTGGCAGCAGTTTGGAAACGATTTTGTTCGGGAGTTTCTCGGGCTGGAACGTTCGCAAACGACGACTCAAATTGAACATTACGATTGTATGGCGGCACAATTTCAGGCAATCGGCCGCATTAACACGATTCTGATTGATTTTTGTCGGGATATATGGACGTATATTTCCATGGAGTATTTCCGGCAGCAAACCGTGAAAGATGAAGTTGGCTCGTCGGCCATGCCGCACAAGGTCAACCCGATAGATTTTGAAAATGCGGAAGGAAATTTTGGTTTGGCCAATGCCTTGTTTCAACATTTGGCCGAAAAACTACCGATCAGCCGCCTGCAACGCGACCTGACCGATTCCACGGTTTTGCGCAATATTGGCGTACCGATGGGCCATACGTTGGTGGCGCTCAAATCATTGCAAAAAGGATTGGGAAAACTGACCCTCAACGAAGGGAAACTGTACGACGACCTGGAAGACAACTGGATGGTGATCGCCGAAGGGATTCAGGTGATTTTGCGCCGGGAAGGATATCCGCAGCCGTATGAAGCGTTGAAAGCGCTTACGCGGGGACGGAGCGCCGTTACGCAAAGTGTTTTACATGAGTTTATTGAGGAATTGGCCGTTTCTGAAGCCATCAAGGAAGAATTGAAAGCGCTTACGCCGCATAATTATGTGGGAAGAAGATAGTGAGGAGTGATGAGTGAGGAGTGCACTTTTGTTTGCGTAGGAAGAAGGATTTAAATATCGAACACCGAACACCGAACACCGAATTTTGAAGTAGCGCGTTGTTTCTGGCTTGACAGCAATCAAGCGCTAATGGCAGCGCACCCTTATTTCGAAATTCGGTGTTCGGTGTTCGATATTCGGTGTTCTTTTTATATTCGGTGTTCTTTTTATTTTACAATTTATTCATTTTCAGCACCGCACTCTGCGCCTGATCATTCCGAAGTACAACGAAATAAACGCCGCTCGCCCAGTTTGCGCCACAGGTGTAACTGCCAGTAATACCTACTTTTTGCTGCAACATTACCTGTCCTAACACATTCCGCACTTCGAGGATTGCGTTTTCGGTACCTGGCCAGTTGTAACGCAACATAAATTCCGAGGCAGAGGGGTTAGGCGTTGCAAGGATGCTGGCGTTGGCATCCACCGGGCTATTTACAGCGGTTGCAATCGACGTTATCTTAAAAATATCCACACCGGCTTCCACCAGGTGGCCCGGCGCAACATCACTGGCGCTAAACAATACTTTTACCGAGTTATTGAGCGGAATAATGTTTTTGAGGCTAATATCGCCCGAGCTGCGCCACACACTTTCCGATAAATTGGTGGTAAAAACAGTAGCCGTTTGCACACCATTGGTCACTTTTACCGTGAAATTGTCATTTGGGCCCCCGCCTTGTCCGCCATCATTAAAAAACCAGTAGTCAAAAGACAACACGGCGTCTTGCAAGTTGCTTAACTGCATGGCCGGTGTACTTAGGATTACTTCGCCATTGTCCACATCATTGGTACCAGCGCCACCGCCACCATTGCCGGTCACATAGCACAGGTTGTTGTTGTCTGTTGCAGCGTCGGCTTCCGGGTTGCTGATTTGGTTGTTGAAATAAGTTCCGACCGGTACGCCCAGTTCCCAATCGCCGGATGCGGCATTGCTCGTGTTGGTCCAGCCCAAATTTAATTCAAAATCATCATAATAACCAGGTTCCAACGCAATTTCTACTTGTCCGGAAGCACTAAAGGTAATGGAGCCATTGCGAAAGCCCCAAGCGCCCACGCGGTAGGTTCCTGCGGATAAACAAGCGATGTCAAACTCTCCTTGTGCATTGGTTTGCAGTTTGAGCAATTGCGCATTTCCTGCAATAAGCAGTTCTGTATTAGGAACAATGGCCTGGTTGTTTGCATTTTTGAGCGTAGCGTTGATGGTCACGGCATTTTCGACCGTCAACGTAACATTGAGTGGGGTAACCTGTTCGGTTGCCAGTACCACCGTGCGGGTTTCGGTTAGGTAACCTGCCTTGCTAATGGTTACGGTGTAGGTGCCTGGCACGACGTATCCTGTTTTTACAATACCGCTTGCTTTCGAAAGAGCGATGGTATTGATGGGTGCGCCAACAATGGTTACCACGGCATCGCCCAGCGGCAGACCATTGCAACCGTTGATGATTTGGCCTTCCAAATAGCAGGCGCGCACGTAATTCGGGGTGCAAACAAATAATTTGCCGGTGCCGCCTCCCGTATTCGGAATATTGGTGGCAACGATGGTCCCGGATGGCAGGAAGGGATAAACGCCCCAGCAACCGTCAAATGTTCCGCCGGAAGCCCAGGTATCAAATCGCCCTACTTCCACCAGGTTATCCGGGCGATGCGCATCCACGATGTTAAATCCATCTATATAATAGGAGTTGATGGCCCAGTCATTGAGTACATGGGTATTGTGGCCAATGGCATTGTTGCCATCTCCTGTAGACGAGCGATCCAGTTCCTTGATATCGCTTGGGTCGCTCACATCATAGGCTGTAATAAAGGATGGGAAATCTTCATCCGTGGTGAGGATGGTTTTGCGGTCGCTGAGGATCCAGGCGTTGTGGGTAAAATTGCCTGGTGTTTGAACGGTGCCGAGTACATCAGGATTGGCTTTGTCGGTCATATCTACCACCGACATAAAACCAGCGTTAATATGTGCAGCGTAAAGGGTATCGTTATCGACATAGCCATCATGTATATACCCGTTGATATCATATTTGCCGACAAAAGTAGGATTGTACGGATCCTGATTGAGATCCAGTATAACAGCCCCTCCATTGAACAAGTTGCTGCCAAATAAGTACAAATAACCCTTTTTTTCGTCAATATGCAGGGCATGGATGGTATTCAAGGCGCCCGATATCGTGCCATCGCCCGTATATTGGTGGAAGGTTGTACTTGGTGAAGGCAAACTGGACAAATCAACAATTTGCAAACCCTGTCCTCCTTCGGAAGTGATGTAAGCGTATTGTCCCAATACTTTAATTTCTTTCCATAAATTATTCGGACCAGGAATTTGCTGGATGGTTACGGGGGCATCCGGATCGGTTACATCGGCAATAATTAAACCTTGCGATGCACCCAACAACGCATATTCGCGTCCATTTTGGGCATATCCACAAATATTTGCCAATGTTTGGCCGGGGTACTCCAGGGTACCGCGCAATTGTACGTTATAATCTTGGGCAGCAAGCGGTTGGGTCAAAAGCAAAAGCACCAGGGCGTAACAGCAAGACAGGAAAAGATTTTTCATTCAAACAACAGTTGGATTTGATTTAACATAAGTGCAAACGTGCACAACGGGTAAAAATTCAGCGCAAATATAGTTGGCTATATTGGGCTATGTCATATGCTTATCCGGGAAATGGCAGCAGAAGTGGCAATTGGAAGACAATTGCTACACTTAATCCTAAAACAAGTACGATGAAAAGGAATGGAAATCAATTTTGGATAGACTGTTCGGCTCCTTTGCGGGCAATGCGGTTAGACAAATAAGCAAACAAACAAGCCGTCCAAAATGAGTAGAGTGAATACACCAAGGCCGGTTTTACCATTTCCTGGTTGTGCAAAAAACTGCTGGCGATCAAAAATGCAAGCGTGGTGTTTTGAACCCCACTTTCCATCGCGGCAGTGAGTCGAGATGCATGGTCCATGCCTATCAGGCGCATCGTGAAATAGCCCAAGAAAAGGCAGCCCAGGTTTTGAATTAAGGCAAATGGGGTGATTTGAATAAAATCGTTTAGGTCTAATCCAGCGCCGCCCTGGTTTTCACCCACCAACAGTTTGACCATAAATACAATGGCGAGCAGTACCATCATGGCGTATTTGGCAGGCCGGCTGACTTTTTCCGACCAGCGCGGAAATTGGTTTCTGGTAAAAATGCCCAAGAGCGCAGGGAAGATCGCAATGGCAAAAATATGCCCCATTGTTTCCCAGAGCGGCAAGTGAAATTCGGTGGTGGTTCCTAAAAACACTTTTAAACCCAAGTTTGTTACAATTGGGATCGAAATGAGGGTTAAGAAGCTATTTACAGAGGTTATTGACAAGGAAAGTGCTACATTTGCACGCCAGAGGTAGGCAAGAAAGCCAGACGTAGCGCCTCCCGGGCTTGCCGCAAGGATGATAAATCCTACCTTGATTTCTGGCGACAAGGGCGAAAGCAGTCCCTGTATCGCAAATGCAATGAGGGGCAGTCCAATCATTTGAACAGTAAGCGCGGTGAAAAAGGCGCGCGGATATCGGATGATCCTGTAAAAATCGGAAATCGATAAAGACAGGCCCACTCCAAACATCACCAAGCCAAGCACGGCACTGATGGCAATATCGACTATTTGCGTTGCTAACAAAGTGATTTAATTTTCGGACGAGCAAATGTAGCCGCTTTGTGGTTTATTTACCATAGTTTAACGCTACACTTTTTAAAGTTAAGCACAAACAGGATATTCATGAAAATAACGGCCTTTTACATCGCCGAACAATTGGATTTAAAACGGCTTAAATCCGATTACGCAGGTATTTTGCTGCAAGAAAACCCCAATGAACTGTTCTATCGCGTGGATGAAGATCAGTATTTTTATGCATTTGACTATGGCGCAGTCGTTTTTGCCAATATGCCCGATGTGGACATCAGCAAGAACCTGGTTTTTTTCCAGCAATTTGTAACAGCGCCGCTAGCCGAAAAAATGCGCGACGATTTTGAAATCGAGCAAAAAGAAGGCAGCCAGATTATTTTCGGGTTTGACCAGATTACCTTGCCGCGTTTGGACGAAAATGTAGCCAAAATTACGATGCTCTCGCT
>JBBAVI010000097.1:0-21036 GCA_040397785.1 Saprospiraceae bacterium | reverse complement strand
AAAAAAGTGTATTTATCGCAACAATGTAAAACAAATTTGCCGAATCCAAAAAACTAACCTAATTTTCCGCCTCAAATCCCCAAAACAAACAGGATTTATATGCAATTTGGAACGCATCAGTCGCAACCACCTTTCGAAGCGCCGGAATTCAAACGTTGGAAATTCCGGGATCTAAAGATCTATGCCTCAACAGAATGGCTTGCCGACAATAAGAAGAAATATCGACAGGTTTTTGACCGACACGAAACGACCTACATCTACGCCGAACTGTCTTTTCACAACAAGTACTACGACATTGAGGACTGGGAAGTGAACGTTGAACTCCGCTGCTACGCTGTAAAAAAGCAACGCAAAGAAATCTGTGTGCTGCCCTTTCGTCGGAAAGTAAGCAAATATGATGCCGTAGGGTATGTCCGTGAAGGCTGGGGCAACAAACAAGAAGGTGTTTTTTGGAAAAAAGGCGCTTACGTTTGGGAAGCCTGGATTGAAGGCGAAAAAGTAGCCACCAAGCACTTTCATGTAGAAGACGCGGGCCGGGCCTTTACGAAAAGCGACAACCCCTACTGCGCCATCAGTTCGCTGCGTATGTACGAGGGCCCCTACGACGATACCCCCGAATTTGAACGCCAATATATGCGCCGCTTTAACGGGGAGGAAACACGGTACATATACGCCGAAGTAACGCTTAAAAACCTGTTACTCAGCAAACAATGGCAGTGTGAACTCTTTATCAAATTCTACAACGATGCCCGCGAGCTCAAAGGCCAGGTGGTGCGCCTGCATCGGGTAGATAAAGGCGATGACGGGGTGAAAATCACGGCAGGCTGGGGCTCCAACGTCAAAGGATCCTGGCGCAATGACCGATATACCGCCGAAATTGTGTTCATGGACCAATTGCTGGCGGTCATGCCTTTCGAAGTAAGCAACGACTGGGAGGAAGGTACCAACGGCGTCTGGCTGCCCGAAAAAGGCCAACAGGTGTTCCTGCAACCCGAAGAAGAAGATGCCGAATCGTTTGAAGAGGTGCTGTCCAAACTGGATGCCCTCATCGGCCTCAACGATATTAAAATGAAGGTGCGCGAACACGCACAATATATTCAGTTTTTGCAACTTCGTAAAGAGAAGGGGTTCAGTGAAAAAGACGGAATTAATGTGCATTCTGTGTTTATCGGTAACCCGGGCACCGGCAAAACAACGGTCGCCAAAATGATGGGCCGCTTGTACAAAAAAATGGGCCTGCTCACCAAAGGCCACGTGCATGAAGTGGATCGCACCGACTTAGTAGGGGAGTACATCGGCCAAACGGCACCGAAAGTAAAAGACGCCATCGAAATGGCCCGTGGCGGGGTGTTGTTCATTGATGAAGCCTATGCTTTGGCGCGTTCTGCCGAAGATTCCAAGGATTTTGGCCGCGAAGTGATCGAAATCCTGGTGAAAGAGCTCTCCAATGGTCCGGGTGACATCGCGGTAATTGTAGCGGGTTATCCGAAAGAAATGAAAACCTTCCTGGATTCGAATCCGGGTTTGCGCAGCCGTTTTAAACTGACTTTTGAGTTTCAGGATTACCTGCCGCAGGAACTTTCCCTCATCGCCGATTATGCTTGCCGGGAAAAAGAAGTCATGCTGGGCTTGGAAGCCAAATTCCGCATCGACGAGTTTATTACCGAAGCTTTCCGTACCCGCGATCGCTCGTTTGGCAATGCGCGTTTTGTACACGATTTGATCGATAAAGCCAAAATTCAATTGGGCTTGCGCGTCATGGCCAACCCGAAAGTACGCGAACTTTCCCCGGAAGCACTCACGGTTATTCTGCCAGAAGACGTTGATAAAGTACAGGTTATACATAAGCGCCCGTTGCCCAATATTCCAGTAGATGAAAATCTGCTCCTGAAAGCGTTGCATGAACTCGACAGCCTGATCGGCATGCAAAATGTGAAAAAGGATATTCGGGAAATGGTGAACCTGGTGCGTTTTTACCGGGATACCGGTCGGGATGTTTTGGGTCGGTTCTTCCTGCATACCGTGTTTGTGGGCAATCCAGGTACGGGTAAAACCACGGTGGCGCGTATTTTGACCAAAATATACAAGGCGCTGGGTGTATTGGAGCGCGGCCACATGGTCGAAACCGATCGCCAGGGCCTGGTGGCAGGATATGTGGGCCAAACCGCCATCAAAACCACCGAGCGTATTGATGAAGCCATGCAAGGCGTATTATTTATCGACGAGGCTTATGCACTCACCAGTTCTGGCCGGGGTGCGCAAGGTGATTTTGGCGATGAAGCCATCCAGACTTTGCTGAAACGGATGGAAGACCACCGCGGCGAGTTTTTCGTTTTCGTGGCCGGTTATCCCGAAAACATGGATGCGTTTATGAAAGCCAATCCGGGCTTAGCCAGCCGATTCGATAAAGTATTGCGCTTTGAAGATTATGCGCCGGAAGAATTGCTGGAAATCGCTTTGTACATGTTCCAGCAAGAGCAATATCGGGTAGAAGAAGATGCGCGGGAGCATTTGGGCAAATACCTGGCCTTCTTGCACCAGTTCCGCGATAAATATTTCGGCAATGCGCGTACCGTGCGCCAAGTAGTGATGGAAACGATTAAAAATCAAAACCTGCGTATTGCGGCTTTACCAGCTGATGCCGAGGATGATCACCACGCCATCCGCCTGGATGATGTGGCGACCTTTACCTTTGATAAAGACAAACTGCAAATGTTCCACCGTCGGGGCATTGGCTTTGGGAAATAAACAATTGCGCGCCGGAGCGGTTATGGTAGCATGAAAAAAATAGTAGTGGCTATTTCAGGATCCTCCGGCGCGTTATACGCCAAAATATTGCTCGATAAATTGCAGCAATTAGAAGCCCAATGGGACGCAGTTGGGGTAGTTTTGTCCGATAACGCCGTGATTAACTGGGAGTTGGAGGTCGGAAAACCGCAATTTGAAGATTACCCCTTCGATTTTTACGACAAAAAAGACTTTTATGCGCCGTTTGCCTCGGGTTCGGCGCAATACGATACCATGATCGTGTGCCCCTGCTCAATGGGTATGCTCGCGCGCATCGCCACGGGTATCAGCAATGATTTAATTACTCGAGCCGCTGATGTGGTGCTCAAGGAACGCCGCAGGCTTATCCTGGTTACCCGCGAAACGCCCCTCAACCTTATCCATATCAACAACATGAAAACGGTCACGGAAGCGGGCGGGATCATTTGTCCTGCTGTACCTTCTTTTTACGGAAATCCGAATAGCATAGAGGCTGTCCTGGCTACCGTGGTGGATCGAGTGCTTGATTTGGCGGGTTTGAAGTTGGAGGGGGCTTATCGGTGGGGGGAATGAGGGGTGGTGAATTGTTACTTGTTGTACTTAGCCCGAAAGTTGCCGTTTTTAAAATTAATATATTCTGAATGCATATTACTGGCAGTACCTTGGTTACTCATTTTAAAATAAATATCGAATTTTCCTTCAAAAATTCCAGTGGTGGTGTCTATAGCGGTGATTTGGATGTAGTTTTTTTTAAACGTATTGATACCCCACCCTGCATTTACCACATCGCCGTCTGCAAGCCGAGTTCCATAGCCTGCGAATACGACACCTTTTTCAAATGGCTCAATTGAATAATTACCAATTTTTTTGGGAATCCGTTGTATTCCAAGAACCTCCCTTATGTTCAATTCAAATAAATTGTCATAGGTTATCAATGTTAAAACTATTTTACCATCCTTTAATGCTGAAATGTAATTTGCCTTCCATGTAATTGTTCCTAGCCCAGGTACCTCCTTCGTTGCGGTACATAATAAGCTGTCAGGCAAATAAGCCAAAGGTTCAAGGTCTACGGCAGTCTTAAATGAATCGTCTTTTTTGCAATTAGATAAAACGATGGCGATTAAAAATATGAGAAATTTGATTTTGAAATGCATGTTAGTGGCTTTTAAAAATGAGAAAAGCCATGCGCTGTTAAATAATTCCAACGCATGGCTTGTATACATCAACTTTTGCTTATATTTCCCTTTTTGTCAATCATTTACTTGCTATATCTAGCCCGAAAATTCCCGTTTTTAAAATTAATGTATTCCGAATGCATACTGCTGGGGATACCTTGGTTTGTCATTTTAAAATAGACATCAAATTTTCCTTCAAAAATCCCCGTGATGGTGTCTATAGCGGTGATTTCAATATAATTTTGTTTTTCATCATTACTATTCCACCCAGCGTTTAAAACATCGCCATCTGAAAGCCAAGTACTATACGTTGAAAATAATTCGTCATATATAATTGGCTCTATGGAATAATTGCCAGTTTTCTTGGGAATTCTTCCCAAAACAAGCCTTTCTCTTATATTTAATTCTAGTGAATCGTCATAGGTTACAAATGTTAAAATTATTTTATCCTCTACTAATCCTGAAAGGCAATTCGCCTTCCAGGTTATTGCTCCCAACCCGGGTACTTCTTTCGATGCAGTACACAATAGGCTGTCGGGCAAATACGCTAAGGGTTCAAGGTCTACCGCAGTCTTAAATGAATCGTCTTTTTTGCAATTGGAAAAAACGATAGCGATTAAGAATATAAGAAACTTTAATATGGAGTGCATGTTTGGGATTTTTAAATATTAAAAAATGCGCACGCAAATATATCTCAACGCGCGGCTAAATTTATTTTTTAACGACCTCATAGCTACAAAGATACGACCCCGCTGGGGTCGGGTGTATGGGATACCATCTTCGGAAAATTGGCCGAAACGGAATGTTTATAACGAACCACATAGCTACAAAGATACGACCCCGCTGGGGTCGGCGGTATAGGCTAAAATTCCCTACAATTTAAATTGTCCAGGATCTGCCTCGCGCATACTCGCGTAAATCACATCAAAAACATCCTCTACCTGGGGCTTGCTGTAATAATCGCCATCCTGACCATATCCAGGGCGGTGTTCTTTGCCAGCCAGGGTAAGCGGTGCTGCATCTAAGTATTTATAGGCACCTTGCACTTCCAGCACTTGCTGCATCATATACGCCGCGCCACCGCCGGGTACGTCTTCATCTAAAAACAGTACCCGGTTGGTTTTTTCGATCGATTTGGCACAAACGGCGCTCAAATCGAAGGGCAGAAGGGTCTGAATATCAATGATTTCTACCGAAATGTCCTGCAAGGCCAATAAATCGGCGGCTTCTTCCGCGATTCGGATGGAGGCGCCATAAGTTACGATGGTACAATCGGTCCCTGCTTTCAATACTTCGGCTTGTCCGAGGGGAACGGTGAAGGTGCCAATATTATCTGGCAGCCGCTCTTTTAAACGATAGCCGTTCAAAACTTCCACTACAATGGCTGGATCGTCACTTTGCAGGAGTGTATTATACATGCCAGCAGCCTGGGTCATATTCCTGGGTACACACACCCACATGCCCCGCAACGAACCCAGCATCAGGGCGCTGGGCGAGCCTGCATGCCACACACCCACTAAGCGGTGTCCACGCGAACGAATGATGGCCGGTGCTGCTTGCTGGTTGTTCGAACGCCAGCGCAGGGTTGCCAGATCGTCGGAAAGGGGGGCAAGACCATATAGTAAATAGTCTAAGTATTGAATTTCGGCAATCGGACGCAAGCCGCGCATCGCCATCCCGATCGCTTGTCCCATGATGGTCCACTCGCGAATACCGGTATCAAACACCCGTTCTACACCGTATTTCTGTTGCATGCCGCGCAAGCCCTGGTTCACATCGCCGATATGGCCCACATCTTCTCCAAAGGCAAATAATTCGGGGTATTTTTCAAAATTATAATCAAAACAGGCATTCAATACCTCATACCCATCCTTCAATGGAGCGTCATCCGCATATTTGGCAGGAACAACGGGTACATTTCGGGGTGCTTTGGGGCTATGGGAATACAAAAAGTCGCTGTAAATACGGCCCCCTTCTGCCAGTTCATGTTGGGCAAATGCCTCCAATTGTGTTTTGGCAGCCGATTGTTTGCCTTTTAGGCTAATTAAGGCGCGGCGCACGGTTTGCGCCAGTTCAAAGCGCAGTGGATCGCGTTTTTGCTGAAGTTTTAACTGCAAATCGGCAATTTTCGCTACTTCCGGATGGGCTGTTTTAGCCGCTTCCAAGTGTGTATCTAATTGGGTCCGTAAAACCGTAACGGCATCATGGTAATGTTTGTAAGCCCGTAAAGCGGCTGCATTCGCCTCTTGTTTGGCCTCGGCCTTGATTTGATCGAGGGTTTCTTGGGTAGCCAGGCCGTTTTCGATAATCCATTCGGCTAATTTGCGGTTGCAATCAAATGCTTCTTCAAATTCCAGGCGTTCCGGGCTTTTGTAGCGGCGGTGGTCGCCCGAAGTGGAGTGCCCCAGTTGTTGGGTGACTTCCTGAATATGAAACAAGGCCGGGCGGTGGGTTTCGCGCATGGATTCGATGCCATTCAGATACGTTTGGCATAAACCCGGGTAATCCCAGGCCTTGGCCGTATAAATATCGATGCCCGACTCCCCGCCTTCCTCAGCGCGGAAGCCTTCCAGTACAGCGGAAATGCTTTCTTTGGTGGTTTGGTATTTTTTGGGCACCGAAATGCCATAACCGTCATCCCATACCGAAATGGCGAGGGGAACCTGCAGTACACCCGCAGCATTGACGGTTTCCCAAAAAGCGCCTTCGGAGGTGGAGGCATCGCCAATGGTGCAAAACGTTACCTCATTGCCATTGACCGACAAGGTTTTACACAATTCGGGTTGTGCGCGGAATTTTTTAGAGGCAAATGCCAGGCCCAGGGCGCGGGCCATTTGTCCTGCTGTCGGGGCAATGTCGGCTGTAATATTATAGCGGTCAATGTGGTTGGTCCAATTGCCCTCGGCATCCACGAACGGGGTAGCGAAGTGGCAATTCATTTGGCGTCCGCCGGAAAAAGGGTCGTTGGCCGGGTCGCCGTACAATTGTCCGAAAAATTCGTCGAGGGAGGATAAGCCCAACGCAAACATCAGCGTTTGGTCGCGGTAGTAACCCGATCTGAAATCGCCTTTACGCCAGGCTTTGGCCATGGCTACCTGCGCAAGTTCTTTGCCATCACCGATAATGCCAAAATTAGCCCGTCCGGTAAGTACCTCTTTTCGGGCAACAATACTTGCTTCCCTGCTGATACAACAGATGCGATAATCGGCTAATACTTCCTCGGTGGTAAAAGTGGGTGCTTGGGGATCGGTTTTTTTGCGTTTTGGCGCAGATTTGGTTTCAACCATGTGGCGAATTTGGTTAAGTATTTAGTGCGCCGCAAAGTTACTTAAAATTTTGCGCTTACCTTTGTGGCCTGAAACATAAGATTTTCGTCGGCTATACAACGAAGTTGGTCTTATTTCGGGCTAAAATCGTTTAAGGAAATATTAAATTTTTTCTTTCGCTTCATATTCAATGGTTTTTTTGGTCTAATTTTGCGGCCACAAAACATTACGCACACATCTTTTAACGCACTAAATTGGCCTCAACATGTCAAACGAACCGAAGTTGCGGTATAATGACGAGGAGTTGCAGGAGTTTAAAGCACTCATTGAAAGCAAACTCGCCTTGGCAAAAGAAGAAGTAGGGCGCACGGATCAACAAATTACTGATTTAAATGAAAATGGGTTTAATCAGCAAGGTGGTGATTGGTATGACGATTCTACTGCACATACAGACCTGGAAATGCTGCAGCGCATGTTGTTGCGTCAGCAGCGTTATGTGACTGATTTACATAATGCATTGTTGCGCATACAAAATAAAACATACGGCATTTGTATCGTAACAGGACAACTGATCAGTAAAGAGCGGTTGCGCCTGGTACCCCACGCCACCAAAAGCATCGATGGCAAAAACATTGCCAATTCCAACTCTGGCCGCGATGCGGTTTCTGACAATGGTCCGGGTATTGATACGTTCTCGGATGGGCCTGAAGAGGAGCGCAATCCCCCAAAACCCGTGGCGGACAAAGTGCGCGGTGTAAGTAGCAAGGCCAAACGTCCACCCAGCGGAGAAGATTGGGAACCCGATAATGACACCATGGAAGATGCCGGGTATAATCCGCCCCGCAAATTTGATGGGGATGATGAAGATTAGGATTGTAGGGTAATTTTGTTTAAAAATGCGTCATCCCGAATTTTGGTGAAAACCGAAATTCGGGATGACGCATTTTTATGTATACTAAATAGCTTCCGTTTGTGTACACTGATATAATAAGGTCTATGGGTTATCAGCGCCCTACTGTATTGGATGAAGTATTGGTTATGAAATTGTTTGATTTTGGGGAAAAGGATTCAAACTCCATCGTTTCCGGATTAAAAAGCAGTATATGGAAAACTGTGATCTGGAGTACAGTGGCAATACAATCCAGTTCTGCAAGGGTGGGTGAGCGCTTTCCCGTTTCGATATCACTATAAGTACGTTTGCTCATACCGGATTGATCGGCTACATACGCTTGCTTTAAATCGCGCCAAAGGCGCAGTTTACGGATGTTCAGGGCAATATTGACGGACATTTAAAGGCGGTATTTTGTGATGTATAATATCTTGCACCAAAGATGCAGGATCTTGCACCACAAATGCAAGATATGGTAGTAAACTTAATATTGGAGGGTAGTAACTTTGTGGTATTGAAAAGGCATGATTGTTAACAAATTACACTAAAGTTTTCTCTACATGAATTTATTCTTTAAAATTGGATTGCCATGGAGCAATATGATTTTTTTCTACTTATTGATGGGCATTCCCCTTTATGCTCAGATATCTCCTTCCAAAGCATCCGATATTCCGGTTGATTTAAATACTACGGCCGATACGGCGTATGAAATCAGTAGAATTAACGACAAAGAAGGTGCATTTACCTTAGTTTTTAAAAACAAACGCACAGGCGAGGTACGTACTCGAATCACTTCGGAGGAATTGATGCAAAACAACCCGTTTTATGCCTTGGATTACCCGATTTTATCCACGAACCCGAATGGTGAACGCATTTACGATTTGAGGGGGCTTTCAAGGAACAAGCGGATAAATTTATTATCCCAGTTTAAACTAAACCCGGAATTTCAGGGATCTGAGATTGATGATCATTTACCTAATTATGCCTCTGTTGAAAAGGTCTTCGCAAGCATTGAAAATAAAAATATGGTAATCGTAAGTTACATTATGGGATTCTATTTATCCGATCCAGATAGAAATAATACCAATACAGCAGATCAGATTTCATTAGGTGGAATGTGTGAGGTTGTTTTAATAAATGCTTTAGGCCAAGAAATGCGAAGATGGCGTTTGAAGGTCAATGGTGGAGTATATGTTTCGTCGGATGGCAGGTTTTTACTTAGTAAAGAGTCGTTTTCAGGAGGAGAAGGATCTTTTGGATGGAACAGTGATTTAGTTTTGATTGATTTAGCGCAAGAAAAAGCGGTACTTACTTTAGACCTAATTAAAGGAAGTGGTTTAATGGATTGCCTTGAGTGTTATTACAAGCATGATAAATTTTACATGAATTTTGAAGACGGATTCAATATTTATTCACTTGTTATTGACCCTTACTTAAAAAAATACTATGTTAAAAAATATATGCATAATGAAGGTTTTAGCGAGGATGATTATTATAGAATAAAGATAAATATAAAAAAAATTAATTTAAATTTGACTGATTATAAGACATTTGAATTTTAAACGCAAGATACGCATGGCAAACGCACTTAAATTAAAGGTGTTGTTCGTGGCATTGGTACTTTCAATTCATCAGGGTGTTGACTTGTGATCTTTGAATGTTCAAAGTAATGCAAAAAAAATCCCGAATTCTGGTGAAAACCAAAATTCGGGATTACACATGTTTATTTTTACACCTTTTTAACCGGTATCCTGATCATATCCATTTTTTCAGGATGCTCCTTGTGCTCTTTTTGTACTTTATCCATCATTTTGGTCAAATCCTGTATCCGAATACGACCTTTTATGCTTAAAAATACAAATTCTTCGGGCGATTGCACTAAAACCACCAATTTGCGTAATACGGCGCGGCGTTCTTTGCCCCAAATTTGAACATGGGTTTTCCCCTCGCGGATGGTTAATAATTCGTCTAAGTGGCGTCGCGTTGCTTTTCGTTTGAATTTTTGAAGGTCCAACGCGGTAACCGGACTCGGGTTGTCCTCTACGAAAACAAGCGCGCGCACTTTATTAATATGGCGTAACGCTTTTCGCTCTGTTTTTTCTTCCACAAACCAGGAGGCTATATCTACCAAATAGCCCGGAACACTGACCGCAATGGCGCCGTCATAATCTTTATACTTCCAATACAGGTGGTAATCCTGGGCTTGTATAAACTGAACGGGCAGTAAAAGGATGAGGCAAAACAATAATTTCTTCATCGTCAAGGGATTAGTCTTTGGTTTTGATTTTATCTAAGTGTTCAGCGCCTTTAATATCCAGGGTTTTCGAGAGAGAGCCAATTTTTTCGAGGTCTATTTTACCGACAAAACTCAGCAGCACAAACTCGTCGGGCGCGCCCACCAAAAGCAGCAGTTCGTTGATGATATTGCCCTGGTCTTTTATCCAGATGCGTACATTTTCCTGACCGTCCCGCACCGTGAGCAATTCGCTGTATTCATTTTGCGGTACTTTAGAAAGGGCTTCTTTGTACAACTGAACGCCATCGGTGATAGAGTCGCAGGTAAGTACCCGCAGGCCGCCGAGGTCTTTGATTACTTCGCGCATGCTGTTCCAGTCGGCATCGTCGGTTTCCACTTTGGCCACCAATTGAAACATTTTTTGGCTGACATACACCGTGGTAAACCGTTCGTCTTCGCTGTATTTGGAGAAAAAACGGGTAATTGCGTCGTTTTGGGCATGGAGTTGAATGGCTGCGAGGAACAAGACCGGCAGCAGAAAAAGATACTTTTTCATCGCTTGTTGATTTTATTGAACAGTGAAGTGGGTAAAACGCCTATCCGGTCGTTTCTTTTTTCTTTTTAAAAACTTTATCGAGGCTTTCGAGGTGGTTGAGGTTTTTAGCGGCCTCCGTGCGTCCTTTGTTGAGTTTGCTGGAAACAAGGGCGAGGGCTGCTTTTACTTCTGCGTATGCTTTTTCGGCTTCGACGCGTTCTTGGGGTGTTAAAGGCGTTTCCCGGTTGGCCATTGCTGCTTTAAAGCGTTTATGGATTCCAGGTTTACGTTTCAGTCCTGGCACGGGTTTAATCGTATTGGTGTCAGGAATGGTGTTTATGCGTGTAACAGGTGTTTCGGTCGGTGTGGGAACTACCACAAGGTTTTGATTTTCAACGGGTTTGTGTAAAATCCACCAACCGCCCGCTGTTAGGATCAGTGCAACCGAGGCTGCCGCTGTCCAATTGCGCCAAGCAAGGTTCCTGCTACGGACTTGCATGGGAACATTCCCCTGAAACGCAATTGCTTTTTCGACTGCGATGGCTTTAAAGAGCGGCGCAAGGGTTTGCAAACGCGGGTCAACATTCCCAGCATCAAAATATTGTTTCAATTGTTGTTCCTCCGCGATGGAGGTTTCGCCCTCCCAGTATTTGTCGAGTAAGGCAGCAATTTGTGCGTAGTTCATGTTGTTATGGTTTCAATACCGATCAATTTTTCACGGATGGTTTTTCGAGCGCGGTGCAGGTTTACTTTTACCTGATCCAGACTAATATTCAGTACTTCGGCAATTTCCTCATAGCTGTGTTCTTCCAGATCGCGCAAGTGCATGACCAGGCGTTGTTTTTCGGGTAATTCCTGCATTAATTGGCGAATATGGGCTACAACATCCTGGCCTTCCAGCGCCTGCTCGGGGTTCGCATCTTGTCCTGGCCGGTCGGGTGTGCTTTCGATCGCCTGCGTACGGCGTACATTGCGCGACCGATTTTTGTCCAGCGACCGATTACGCGTCAGGGTCATGCACCAGGCTTCCCAGTTTTGCACATTTTCCGATTGACTCGACTCCGTTTTCCATACTTTTTCGAGTACTTCCTGCACAATATCCTCCGCTTCATGGGTATTTCCAGTAATCCGCAACGCAAACCGGTATAGTTTGTGTCGGATCGGAAATACTTGTTGTTGGAAGATCGTCCAGTTCATAAAGGGAAGACGCCTTTCCATCAGGATTGTTACAGCGCTAAACCGTTTTTTTTGATTTTAAATCGAGAAAGGGCTTTTCGATCAATACCCAGCTGATGCGCGCACATATATACGTGGCCGCGAAAGCCAATAACATATAGAAAATCTGCACCCAGTATAAGGGTAAATGGGTAGCCAGCAAGGGTTCCTGGATGTACCAGGTAAAGGGCATTCGAAACAATTGGTGAAAAACGTACAAACCATAGCTATACATACCAATATGGCGCAAAAAACGGGTTTCACACAGTTTCCGAACCACACTTTGCTCGCATAAAGCCAGGTAAACAAAGCCTGCGAAGGTTAAGGCTGCATACGTGCCGCGCACCTGAGAATCGCCCGCCACCATGTAATAGAGCAAGCCCAAGAGGCATATAAAGGTCAAATCGCGCACAATTACTTGTTCGAGACCCTTGAATTTAATTTTTCCGTTGTGCACCAGCACGGCCATCAAACTACCCGCAGCCAGGCCATCCATGCGGCAATAAGGCAATACATACGACGCTTCCGACCATTTGTGGCCAAACACCACATCCGTCCATTCGCGCACGTTCGTACCGATTGCCAGCAAAAAAATACACAGCCAGGGCAGCCATTTACGGGGCATCAGCCATACCACCAGGGGCCAAAAAAGGTAAAACTGCTCTTCTACTGCGAGCGACCAAAGGTGGCTCAAGCCCGCCCAATTGGTTTGCCACAACCAGCCATTTTTTAATGCCATTGCCACATTGGGTAAAAAAGCAAACAGCCATGCTAAAGAATTGTATCCATCCCATAAGTGCTCGGGTTGCCGATCGATGACCAAAATGGCAAACACAGAAAACAACAACACCGAATAGTAAAGTGGGAAAATACGCAAGGCGCGCCGGAAATAGAATCCGCGGAAGTAATTGGCTTGACCCTTCGTTTTGAGTAAAATTCCGGTAATCAAAAAGCCGGACAACACAAAAAACAAATCGACCCCTAGCCAGCCACTTTGGCCCAAACTCCACCACCACGCAGTGCCGTATTGTTCCTGAAATAAAAAATGACTCGACAAAACCATTAAGGTTGCCAGGCCGCGCACGCCGTCAAGGGAAGAAATTCGGGTAAGATGACTCATTTCAATTGCAAAGAAACGGCTAAATGCGGACCCTTTTCACTTCTTTCAAACCTTTTCCTAAAGATCAGGTTGCAATCGCCGGGTAATCGCCTATTTTTGCGGTGAATTCAACTTTTATCATATTTATGGGAGAACAATTCCAACCCGACGACTGGAACCTGGAGCAGGATGAATGGCTCGATGCTTTAGAAGAAGTATTAGAGGCGCATGGTTCCGCGCGCACTGAGGCCTTATTTCAGCAATTACGCCACTTATTAGCCCGTAAAGGGGTAGCCAATGGTGGTGCTGCGCTCAATACACCTTATATGAATACTATCGGACCGGATTCTGAAACGGAATATCCGGGTGATCGTGCCATGGAGCAGCGCATCGAAAATGTATTGCGCTGGAACGCCCAGGCCATGGTTTTGCAGGCGCAGGACAAAGACCTGGCATTGGGCGGACATATTGCCACCTTTGCGGCTTGTGCGACGATGCTGGAAGTGTTGTTTAACCACTTTTTGCGGAAGCGTTCGGCCGATTATGGCGGTGATTTGCTCATGTTTCAAGGCCATGCTTCACCGGGAATATATGCCCGCGCGGTTTGGGAAGGTCGCTTGCCCTTACAAGCCATTGCCGATTTTCGGCAGGAAACCCTGGGCGGGGTGTCCAGTTATCCGCACCCACGCCGTATGCCCGAATTTTGGCAAGCGCCTACCGTGAGTATGGGACTGGGGCCGATGACGGCGGTTTACCAGGCGCGTTTTATGAAATACCTTGAAAATCGCGGTTTGAAGCCAGAAAATGGCGGAAAAGTGTGGCATTTTATTGGAGATGGCGAAATCGACGAGCCAGAAATTTATGGCACCATCGGTATGGCAAGCCGCGAAAACCTTAATAATGTGGTATTTGTGGTGCATTGCAATTTGCAGCGTTTGGATGGACCTGTGCGCGGCAATGGCAAAATTATACAAGAAGTAGAACGGCACTTTTATGGCGCTTCCTGGGAAGTAATCAAGGTCATTTGGGCTTCGGAATGGGACGCCTTGTTTGCCAAAGATGAAGACGGTATTTTACTTGCTCGCCTGGATGCCTTGTTGGATGGGGAATATCAGGAAATTTCCAACCTCGACGGTGCCGGCATTCGTGCCAAAATCGTGAACAACGACCCGAAAATTGCCGCTTTATTGGCCGATCTTTCGGATGAAGATGTTAAAAACCTACGCCGCGGTGGCCACGATGTGCGCAAAGTATATGCTGCTTATGCCCGTGCAGTGCAATCTGACAAACCTGTTGCCGTGATCATAAAAACGGTGAAAGGATACGGCATGGGTAAAGCAGCCGAAGGTAAAAATAAGGCGCACCAAACCAAAGATTTAAGTGATGATAGCCGGATAGAAACCAAAACGCGGTATGGCATTCCGATCAGCGATGAGGAAGCCAAGGCAGGTGCATTCTGGTTCCCGGGACCGGATGATCCGGCAACGCAATACTTACACGCCCGCCGTCAAGCCTTGGGTGGATATTTGCCTGAGCGTTCGGAGGAACATGCGCCTTTTGTAGTGCCTGAATTGTCTATTTTTGACAAACAAATGAAAGGCAGTGCTGCGGGTGGCAAATCACAGTCTACTACCGGCGCGATGGTGGATATCATGAGCCAACTCATCCGCAATCCGGAAATTGGCAAATATATTGTACCGATAGTACCCGATGAGGCCCAAACGTTCGGGATGGAGCCCTTGTTCAACTCTGCCCAAATCTGGAACCAGAAAGGTCAGTTGTACACGGCCCTCGAAATCGGTATCTCGGTGATTAAATACAAAGAGTCGAAAACCGGTCAGGTACTGCAAGAGGGCATTAATGAAGACGGCGCAACGGCATCCTTTACGGCGGCAGGCACGGCTTATGCGTTGCATGGCATCCCAACCGTTCCTTTTTACATTTATTACTCCATGTTTGGCTTCCAGCGTGTGGGCGACTTGGTGTGGGCGGCTGCGGATATGATGTGTAAAGGCTTTTTGTTGGGCGGTACAGCAGGTCGGACGACTTTGAACGGAGAAGGTTTGCAGCACCAGGACGGACATTCGTTGATGCTTGCGCAAACCATGCCGAGTGTGATCAGTTACGACCCGGCTTTTGCTTACGAACTGGCGGTGATTGTGCAGGATGGTCTGCGCCGGATGTACGTGAACAATGAGCATAAAATTTACTACATCACCTTGTACAACGAAAACCTGATGATGCCCGCAATGCCTGAAAATGTGCAAGAAGGGATCATTAAAGGGGTCTATAAATATCAAAAATCGGCTAAGAAGCCAGCAAAAGCAGGGATAAAAGCCCATTTGTTTGGTGCCGGGGTGATCATGGATCAGGTATTGAAAGCCGTAGAAATTTTGGAAGCAGAAGGCGTGAGCACCGATGTATGGAGCGTTACTTCCTGGAACGAATTGTACCGCGATGCAGTGGCTTGCGACCGCTGGAATATGCTGCATCCGGGCGAAACGGAAAAAGTGCCTTACATCCAAGAAGCATTAAAAGACGAGGAAGGTGTATTTGTGAGTGCCAACGACTGGATGAAAGTAACCGCGGGACAGTTGTCGCCTTGGATGCCTGCCAACTTTGTGGTATTGGGTACCGATGGGTTTGGCTTGAGCGAAAGCCGCGAAAATTTGCGGGATTACTTCGAGATCAGCGCCAAATACATTGCGTTTGCGACCGTGCGTCAATTGCACCGCAATGGCAAAGTTACCGACAAGGCCGTATTAGAGTTTATGAAAAAGTATGGCATTGATTCTGATAAAAAAGATCCGATGTCTGTGTAGAATACTTAATACTGCATAAAAAAAGAGCCTCCTGCGCGTGCGTGGGAGGCTCTTTTTCTTTGGGTGGGGCAGAAACAGGCAGAAAAACGGGCTAAAAAAAACAGCCCTCCGTCCTCTCTCCTTTGAAAGGACCGGAGGGCCCCCGCCTTCGGTTATCTTTGCTCTTGCGAGCTTTATATTTTGTGTGCGTCGTTTTTAGAACGCTGTGTAGTTGCTTGGTCGTAAACCTGTTTTTAAAACGTACGAAGTAAAAACAGATCTGGTTTTTTGTTGGATTATTAAGTTTGGATTACACGTTTTAAAAAATGGTTGGTTTTGAAAAACGTAGAAGTGCGTACTTTTATTGTATGTACTGAAAAACCGTTAAACTTTATTTTTGTTTCGTTTTTACAGACTGTGCTACCGTTCCTCGCGTTTACCGTTCTTGATGATGCAAAGATGGGATAAAATTTTTGAATTGTGCTACCCCCCATTCGAAGTTTGCGGTCAAAACGGCCTTTTGGCATTTTCATTTTTGTAAAAAAACGGCCTTTTTGTTATGTAATTTATATTTTTTTATTAAATTGTTTGTTGTTTACTTAGCGATTGTGCGAATAAAATGCAAAGCATCGAAATATTTATAAATTCAAAAAAAAATTAAAAAGACCGCCGCTTTCTTTTGAAAAGCCGCCGCTTTCTTGAAAATACCGCCGTTCCTTGGTTTTGGCGCACGTTTATTTCGATGGTTTCTGCACAATTGAAATGGCCTTTTGGGCATTTTGCATAGCCGTGTAATCCGCAGGGACGGCAGGGTAGAACTTCGCTGGTTTCGATGATGCGGCTGTGGTCGGACAAGGGGGTAAAGCCAAATGCCGGAATGGTTGAGCAAAAGATGGCCGTTACGGGCGCATTGACCGCCGAGGCCAAGTGCATGGGTGCCGAATCGTTGACATAATTCATTTGGGCGTGTTTCATCAGGGCTGCCGAGGCAAGCAGTGATAATTGTCCGGCTACATTGCGTACATTTGGTCGCTTGGCCTGTTCCAGAATATGCTGGCAGGCATCCACATCGGCGGGTGCGCCGAGCAGGAACACGGTATGGTGATCGGGCAGTTGTTGGATCAGCTGGACCCATTTATGGGCGGGCCATTGTTTGGTGAACCACACAGAGGTCGGTGCGATGCAAACGTAGGGTAGAGGGCCTGCTAATGCGGCTGCCTGGGCAAGGTCTTTTGCACTTGGGTACAGCGCAGGTTTCTCAAAAGAGGCATCGGTCAGGCGTTCGATGAGGGCCAGGTTGCGGCTTACTTCATGGGTAATTTCGTTGGAGGGGTTGATTTGGTGTGGAATACGGTGTTTGAACCAAAAAGAGAGCGGATTTTTATCGAACCCGATTGTTACATGTGCACCTGACCTTACTGTTAGGATACCAGAGGCTGCAAAGCGTTGGCAATTGATGACATAATCGTACCGTGTTGCGCGAATTTCTTGCAGAATTTGCCAAAGTGCGCGGTATTTCCCCTCTTTTTTATTCCAAACGAGGCATTTGCGCAGCAGGGGGTGTTGTTGTAGCAGGCTTTCATTGCCTTTACGGACCAGCATATCAATTTGTGCGCCGGGATAAAAACGGTGGATTTTTTCGATGAGTGGGGTTGCCAGGATCACATCGCCAATGAAAGCGGTTTGAATCAGTAGAAACGTCATAAGATAATAGCAAATTACGGGAATAAGGCATCAGCAGCCCAAGGAGGATCTGAAAGGGATGGGGATTAGGCAGCTAAAAAAGCACGCTGCGTAGGTTGTGGGGGCAAAGGTCGGTCGTAGCAATGGAAAAAAATGAAAGATATGTAAAAAATGCTTGCAAAAAAAGAAATCGCGCTTACCTTTGCACTCGCTCTGAAAGAATGTAGGCTTTGAATGGTTTTTTGAACTAATTTTTACCTGTGTTTTTACTACTTATAACTGCGGGAATGGCGGAATTGGTAGACGCATACGTTTCAGAGGCGTACGCCTTTACGGGTGTGCGGGTTCGACTCCCGCTTCCCGCACCGTTTTTTGAAAGCGCTCCAATTTTGGGGCGCTTTTTTTCTACAAAGATGCGACCCCGCTGGGGTCGTTTTGATTTGTTTTCCAGGTTTGGGACCCCGGTGGGGTTGTGATGGTTTGTTTTTCAGGTTTGGGACGGGGTGTTGAGTGCAAAAAAGTCGTATCATCTTTGTTGCCACAATTTAGTGGTGTAAAACAAAAATTGAGCGCTGCGAAATATTAAGCGTTGCGGAATAGAGGATTACACGCGGCGGAAATTCCCGTTATTGACGGGGTGACAAAAAAAGTCGCCCCGTCAGTTGTTTTAACAGGTATTGCACCATCCTTATTCAATTAGCCTGATCCGTTTTCATTTTTCCTTCCAAGGCACAAAGCCGCTATTTCCAGAACAAATCCTGCCAAAAAACGAAAGCAACCGACCTGAGGCGGGATGGATCCCCATTTTTGTATCATCAGAGGAGGCAATACGGCACACAACGCCTATAGCATTGGATGTTCAGTGTTTTTTGGGTAAGCAGGCATTTATTAAATGATGAAAAGGACAGACCAATAACAAACACAATTTACAGATTGGTTTATTACTGCTGTCGTGCGAGGTAACTTGTGCGGCAGTTTTTGTGTTTGAGGGTAAGAACCGCACTTGCACATTAAATAATTGTATGTTAGCTACCTTTTCTCAACATATCTTACAATATTTATCGTAAATATTGCACTTTTGCGCGCCTAAAGGCTTTTTCGGCCGCTTGATTTCATATGACAGACCTACCCTTGATTCACCGGGATATTTCCTGGTTGTCGTTCAACTATCGCGTTTTGCAGGAGTCTAAAGACACTGCGGTTCCGCTGTTAGAGCGTTTGAAGTTTTTAGCAATTTATTCTTCCAATTTAGATGAATTTTTCCGGGTTCGGGTTGCCAACATACGCAATTTGAAAAAAGTAGGCAAAAAGACCAAAGCGGAACTTGATTTTGATCCGCGTGAGTTGTTGCGCGAGGTGCATCAAATTGTGAACCGGCAGCAGGAAGAGTTTTCTGAAATTTTTCAGCGACAAATTGTGCCGGAATTGCGCCGACACAACATTAATATTTTGCGCCGCCTGGAATTGAATGCAGAGCAGCGCCAGTTTGTGGAAAATTATTTTCACAACAACCTGTTGCCGTTCGTAATGCCGGTTTTGTTGGTAAAACACCGCATTCGGCCGTTTTTGGCTACGGCACACCTCTATTTGGCGGTACACCTGCGTTTGCGCAAACGTCCGCTGGCCGAAAGTGAATATGCGTTGGTCAAAATCCCTTCCGATCAGTTGCCGCGCTTTGTAAAATTGCCTTCTGTGCCGGGTCATCATGACTTGATCATGTTGGATGATATTGTACGCAATTCGATTTCCTGGTTATTTCCGGGGTATGAGGTGCAGGATACGTACTCGATCAAGCTGACGCGCGATGCCGAGTTGTACATTGACGACGAATATTCGGGTGATTTGGTTCAAAAGATCAAATCCAGCTTGCAAAAGCGTCAGGTTGGTCCAGCCAGCAGGTTTGTGTACGACCGGGAGATGCCTGCGCACCTGCTCGCGCACCTGCAGGAGACCTTTGATTTGGGTAAAAACGATATTTTGCCGGAGGGGCGTTACCACAACAACTTCGACTTTTTCAAGTTTCCGGATTTCGAGATGTCGTATTTAAAGAACAAGCCATTGACACCCTTGCATCACCCCACTT
Source organism: Saprospiraceae bacterium (assembly GCA_040397785.1). GTDB lineage: Bacteria > Bacteroidota > Bacteroidia > Chitinophagales > Saprospiraceae > M3007. Next base: position 1,288 of record JBBAVI010000097.1, on the reverse strand, counting down.
TGTATCATGCAGATGATCCGTTTGCGGTTATCCAGGAAAAAGACCAAATGATGCATTTCCCGTACCAATCGTACGAAGGGGTCATCAACTTTTTTGAAAAGGCGGCGGTAGATCCGAACGTCACGCATATCAAGGTAATTCAGTACCGGGTAGCGCGCCACAGCCGGATTTTGACAGCATTGATGGAGGCGGTAAAACGCGGCAAGCAGGTATCGGCTTTTGTAGAAATCAAGGCCCGGTTTGATGAGGCGGCGAATTTGGAATGGGGCGAAAAACTGGAAAAAGCGGGTGTTCGGGTGCATTATTCCTTTCCGGGTGTAAAGGTACACTCCAAGCTTTCGTTGATTCGGCGGCTTGAAAATGGCGAGCCCAAATTGTATTGTTACCTGTCTACCGGCAATTTTCATGAAGAAACGGCCAAGATATATTGCGATTTTGGTTTGTTTACGGCCGATCCGCGCATTACTTCGGAAGTAAGTACGGTATTTACTTTTTTGGAAAACATTAAGGCACCCAAGCAGGAGTTTTCCCATTTGTTGGTGGGCAAGTTTAACTTGCGGACGGGGCTGTACAAATTGATCGAAAACGAGATTGAGGCGGCAAAACGCAACGAGCGGGCGGAAATGGTGATCAAACTGAATAGTCTGGAAGACAAGGATATGATCAGGAAATTGTGCGAAGCTTCGACGGCGGGTGTGAAAATTCGATTGATTATCCGGGGTATTTGTTGTTTGGTGCCAGGAATTAGGGGGGTAAGTGAAAACATTGAAATTATTAGTATCGTCGACCGTTTCCTGGAGCATGCGCGGGTGTTTGTTTTTTATAATGGGGGCGATGAGCGTATTTATTTGTCCAGCGCCGATTGGATGGAGCGCAACCTGACCTACCGGATTGAGACGACCTTTCCGGTGTATGACCTGGATTTGAAAAAGGAAATCAAGGAAATGCTCGAATTACAGTTGAACGACAACGTAAAATCGCGGTATATCGATCGGTTCAACCTGAATGAGTATCGAAAGATCAGTACGGATATACCGGTGCGCGCACAACTGGAAACGTACTTTTATTACAAAAGAAAATTGGAATAAGTATTTGTAATAGAGTGTATTAGGCAGGTTGGTGAAAATTATTTTAAAAATTTTCACCAAAAAACTTGTCAGTTTAAACTTGGTGCTGTTATCTTTGCCGCCGCTTAACGACAAAACAACTGTTCTGTCTTTAAAAATGCGGAAGTAGCTCAGTTGGTAGAGCACGACCTTGCCAAGGTCGGGGTCGCGAGTTCGAGTCT
>JBBAVI010000096.1:0-21284 GCA_040397785.1 Saprospiraceae bacterium | reverse complement strand
AAACGGGCAGAGCCCGACAGATTGACACACGCGGTAGAACCGCGCGCGAGCAAGGTATATGTGGGGCAATTGCAGCCGGGGGTTTATTTTGCGCAATTGCTTGGGCCGGGGGAGAAACAGGCTTTGGGCACGGTGTTGATTGCGCGGTAGCATTAACACGTTTGTGTGCATTTAGTATTCAAAAAGTATGGGAAGTAGAAGTAATTTATGAAGGTTTGAAGGGAATGGAGCGTAAAACTGGGGAGATCACGATGCAATAATTGAAGAATTAGTCAGTTTTCATTTGAACTTTTAACATGATTCCTGTATTTTTGTACTAAAAGTAATCAGCATGACCTTAACAATTCCGGACGATTGGTTTACCTCCATTTCCATCAGTGAGCAGGATCTGTTATTAGAACTTGCCATAAATTTATATGCCAGCCAAAAAATATCCTTTGGCAAAGCACGGCAATTAGCAGGCTTGGACTGGTTTAGGTTTAGAACCATACTTGCAGAAAGGGGAGTTTCGGCCCATTATGGTGTAGAACAGTTTGGAGAGGATTTGAAAAATTTAGAACTGTTACCACCGCTTCAATGATTGTAATCAGTGACACTTCTCCTATTTCCAATATCTTTTTGATTGGTCATTTATATCTTTTACCAAAGATTTTTGGCAAAATCATAATACCTCAAAAAGTATGGGACGAATTATTGGTACTTGAAGTAGATTTTGGATATGATGGTTGTACGCCACAACTAAACAATCGATCGATGATGTAAAACAAAAACTGGCCATTTGTTACACCTTTGCTGAAATGGGGCCAAAAAAAGGCCGTCTAAAAAGTTCCCCTTTTGAGACGGCCCCGGCCTTTTATTTATTCCCAATCCCCCTCCGCTCCATACGTTTCTCCCGGGCTTCTTGTAATTTTTGGACAAGCGCCTCCCGGAATTCGCGCTCCGCCACGGGTATTTTGGCAATTTTTCGCAGGGGAAGCACTTTGCGCAGTTTTAGCGTCAGGTCTTTTTCAAGATCCAATTCCTTGTTGCGCAATTCAAAGTATTTCTTGATGTAATCTTCCACCTCATTGTCGTTCATTCCGTCAATTTGGCGAGTCATTTTGAGCTCTTTTTGCAAGGATTCCCGCTTGTCGAGGTATTCATTGTAAATGGGCCAAAAATCCTGGGCTTCTTCAGAACTCAGGTTGAGTATTTCGGTGAAAACAGCCACCCGATAAGCTTTGATTTTGTCGGCGCGTGCTTCCTTTTTTGGTTGTGCTGATACGGTACTTGCGCCTACACAGAGCAACAAGCCAATCAACATCAGATATTTCATGTGCATATACATCGTAAAACAATTTTTGTGTTTATAAAAGTTGTTCAAGTTCCTCGTCGCTCATTTCATCGAGCAAGGGGGCCATGTCTTCCGGCTTTAAATCCAGTTCAGGCCTTTTCTTTTTTGGGTTTTTAGGTTCCGTCTGCGTAGGCTGTTCCGATAATGATTCATGGTCGGGCAAAGCGGCCAATTGTTCTGAATCAAAATCATGGATGTTTTCCAAAACATAGGCCTCCAGATCATCGGCACTTAATTCCAGCGCAAGCGGATTGACTTGTTCGGAGGCCGTTGTCGGCTTCAAAAACCAAAACGCCGACAAGAGCAACACCATGGCGGCTGCGATGCTCATCAATAATCGGGGCCTGGAAAAGCTTGCCCACATCCCTTTTTCGGGCGACTGCTTGGCCATGCCCGGTCTTTTGATGTCGTCTGTTGCAATTTTTTGCATCAATGTTACATCAAACTGATCAAAGTAGCCCGGTGGCACTTTCCGGCCATCTTCCCGTTTTTTTAAGTCGAGTAAAAAGGGCGAAATCCCTTTCAACTCATCGTCCAAATTTTCCTTGTTGCTCATATCATTCATGTTTTGGCCTGGGGGTAAAATGTCGTATGTTTTTTCATGGATTACGATTCGGACTCCCGAAAAGCAGCCTCTACCTTTTTGGCAGCATGGTGAAAAGAGGCTTTTAGAGCGCCTACCGAGGTGTCTAAAATACCCGCCATTTCTTCATAAGGCATTTCTTCATAGTACCTGAGATTAAAAACAATGCGTTGTTTTTCAGGAAGTTGCGCAATCGCTTCTTGCAATTTCAACTGCACCGCATCTCCATCAAACCAACTATCAGCCTGCAACCGATTTGCAGCATGGTTGTTTTCGTCATCTAAAGAATGGGCTTGCCGCCGATTGCGACTTTGTAAATAAGAAATCGCTTCATTGGTGGCAATGCGGTAAAGCCAGGTGAATAACTTGGATTTACCCTCAAAATGTGCAATGCCCTTGTATATTTTGATCATGGTGTTTTGCAAAACATCGTCCGCATCTTCGTGGTTTTGCACAAGTCTGCGAATTTGCCAATACAAACGCTCCTTATATTGCGCCATCAACACCCTGAAACCCTGCTCAAAGTGAATTTCTGAGCGCAGTAACGCGACGATTTGCTCATCTGGCATTGCTTTGTTTTGTGCGTTCCTTTGCAAGTTTCCTTATTTTGCTTACTATGACGTATTCCAACCCCGGAAGTTTAATGGGCTTCGAAATTTAGGGCAAATTTCTATCCTTTTTTTTACTTCGGGCAACTGGATTGTACCTTTGTTGATCCTATCTTTTACATTTCACTAGAATTGATCCTATGCTCCAACGCATTTTTCAAAAATACACCGGTTTTTTGCGCAGCCTGAAAGCAGTATATGTGCTGAATAATCTGCTGCACGCGAAAAAATTGCAGCCCAATAAGGCGCTTTATCGGCAATTTGGGGTAAAAAAGAGCGTTTTTAGCCCGATTGGCAGCAAGGATTTTAAAAAAACACCAGCAGGCGATATTCCCTGGATCGATCAGGAAAATGCCCTCCTCAACATGTCCGAACAGCCGGGATGGGACCAACTCTCGCCTGCCCGTCAGCAACAAGTGCAGCAATTTATCGAACAAGGCTATGTGGTACTCGAAAACTTCTTTGACGCGGAAGACACAAAAGCCCTGAATGAAACCGTCGATCATATGTTGAAATCGGGCCGGGCCGACTTTAATTACACGGGTCGGAAAATTTTTAACCTCTTTGAAAAAAGTCCCCTGGCGGATCAACGGTTTTTCCGCCAGCCCGAATTGATGCAGTTTTTGTCTTTTTTATTGGGTAAACCGGTCATCCCTTTTCAAACCCTTAATTTTACAGAAGGCAGCGAACAACGCGCGCATTCCGACTCCATCCATATGACCACGGAGCCAAAAGGGTACTTAATCGCTACCTGGATTGCCCTGGAAGATGTTTCCGACGATTGCGGCCCGCTCTTTTATTACCCAAAAAGCCACCGACTACCTTTTGTCAGCACCGAACATTACGACGCTGGCAATACAAAATGGACCATTGGAGCCAACAGTAACCGCCAATACGAAGATGCCATTGAGCAACTTATCCAAACGCATGGCTTACAAAAACAGGTGTTTCTGCCCAAGCGCGGCGATGTGCTGATTTGGCATGCCAACTTGCTCCATGGAGGCAGTAAAATTTTAAAACCAGGTACAACCCGTAAGAGCATGGTTTGCCACTACTATGCAAAAGGGGTATTTGCTTACCATGAAATGTCACAACGACCTGCTATTTTGAAGTAAACTAAACGCCGCCTGAAAGGCAGCATTCATTGTCATGCTGAGCGCTGATTGCCAATAATTTAGGCCGAAGGCCATGCACAAACTATACAGCGTGAAGTATAAACGGCGTTTCTGAAGCAATTTAAACTTCAAAAATATATACCACAGCAAGTATTTGATGCGTTTTTTGCAAGCGATTGCAGCCTGATAGACGGAGACTGAAGAATACGCCCTATTTTTGCAGGCTAAATCAAATACGCAAGCATATCATCCTTGTTGGCATCTTGTTTTGGGCGGCTGACAAAACATACAAAATTTTGAAAATGAATCAATTCCGACGTTCGTTGCTTATCTGTGGCCTGGTATGTGCCAGTCTAAATCTTTTCGGACAAATGCGCGGCTGGGAGGTAGGCGGTTGGCTGGGGGCTTCTAATTATTTCGGCGACCTCAATACCAACTGGCGCCTCAACCGGATCCAACTCGCAGGTGGTTTAAGCGCCCGATACAACTTAAATGACCGCCTTGGGGTGCGCTTCGGAGCCAATGTCGGTTCATTGCGCGCCGACGATGCGGATTCTAAAAATGTGTACGAACAACGCCGTAACCTCAACTTCCGCACATTTGTGGCTGACGGCACCTTTCTCTTCGAATTTAACTTTTTGCCTTACGTACACGGCCACCGGGAACTTTATTACACACCTTATGTATTGCTCGGACCAAGCATCTACTTTTTCAATCCTAAAACGGATCTGGATGGAAAAACCTACGCTTTGCGCAATTACGGCACCGAAGGCCAATTCAGAGGGGAAGAATACAACACCATGCAAGGTGCAATTGTATATGGCCTTGGTTTCAAAATAGACCTTTCTTATCGTTGGAGCCTGAATTTTGAAATAAGCGGCCGAAGACTCTTCTCCGATTATATCGATGATGTAAGTGGAACCTATGCCGATCCGCGCGATATCAAAGCCCAACGGGGCGATATTGCCATGGCATTGGCCGATCGCTCTGGTGAACCAAAAATTGGCCTCGCTGGACGGCAACGGGGAAATGGTAAAAAGAATGATACCTACGTAATGGCAGGCATCAGTGTTTTGTACTATTTCGGCTCTATTCGTTGTCCTGCATTTGCACGCTAGTTCGTAGCACCCGTACGTTCACGCCATATTTTTAAATCCGCATTGCCGCGCAACGTATCGCCGATGCTTAAATAGGCGTTGCCCCGCGCCTTGTACGCCCGTTCAAATTCGGCCCGTAATTCAATGGTTTTGCTGAAATCCTGGATGGCCTCCTGGGTATGCTTTAAATTCAAATGCGATAATCCGCGGTTGTAATAATATTCGGCATCGTTCGGGTTGCGCTGGAGGTAGGCGGTGATATCGGCAACCGATTGTTCGTATTGCTTGGTAAGCCCATACAGGCCCCCGCGGTATTTATAGGCTTCTTCCAAATTGGGATTCACCGCAATGGCTTTTGTAAAATCCTGTAAGGCAAGCTGTACATACTGCTCGGCCTTTTTTCGATCCTTGGTTTTGCCTACCTCATCACCATATTCCATGCCCCGCCATAAATAGGCCTTTCCAAAATTGTCGCCACTCGCTGTGATCGCTTTATCAATCAGGGTTACCGTATTGCGCCAGTCTTTCACTCGAATACCGGTCGTAACAATATAAAACAACCCTAAAATCGTTAAAACGCCCCAACTGATGGCCTCCCATTTTGGTTGTTTTTCCTTTAAATAAAGCGGCAAATAAGCTAAAATGATAAAGATACCGATACTGGCCAAATAGTTATACCGATCTGAGCGCAACTCAAAGGTGCCAAATGTCGCAAAAGGCAGGGAAAATAGGATGTGCACCAGGTAAAACAACAATCCAAACCAGGCAACCGGAAACTGCGCACGTTTGAGATAGGCCCAAGCATAAACCCCTACTACTAAAAACGGCGCCGCATAATAACTCCAATCCCAGGTCTGGCCGTTTTTCACAAACGGATACCAAATACTAAGCCCAATGGGCAATAATAATTTGATCCAATAAAACGCAATGGTATGAAATGCCATTAAAATACGATCCAACATGCTGAAATCGGCAGGTGTATCACTATGACCTGCATGGGTACGCGAATACAGCGTAAGTACGCCAAAGCCAAAAGCAACAATGAAAAAAGGAATTTTATCTATCAAATTGCCCAACTTAATCGGGCGGTTCATCCACGCATCCAACACCAACAAAGCCAAAGGAACACTCACCGCAATCGATTTTGACAAACAACCCAAGGCAAACAACCCAAGGGAGGCAAAATACAAAGCACGTTGGTCGGGCGCTCCTTTGTACTGCAAATAGAAATCAATGGAAAGCAGCATAAACAACACCGCCAAGGGGGTACTCATGGCCGCAATCCAGGATACCGACTCTACCTGAATGGGATGAATGGCAAAAAAGAAACAAACAATCAAAGCGGGGGTATCGCTCATTTGCAACCGCTTTAACAACCGAAATACCAACAAGACGTTCAACGCATGAATCAAAGCACTGAACAAGTGATACCAAAAGGGACTGTCTTTGCCCAATAAATAGGCTACCCCGTACACAGCCCAACTAACAGGTGCATACATGCCCAAATTGAAATGCCCGAATAACTCAAAATTGGTTACAGCCGGATTGTCTAAGGTGGCGGAGTGGTCATCCATGCTCACCATGTCATTCTGAAACCCGGTAGCAAAAATTAAAAAGGAAAAACCGGCAATTACCCAGGGCCACCATTTGGGACTGGATTTAGGTGTTTCAACGGTTACGGATTGCTTTTTTTCAGCAGTGCGGGCAGCTTTACGGTTGGCCATGGCAGAAAAGTCAAATAAAATAATAAGGATACATCCAAAATTTCAGCCGACAAAATACGATGCTTCAACCTTAAAGCACAGTATAAAGATGATCTAGAACAAGAAAAAGCAGCGCTATTTGACAAAATTGTATCTTGGTCGTAACATTGTAAACAAATCAATCTTTCATATGAAGCAATTTCTTGTACTTTTACTCCTTGTGCTATTGGCAAATACCGCGCATGCACAGTATGGTGGCCCCCGTGTTTTCCTCGATTTACCGACCATTTATGTTTCCGCACCCGATGTCCAAAAAGTGGGCAACTTGCTCGGTGCAGGCGCTGAAACAGCCTTGAATGTAGGCAACCATTGGTGTGTGGGCCGGATTGGCGGAGGTGCCGTGTTCAGCCTCGATCCGAAATCGGAAGATGTGGGTAACTCCTTTTTAACCACGCCTTATGCGATAATGGAATTCGGTTTGGGAAAATATCGTTCCAACGGCAATCAGTGTGCTAAAACGCACCAATCCGCCTTCACCGCTATGGCAAAGGGCGGTTTGCGTTATAATTTTGAAAAAGATGCCACCAATCCACTCGACTATTCAGTGGGGGCAGAATTTGGCTACTTTTTTATTCGTGATATGTTTAAAAATTACGAAGTGTTTACCAGTGGTAATTACCTGGTTAAAAGTAAAGCCTTCGGCGTCAACTTCGGGTTCAAATTGTTCCTGAACCTCAAAGCCAAACGCAATTACTAAACGATATTGAACGCCGCTTGAAAACCAGCATTCCTTGCCATGCAGAGCGCTGATTGTCCATGATTTAGGCTTAAGATCATGCACAAAAGCACGCAGCGCGAAGTATAAATGCGTAAATTTTATTGACGGGGCGACTTTTTCAGCCACCCCGCCAATAGAATTTACACACTACCACAAATCCTTGATAAAATCTCACTAATTAAAAAAAATCGCGCTTAAATGCACGCATCATTATGCCTTTTCCTGTAACGCATGTTTATCCATAATCCGAAAACCCAAAAGTGCCACGATCGCTAAACTAGCGGCAAAAAACCACAAACTTTGATACCCATAGGCCGCAATAATCTGGGTACCCAATAAAGGCGCAATGATGTTGGCAACCGAATAAGCCATGCCATAAAAGGCAGAATAAGCCCCCTGGTTGCCGTGCCCCGCCTGTTCATACATGAAATTACTGCTAAAGGGCATCACAAAGATTTCTCCAATCGAAATCAAAAACATATACAGCAAGGCTGCCAAAGCAAATGGAATCGGTAAAACAAAACACAAATACGACAAGGCGTACAACAATAAGCCAAATTGTACAAACTGTAACATCGGTCTTTTGTGCTCTATCCGGAAAATCAAGGGCATTTCCACCGTAAACACCACCAAGCCATTGAATGCTACCATCATGCCTATTTGAAACTCTGTCCAATGGTATATTTCCTTGAAAAATACCGGTACCGTCCACAAAATTTGCATAAAAACGATCGCGCCTAAAAAGGTAAGCACCCAAAAATAGAGGAAACGCCGGTCGCGATAGGGCGATAAGGATATACTTCCGGCCTCCTGATTGGGCGGCGGTTCTGGCGCAGATACGGATACGCCCGGCGGCAACAACCACCGCAACGCAAAGGCGGCAACAATGCAAGTCAAACCATCGATCCAAAATAACCAATTCCAGCCAAATCCGACCAGCAAGCCACCCATCAAGGGGGCAATGGTCCACCCCATATTGAAGGCCATCCGCATCAAGGATACCGAGCGTGTCCGCGTTTCATACGTGCTGTTCCGCAATACCGCCACAGAATTGGCCGGTCGAAAACTCTCCGCGACCAAACTCAGTATAAACACCGCCCCACACATACCCCAGAAATCGTGTACCTGCGACAAGACAAATAACATGATGCCATTGAGCAACAAACTCCAAAGCTGCACCAAGTGGTAGCCAAATTTATCGGTCAATTTGCCCCCTAAAAACGCGCCCGCCAATGCGCCTACCCCAAAACAACCCAACACATAACCCGCCGCCCGAATGTCAAAATGAAGCGCTTGCGTCAAATAAATCGTAATAAAGCCAATAACCATAGAGCCACACCGGTTCACCAGGTTTACCAGCGCCAAAAACCATACCGCCCGTGGAATGCCCAAATACGCCTTGAGCCAACCATTATAAATTTTTAATACCATAAAATTGTGTACTTTCAGTATCTCATTAAGAACACCCGTAAAAAGATTTAAGTTCTTTGCGCAGGTTAAATCTAGATGATCATGCTCCACACGGAACGCCTTTTGCTAGTTCCAACCTCCTTGCCGATGCTAAATGCGATCGTCTCTGAAGATTGGCCGGCCCTCTCAATTTTATTAGGTGGGGTCAATTTTGCCGACAATTGGTTTCATTTCCCGGAAGCCTTTGTTTGGCTGCACGATTATGCGCTCGAATTTCCAATCGACCTTGGTTGGTGGAACTACCTGGTGCTGCATCGAAAAGACCACTGCATCATCGGTACATGCGGCTATAAAGGCGCACCCGGACCAGATGGCAGCATAGAAATTGGGTATGAAATTGCCGAACCTTATCAAAATCAAAAGCTGGGCACCGAGGCAGCACAAGCACTTTGTATGTATGCATTTACCTTTGAAATGGTGCAATCCGTATGCGCAAACACCCTGGCAGAAGAAAACCCCTCTGTCAAACTACTGCGAACCCTAAATTTTCAGTTCGTGCAGGAAACGACGGATATAGAAGTTGGTAAAATATGGGAATGGGTCAAAACGCGCTGATTTTGACCCATTCGAATATATAGGTAAGATTTTTATACGGTTCCCCTTAGTACGCCCTGGCAAATAATACCCGCTGTGTACTAGGCTTTCCGGTCAAAATGCAAACACCCGCTTCTGCGACACCATCCAATGGAATACAACGAATGGTTGCTTTGGTTTTTTCCTTAATTTCTTTTTCGGTAGCAGTCGTGCCGTCCCAGTGTGCCGAAACAAAACCGCCTTTTTCCTCCAGCACTTGTTCGAAATCTTCCCAACGATCAACTTTGGTAATATGTTCATCGCGGTAAGCCTTTGCCCGCTCAAACAGCGCATCCTGAATTTCCACCAACAAATCAGCAACATACTGATCAATGTTTTCAAGCGGAACACTTTCTTTTGTTTTGGTATCCCGACGTGCAACCTCTACCTGTCCGGCATCCAAATCACGCATACCCAATCCCAAACGTACAGGAACACCAATCATTTCATATTCTGCAAATTTGAAACCCGGGCGGTTCTGATCGTCATTGTCCACTTTTACACGAATCCCTTTGGCGCGCAATGCAGCGGCAATTTTATTAGATGCTTCATCCAACGCTGGTCCTGGCTTCGGAATTGGAACGATCACGACCTGAATCGGAGCCAATTTTGGAGGCAACACCAATCCATCATCGTCCGAATGGGTCATGATTAATCCGCCCACCAAACGGGTAGAAACACCCCAAGAAGTTGCCCAAACGTACTCTTGCTGATTTTCTTTAGTCAAATAGGTCACATCAAATGCTTTTGCAAAATTTTGACCTAAAAAGTGCGAAGTACCTGCCTGCAATGCCTTACCATCCTGCATCAAGGCTTCTATACAAAAAGTCTCGTCGGCACCGGCAAAACGCTCGTTTTCTGTTTTTATACCTTTAATAACAGGCATGGCCATAAACTCCTCCGCAAAGGTGGCATACACATCCAGCATCCGGCGCGCTTCTTCCATCGCATCGTCCGCAGTGGCGTGGGCAGTATGTCCTTCCTGCCATAAAAATTCAGCGGTACGCAAAAATGGTCGTGTCCGCATTTCCCAACGCACTACATTTGCCCATTGATTGATCAAAATCGGCAAATCACGGTAACTCTGAATCCAATCGCGATAGGTATTCCAGATGATCGTTTCGGAAGTGGGACGCACAATCAATTCCTCTTCTAATTTTGCATCTGGATCAACCACAACCTGCCGGGTCTCCGGCGTGTCGCCAATGGTTTTCAAACGATAATGCGTAACAACCGCGCATTCCTGGGCAAAACCATCCACGTGCTTGGCTTCCTTGCTCAAAAAACTTTTCGGTATGAACAAGGGGAAATAGGCATTGACGTGTCCTGTCTCCTTAAACATAATGTCCAATGCATCCCGCATGTGCTCCCAAATGGCAAAACCATGTGGTTTAATGATCATGCAACCGCGCACCGGGGAATTGTCCGCTAATCGGGCCTTTTGTACAATATCCAAATACCATTGCGAGTAGTCTTCAGACCGGGGTGTGATTTCCTTTGCCATACTGTGTTTATGATTTGAGTGCTAAAAATACACCGATGATTTTATGTACATCGCTTGCTTTCCAGCGTTATTAATACAACTTATGTGCACGCTTTGGGGTTTCAACTATAGCACGTTTTTTAAATTTAACCAAAAATCACAAAAACTGCCGGCTTTAAGCGAACTTTAACGCATTCCTTATTGTGCTTTAATGTCGCTTTAACCAAAAAAAGTGCGCAAAGGTAATATTTTTGACCCTGTAAACATGCGTATTGCAGCACTACAAATAAAACTTATACCGTCATGAAAGAAATAAATAAATCACTGCTTTGGATTGCGCTGATTCTGGTTTTTTCAGCATTCCAAACCTCCATGTTCGGGCAGGATGATCTTTATTATGAAGCTCCGCCCACCACCACCACGGAAATTGTTGATGATAACAATGATCCCAGCAATTTGACCCGACGTTACGACAATGACGATTCCTATTATGAAGACGATGATTACGCGTACGAATACTCTTCTCGTATTCGACGTTTTCACCGCCCGGTTAATACGGTCGACTATTACGATCCTTTCTTTGTAGACCTTTACAACTACGACCCCTACTTCCTGCCCGGTACAACCATATATACGTATGGTTACAACGACTACTGGACATGGCGCCGCTGGAACCGCTGGAACCGTTGGAACCGCTGGAATTCCATCGATTACGGTTGGGGCTTCAACTCTTTTGGGTACAATTCATGGGGATTCGGTGGGTATAACAATTTCGGTTGGAATTCCTGGAACAACCCCTACGTCTTCAACAACTACTACTACGATCCATATTGGACTTGGAACGGGTACAATCCATACTATTGCAACAACAATGGTTGGTTTAACAACAACAACAATTTTAACAATGATGGCAATAATAATAATGGCTATCAGCCCAAAACATACACCGGTGTGCGCCGCAATGGTACCAACATCAATCCCGGTTACGCACGCATCAACGGCAATGACCGTTTGTCAGCACCCGTAAAAGGCAATACCCCAGGTCTGGAATTGAACAACCGCCCCAATGGTCGTTCGGTAATCAAAACAGCGCCGGTACCAGGTGCATCCGACCGGGATAATATTGGTCGCCAAAATAAAACCAATGCGCCAACACCCAATGGCCGTAACCCCAATACCACCCAACCCAATGGACGAGATGATGTAAAATCAGCTCCAACTAGCCGGGAGGCAGAAATCAGCCGCCGTTTGCAAGACGGACAAAATAATACGGATCGACCTGCACGGACGCCAGCAGTAGACAATGCACCGCGCACGCCGACCCGTAGCCAGGAAACCACCCCAACCCGCCGCACGGAGCCGAGCACCGACCGCCCATCCCGCCCAGCAGGAGGTGGTCGTCAGGAAGCAACGCAACAGCGGACCGAGCCCGCACGTGAAAGAACCGTGCGCCCATCAACCGGCACCCAAGAAAGTACCCCCACACGACGCTACGAAACCAGCGACGATCGTCCTGCACGTTCCAGCACCGAATCACGCCCAAGTCGCAGCGAAAGCAGTGGCCGCTCCTTTGATAGTGGCAGTTCTGGCCGGAGCAGTGGCGGTAACAGTGGCGGCAATAGCGGTGGCGGCAACAGCGGCGGTAGCAGCGGAAAATCTAGTGGCGGCGGTCGCGGCGGCCGAAACTAAGCGCAACTGATCCAAAATAGTCGGGTTCGCTCGAAATGCTGCCCGCACATATGGGTGGAAAACCGGTTTCGGCCTATTTCCACCCATTTTTTTACGTCTAAAGAATGCTGAAGGTCAGTACTCTACTCATCCAGCATGTGCTGGGTATTTCTCTAACCATGTTTTTACCCATTATATGAAAACCTATATCTTCGCTGTATGCCTGCTTCTGGGTACGGCCCCACTCTTTGCTCAATTTTCTTCTGATGTTTTACGCTACTCCTACCTCCAGCCCGGTGGAACAGCACGCTTTATGGGTGCAGGTGGGGCGTTTACGGCCTTAGGCGCAGAATTCTCCACCCTCAGCCAAAATCCGGCCGGACTGGCATTTTATCGCACCAATGAACTGGTACTCACCCCCGCGCTTTACTTTGCGAAAACGGATGCCACCTTACCCAACGATAATGTTTCCAATACCGATAGCCGATCTAATTTCGGATTCGATAATTTTGGACTGGTTTTTAACACCACACCATCGGGCCCTAAATGGAAAACATTTAATGTCGGTATCGGCGTGAATCGGATGAATAGTTTCCAACAGTCGGTCTTTTATGAAGGCACCAACGCCGGTTCTATCATAAACAAATTATACGACAATGCCAATGAAACCCTGCAAAGTGGCGGAACCGAAAATGATTTTGATCCCTTCTTCTCCGGCTTGGCCTATAAAGCAGACGGCTTGTATTTTCAGGACAATGTGTTCACGTCCGATTTTGAAGGTAACCGCGATGCGGTCGTTACACGTTCCCAACAAGTCAATACCTATGGCCGCATGAATGAAGTGGTCTTGTCCTTTGCAGGCAATTACGATGAAAAATTGATGGTTGGCGTAACGATCGGTGTGCCTATTGTCAATTATCGCCTCGAAAGTGAATACCTCGAAAACGATAACGCAGGCTTGGTGCAGTATTTTGACGATTTGAGCTACACCGACTATTTGCGCACGGAAGGCTTTGGAATTAATGGTAAATTCGGATTGGTATATAAAGTGAGTCAGGCATTACGCCTGGGGGCTGCCTTTCATACGCCCACCTTTTTGGGCTTAACGGATACCTATAGTAACACATTTTCCTACACTTTTACCGATAACGACGGACAATCAAGTGCCAAGGAAGATTCTCCTGAGGGAAAATCCGATTATAAGTTACGCACGCCCTGGCGTGCCATGGCAGGCGCTTCCCTGGTGGTCAAGAAGTTTACGTCCTTTAGCGCCGATATTGAAGTGGTCGATTACAGCGCCAATAACTTTAATTTGACCGCCGATAATACCAGTGTGGAAAATCAACAATATGAACGTGACCTCAACAGGGAAGTTCAACGTGCTTATAAACAAGCCATTAACCTGCGTTTTGGTACTCAAATCTCCATCTCTAATTTCCGTATTCGCGGCGGATTGAGTATGTTGGGCAAACCAGAAGAAAATAAGGATGGTTTTAATATGGCCTATTCCGGAGGCCTGGGTGTCAGAGGCGATGCCTTTTATATCGACCTGGGTTACCAGCGTTATTTAGGGAATGGATCGGTACAAGCGTACGCTTCGGCCCCAATCGCAAATACCGAAACCAGTAAAAGTAATATCGTCCTTACCTTGGGATTGAAATTCTAGCTTTCATCCGTTTTGGTCTGGTATTTGAAAGTAAGGCTTGGGCTGCTCTTTTTTAATAAAAAAAAGGGTGGCCCAAGCCTTACTTTCATATATGCGCAATTACTTTGTGCCTTTATCACCAGCAGGCCTAAAAAACCTGAAACAAAGCGGTAAAAATGCCTTTTTTTGAAACACCTATTCCCGGATTGCTCATTTTTGAGCCTAAAATTCTGCAAGACGAACGCGGTTATTTTTTTGAAAGCTACAACCAGCGAACCTGGGAGGATGAAGGAATAACAACCCGTTTCGTACAAGATAATCAAGCCCGTTCTACCCGGGGCGTTTTGCGCGGATTACACTATCAAGCAGGCGAAATGGCGCAGGCAAAACTCGTACGGGTAATCGAAGGAGAGGTTTTCGACCTTGCACTTGATTTGCGAGCGGATTCACCTACCTATGGACAGCATTTCGGCATGCGTTTGAGTGCCGAGAATAAAAAGCAACTGTTCGTGCCCCGCGGCTTTGCCCATGGTTACCTCGTTTTGAGCGAAACAGCAGAGTTTTTCTACAAATGTGACAACTTTTATTCCAAAGCCCACGAAGGGGGCATCCGCTATGATGACCCACAATTAAACATCGATTGGGAGTTTGATTTAAGTCAGGTGCTGGTTTCCGACAAAGACAAAATATTGCCTTTTTTCGGAAATCATTTGAAAGCGTTGTGATATTGGTAAAAAGTTGGTAGTTTTATCGGCAAATTAAATTGTTATATGAAACTACCTTGTCTTTTCCTGTTTTGTTTTTTGCCCTTCCTGTTGTGCAGCCAAACCAACCTGCTGCACACCAACCCCCTTGCAGAGTCGATTCTGCTGGGCAATTACAATGGTGCCCAGTACGCTGCTGCGACACCTACCCCCCTCAATCCGGCCGAATTAGGCCTTGATTTACAGGCGCGTATCAAATCGGATAGCCTGAAAGCGTATTTATTCCACATGAATACTTACCGCACCCGCAATTCGGGCAGCGATACCCTGTCCGGCACAGATGGCATTGGTGCTGCCCGTCGATGGGTATACAGCAAATTTCAGGATTTTAGTGCAGAAGTCAATAACCGCCTTATTGTTTCTTATTTCCAATTCAACCAAACCATTTGCGCGGTTGGCCAACACCGAAATATTGTAGCCATTTTGCCTGGCGCGGATCCTGCCAACAATGGGGTAGTACTGGTGGAAGGACATATTGATAGCCGTTGCGAGGTACTTTGCGACACGGCTTGTTTGGCAAAAGGAATCGAAGACAACGCAACCGGAACCGCGCTGGTCATGGAACTAGCCCGGGTAATGTCCAAATACCAATACCAATACACCATCGTATTCATGGTAACCATTGGTGAAGAACAAGGCTTGGTAGGGGCGGGTGCTTACGCGACGTACGCACTTCAAAAAAACATCCCCATTAAAGCCGTGCTCAACAATGATGTCATTGGTGGCATTATTTGTGGAAAAACCGCATCGCCACCCGCTTGCCCGGGATTGAATAACATCGACTCTACCAGTGTGCGCCTTTTTTCTTCCGGTAATTTTAATGCAAAAAGTAAACAACTCGCACGGTTCATAAAATTGCAATACCGCGAAAATATCCTGCCAACAGCCACGGTACCTATGAATGTGCGCATTATGTCGCCCGAAGATCGCACTGGTCGAGGAGGTGATCATATTCCTTTTCGCGAGAAAGGATACGCTGCAATGCGCTTTACCTCGGCCAACGAACATGGCGATGCCTCCGCCGGACCAACCTACACTGACCGCCAACACTCTACGCGGGATGTTCTAGGGGAAGATACTGATGGAAATAGCAGTATTGATTCTTTTTTCGTTGATTTTAACTACTTGCAGCGCAATGCGACCATCAATGCGAATGCCGCAGCCATTGCAGCCCGCGCCGTACCCGCACCTCCTGAATTTACAGGGACCCGCTCCGGCAGTAACCTCACCGTCAATTTTAACCCGGCTTTAGGCAACAATGAATCAGTACGCATTGCCTTGCGTTCTACAACCAATGACTGGGATACGGTTTATACGGTTACAGGTGGCGCCAACGCCCTCGTACCGTGCAATGCCATGGGTGGATTGTTTGTAAGCCTGGCTCGGGTAGATGCCGCAGGCGCAGAAAGCCTTTTTGGCGTAGAAAAAATTATTACCACATCGTCTGTACAGGATGAAAACGCAAGAGATGAAGCATCCAATATTCGGCTTTTTCAAAACCGCCCAAACCCATTTGATGAAGCCACCTGGATTTCTTTTTGGATCGAAAAACTACCAACCTACCAAAAAGCAAACATGCAGATCCTGGATATGCAAGGCAAATTGATTCAAAACATACCATTAAACCTCAAACAAGGTTTAAATGAAATCCTGTACACCCATGGATATGGCATGCAGGGTACGTTTGTTTACCTGCTGGAAATAGACGGCTTACCGATAGACAGTCGACAAATGATTTTTGCAAACTAAATATGTGCGATTGTGCCTACCAAATGGTTTCATCTTTTAAATACCGCTGTACATAGTCGGTAATGCCTTCTTCCAGCCCGTAAAAAGGTTCCATGTAACCAGCAGCCCGCATTTTACCCATATCGGCTTCTGTAAAATATTGGTAGGTATCTCGAATATCGGCAGGGGTATCAACAAATGAAATGATTGGTTCTAGCCCGAGTGCATGAAAGGTGCCTTTGGCCAGGTCAAGAAAAGTGCGTGCTTTACCTGTTCCAAGGTTGTAAATTGCGTTTGGAGGCCTTTCTTCAAAAAAGAACTGCAAAATATCCACCACATCCTTGACGTAAATAAAATCGCGGGATTGTGCACCGTCCTGAAAATCCGGGCGGTGCGACCGAAATAATTTCATGGCACCCGTAGCCTTGATTTGACGCGCTGTATGCATAATGACCGATGCCATGCGGCCTTTATGGTACTCATTGGGGCCGTAAACATTGAAAAACTTGAAACCCGCCCATTGCGGTGGCGTCTGCTCCTTCCGAGTAACCTGCTCCAAAACCCAAACATCAAAATCTTGCTTGCTTTGGCCGTATGGATTGAGGGGCTTGAGCAACGGAATTCGTTTTTCATCATCAACATACCCCTGTTCACCCAATCCATAGGTTGCTGCGCTGCTGGCATACAAGAATGGAATTTCAAAGCCTGCACAAAGTTGCCACAGTGCCTTCGAATATTCAAGGTTTAAAGTATCAAAAATAGCAGTATCCATTTCTGTTGTATCCGTGCGCGCACCCAAATGCAGGATGGCGGTTACATCAGCATGGTTGCGTTCCAGCCAGCGTATAAAATTATCGCGCGACACTTGTCCACACAATTTTTTATCTTTCAGGTTTCTATCCTTATCCGTTCTGCTGAAATCATCCACAGCCAAGATATCGGTATATCCTGCTTCATTTAATTTTTGAACCATGCAGGAGCCAATAAACCCTGCTGCGCCGGTAACTACGATCATCATTGTTGCGTGTTGGTTGGAATACCCTGCAAAGAAACGCGCTCTACCTGATTTTTTCTGCAATCTAAGCAAACAGGCTGCCTGCGAATTCTACTTTTGTGCCACCAAACCGCGCACTGGCATGTTTTGTGCATGATTGTGCCTGTATTTCGCAATTTCAGAGGAGTTTTTAAGAACCTACGCTCGTGTCGCAAAAAATTTATTTCGTTTCCGATTTTCATTTGGGTGCACATGCACGCCTTTCTTCTGCCGAACGCGAACGCCAATTGGTGCGTTGGTTGGATCAAGTGGCCGAGGATGCCGCCGCTATTTACATCGTTGGCGACCTTTTTGAATTTTGGTTTGAATACAAAACCGTAGTACCTAAAGGCTACACCCGTTTATTTGGCAAGTTGGCCGCCCTGCGCGATGCAGGCCTGCCCATTTTTATTTTCACGGGCAACCACGACCTTTGGATGTTTGGATATTTTGAACAAGAATTTGGCATTCCGGTCTATTACAAACCCATTCAAATTGAACTTTTGGGCAAATCCTTTTTTATAGGACACGGTGATGGACTGGGCCCGGGCGACAATGGCTTCAAGATCATGAAAAAAGTATTCACCAGCCGCTTGGCCCAGTGGCTCTTTAGGTGGCTACACCCCGATGCCGGTATTGGTTTGGCCAACTATTTTTCAAAACAAAGCAGGGCTGCTACACCAGAAGCAGAACGTTCGTGGATGGGGGAGGACCGGGAATGGTTGTTGCAATATGCCCACCGAAAATTGGATCAGGGGGTCGCACCCGATTTTTTTGTATTTGGACATCGTCATTTACCCATCGATTGGCTCCTGAAAAATGGACACAGTCGCTACATCAACCTGGGAGAATGGTTACAGTATAATTCCTATGCGGTATTTGATGGTACCAAGGTCGAACTACGGTTTTTTGAAAACACCGGAACCGTTATCACCAACTGGAACGGCATTCAAACAGATTAAACAGGCCTTAATCCGTTATTAACCGCTTGGCAAGGTTTTCTCCAATCAATCGATGCCCCTCCTGCAACACATACAGTTGTACATTCGGCAAGCCTTCCGTCATTTTTTGTAAGGTTTTGAAACGGATCATTTCATCTTGTGCGCCATAATAGATGGCAGTAGGAAGTCGACTGCGCTTCAATAATGCCTTAATGTTGCGCCGACGGAGGTAAAAGGAGTCCAACGATAGCCAGCAGCCAAAAGTACGTTGAAACCGATCGGGCCGAGAAAGGTTGACTGCCAAAAAATGATTGATCATCCCTGGAACAATACCTATTTTACATCCAAAAGATAAGATTTTTAGAAACCAATTGGGTTTTTCGAGTATTTTATACAAAAACCTACGCACTACAATTGGCGTTCTAACTGCCATCGTCATGCCTTTCGTCTCTATGCCATCGGGCGAAAGCAAGTATAATTTATCCACCTGCTGAATCAAGTCTGGCAGCATCGCCTGGGCAAGTCGTCCGCCAAAACTAAAACCCATCAGGTTAAAACGCGCCTTTCCTTCCTTTTTGAGAATTAAATCAATGATACCAAGCAGGTCTTTTTTCTCAAAACGATGCGACGGCCAAACCGTTTGACCGTGAAAAGGCCAATCTATTGCGACAAAAGTATAACGTGCCGTCAAAGCCGGTTCGAGTACAGCAAACATGCGGGCCCGATCTCCAAATCCATGCAAGGCAATCATTAATGTTGGGCCAGTCCCAAAACGAAGACAATGAATTTGCGCGTTTTGATAAGAAAAAAAGATCGATTCCAATTTCGTGTTAAAATTTCAAAACCTGAAAAAACTAATCGTCTACCCGAAATTTGAATCCGACGCCGTGAATATTCTCTATTTTAATGCGTTCATCAATTTGTAGGTACTTACGCAGGCGGGAAATAAACACATCGAGGCTCCGACCCAGGAAATAATCGTCCTTACCCCAGATTGTTTCCAGGATATAGGAGCGTTTCACCACCTGGTTGCGGTTTTCATTGAGCAACTTCAAGAGATCGGCTTCTTTTTGAGTTAGCGTTTCTGTATAATCCCCGTTGATGAGACTAAGGTTTTTATAGTCAAAAAGGTAGTTGGCTATTTTTACTACCAGACTTTCCTTCAAAAAGGAAGAATACTTGGTACGGCGAAGGAAAATATCTATTTTGAGGAGCAGTTCCTCAATACTAAATGGTTTAGTGATATAGTCATCCGCGCCAATAGTCAGGCCATGAATCTTGTCTTGTTTCATGCTTTTGGCCGTCAGAAAAATAATAGGGACCAGTTCGTCGCGTTTTCGAATTTCTGTAGCCAGGGTAAAGCCATCTACTTCTGGTAACATCACATCGAGGATGCAAAGATCGAATCGTTGATTGGTTTCAATCAAATGCATCGCTTTACCTCCATCTTCGCAATACGTTACCATGTATCCATTCAATTCAAGATTATCCCGGGTTACGAAGCTGAGGCTTTCGTCATCCTCCACATATAATAGGTGTGCTTTTTTTTCGGCCATGATTAAGATGTTGGGGTGAAACAGGTGTTATGAATGATGCTTAAATTGGGCTATTTAGCCGTACAAGCAGGGCAAACATAAGTAAGTTGAATGAAATGAAGAAAGATTGCCGACAGATTCAATAGAATCCTTTTATATGTGGAGTAAAACAATCCACATATGTATTCAAATGGTATTTATTCAAACAATTTTGCGCATCAACATTAAGCCATCCCGCAAAGGCAGTAAAAGGTTTTCAACCCGATGATCAGCCTGCACAAAGTCATTGAATTGCCGCAATACCTGTGCTGTCGCGTCTTTGGGGTCATCTCCTACTACTTTCCCATCCCAGAGTATGTTATCGGCTAATAAAAAACCGCCTTTTCTTGTTTTTGCCAGTGCCAGTTCATAGTGATGATGATAGTCTAGTTTGCCAGCATCCAGAAACACCAGATCAAAAACTTCATCCAGGGTGGGCATAATTTTGGCGGCATCGCCGGTATGCACGATTACCTTGTGCGCAAGGCCTGCATTTTCCAAACCTTGGCGAATGATCCAAACGAGTTCGTCATCGGCTTCAATAGTGTGTAGGATACCATCTTCAGCAAGTCCTTCAGCCAGGCAAACAGCCGAGTAACCGGTGAAGGTGCCGATTTCGAGAATGCGTTTGGGTTGAAGCATTTGGCTAATAAATCGGAGTAGCGTACCTTGGTAATTACCCGACAACATCTGCGGGCTAAGGGTGCGCAAGTAGGTTTCGCGCTCCAATGCTTGTAAATAGGGAGCCGGGGGCGTCGTGTGAGCGAGGCAATAATCGAATGTTTTATCAGACATATTGAATGAGCATGATGCGCACAAATAAACGCAAGATTGGGAAACCTCGGTAAGAAAAAACAACCTCATTAGTTTAAGTAATTGATATTCAAGTAATTAATTGTAAAATTTACTTTAAAAACCATGATGAAAAGAGGTTTTGGCATGAGGCTGAGGCTAAGTTGGAAGGGGCGGCGCAACTATTTTACGAAATTTTGCACTTTTTTTTAAAATTACTTTTCTGTTTTACAGGAATCTATTACCTTTGCACTCGCTTTTCGAAAGGGGTGTTAACCTAAGAGAAAATAGTTGATTGAACGATTAAAATAGGTCTGCAGAAGACCGAAATACAAGCCACTGTAGCTCAGTTGGTAGAGCAGCTGATTTGTAATCAGCTGGTCGGGGGTTCGAGTC
>JBBAVI010000095.1:0-21356 GCA_040397785.1 Saprospiraceae bacterium | reverse complement strand
TGAATTTACGACTTTTTCAATCTTATCTAAGTGTCTACTTTATTGAGAAGGTCCACAACCATATTTGGGCATGTCCAACTCCTCACTCATCACTCATCACTCCTCACTCATTCCCCACCCGATAAGTTTTCTTCTCCATCCCAACCCCAGTAATCGTCATAGATTTCCAGCGTTTCGGCAATTTCGTTTTCATTTGCACGATGCCTGCGGGTGTAATATCCAATCCGCCAAAGCCCATGAGGGTGCCTTGTAGGAAGCCGCCTGCACCGGTGGCAAAATAGGGGTTGGTGCCGCCCGCTGTTTCAGACAATACCCCAAACGGCGGCACTTCATTCGGTTTATAACTTTTTACCCACAAACTGTAGGCACGCTCGGCATCACCCGCGCGGGCAGCTGAAACCGTTAGGATCGCACTACCCATGGCAGGTCCATCGGGCGACATACGAGGATCGTAATAATCGAGGTCTTTTTTGATTTGGGCTGGATCGGTGATGACTTTTAAGGGGTACGCCAACAGATTTACATCCGCTTGTTTGATTACCTGACCGTTGTACGTCGCGTTTTCGCGGGTGGTGCCGTCCGGAAATTTTAAAATCGGTATGTTGTTGGCCACATGCATCCAATCGGGATCGGGGGTGAGCCCTAATTCCTTGGCGGCATCGGTGGCATATGCGAGTGCCGTTTTGGCCATACCATTGGTAAATGCGTTGTTGTCAATGTTTTCCTCCCACTCGTTGGCGCCAATCACATTGATAATGTCGTAATGCCCTGGACCATTGCGGTCTACTCGACTGGTCCAAAAATCGGCAATTTCCTTGAGCATGGGCCAGCCGCGCTCGCGCAGCCAAACTTTGTCTTTGGTGACCAAATAATACTGCCAGGCTGCCCAACCGATACAGCCGGTAATATGGTGCTGAAATGGACCGGTGAGTGCCCAAACCGGCGTTTCTTCCTGTCCGGTCGTGGTGCTTTCCCATGGATACATCGCGCCTTTATAGCCATGTGAAAAGGCATTTTGCTTGGCTTGTTCGAGCAAGTTATAGCGAAATTCGAGCAGGGATTTGGCAATTTCAGGGTGCAACACCAACATCGGCGGGTACATCCATAATTCGGTATCCCAAAAAACGTGACCGTTGTACCCAAGGCCGGATAAACCCATGGGCGATAAACTCAAAGCCGATCCCGCACGGGCAAAGGAGTACAGGTGGTACATGGCCGAATGCACATCGCGGGTGGCATCTACATCGCCTTCAATGGTTACATCGGCGCTCCAAAGTTCGTCCCAGGCAGTGTGGTGGCGCTTGAGCAGGCGTTCGGTGCGCTCGAGGGCGGCATAGATGGTCAGGCGCTCTGCTTCGTTGTGTGCGTCGATGGTATGTGCACTCGAAATAACGGAGCCCACGATGGCAAAACGATAGGTTTCACCCGCTTTTAGTTTTTTATAAAATTTGAGCAGGTGCATGTTATAATCCCAGTCTTCGTGGATCAAAGCGGGTTCCGAGCCATGCGGTTCTTCAAAAATAAATGCGTTGCTGGCGGCTACCGTGTGTTTGCCACTAGGACTTTTACCGACCGAGGTAAGCAGGGGAATCAACACATGCGGGCGGTCAATTTGTGCATAGTAATTGCGCACATCCTGCAACATTTCAGGTGCTTCAATGACCGACATTGGTGTGATGGTTACGTCCTTTTTTGCCTTAATTTCTACGATACTCAAGGCCGAATAGGGCAAATGTCGCAGTGCCATCAGGCTGTGTTTTACCTCTAGTTTGTCGCCCACATCGAAGGTGGTGGTCAGTTCGGCCTTGCGCATATCGAGGGTTTGCCGGTAATTGCTTACGGATTTGCGGCTCATCCGTGCGCCATCTACATCCAGGTTCATGTTGACGAAATTGAATCCTTTCAGGATATTGCTCACCCGCCCGCGCAGGTAATTGTCGTAAGCGCCATTGAGCACCACGTCTTTTACTTTCATAGGTTCGGGCGAGGAAACCAGTCCGATCATCCCATTGGCTACGGTGATACCGTAATAGTTATTCGGATCAATTTTGTCGGCTACAATGTGCCAGGCATCGGGAGGACTGGATTGCGCGTGCACGCACACAATCAATAAGTTACATGCAAAAATAGAAATCAGGTGCTTTATCATTTCAAGTTGCTTTTTTCTTTAGAACGGGTAAAATAGGGATCATTTATTGTTTTTTATGCATTTATAGATATGTATCCAAACAACAAGCGCCAAGGCCCCCCTTCGGACCTTAGCGCTTGTGCATTATTGGGTATTGTAATGGTTGGCAATGTTCCGTTTGTGCGGTTTATTTTTTAGTCCATTTAATCGAGCAGCCGATTGCCCGGGTAGAAGTTACTTCCACAGGTTTTCCTTGCACGAGCGCATCTACAGCATTTTCCAGGTATTTAACCTTCACTTTTTCCGGGTTTTCTGAGTCGTCGTCGATGGCAC
This sequence comes from Saprospiraceae bacterium, assembly GCA_040397785.1. Taxonomy (GTDB): domain Bacteria; phylum Bacteroidota; class Bacteroidia; order Chitinophagales; family Saprospiraceae; genus M3007. The sequence continues at coordinate 18,895 of JBBAVI010000095.1, read as the reverse complement.
CAATGTAGCGTACCGTTTTAGTATTATCGAGCAGGTACACGTGGGGCGTGCGGGTAGCGCCAAACGCTCGGGCTATTTCCTGGCTTTCATCGTACAGGTACACAAAAGGATAGGCTTTGTCTTTGGCGCGTTCCTGCATCTTTTCGAAGCTATCGTCGGGCTGCAACACCTTGTCGTTCGGATTAATGGCCACAACCGGGTATCCCAGCGGTGCGTATTTTTTATGCAAATCAATGATGCGTTGCTCGTAAGCCTGTGCATAAGGGCAATGGTTGCAGGTAAACACCACAATGTAACCCTTGGCATTTTGAATGCCAGCGAGGGATACGTTTTTACCGTCTACATTTTTCAGGTTAAAATCGGCGGCTTTATCGCCCACGCCGTATGCTTCCGGTGCAATGGTTTGAAAAGACAAAGTAAGCGCCGCAAATACTACGGTGAGGAGTGCAAATACTTTTTTCATGGTGTATTTATGATTGATTTTAGTGAAAATGCAGGGTGTTACTTGTTTTTCCATACCGCTTGAACGGCCAATTCCAGTTCGTCGTCCTCAAATTTTTTTTCAAAAAACTGGTGCACTCCCTTCGATTTGCATACCAGCAGGGTGCCCGGCAGTGCGCCCGACCACTCGGTGCTCACCAGATCGACCCAGGTATTGGGATCCTTTTCAGCCATGTGCACAACCAGCCCATCGAGGTTTTTTTGCCGAATAAATGGCTTCACTTTAGTTTCCAAATCGCGGCTAAAATCACAATCGACCAAGATCACTTTCACCTTTTGGGGAGCATATTTTTGATGCAGGGCCAAAAAGGACGGGATTTCGGCCACGCAAGGCGCGCACCAGGAGGCCCAAAAGTTGATTACATATAAGGTGTCATTTTCGGCATTTTGCCATGCGGTGATTTGTCCCGCCTTGATGGCAGGGATGTTTTGTCCCGAAAGGTTTAAATAACTCAGCAAGCAAAAGCTCAACAGAAATAGGCGCATAAATTTGTATCGCCGGACATGACCGACCTATTATTGAACGCAGGAATGTAAAAGATGTTGAATGAAAACCCTTTTGCATTCCGATTGTTGGATGCTACAAGATAAAAAAGTGTTAAAATATGCAAACGATATTAATTGCTGGGGGCACCGGACTGATTGGCGCGCGCCTAAGCGTCTTGTTAAAAGCAAAGGGTTATATGGTTCGGCTTTTAAGTCGGAAGCCCGCTGGACCGGAACAATACGCCTGGGATCCTGCGCGGGGTATTCTGGATAATTTGGCGCTGGAAGGAGTGGATGCGGTAATTAACTTGGCGGGGGCAGGTATTGCCGATGGTCGCTGGACACCCGCCCGCAAGCAATTAATTGTTGATAGCCGCGTGCAAAGTGCAGCGGTGTTGCGTAAGGCATTTCAAGAAGGAACGCACATGCCGCGCACCTACTTATCGGCTTCTGCGATCGGCTTTTATGGCAACAGTGGCGAACAATGGATGGATGAAACTAGCGCGCCGGTAGAGGATACTTTTATGGTGGAATGTTGTGGGGCCTGGGAAAACGCTGCGGAAGAAATAGGCGCTTTGGGCATCCGTACCGTGATTTTACGCATCGGGGTGGTGTTGGCCAAGGAAGGTGGCGCGTTGCCTGAATTTGTAAAACCCTTGCGCTTTGGTTTGGGGGCTTATTTCGGCAATGGGCAGGCCTGGTATTCATGGGTACACCTCGACGATATTTGCCAAATTTTTATATGGGCGCTCGAAAATGAGCAAGTAGCAGGCATTTTTAACGCGGTAGCACCCAATCCTGTCCGCAATATTGATTTAGTAAAAGCAACTGCCAAGGCTATGCGGCAGCCTGCTGTATTTGCACCAGCGCCGCCTTTTGTGTTGCGTTTGATGTTGGGTGAAATGTCGGCGGTGGTATTGAACAGCAATCGAGTATCCTCGGAGAAAATCCGGGCCGCTGGGTTTCATTTTTCGTTTCCGCAGGTAGAAGGCGCGTTGGCGGCGGTATTGGGTGCGTAGTGCACCTAAAAAAACGGCCGCCCAAGTTCCCTCGCGCGGCCGTAAAAACGTTACCAATCTGTGTCTTCGTCGGGGCTGGTCTTCCATTCCAGTTGCCCGCGATTTGTGTTTGTTGTTTGTGTTATCCCTTACCTTTTGAAAACCTGGCTGAAAGTGCCTTCAAAACCTGTGAAGTAGCCGAGGCTGATGGCGAGGCTTTGCAAGCCGATGTCCATCAATTTGTGTCCAATTTTTTCTTTTTTTCCGTGTTTTACAAGCGGAATAGTTGCGCTGATCACGGCTGTTGCCAAAAATGCGTTGTGTGTGGTGGTGAGCACTTTGTGTGCTTTTGAGTAAGGCTGTGCGTTGGCAGGGGCGTCAACCAGGGTGTTTGGTGCGGTCCAGAAGTTGCGGTTGGCATTTGGGAAGCGCTTGAAAAACACATCTTTTCTCCACAAGATGGATTCGCGCAAGCCACCAGAAACACCAGAAGTGAAAGCCAAAGTTCCTGGCAGAATAGCTTGGCGAATGCCGCGTTTCCAGTTGTATTTTACGGTGTTGTTGGTGTTTGTATTGTTGAGGTGCAGTTCAGCAGCAACTGGGCTGGATGCGTTTTGCAATTTTGCAGTGAACTGTGCGGTGAGCAACATTGGGAAGAAAACGAGGACGATTGCGAAGAATTTCATGGTAACTTTTTTTTGATGTTGTAGCGTTTTGCGCTGTTTGATGATACAAAGATGGGGCGGGGGAGCGGGGGAGCTGTGTGGCTTTCGTTTTTTGGTGGGGATTGGGCTGTATTTGGTAGGAAAAAAGCGCTTGCGCGCTTTGAAGGGGGTTCCACGGAGAAGCTTGGAGGTACGGAGTTGCGCGGAGAAAAAAGGGGGTTCCAAGTTATAAAGAGTTTTCCTCCGTGAAACTCCGTCCCTCCAAGCTTCTCCGTGGAACCCTTTTTCTCTCGTGGCCCCCTTCAGACGCACGGAGGGGTTTGTGATCCTTTGGTTTGCCTATCTTTGTGCGATGGAAATACTATTTGAAGATTATTATATCATTGCAGTGCATAAACCGGCTGGTTTGAGCACAGAAAGTGGCCATGCCAAGCATCCTTCCATGGAACGGGACCTGATGTTTTACATCACAGAGGAGTTAAATAAAAACTCGAGTTCCTCCCGTTTGAAAAAAACGCCTTATTTGCGGGCAATTCATCGCCTGGATCGGCCCTCAAGCGGGGTGTTGTTGTTTGCCAAGACGAAATACGCGCTTACCGCGGTGATGAACCAGTTTGAAGCAGGTACCGTTCAGAAATCTTATTTTGCCAAAACCCAAAAGGCGCCACCACAGGAAAGTGGCACCTTGCAGCATTTTATCAAAAAAGATGAATCCGGAAAGTTCGCGATTGTTTCCGCACTACAAACCAAGGGCGCGCAAGCCTGCTCACTCGATTACACGGTACTATCTACTTCGAATGGCGAAACCTTGTTGGATATACAACCCAAAACAGGAAAATTTCACCAAATACGGGCACAACTCGCTTTTATCGGCTGTCCAATTGTAGGCGATATACAATATGGTGCACGCCCATGGCGCGACCATGAAATTAAATTGATAGCGTATCGTTTATCTTTTAACCACCCAAAATCGAACGAACCCACAACCTTTATCATTGATCCGCCAACAAGCTGGTAGGTCTTGCTTTTGATTGAAAACCTATGTTGATACGATTTTTTTTATTGGGCCTCTGTTTTTCCCTTTCCCAGCACCTTTTGCAGGCGCAGGATGCCGACAATCCTGGAAATGAAAATAACATCATTGATCCCAATATCCGTTCGGCACAGTTGGTGCTCGAAGGGGCTGCTTTGTTTTTGCCCATTATGGACATCAATGCAGCCAACAATACCATGCGCCTGCAATTTGATCACATTGGGGAGGAAATTATGGATTATTCCTACACTATTGTGCATTGCAACAGCGATTGGCAGCCGTCTGAACTGGAAGACAATCAATACATTAAAGGATATGCGGTCAACAACGTCGACAGTATTTTTATTTCGCAAAATACCATCATTGACTATACCCATTATTTTGTGAAATTGCCCAATTCCAACATGCACTGGACCAAATCGGGCAATTACCTGTTGAAAATACTGGACAACCAGGACGATCTAAAGGTGGTGCTGGTGCGCCGTTTTGTGGTAGTGGAACCACAATGGAGCATTGATCCGCGCCTGGTGCAAACGGCCATGGTGGATAAATTGCGCACCCACCAGGAATTAGACTTTACCATTAACCTCAAAAATACCCGGGTAAATGCGCCTGCCAATGACATCAAGGCCTTTGTGTTGCAAAATAGCCGCTGGGATAATTGCATCGGCCCCATTGCCCCTTTCGGCGGCGGATCCAATACCGTGCGTTTCGATTATCAGGATAAAATTGTATTCCCGGCAGGCTTGGAATACCGTTTTTTTGACATGCGCCCCCTTGATTACAAAGGCGAATTTGTGCGCAAGATTGATCAGTTTCCCGACCACATTGAAGTGACCCTCAAAACGGATAACAGCCGCTTCGAAACCCAGGTGGTGGTAAGAAAAGATATAAACGGACGCTATATCATCGACAATGCTTCTCAAAATCGCAGCCTTTCGCAGGCCGAATACGCGAATGTGCTGTTTTCAATCAGCCAAAACCTGCCGCTGGAGGACGAAGACGTGTATGTTTTTGGCGAATTGTCGGACTGGCAGATAAAGCCGGAGTTCAAAATGGAATTCAATGAAGAAGCCAAAGTGTATTATTGCGAGGTACTGCTCAAGCAAGGCTATTATAATTACGAATACAGGGTTGTAGACCGCAATACTGGCTTGCCTTCGAAGTACGGATTTGAAGGAAACTGGGCAGAAACGGGAAATAAATACACCATTTTGGCCTATTTTAGACCGTTCGGCGCCCGCTATGACCGACTGATGGGCGCGGTAAGTACGGATACAAAACCAAACTAAAACATCGTATGCGGGTAGTAATACAACGGGTGGCCCATGCCGCAGTTACCATTGATGGCGTGTTGAAATCGCGGATTGGCCCTGGGCTACTGATCCTCTTGGGCATCGAACAGGAAGACGGACTGGAGGATATTGAATGGTTGTGCAAAAAAATTGCCGCCATGCGCATCTTCTCCGATGAGGCCGGTTTGATGAACAAATCGGTGCAGGAAATTGCGGGTGAATTGCTCGTTGTGAGCCAGTTTACCTTGCATGCCAGCACCAAAAAAGGCAACCGGCCGTCGTTTATCAAAGCAGCGCGCCCGGAAACCGCCATTCCACTGTACGAACAATTTGTACAAATGTTGGCTGCAGAATCCGGGCGCCCTGTATATACCGGCACTTTTGGCGCTGATATGAAAGTGGAATTGTTGAATGATGGGCCTGTGACGATCGTTGTGGATAGTCGGGATCGGCAGTGAATAAATTTACCAATCACATTAAGTTGCAATCAATAGCCCCTGGCCTTATGTTTCCTCAGCGTCAGTAATCGTCGATGCTGTAATTTTTAAATAAAGTCTGTCAACATCTTCAAATGTTGCCCTCAAGGCGTTAAAGTCAAGTCTCTCAATTAGGTCTGGTGCAATTTTTAATTTACCACCGTGGTATTTCAATTTTTTAACTGTACCATTTTTAACGACCCGAAAATACCTGGATAAAATAGTATTCAACACACCAGGAACCGCAGTCGCGTGTTGTTTAAAAAAATTAACCGTCTGGGTAATACCACTTCCGTTTTGAACGATAATTTTAAGATCTTCTTCTTCGAATGCTTTTGAAAATAGCTTGCGAAAGCCCTCTCTAAAACGGTGGCTGTTATCCATGGTTTGCGCACTGTGCTTTTCATTTGGCAAGACTGCACCTTCAATGAAAACCTGGATTTCTACCATCGAACCCCTCCTAAGTGGCCCCTTAACCACATTTGACCCACCAGGAATTCACCTTCCCATCCTTCAAAATCTTCCTCGGATTTAATATTGACCGTTGTTTGATTGGTTTTGTCTTTTTCAAAAATCAAAAGGTCTTCCAACATAAAGCCATTCATCAACAACGGCGAATGGGTAGCAATAATCATTTGAGAACCCGAATTGGCTGCATGTTGAATTCCCTTGCCAATCGCATTGATCATATCTGGATGTAATCCTATTTCAGGCTCATCAAGGCAAATAACACTACCCCGATTGGGGTTGTAAAAAATAGAACTGAGCAAGAGAAAGCGCAAGGTGCCATCTGAGATATGTTCGATCGTGATTGTTCTTTCGAGATTTTTTTCTTTTAACGACAAAAGCGTTTTACCAGCGGTTGGAGTAGTGAATACTAACGATCTAAAATGGGGATTTACATTTGTTAGCTCATGGATAATTTGGTCGTAGGCGCTCGTTGAACTTGCATTCAAATGATTCAACAAAAAAGTTAAGTTTCGTCCATCGGGTAATAACCGTTCTTCTGAAAAATAGGGCGATAATTGCCGAATAGGGCTGTCAAACGTACTGTCGAAGTAATCATAAATCGTAATCTGCTCTATTGCTTTTTTTAAAGTATAAAGCGGAAAAAAATTGTCGGGGTCGGAAATTTGCCGAAATACAAGTTCCTGTTTATCAAAGGCATCGATCCTTTTAATATCAATTGGGGAATCGGCTTGCTCTTTTTCCGAAATAACCCCCTGTCCTTTTTCAACTTTTAAGTAAGTAAATGGGGAATGTTGATCGCTGCTTTCCGTATAAAGCCATTCAGAGAGGGTGTATTCTCCCTGATTTCCTCTTTTCTGTATCCTTATTTCATAAATCGGGTTTTTGCTGAATCTAAACCCGGAATTGTTCAAAACCCTGTGTAAAACGTCTTTATCAAATTCATAACGCAGCATGATTTCGTCATGTTCCTCCACACCAAAATGCACGGCTCCGGCAAATCCTCCCCATTTTTGGGAAAATAGCTTTTGAAAACCATTGCCTGCAATACTTTCATAAAGCAATCTAATCGCCTTAATGAAGTTCGATTTGCCACTACCGTTGATGCCTACCAACATGTTGGTATCCATATTCAACGCGATAGGCGCCGGACTTCCAAAACTGAAAAAATGCTGAATTGAAATCTGCTTTATCATGGTTGTTTTTTACTTACCCCTTCGCCCAACTTACCCCTTCTTTCCCATCCTTCACGGCAATCCCAACTTCCGCAAGCGCATCGCGGATTTTATCGCTGGTGCCAAAGTCTTTTTGCGCGCGTGCGTTGGCGCGAATATCTAAAATCAGCGACATCAGGCCATCTACTGTGCCATCGGAGCCGCCTTCTGCCTCTTCTTTCAGGCCGAAAATATCAAAAATGAAGTTGTGGTACACGGTTTTGAGGCGTTCGAGCACCCAGGGCGCAAGTTCTTTGGCATCCAATTGCTTGTTGGCAATTTTATGGAAATAACTGCCGATTTCATTGAGCGCTGCCAAAGCCACTGCCGTGTTGAAATCATCGTCCATGCCACTGTACGCCGCTTCGATCAAATCCAGCAAAGCCCGGTCGGTTGCACTTTCCGAACCGTCAAAATCTTCGGTGTGCGGTGTCAGGCTTTCCAGCACTTTATAGTTGTCCATCAAACGTCGGAAACCTTTTTCAGCCGATTCCAGGCCGTGGTCGGTGATGTCGAGCGGACTGCGGTAATGCGCCTGCAACATGAAAAAGCGCAATGCCATCGGCGTGTAGCCTTTTTCAATATGCTCGCTTTCGCCCCGGAACAATTGCTCCGGCGTGATGGTATTGCCGTCCGATTTGCTCATTTTTTTGCCATTGAGCAACAACATATTGGTATGCAGCCAGTAATTGGCCGGTGCATGGCCGCAAGAACCTTCACTTTGCGCCACCTCGTTTTCGTGGTGTGGGAATTTCAAATCATTGCCACCGCCGTGAATATCAAAGGTTTGTCCGAGGTACTTGGTGCTCATCGCCGAGCATTCCAAATGCCAGCCCGGGAATCCGGTAGACCATGGACTTTTCCACACCATAATATCTAGTGGGCGGGCTTTCATCCAGATCGCAAAATCGGCAGGATGTTTTTTCTCTTCCTGGTTTTTCAGTTCGCGGGTTTCGGTAAACAACTCATCTAGGATCCGGCCCGACAATTTTCCGTATTTGCCCGGATTTTCAGCATTGAATTTCATGACATCAAAATACACCGAGCCATTGATTTCATAGCCATAACCGCGATCTATAATTGATTGAACCAGATCAATTTGTTCTGGAATGTGCCCGGTAGCGCGTGGCTCAATGCTGGGGGGCAGGGTGTTAAAAATGCGCATCATTTCATGGAAACCCACGGTATATTTCTGGGCAACCTCCATTGGTTCCAGTTGAGCCACTTTGGAGCCTTTCGCCATGCGGTCTTCCCCGTCGTCGGTCAAATGGCCCACATCGGTGATGTTGCGCACATACCGCACCTTGTAATGCAGGTTTAAAAGATAGCGGTAAATGATGTCGAAACTCACAAACGTGCGGCAATTGCCCAAATGCACATCGCTGTAAACGGTCGGTCCGCACACGTACATGCCCACCAGGCCGGGTACGAGGGGTTGGAAAACTTCTTTTTCGCCGCTGAGGCTGTTATAGAGTTTGAGGGTGCGTTCTGTGTTCATGGTGCAAAGGTAAGCGCGGAAGTTTAAATTAAAAATCCATCCGTATCCTGAAATTGATGCGGCGGCCGGTCAGGTAATTGGGGATGGCGTATTGGGTGTTGGTAATGGTTTTTATCCAGATATTGGATGCTTCGTTGGATACCTGCAACAAATTAAACACCTCCAAACTCGCCCAGGTATTGCGGCTAAAGCGCAAAATATGGTGCGGACGTCGACTCAGCCACTCCGATTTCCACAATTGGAAGCCAAAGCCGATGTCTACCCGGTGGTAAGGTTTGAAGCGGTACGTATTGCGGTACACAATATTATTATCTACAATACCAAAAGGCAGGCCAGAACCGACGGTCAGGTTGAGGTGCATGCGTAAATTTTTGTTTTTAGTCAGATAATCCTGAAAAAACATGGATAAATTCATCAAACGGTCGGTCGGGCGCGGCACATCGGCCACATCTTCGCCATCTCTTTGGCCCACTTTCCGAATTTTATGTTGAATGTCGTACAAGCTTTCGCGGGTGCGCAGGAAGGACAGGTTGATCCAACTTTCGGCTCCTTTTACAAATTCGCCGTTCAAGCGCATGTCAATGCCGGTCGCATACCCGCGTGAATCATTTTTTCCCGCATACCGAACCCGCACATTGTCCAGGTCGTACGACACCAGGTCCCACATTTTTTTATAATAAATTTCGGTAATCAGGCGCATTTTAACCGGGCGGTTTTTACCCCACAAAAAATCGTAGGTAAAGCCGCCCAGAAAGTGCGCTGATTTTTGCGCCCGCACATTGGAGTTGACGATCCCGTTCGGGCCCCGCAATTCACGATAAAAAGCAGGCTGATAATACAATCCGGTCGAGAAACGGTAGGACAGGTCTTTTTGGGTGTTGAGTGGTTTGTACAACATTTGGGCACGCGGCGTCACAAACGCTTCGTTGTTGAGGTCCCAATATTGTCCGCGCACCCCGGCAATCACTTGTATTTCCCGCACGCCATCTTTACGCCAGGTCCAGGTATCCTGGAAAAAACCGCTTAATCGGTTGCTTTGCAGGTCATTGCGGGTTTTCAAGGTGCGGCGTACAAACAAGGCATTGGTATCAAACGGGAGGGAGTACAAGGCAGAGTCGAGCCGTTCCCATTCGTTGATTTTATCGGCAATTTGTTCGTTTTGATATTTTACCTGCCATTGAAAAAAGTGGCTACGCACCAGGCCTTCTTCCGGTTTGTCTTTTTGAATTTCAAGGCCGCCGCGGTATTCGGCGTTGCGCACATCGACGGTGAGGTAGTTGCGCACCCAGGTTTGTTGGGTGCCTGTACCGAGGATGTTGACGATTTGGCCAAAATTGTCGGAACCCAAATTGGAGTCGAGTTCGCCCAAAATATACGAACCTGAAATATCGAACCGTTCATTTTCCTGCGAGCGCCAAGCCGAGGCTAAAAACTTGTGATACAACGGATTATGGTCACGTTCGGGCAAAAAAGTAAGCGAAATGCCGCCCATGGCCTGGGTAAAATCGTCCACTTCCTGGCCTTCAAACGCGGTGCGAATTTGGAGTGCATAATCAATCAAGCCAAAGGCGCGCACCAGACTTTGCGGTTTAAACCGATAGACCGATCGATTGTAATTGCCAATTACACCCACTTGCCAATCGCGGTTGATGTCGTAGGTTAAATAGGTTTGTATATCGCTAAAATCCGGTTGGTATTCTCCTTTTACGTCCAAACTGCCCAACAGCAAACGCGTCGTTTTGTACCGTGCGCCTGCGAGGTATCGAAAAGCGCGGTAACTGTCTTTTTTGGGCTTGATGCTGCCCTCTATATGCGCCGAGGCACCGAGCAAACTGGCACTCGCACTGGCCCGCAAACTATCCGGGCGCTTGTATTTCACATCCAGTACGGATGAAAGTTTGTCGCCATACTTCGCCTGAAAACCGCCAGAGGAGAAGGATAAATCGCGCACCAGATCGATATTGGGAAATGTAAGACCTTCCTGCTGGCCTGCGCGGATTAATTGCGGCCGATAAATTTCAAAATCATTGACATACACCAGGTTTTCATCGTAGTTGCCACCGCGTACCTGGTATTGTGAACTCAATTCGCCTCCGGTACCCGTGTTGGTGCCCAATGCGATGTGGGGTAAAACGCTTTCTAAATTTCCCGTCGTACTCGGCAATAACCGTAAGTCCTTGATATTCTTCTCTTTAATCATGCCGGTTTCATCCAAACGGCGCTCACGGATGACTACTTCCAGGTTCGATTGGTTGGGTGCAAGGGCAATATCGAGCACAAAACGAGCGCCTGGGTTGAGCGGAATCAAGTCGGCGCTGTGGTCTTTGTAGGCCACCCGTTTAAATCCCAGGGTCAGGCGTTGTTCGGCCGGGACTTGCAAGGCAAAATTGCCCCGTTCGTCGGTACTGACCGCGTTTCCAGTCCCTTTAATAAAAACCGTTACAAATTCGATGGGCTGTTCATTGGATGCATCTCGAATGGTGCCCAATACCGTGGCGGTTTGTTGGGCCAACAAGGGCTTGCCGAAAACCGATAAAATCACCAACAGCCAAATATTCAAGCCTGCCTTCATGTCTTGTTTTTACAAAGTCTAAAATTGTTCAGCATTGTAATGCGAAACTGGTCTTTTTTTTAAACAATGGGCGCAAAATATACGTTTAAACTGTATATTTTTTGTTTGTTTATAGTTATTGGGCATTCGAGCGTAAGCCAGAATGCTTTTTTTACATCAACATTTGGAGCAATTCCTGCGCTGCTTTGGCAATCACCGTACCCGGTCCGAAGATGGCTGCTACCCCCGCTTCCTTCAAAAATGCATAGTCCTGTTGGGGTATGACGCCGCCCACCACAACCAGAATATCTTCCCGGCCCAGTTTTTTCAATTCCTCAATGGTTTGCGGCGCCAGGGTTTTGTGCCCTGCCGCTAAAGAAGAAATCCCAAGAATATGCACATCGTTTTCGGCAGCCTGTTTGGCGGCCTCTGCGGGTGTTTGGAACAATGGGCCGATGTCGACATCAAAGCCAAGGTCGGCAAAGGCCGTGGCAATTACTTTTGCGCCGCGGTCGTGTCCATCCTGACCGAGTTTGGCAACCATAATCCGCGGACGGCGGCCTTCCATTTCCGCAAATTCGTTGGCCAAATGTGCAGCCGTTTCAAAATCATCATTATTTTGCATAGCACTGGAATAGACGCCCGAAACCGTGCGGGTAGTGGCTACATAACGGCCAAAAGCGGTTTCCAGGGCACTCGAAATCTCGCCCAGGCTCGCACGCACGCGGGCGGCCTGTACTGCCAATTCGAGCAAATTGCCTTCGCCGGTTTCGGCGCAATGTTGCAAAGCGGCGAGGGCTTCCTTTACCGCTGCATCGTTTCGATTGGCCTTCACTGCTTGTAAACGCGCAATTTGCCCGTCCCGAACCGCCGAGTTATCTACTTCTAAAATGTCAAATTTGGCATCTTCGGCTACTTGAAAAATATTCACCCCGATAATTTTATCCGCCCCGCTGTCGATGCGCGCCTGTTTGCGTGCCGCCGCTTCTTCAATGCGCAATTTCGGCACACCCGCTTCAATGGCTTTCGACATGCCGCCGAGCACTTCTACTTCCTGAATCAGTTCCCAGGCTTTTTCTACCAGTTCATTGGTAAGCTGTTCCACGGCATAAGCGCCTGCCCAGGGATCAACCCCGCGACAAACATCGCTTTCCTGTTGGATGTATTTTTGGGTATCGCGGGCTATTTTCGCCGAAAAATCGGTGGGCAAGGCAATGGCCTCGTCAAACGAATTGGTGTGCAAACTTTGGGTACCACCCAGCACCGCAGCCATCGCTTCAATGCAAGTACGCGCCACATTGTTGAAGGGGTCCTGTTCGGTGAGCGACCAGCCAGAGGTTTGGCAATGGGTGCGCAGGGCAAGGCTTTTGGCACTTTTAGGGTTAAATTGCTGCACCAGTTTGGCCCAAAGCAGGCGACCAGCGCGCATTTTGGCAATTTCCCTGAAATGCTGCATCCCGATGCCCCAGAAAAAAGAAAGGCGCGGCGCAAATTCGTCGATGTCCAAACCCGCTTTCAAGCCCGTGCGGATGTATTCCAGCCCATCGGCCAGGGTGTAGGCCAGTTCAATTTCGGCGGGCGCACCCGCCTCGTGCATGTGGTAGCCCGAAATAGAAATGGAATTGAATTTGGGCATGAACCGGGCGCAATACGAAAAAATATCGCCGATGATGCGCATGCTTGGTCCGGGTGGATATATATAGGTGTTGCGCACCATGAATTCCTTCAAAATGTCATTCTGGATGGTGCCCGAAAGCTGTTCGGGTTTGAAACCCTGCTCTTCGGCGGCAATGATAAAAAACGCCATCACCGGAATCACCGCGCCATTCATCGTCATGGAAACCGACATTTGATCGAGCGGAATCTGATCGAACAGCACCTTCATATCTTCCACGGTATCAATGGCTACGCCGGCTTTTCCCACATCGCCAAATACCCGCGGATGGTCGGAATCGTAGCCGCGGTGGGTGGCCAGGTCGAAAGCAACGGATAAGCCTTTTTGTCCGGCTGCCAAATTGCGCCGATAAAACGCGTTGCTGGCCTCTGCGGTGGAGAAACCTGCGTACTGGCGGATGGTCCAGGGCTGGGTAACGAACATGCTGCTGTATGGGCCGCCCAGAAAAGGGGGAATGCCTGCTACAAAACGCAACCCCGTCGCCGCAGGATGTACGGGATGGAGGCGCAAAGAAAGGTCGAGCGGAAGCTTGGTCAGGTCAGGCGTGGGCATAAACAAACATTTAAAAGAAGCCGAAATATCCGACTTTTTTTGGTGTTTGTCAGCGTATTAATAGGGTTCGTCGGTAATTCTTAAGCAGACAAAATAGACGACAAAAGAAAGCGTTAAGATTAAGTTAAAAAAATGTTAAAATAAAAAATCGGACCGTATGAAAAATGCTCTTTTTGTCTTGTTTACCTGTGCGATTTGTTTGAATGCTTGTCAAAAAAACGAAACCGCCAACCCTGAAACTGCCCTGGTGGGTACCTGGTCGATGTGCAACATTGAACACAGTACAGAACCCAATGAAGATCTTTTCGGGCCGGAATTTACCTTTGAAAGTTTCAATGAATTGTTTACCAGTTATGATGTTGAATTCACGGATCGAGGGATGATTCAATTTATTCCAATTAGCCCCGAAACTGAACCAGAAGAAATGGGTGCCCTTCGGTATCAGGAGCGGCCTGCGCAACATGTATTACAGTGTTTTTTGGGTAGTGATTCGGAGCCGCTTGTGTTTACGTATCGTTTTTTAGAGGATGGTAAAATGGAAGTTGTTACGGAAGATGGGGTTCGTATGGTGTTTTTGGCACGTTAATATTTTTATGGAAAATAAATTTGCCCAATAATACCGCTTATTTGAATATTAGCGGTACTTTTGGGCAAATGAATGAAATTATCAAATCCATTTTTGCCAACCAGCATGGGTACGCCACTTTCGGGGATATCACCAAAAGTGGTATCCATAAATCCGTTATCAAAAAACTAGAGGAGGCGCAACTGATCCACAAAGTGAGGCGTGGCCTTTATCGCTGGAATGAATTGGCGGATGGAAGTGAATCAATGATTGAAGTTTGTAAATTAGTGCCATCTGGCGTACTATGTTTGTTCTCTGCATGGCATTATTATGAACTGTCCACTTACATCCCGCATGAGCACCATGTAGCCATTAACAAAAACGAGAAAGTTCGACTACCCAGTTATCCACCCATTAAGTTGTATTTCAGGGATAAAACGAATTATGAATTAGGAATAACTGACAGCGACGGTATCCGGATATATAACCTTGAAAAGTCCATTTGTGATCTTATTAAGTATCGTGAAAAAATTGGAATGGATACCGTGAGCGAAGTGCTGAAGAATTATTTGCACCGTACCGATAAAAACCTCGATCAATTGTTCAAATATGCGAAAGTGATGCGCATTGAACTTATCCTCAAAGAGTATTTGTTGATTTTGCTATGAAAAATATAGCTGCATCTATTAGGGCCAGGCTACTTAATATTGCACACGCTGAAGGACTTAATAACCAACTTGTTCTGACCCGCTATTTTCATGAGCGTTTATTATTTCGAGTCTCCCGCTCGATATATGCTGAGCACTTTTGCCTGAAAGGAGGTGTCTTGTTGTATGCATATAACCAACATAAAAGCAGACCAACCAGAGATTTGGACCTGTTAGGCAGACACTTGGCCGCTTCATTTGAGAACCTTGAACGGGTCTTTAAAACGATTTGTGAAGCGGAATATGAAATGGATGGTGTTGAATTTGATCCATCAACGGTTACCACATCCGAAATTAATAAAGAGGGTGATTACAAAGGTATTCGTATAGATTTGGAGGCCAGGTTAGGCGGCGCAATTCAAAATATCCAGGTTGATATAGGTTTTGGAGATGTTGTAATTCCGGAACCATTACCCATTTTATTTCCTGTTTTACTTGATCTGGAAGCGCCTCAAATTTACGCATACTCTATGGAGACTGTTATTGCAGAAAAGTTTCATGCTATGATAGAGCGTTCGGTAGCGAACAGCCGAATGAAGGATTTTTACGATGTTTTTTTACTACTCTATTCAGGAAATATCCGAAAATTAATCCTGGAAGAAGCAATTTTGGCTACTTTCAGAAATCGCGGCACGTCATATTACGCCGAGCATAGCTTATTTGATGTTGCCTTTGAAAATGATGCAAGCAGATTAACTATGTGGGCCGCTTTCCTAAGAAAGTCAAAATTGCCGGATATGGATTTTAAAGCGGTAATGGCCATGATCAGGTCAGAACTCCAACCTGTTTATGAGCGATTGCGATAAATAAAACTATACTAAACAAACTTTCCACCTTATTCCGCCACACTGTAAGCCCTTTCCGCTCATCCGAATAATAGTGCAATACCTAAGAAAAATGGTTGAATTAGGTTTCTAAAAATACTTGGTTTGTGAAAATAAACCGTCCGCAGGTCCTTAGGACCGAAATTATAGAATAAAATATTATATGTAATTTTCCGTCGGCAGTTGGGGTATTATATCAATAAATCAAATAATAGACTTAAATTTAGACCTTTAAGGATAGTTGCTCGAAAGTATGCTCGCTTGGGGCAGACCTTGAGTTATAGTCAATGCAAATTGGTTATAAAAACAGATGGCTCCTAATCCATTGAAAATCAATTTTTTATCCATACACCCTTCAAATCCATTTAAATCTTGGTATATTTTATAATGCTACCGTGCAGCAATTAACGAACTGACAGCGTACTATTAAGTGTTGCCAAGTCTAAAAGCCCTTAAAAATGAAATATAAAATTATCTTATACGCCGCCTGCCTACTACCCCTATTTGCCAACGCCCAAAATGCTTACGACAACATCTGGCTTTTAGGGTACCCTCCCAACGATTCTGTTGGCTTATCTGGAGGTACCCGCCTGGATTTTTCTAATGGCAACCCGGTTATGCGTTATTTCCCACTCCCTTTTGGAGTTGGAGATGATGCCTGTACGATGAGTAATAGTGTTGGTTTACTGCAATTTTATACAAATGGTTGTCAGGTTGCGAATGCAGATAATGTTGAAATGAAAAACGGTGATAATTTGAATCCTGGTTCAATACGTAAAAGTTGGTGTGAAAATTTTTCATATAATTTGCATCAAGGATCCGTTTGTTTGCCTCGTCCAGGGTACAAGGATCAATATGTACTATTTCATCTTGCATGGAACATTTCTCCTAAAGGGTATTATTTTTTAGATTTATTATACACTACTAGCATTGATATGCAGTTGGAAAATGGCCTTGGTGCAGTAACGGAAAAAAACCAGTTGTTGCAAACAGATACTAATTTTATAGATAATATCTCTGCCGTTCGGCATGGCAATGGGCGTGATTGGTGGATTTTGTTGCCCAAGGGACTTTCTGATACCATGTATATGTATTTGCTAAGCCCAAGTGGCATTGAAGGGCCAAGGATAGAACGCACAGGTATTAAGACCGAAAAAACCATGTTTTCGGGCAGCCAGGTTGTGTTTTCGCCCGATGGCCGCAAGTATATTCGTGCGATGCAAAATGGGGGAATTTCAATTTTTGATTTTGACCGGTGTTCCGGGAAATTTATATGTGGTAAAAATTTGACATATCCGGGTGCTGAATATGATTTCTTATGTGGTGCAGCGGTGTCGGCATCATCAAGGTATTTATATATATCGGTAATAACTCAATTGTTTCAATATGACCTGTGGGCAGAAGATGTGGAAGCAAGTAAGGTAAAGATAGGTGAATACGATGGTTTTGTAGATACCTTTGGTACCCAGCCTGCCTTTTACCAAGTAAGGCTGGCGCCAGATCACCGCATATATATGTCCAGTCCCAACACCGTTCGGTTCTTGCATGTAATTGATTACCCCGATAGTGCCGGGGTAGCCTGCGGCTTTCGGCAACGGGGCATGAAGTTATTCACCCATCACGGTTTTTGTCTGCCCAATTTCCCGCATTTCCGCTTGTTTGATGTACAAGGTAGTCCCTGCGACACCCTGGGGATTGACGCACCGGAGGAATACCGAACCCTGTACGCGCCGGAAAAACGGGTAAGGTTTACGCCCAATCCGGCATCTGGCATCGTGTTGTGTACCTTACCGCCTTGCGCAGGTGCTACCTTGCGGGTGTATAATGCGGCAGGTGTTTTTATCGAGGAGCATCAAGTTGCAGGTGTGCAGGAATACGAACTGGATTGCACGCAGTGGCCTTCGGGCCTGTATATTGTATCCATGATTCCCAAAGACGGGCATAAACCAAAATCCGGGAAATTGGTGGTGGTGCATGGGGCGCATTAATTTTTTTAAGAATCCTGAATAATTCCCATCTTTTTCATCAAAAACGTAGTACTCTTAATCACGCAAACCCCGTTCACCAACGATATCTTATTCCTACCATAATATGAAACACAAAATATTTTTATATATTACCTGCCTTTTACCCCTATTTGCAACCGCCCAAAATGCTTACGACAACATCTGGCTTTTAGGGTACACCCCAACGACTCTGTTGGCTTATTTGGCGGTACCCGCCTGGATTTTTCTAATGGCAACCCGGTTATGCGTTATTTCCCACTCCCTTTTGGAGTTGGAGATGATGCCTGTACGATGAGTAATAGTGTTGGTTTACTGCAATTTTATACAAATGGTTGTCAGGTTGCGAATGCAGATAATGTTGAAATGAAAAACGGTGATAATTTGAATCCTGGTTCAATACGTAAAAGTTGGTGTGAAAATTTTTCATATAATTTGCATCAAGGATCCGTTTGTTTGCCTCGTCCAGGGTACAAGGATCAATATGTACTATTTCATCTTGCATGGAACATTTCTCCTAAAGGGTATTATTTTTTAGATTTATTATACACTACTAGCATTGATATGCAGTTGGAAAATGGCCTTGGTGCAGTAACGGAAAAAAACCAGTTGTTGCAAACAGATACTAATTTTATAGATAATATCTCTGCCGTTCGGCATGGCAATGGGCGTGATTGGTGGATTTTGTTGCCCAAGGGACTTTCTGATACCATGTATATGTATTTGCTAAGCCCAAGTGGCATTGAAGGGCCAAGGATAGAACGCACAGGTATTAAGACCGAAAAAACCATGTTTTCGGGCAGCCAGGTTGTGTTTTCGCCCGATGGCCGCAAGTATATTCGTGCGATGCAAAATGGGGGAATTTCAATTTTTGATTTTGACCGGTGTTCCGGGAAATTTATATGTGGTAAAAATTTGACATATCCGGGTGCTGAATATGATTTCTTATGTGGTGCAGCGGTGTCGGCATCATCAAGGTATTTATATATATCGGTAATAACTCAATTGTTTCAATATGACCTGTGGGCAGAAGATGTGGAAGCAAGTAAGGTAAAGATAGGTGAATACGATGGTTTTGTAGATACCTTTGGTACCCAGCCTGCCTTTTACCAAGTAAGGCTGGCGCCAGATCACCGCATATATATGTCCAGTCCCAACACCGTTCGGTTCTTGCATGTAATTGATTACCCCGATAGTGCCGGGGTAGCCTGCGGCTTTCGGCAACGGGGCATGAAGTTATTCACCCATCACGGTTTTTGTCTGCCCAATTTCCCGCATTTCCGCTTGTTTGATGTACAAGGTAGTCCCTGCGACACCCTGGGGATTGACGCACCGGAGGAATACCGAACCCTGTACGCGCCGGAAAAACGGGTAAGGTTTACGC
>JBBAVI010000094.1:0-21879 GCA_040397785.1 Saprospiraceae bacterium | reverse complement strand
GAAGGTGTCACCTCGGGAAGGTGTCACCTCGGGAAGGTGTCACCTCGGGAAGGTGATACCTCAAGAACTTAGCGCAATCCCCCCGGCGCATACCGAACGCCCAAATTGGCGACGCGTCCCATCATGGGCGCCCAGATCTGTGATCCATTAAAATAGGGGCTGTTTGGCTCATTCGCCGCAATAATCGCGTGGTGTTGTTGAAAATTACTGATATTTTCCATCCCAACATACACTTCTAAGCGTTTCCAACTGTGTGTGATTTGTCCGCTCAAAATGGTGTAAACAGGAGAATATTGTACAAATCCATGGGTGTATTCATGCGGAATCGCACTATTATCAGGCAGGCGCTGTGGTCCAACAATATGGGTGCGCAGGTTGAACATCCACTTTTTATTGGGGGTGGTGTAGTCCAGTGTAACCAATCCGCGGTGTTTGGCCAGTAGCGGGGGGGTGCGCACGACGCCATTTGCATAGGTGGTTTTTACATCGTTTATTTTGTAGCTCAGTTTTATTTCAAAGCCTTGGAAGAGGTTATATTGGGCCACCGCCAGGATGCTGTTGGAATAGGAACGGCCATTCAGGTTATAAAAAAACACGCTGGTGGGAGATTGGTCAACATCTACAATTACTTGGCGTAGGAAGTCGGTGCGATAGCCATCCAGGCTAAAACTTGCATTTTGACCTCTAATTTTGAAAGTTTGAGTGAAATTGATGCCATAATTCCACGCTTTTTCATATCCCAAATCAGTTGCAAATTGAAGCACCCGGTTGCTGGCCAATAAACTCAGGTTCTCCGCCATCAGGTTAGGGGAACGGTATCCCAATCCGCCAGAGATCCGCACAACGGTCTTTTCTGTAAAATTGTATTTGGCGCTTACACGCGGTGTAAATTGCCATCCAAAGCGGGAATTGTGATCTATTCGTGCACCTGCAACCAACACCAAATCAGGACCTTCCATGCGTACGGTTGGATGATTGTATGTGTACTCCGCCATCGCTCCTGTAATGGTCTCTTTTCTGCTCAAGTCACCATCGTTTACCTTTTCGGTTATATGGTCATATTGCAAGGAGGGTGCCAGGACGATTTTATGTTGCGTATTTTGAAGAATGGTTTGATACAAAGTTTGTAGGTATAGCGATTGTTGTGTAGCGGTGTACACATTTGGTCCAAACACTGAATTCGTACGATGCCAAGATACCGATGCGATATTACCCAGTTCATTGTACGGTTTGCCAAACAAGCCTTCTTTGCCGTATTTGGCCCATGCTTCTACCCGTTCATTGCGTTGGTCTACACCAAAAAAGCCGTTTTGGCTATTTGAATCGTCAATCTGACCACTCACACGATGATCGCTGAGGGCCTGCACATTAAATTGGGCACACCCCTTGGCCCCGTCATAAATTACCCGGTATAAGGCATTGATTTGCTGGCGATTGGGGGCATCGTAAAAATTATCGCGGTTCATATCCCATCGATTTTTTACAAAATTACCATGCAGCAGCAGCCCTTGAGAAAGGTTGATGTTGTGTTTTTTATTTAAATGCACGTTGATTTCACCCCGCCCTTCCGTAGAAGTAAAAGCATTGACGAAAATGGGGAGGTCACTGGCTGGTTTTACCAGATCAATGTTAATTTGTCCGGTAATACCCGAGTTTCCATTTTTAACCGTACTGGCTCCTTTGGCCAGGATGATACCCTTTAGCCAGGTGCCTGGGATAAAATCGAAGGCAAAAGGGGTGGCGATTCCACCCATCGCGGGCCTGTTTTCGACCAAAAATTGGCTGTAGATACCCCGTAAACCAAGCATTTGTATTTCCCGGATGCCCGTAACTGCATTGGGGTAGCTGACGTCAATGGCTCCATTGGTTTCAAAACTTTCCGATAAATTGCAACAGGGCGCTTTGCGTAGTTCTTTTTGGCTAATACTTTCCAGGTTTCTAGTTTCCAGGGTGGAAACACTGTTCCCGAATTGTTGCTCCGAAACCTGCACCTCTTTTAATTGGGAGGAACCTGTAATTTCAATCCATAAGTTGTTCTCTCCAGACAAAACAACAACCTCAGACACTGGATAATTGAAATATTGAACAACCAGGGTCCCTCCTTCTGTCCGGGCAGGCAGGTCAAAGTAGCCCGATGTATCTGTAAATGTACCCGTGTGCGTATCCTTCCAATAAACACTGGCACCTACCAGCAGTTCTTCTTTTTCATTGGTTACTAATCCGTGCAGCGGGGCAAGTTGGGGTGTTTGTGCTAAAAGAAAGCAGGGAAGGCCAAAATATAGTATGGCAACTCCTAATATTGCATGTTTCATCGTATCGCAAAATAGAAAGCGCAGGACGCGCTGTGAAAATAATCCCAATTAAACAAACAAGGCATGTCTGTAAAAGGGAGATAAAAAGGCTACGGGAGCCTAAGCGATCGAATATTTAACAAAGGAATTGGTGGTGCAAAATGCAAAGTTCCCGGCCACTGGGAAGCGGGGGCGATGCTGGAAATGCAACGACATCGGGTGCTAGACGAAAGTAAGCAGGCGCTGAAAAAGCATAGGTTGGGGCATAAAGGAAAGGCAAATCGGTAAGAACCTGGCCCTTTTCAAGCGATTGATCAACAATAAAGGCCGTTTTCAGTTGAAAAACCTTGACCGTTTTGTGGGTGCAACCGTGGTCTTTTTGGGTGCCGGCCTCCTTTTGCTCGCAACAAGAACGCACCTTTTTTTTGCAGCAATTTGCGGTATCCGTGCGTTTTTTTACCTGACAAACGGCATCACTACGGAAAAAGGCAATACTTGTTTTTCCAAGGCAATAGCAATAAATTTGTTCAATACTGATCCCTGCCGTTGCGATAAACAAGGCAAGTATCCAGGTCCAAACAAAATATTTTTTTGCTACAAGCATTGTTTTAACTCCTTTATGTTGCAAACATACAGGGATTGGGCTGATTCACGAAATATTAATCGCGTATTTGCAAGTTCTTTACACTTCTTCAGGGCCTTCACCTACCCAATCCTGTTGTACATACCCGTTTTCACAGTGCTCAAGAAGTTGCTCATCTATAAATGCCCGAACTTCATGTACAATGTCACCCGGATAAAGTAAGTGGATATTCGGGCCTGCATCCAGGCTAAAATACACTGGATTGCCCGTTTCTGCGCGGTATTGACGCACTTTTTCAATAATTGAGATGGATCCAGGCTGCATCAACATATAAGAAGGATTGCTACACATCATCAAGGCATGCAGGGTAAGTGCCTCATCTTCTGCTATTTTACCAAAAGTTTCGAGATCGCCTGCTTTCATGGCATCCAAAAGGGTGTTGAGTCTTGCGCGCGCCTGTGCATAACGGGGTTCGGCGTACGGATTTCCATCCATGAGGGCATGGCCTGCACTGCTGGAAACGCTTTTTTCCTGGGATGACACAATTAGAATATCATCATGAAAATCTTTAAACTGATCATGTATCAAGTCACCGACGTGCGTTGCGTACTCATTCGAAGATCCTGCTACTGCGGCCGTTTCACCCCATACTGCTGCATGGCCAAAAATAGAACGACACGCACTTCCACTACCCAGGCGTGCGATATAAGACGCCTTCCGATCAAAATCACCGGGTTCGGGGAGGGTGCCGAACAGGGCATCTTCCAGCGAGCACAAGCAGAGTGCCAATGCAGACATACCCGAAGCCGAGGATGCGATACCAGCCGAGTGGGGGAATGAGTTGCCGGTATGTACCGTGAGTTTGAGTTGTTTTAAAAAAGGGAATATAGGCAGCAGACTTCCCAAAAAGGCCAAGGTTTTGGTGCGAAACGCATCGTTTTCTTCCTGATGAAAGAAAAAATCCAGGTCAATTTGGCCGCTGGTATTTTCTATTAACTCATATTCCAACATCGTATCGGTGCAGGAAGCCGATAGGGTAAGGCTCAGCGACGGATTACGGGGCAATTGCGTGCCATATTTACCCCAATATTTGATAATCGCGAGGTTGCTGGGACTGCGCCAGGTGAATTGGCCTGCTTCAATGGATGCGCTGGGATCGAGGAGCAATTTCGGATTTTCGTACATTTGCAAGTGTTGCGTTGAAAAGAAGAAAAGATTGCTGCAAAGAAAGGCAACACGCGGTAAAAACTACCACTTGAATTCAAATTCCTGTTCTACTTTTGCAATCATTATTACCCACCCACTTTTTCAATTGACCGAATCGGCCATGATGCAAAGACTCCGCCGCTGGGCGCTCGAAATATATGCTTTTCTTACTGCGCCATTTGTCGTTAAGAATTGCCTGGGCATGATTGGTCTGTGCACCTTCATTTTGCTGCTTACCTTTTGGTGGCTGCGTTGTTACACCAACCATGGCGAGAGTTTACAAGTACCGAGTTATGTGGGCATGAGTTATCGGGAAGCGGCAAAGAAAGCCCGTGCCCGCGATTTTGAAGTGTCTATCAGCGACTCTATTTATGTGTTAGGGAAGGCACCCGGAGAGGTAATTGCCCAAAACCCGAAACCCGAAAGTCGGGTCAAGGAAGGGCGCACGATTTATTTTACAGTGGCAAAAAATAATCCGGATATTCTCAAATTGCCGGATCTGGCATCGGGTGATGATTACGATATTTACAGCCGGAAACTGAGTTTGATGGGTTTGAAACCGCGTATTGTAGCTCGGGTTGCGGATCCAATTGCCGAACCGAATACCATTGTGGCTGTCATATACCGGGGCGATACCGTGACACAAAAAATTCGCAATGGATTTAAGGTGGAAATGGGCGCTGCAATTGATTTTGTGGTGAGCGACAAGGTGTTATTAAATGTCAATATTCCAGATTGTGTTTGCCAAACACTGGATGCAGCCAAGTTTCTAATTCAAACCAGCAATTTGAATGTAGGTACCATTATTCCAAATGGCACCGTGACTAATCAAGGAGATGCATATGTTTGGAGACAAAGCCCGGCATACGACCCCAACGGCTTGATGCGGGTTGGAGAACAAATTGATTTGTGGATCACGCAGGAAAAACCAGCCGACTGTAGTTCGTCGACTGAGCGTTAATCATATTTTTAACCAGTAAAGTGTACAACAATGGATATTACGGTTCAGGAATTACATGAAAAACTTGCTGCTGGCGAGCAATTCATCTTTATCGATGTCAGAGAACCCTGGGAATACGAAGAATTCAACATCGGCGCTCGATTGATGCCACTCAATACCCTCATCAGCCAGATGTCGGAATTGGACGACCATAAAAATGATGAAATTGTGCTGCATTGTCGCTCTGGTGCCCGCTCCGGAATGGCCCAAAGCATGATGGCTGCCAACGGTTTTTCCAATGTTCGAAATATGACAGGCGGCATCATGGCCTGGCAACAGGCATTTGGCACAACACAACCATAAAATGTTTGTTTCAGGCAAAAAAGTAGTTTTATTCTGCATCGTTGCAGGTTTTATAGCATCTTGCAACCCGGTGCGTACCGTATTTTTTATGCCCGAAAAACAAGCAGTTGCCAAAGTCCCGGCACATGCCAGTTTGGTTGCACCTGATTTTGAAGGTTGCTCAAATTGGAAAAACTACCTGCCAGATCCATCCAAACCTGCGTATATGCCTGCGCGTTTGGTACGGGTCAATTTTCATGTGATGAATAGCCGCGATAGCAGCCATAATTTTCAACCTGAGGCTGCACGGAGTTATCTGCGGGAACTTTTGGGGCATGTGAATGCTGAACTGGATACCAATGTGCGCAATTGGCGATCCCCAGAAAATACAGGGGTGCTGCCCAAAGGTTTTCGCTTTATTATTTCCCCCCAACCGATTCCCGGCGACGATGGTTTTTATTTCCATTACGATGACGAATTGTATTATTATGTGTCGCAAGGAAAAAATGCCAACAACTATAGTCGAAAAGTGATTGATAAATATGCGGTTGGAAAGGATTCTATCATCAATATTTTCCTGATGGTACATCCCGATGACAGCATCAAATCAAAAACATACCGTGCCAATGGGCAGGGTATTGCGCTGGGTACGGCTTTTAAAATGGCAGGATTATTTGAAAGCAAGGAATCGGCCAAATCTTTTGATGGGCTTTTTAACCATGAGTTGGGGCATGTGTTTGGCTTGCAGCACGCTTGGATGGAAGACGGTTGTCCGGATACACAAAACCATCCAAACAAATGCTGGACTTATACCGATGAGGAACCTTGCCGGTCGCAGGCAACGAATAATATGATGGATTACAATGCCTACCAAATTGCACTCACACCCTGTCAGTTAGGAAAACTACATGGTACGCTAGCAAATGAATCGCATATTGCCCGTAAATGTCTTGTGCCTATTTGGTGCCAACGCAATCCTGAACGCGACATCGTGATCAAGGATTCCGTGGCATTCATGGGTGCCCGCGATTTTGAAGGGAATATTACGGTTGCGGATGGTGGGATTCTGTATTTGTCTTGTCGTGTTTCGATGCCCGAAAATGCCTATATACTTGTAGAACCAGGCGGTAAATTATGGCTGGATGGCTGTAAATTGCACAACAGTTGCGGGAAAGCGTGGCAAGGAATCCTGGTACAAAGCAGACGATTCGTAAAAGGGCAGGTATTGGTCCGGCGTACTCCAACCATCCTAAATGTTCAAAGAAAAAAAGGGCATTATCATACGCAAGTGAAATAATATTGCGTTTTGTTCTACGATCCATTAAACCGAACACGATAACACATTCAATCAAAAATTATGTCTAATAGAATCCGCATCCTTCCGCTTTTCGTTTTGGTGATGGGCGCTTTGTTCCTGTTGGCAGCCTGTAGCAATAAAAGCGGCTGTCCTGCCCAGGAAAGTTTAAAACCCAAAGTGAATCGCAAAGGCGAAATTGTCGCTTCTCGCAAAAACCATCAAGAAGGGCTTTTTCCTAAAAAAATGAAAAAACGCATGAAATAATTAAAGGTGTTAGATAATTTATGCCTTTTTTGTACAAACTGGTAATTATGGCGTAATTTTAGTGGGTTTGTTTTTAAACAAAATAAAAACCGCTATGTACCCTCATCCCTACCGATTTGTTGCCTTCCTCTTTTTTTTATGCTGCCATTTTAACATTTTTGCAGCAAACGAATTACCCATTCAGCCAGCCGCAGCACTGGTTGATACCATTGATCCTCAAATTACCTGCCCCGCGGATGTGGTCATTAACCTGCCACCCAATACCTGCGATACGGCTTATCAATTTACCATCGTTTACACCGACGATCAACCGGATGTGACCTTGGTTCAGGCACAAGGCCTGCAATCGGGCGATCGTTTTCCAATTGGTGTGACCCTCAATTTTTATGTAGCCCTGGATGCCGCAGGCAATACCGCTACCTGTTTATTTAATGTAACCGTAAATCCGGTTTCCGGACCGTTGCAATGCATGGATGAGGTGGTGGTCAAATTGGACAATGATTGTTTGTACCTGCCTCCCGTAACCGCCTTTTTAGAACTAAATACATTTGGCTGTCCATCTAATTATGGATTGGAAGTTGATAAAACACCACCCTTTGGCAATGGTCCATGGTCACCAGCACTTTTTACCGCTGGAGATATCAACAAATATTACCAATTCAGGGTCACTGATTTTACAACGGGCAACAAATGTTGGGGGCAAGTGCTGGTGGTGGACAGCATGCCACCGGTACTTACTTGTACGAATATTGTTACTAATTGTGCAATTGAGTCTACTACTCCCATTTTCCTGAGGGATAGTTTGGGCTTTGCTGCGGCATTCCCGATTGTGGCTGATAATTGCCAATTGAGCCAGGTCGCGCCCGTATTTGTTGATCTGGTTACGCAACTACCCTGTAATCCAACATCCAACGGCGTACGTAAATCCATTAGTCGGGTGTGGACTGCTTCAGATTTGGTGGGCAATAAGGGAAGTTGCACACAAATCATTAGTTTAAAAGCAGATGCTGCCGAGGTTATTTTTCCTGCTGATACAACTTATTATGATTGCAATGCATCTTTTGCGCCTTTGAGTTTTACCGGAACGCCTTATTTTCAGGTGGGAAATCGGCGTTACCCGGTTTTTGAGACGCAATCATGTGGGTTGGATGCCAATTATTTTGATACTTTGGTACCAGTAGTGCTTTGTGATGGTGCGCGCAGGGTACAGCGTACCTGGAAATTATATGATTTATGTGGGCAGCAGCCCATTGCCAGTTTTCCGACCATCGGCATCCAAATCATTGATATCGTAGATACGACAGGGCCTGTGATTAATTGCCCAGCCGATGTGACGGTCGATTTACCCACGGTTGATTGTTCAACGCCGGTGGACTTGCCCGATTTTATCATCAGTGATCCTTGTTCCCGGATTGCCAGCCTGGAGGCCAGTTATGTTATTCAAAATTTTAATTTTAGCCTTATCGGTATTTTCATGGATGTACCGGGCGCGCCTAGTTCGGGCTTTGATACCTTGGGCGTGATGGGAGCCATTGACGATGTGCCCTCTGGTATTACAAAAGTGGTGTACACTGCAACAGATGATTGTGGTAATAGTAGTATTTGTGCTTTCAACTTACATGTTTGGGATCAGGTGGCACCCATTGCGTTGTGCGACACGCTTCCAGTGGTGTTTTTAACAGGCGGTTTTGCCACAGATGTAAACGCCTCGCTTTTTGATTATAATTCAAGTGATGCTTGCGCGCCGATAGATTTTAGAGCAAAACGTCAGGAATCAGGTACTTGTCAGCCCAACACCCAGTTTTACAAGCAGTTGCGATTTTGTTGTGCCGATATTGGCGATACCATTTCGGTGATTTTACGGGTTTATGATGTTCAATTGCCTGCCGATTCTGTAAGTAATGATTTTGCACCGGGTCAATACAGCGATTGTTTAGTGGAAGTGATTGTAAAGGATACACTTCCTCCGCAATGCGCCGCGCCAAAGGATACCGTAGTGCTTTGTACCAATTTTAACCCCAGTTTGCCTTATGGATCGGCCACGGTGATATCCTGTCAGGTTGATTCCATGCTATCGAGTGTTGACTATAGTTTGTTTGACAGTACGTGTAAAAATGGCATTATACGCCGCAATTTTCAGACTTATTTTAATGGAACGGCGGGCGGCCAGTGCAGCCAGAAGATTACCGTAGATTATGTGCAAAATTACGCAATCCGCTTTCCAGACGATGTTATTGTATTCACCTGTAACGGCAACAACGATTTTGGAACACCGCAAGTGCACAATATGGCCTGCGAAAACATCAAAATTTCGTACACCGATGAGACCTTTAATATCGTGCCAGATGCCTGCTTCAAGATTGAGCGCCTTTGGAAAATCACGAATCTGTGCCTCTATGATTCCACAGCGCCGCTGATTAAAGTGCCTAATCCGAACCCGAATGCCATTTCCAACCATGTAAGTAATTTACCCGGTCCGATTCTATCTCAAGCCGGAACTCCAAGCCCCTGGTCACCAAGCGAAGTCAAAATATTCCCCACAGACCCCCAACCAACCAATTACAGTGTATTTTGGAAAGCAGATGCCAATGGGTTTGAGTACAAACAAATTATTAAAATAATAGACACGCAAGATCCGATTGTGCAAAACTGTCCAGGCCAAACAAAAGCGTTGCTCGATGAAAGTGATAACGACCCTTTGCTTTGGAATGAAACGTCCTTTAATGATACCCTTACGCAGCTAAAAGATTTGGCCGAAGGTTATGTTGACAGCCTGACACTGAAGGCAACTGATTTATGTGGTAATGATAACGTTACATTCCGATATCTTTTATTTCTCGACTTGAATCAGGACGGCATCCAGGAAACGGTGCTGAGTAGTACCCTCGGTAATGTTTTTGGACCAGGATTTGTGGCATTTAACAATTACAACAATCCGAATTACACGGGAGGTACTGCCCGCGAATTTGATCAGCGCCCTGTGACAAACAACCAAAAATACCGTTTTGCCCTGCAAGTTTTGCCCGAAACAAATGGGAGAAGTGCTCGAATTGCCTGGAATACTTTGAGCAACCCACAGGCGTATGTACCCGCCCAGTTGCCCTACGGACGCCATCGGGTGAAATGGTTTATTGAAGATAATTGTGGTAATGAATCGGTTTGTGAATATAATTTTACCATAAAAGATGGCAAAGAACCAGTTGTTTCTTGCAACCAGAATGTGAGTAAAACCCTGGCCGCAAACCATCAGGTGAGTGTGAGCATAACCGATTTGGTTCAAAATTACAGCGATAACTACACGCCAAACAGCCAGTTGCTCTTGAGCATCCGGGAGGCAGGCAGCAATGTGGCGCTATTTCCCAATGGTGCCGGGTTGGGCCTAGCCATCTTTACGTGCGCGGACACGGGTGTGCATGAAATGGAGTTGTGGGTGCGCGATTTAAATGGTTTTGAAAGTTTCTGTACAACACAAGTAACCATCAACGACAACGATGGCAATTGTAGTAATCCACCCGTTGGTACCTTTCTAACGGGCAACGTGCGGACGGAAGTTGGGTACGGGGTGCCCCAGGTCGGAATCAATTTTGAATCTACAGGCAATAACCTGCCTTACAATTTATTTAATGCGACCTATACCGATACGCTCGGAAACTACAGCATTGATTTGTCGCCTTACCCTATCCCGTATAACTCCGTGGTATTCCCTACAAAAGATGCAAATCCGCAAAATGGGGTGTCAACCTTTGATCTTCTGCAGATTTCAAAGCATGTACTGAATATTCAACCGTTGAATTCGCCTTATAAAATGATTGCGGCAGATGTAAACCGGAGTAACTCGATTACCAATTTTGATATTGTAGAGGCGCGAAAATTGATTTTGGGTCTTTACACCGAATTTCCAAATAACACCTCCTGGCGATTTGTGCCAGTATCGCATACCTTTTTAAACCCTTTTAACCCATTTCAGGTTGCTTTTCCTGAATCCATTGCATTGGCATCTCAAATGGGCTTTGATTTTATGGCCATTAAAGTGGGCGATGTCAACAACAGCGCTCAAACAGATAGTCTGCGTACAGCGGATGATCGAACTGGTGGTTTGGCCGTTTTTGAAGTTGCAGAACGGGATTTTGAGGTAGGAGAACGGTTTGTCGTACACCTGCAGGCGCTTGACAATTTGGCTGGATACCAGTTTTCCTTAGAATATAACGATTTGGAACTGTTGGAAGTGCGGTCTGAATCCCCAAGTGTTCAAGCGCATATTGGGCTATTCCCGCAATTGCTCACCGCCTCCTTTGAAACAGGTAGCCCCGCCTTAGACTTGTATTTTGAGGCTAAAAAAGCGGGAAAACTAAGTGATCAGTTGCGTTTCTCCGACCGAATCACCACCTCCGAGGCTTATACCGCTTCAGAAGCCCTATTGCGCCCGATATTACATTTCACAAATAGAACTAGTTCGAACAAAACATTAGAACTGCTCCAAAATGTGCCGAATCCATTTTCGGATCAAACCGTGATTGGCTTTCGATTGCCGGAAAAAGGCGTTGTTGAACTGCGCATTCAGGATCAAACAGGCAGGACCGTTTATCAGGAAATGAAAACGTATGAGGTTGGTTATCAAACAATTAACCTAAGTGCTGCGAAGTTGTCGGGACCCGGAATTTATTATTATCAATTGAACACCGAATATGGGTGTGACATCAGGAAATTGGCCAAATATTGATCGTCAGGAAATATTTGTAGAACCGCCTGGTCAGTAATTCGCCTTTTTGACCAGGCGGTTTCCCATCATAGAATGTCTAATTTTTTCCAATAATTTCAAAGGCCTGTTCCAGTCGGTAGCCGTCTTTGTCTACCAAAGTAAGCAGGTGTTTTCCAATGGCAGGTTGTAACGACATTTCGTGAAAAGACTGCGTGCTGCCAAGATAAGTGCCATCCAGGTGCCAATAAATGAGGGTTTCTGCTTTTCGATGGGTCGCTTTAAAAACGGTGCTGCCCCGTTTTCCATCGAGGTCGATGGGGACATAAATTTTGGTATTGAATTTTGGATAAATAAACTGCATCGGATTGTGTTCAGAACTTGCCGAAGAAGCAATACAATCAGCTCGGAAGGGTGGGGGGCTTAAATAGGATGGATTTTTACTTTTGTAATAAAACTCTTCCATCGGGGGCAATACAAACCAGGGCACATGTTGAATATTGGAGGCCAGTTCGCAATCGCTCGAAACTTGAAACTGTTTGCTTGCATCGAGGTGTAGCAACTGGTGGTAAGGACAAACCGGAGCGTTCAATCCGCTTTTAGGAATCCAAACGGTATCGGCGGTGCAATAATTTCCTGCCCGGTATCCACTTTGGTGGCAAACAGCGGCCTGCTCCATGGCATCATAGGGTGGATCGAACCAGTTATGGTTGCCCGGCAGTTGTTCGAAAATTTCAAATAACACGGGCGCTGCTTTTTCTACCCCAATCAAACCAGGCCTACCCTCTCCATCGGCGTTGCCTACCCAAACACCAACCGCATACGCAGGCGTGACACCCGCTGCCCAAGCATCCCTGAATCCAAGACTTGTGCCTGTTTTCCAAGCAATGCGTTGGCTGGCATCAAACAACTCCCATTCTCCCGAACTACTGGGGCGTTCTACCTGCTGCATAGCCTGAAACGTGTACCAAATAGCGCCAGCCTGTAATAAATCGGACGAAGTAGATGGAGCGGGTTTGAGCAGCGGCCGATCAGCCCAAAAAACCGGCGGTCGAAAATCGTAAGCATCGTACCGGCCATTTCGTGTATAAAAATTGCCGAGTGTACGTGCCATGCAGGCGTACGTGTTGGTAACATCGAGCAAATTAGCCTCAGCGCCCCCTAAAATCAACGACAAGCCATAATGGCTCGGTGGAAAGTTGAGGGTGTTTAATCCCAGTCTTTTTAAATTAAAATGAAATTTTTCTAAACCATAGTGCTGCAATAAGAGCACAAAGGGCACATTAAGCGATCGAATGAGTGCACGTTTGGCAGGTACGGCACCATCGTACGTTTCAAAATAATTTTCTGGTTTATAGGCTCCTAATTGGGTAGGGACATCTTGCAATAAACTTTCTGGTAAAATATCCCCACTTTCGAGCGCGAGTGCATACAAATAAGGTTTTAAAATACTGCCCGTACTCCGTGGAGCGGCCAGAATATCTACCGATTCGCCGTGTTCTTTTCCTGCGCCCACCACATTGCCCACGTAAGCAAGTACGGCACCTGTTTTGATATCCATTACGACGGCCGCCATATTATGAATATCATTACCCCGGTATACTTCCTGTCGCCTTGCCAAAATATCAACGACCCTTTGTTGTAAAACACGGTCAATGGTTGTAAAAAAGCGGTTATTTGGTCGTTTTTTACCCGATTGTTCCTTTTGTTGCGCCAACTTTTCTAACAAATGCGGGGCAAGCATGGGCAAGGGCAGTGGTTGCTCAGGCAAGGGTTCTTCTTTGGCTAAATCACAAACTAACGCGGTGATTTTTCCTTGACGCTGCATGCGATCCAGCAAGTTGTTTCTTTTGTTCAGTAAAGCCTGCCGGTTGCGTCCAGGATGAATCATGGCAGGACTGTTGGGGAGTACTGCGAGGGTTGCCGCTTCGGCCCAGCTCAATAATTCGGGTCTTTTGCCGTAATAACGCCAGGCAGCGGCTTCCAAGCCAACCACATTGCCACCAAACGGGGCATGCGCTGCGTACAAACGCAAAATGCTTTTTTTACGGTAGCCCAACTCAAGGCGTGTAGCCATCAATACTTCCATGCTCTTTTCCCAAATCGTCCTTGGCGGATTTTGACGCGCCATACGGATCACTTGCATCGTGATGGTGCTGCCACCACTGACGATTTTTCCTTGGGAAATATTCAGCCAGAGTGACCGCAGCGTGCTGATTGGGTCAATGCCGGGGTGCCACCAAAAGCGTTTGTCTTCAAAGGCAACAAGACAAGCGCTGTATTTTTCTGGAATCGATGCAGGCTCGGGAAAGCGCCATTGGCCGTCACGTGCAATTTTTGCCCCCAACAGTTCGTGGTGTTGGTCTTCCAATACCACCGAAAAGGGGGTATTAAACAGGGGATATGGTAGGCAAAATAGCCAAATCAGCAATACAAGGCAAATTACCCCACTACGAATGGGGCGTTTTTTTATCCACTGAATCAATTGGATAAACCACCTCTGCAGCCAATCAGTGATTCGTTGAAAAAAAAACGATAATTGGGGATCCTTCATAGTTGGATTGAATCAAGCGATATAACCCTGCTGAAAATATTACTCAAATCGACGTTTAAAGAACCAGGTATTATCGTTTAAGGTAAAGCCGAGGGTGACTTTGGCATATTGTTCTTCAATACTGGTCCCTGCGCCGTTGTTACCCAACTCAAAAGCCACATTTACAAAAGAAGTTTGTTGGCGTGGTAAGGTAATCGGAAAGCCTAAACCAAAGGTAACACCAATGTTTTCAAATGATTTTCCATCTATATACCGGGAATCCTCTCGCAAAAACGCGCCAGCCCGATACCGCACGCGCTTGAAATAGCGGTTGTAGGAAATGGCATTGGGCGTGTATTCAATACCACCAGAAATTGATAAGGTATTGCGCATGGTTTCGGGGCGGGCCTCATTTTCGTAGTTTTTCCACATATCGAGCCCAAATTGCAAACCAGCCTTAAAACGAACAGCATTGATGTATTGAATACCCACCGTAAAGGCTGCGGGCATGGTCATATTTTGCTTCAAGGCATTTTCACCGGTAAAATTAATCAATGTATCCGGGCTAGAGAAAGTGCCACCAGCACTGGTGTTTCGAGAGCGTACAAACAGATCTTCATTAGTGACCTTCATTTTCGTATTGCCGTGTGCTGTAAAGCCGAGGGTAAACCAACGTTTGGGGGTTGTTCTGTCCGTTTCAAAATATTCCAGCATCACGTCATGCTGCACGCCGACATTATATACAAAGCCTTTAATGCTCAGGTCTTTCCGGCTGTTGTTCAAAAAGGAAAAAGTATTAGCAGCATCAAAATCATTGATCGATTCATAGCGTGATTTGCCGAAAGCCCATCCTAAGGTTAGTCCGAAAGACGTATTGTTGTATTTAGCAGCGCCGTTCCAGGCCAACCGATACGTACCGCCGTTGCCTTGAAAGGTATTGTTTACCAAACCCAAATCGGCAGTGGAGTCACTCGAAACAGTTTTATAACCCACTAAAGAATAGGGTGTTAATGAAACGCCCATGCCATAACGCCATGGGGATTTCACTTTATCAAGTACCTCATTGATTGGACTATTGAGGGTAAAACCGAGTGCCAGGTAGGCGAGATTGCCGCTCCAGTTGTTAAGGGTAGCGTTTGTTGAACTATACTGGCTATATCTTGCATACATACCAGTTTCGAGGGTAGTCGTTTTCAGGTGTGCAAAGGATGCAGGGTTTGAAAGGTTGAGGTGATAGGGATCGTGGAAGGCAGCAGTTTGGCCAGCCCATCCGGCCTGATTGGCAAAGTATTGTGGGAGCAGATCACCGATTCCAAATCGCGAATACGCAGAATTTTGTTTGGGCTGGGCGATCAAAAACGTTGTGCAGAAAAATAAGAGCAACGCGGAAATGAGTAGTCGCATGTATATCTTTTGTTTGGGCCTGCCGGCCATTAAGGGTATTGATTAAAATTCAGAATACTATTTAAACCGATCATCGTTAGGTCGGAGGAAACTGAAAGTGTGTTTATCGCAAGGTGCGGAAAAAAGAAATCTGCATCCCCGCCCGTTAATAAGACCTGCAAAGGACTTACTTTTTGCTCGAATAACCTCGAAAAACCTTCGATTTCCAAAACAGCACCGTACAAGGCCCCATTTTGAAGCGCAGTTTCTGTGCTATAACCGATTATTTGATCGGGCCAGTGTTGGGCAACTTCGGGAAGCCTTGCGGTGAAATGATGCATGGCTTTGATACGCATGGCAGCCCCAGGTGCGATATTGCCTCCCAAATACACCCCATTGGATGTAATCAGGTCGTATTTAATACAAGTTCCACAATCGATGACAAGGCAATTGGTTTTTGGAAAAAGTTTTTGTGCGCCAGCAATTCCGGCAAGTCGATCTTTCCCCAGGGTTAAAGGTGTTTGATAACTGTTTTGAAATGGTAAAGCAGTTTCATGCGTAAGTTCAAGGAAAAAAAAATGTTTAGAAAGTGCATCGACCAAAGCCGGGTTCGGATGCGCGACACTGGAAAGGATAATGCTGGTTACTCTTTTGGTGCGCGCCTCGTCCAACAGTTGTTGTAACGTCCAGTCCTGCCAAATCGCTTGCTCCAGCAACTTGTTTTCCTGAAACAGGCCTATTTTAGTCCGTGTATTACCGATGTCGATGACCAGATTCAAGGGCAAATTATTTTCAATGAAGGGCAAATTGCAAGAATTGCCGCGAAGGTCGAAAGAATGGGCATAAAAAAACGGATTGGCGTGTACCAATCCGTTAATATTTTAAGTTTTTGTTTAGCCCAAGTAGGCCTTCAGTTCGCTGCTATGTGATTTGCGCAGTCGGCGCAGTGCGCGTTCCTTGATCTGGCGGACACGTTCGCGGGTAAGCCCGTAAAGTTCGCCGATTTCATCGAGGGTTAGTGCTTGGTAGCCATTCAATCCGTAATAAGACGAAATTACCTCCATTTCACGCGGTGATAAGATATTTAGGCCCAAGGCAACCTCTTCACGCAGGGATTCGGCCATTAATTTTAGGTCTGGTTCGCCCGATTCTTCTGGAATCATAACATCCAGCATGGTTGCATCGCCATCTTCACTGCCTGAAAGGGGGGCATCAAGGGATACATGGCGATTATTGCCACGCAGCATCACTTGTACTTCTCGCGGTGTTATACCGAGCAGGTCGGCGAGTTCCTCGTCGGAGGGTTCCCGTTCGAATTCTTGTACAAACGTAATAT
This sequence comes from Saprospiraceae bacterium, assembly GCA_040397785.1. Classification (GTDB taxonomy): domain Bacteria; phylum Bacteroidota; class Bacteroidia; order Chitinophagales; family Saprospiraceae; genus M3007. Next base: position 5,008 of record JBBAVI010000094.1, on the reverse strand, counting down.
ATGCGTCATTTACCTTGTTGTAGGAGCCCACTTTATTGAGTGGCATGCGCACAATACGGCTATTTTCTACGATTGCCTGAAGGATGCTTTGACGAATCCACCAAACAGCATAGGAAATGAATTTAAAGCCTTTGGTTTCATCGAAGCGTTTGGCGGCTTTGATGAGGCCAACATTGCCTTCATTGATCAGGTCGGACAGCGATAGTCCTTGATTTTGATATTGTTTGGCTACCGACACGACGAAGCGCAGGTTGGCGCGGGTCATTGAATCAAGTGCATCTTGGTCACCTTCCCGGATGCGTTGAGCGAGTTTGACTTCCTCTTCTGGTGTGAGCATGGCAATTTTGCCGATGTCATTCAGGTATTTATCCAGCGCGAGGCTCTCGCGGGTTGTAATTTTATGAGCAATTTTTAGCTGGCGCATGGTCGTGATATTTCCTGGTTTTTAGTTGGTTCTATTTGAAGAACAAAATAGTAAATTTGTTGATTCAGTATTTTTCAGAATGAAAGGAAAAGCACCAACAACGACAAACCCACTCCATATAAAACGTAAATGACGCAGAAAGTTTCTTAAAGGTTGAAAAATTTAAACAGAAAAGTTGGTTTTTGACAAAAAAACGATATTTTTTATAAAAAACCTGCAATATACATTATTTTTCCAAGCCTGAAAATGATTTTAAGCGAATATTGCGCCAATTTTTTCTGGCTTAACATTCGTATTAAGTTTTCCGCAAACAGTGATTTTAACAGTCTTCGTATAGTTTAATCACTTACTTTTGTACTTGTTAACATTTAATCCGTTTGTATATTAATCTCATGATCTTACAGGCATCCTCTGCCTGATATACAGTATCCCGTGTTGCTTGCTTTGTGGGTTTCCTGGCAAGTACGTTTTGGGATCACTTTTTTCAATGAGATTGGACATTCAAATAGGTTGTGTTGCAAAGTGCTTTGCAATGAAGGGTCTTCCTTTATTGTGATGTTTGTTTTGACGGCTAAATGCATTTTTAAAATTGTTATGTAGCCCTTTTGTTTTGTAAAATCATTGTTTCTCAAACAATATTAATCTTCATGAAAAAACATTCTACTATTACCAAGTTCCCTTTCCGGTTACTTTTTCTGGCTACCATATTAGTCATTAGTAATTTCTCGGTTTCGGCACAAGCATTGTTGTCCAATGGCAGCAGCTCTTTACTAATCGATTTTAGCAGTTCCATGCAAACATCGATTGGTACCAACCCAAGCACGGCTTATGCAGGTGCTGGTTATGAACCTAATCCAACTACGGCAGGTCGCTTGAATTCCAACGCCTGGGCTGTTGCCGGTTGGAGTGATGGCAGCGTTGCTTTTGGCGGCACCGGAACTACGGGCGATTTTGCGCGTGGTGCAACCAGCGCTGCCCAAACAAGCGGTGGCAACTATGGTTTCCAGGGCGCTCCCCAGTCTGCGGCAAACCCTTGTATCATGTTTCAACCTGCAGGTAGCGATTTCAATCCTGGCAGTTTGACTTTGCGAATTCAAAATACCGGTACTACGAATATTACGCAATTAATTGTTTCGTATAACCTGTATGTGCGCAATGACCAGGGAAGAAGTAACTTTTTCAACTTCTCGTATTCTGCAGACAACAGTGCTTACACCCCTGTTGCTGCCTTGAACTACACTTCTCCAGAGGCGGCTGACGCGTTGGGTTGGGTTTTGGTGGGTTCTGCTCCATCAAGATCTACAACCATAACCGGACTGAATATTGCACCAAATGCATTTTATTACATTCGTTGGAGCGGTGGTGATGTAGGAGGTGCTAATAGCCGCGATGAATTTGGTTTGGATGACATTAATCTAAGTGCAACGTTTGCAGGCGCACCAGTTTGTGCACTTGCCAGTGCTGGCGTGACAGACGTACATTGCGAAGACAACAACGAAACAGGAAACAATCCTGCAGACGATTATATCTGGTTTCAATTAAACCCAACTGGTTCAAACCTGGGTTCTGGTTATAATGTTTCTGTAAATACAGGTTCTGTGACCCTCGGCGCAAGTGGCGCACCGACCAACGTTGCTTATGGAGTAAGCAGCGCATTCCGTTTGCAGGCTGGTTCTGCTGGTGGCGGTAATGTAACGGTTACAATTACAGACAATGCTACAGGGGCTTGTACCATCACTGCATTGATTACAGATCCAGGCAGTTGCTCAATACCGGATCCGGTTTGTAACCTTGCTACTTCTGGTTTGGCTACTTTGATTTGCAACAATAACGAAACAACGAGCAATTCAAGCGACGATTATCTTACTTTTTTCCTGAATCCTACTGGTAGCGTTCTTAGCACGACATATAACTTGACTGTAAGTTCTGGTACCGTTACCCTAGTGCCTTCCGGTGCTGCAACGGGCATCGCTTACGGCGCTGCAACACAGTTCCGTTTACAGAATGGCTCTGCTGGTGCTGGAAATGTGACCATATTTATTGCGGATGGTAATGATCCGGATTGTGTGTTGTCTGTACCAATTGTTGATCCGGGCTCTTGCTCTGTGCCTGAATGTTTATTGTCCGTTACTTGTCCAACAAGCCCTTCTACTGTTTACAACTGCAACAACCCAATTCCTGCTGCGGTAACTACTTTGGCTGGTTTCCAGGCTTTGGGTGGTACGGTTACGGGCCCTTTCTGCGGAACCTTGACGTTTAATTCATCTACGACGGCGATTAACAATTGCTCCTCTACTTCTGCAACGCGGGTATATACCATCTTTGATGACAAGGCTCCTGCAAATGGCATCGTAGATCAAAACGAAAATAGTTCTACTTGCATCCTCACCTATAATTATGCGCCAGATCAAACAGCGCCAACTTTTAATGGGGTTTTGCCAGCGAATGCAACCATTTCCTGCACGGACAACTTACCAGTTGCGCCAAGCCTTACGGGCTCGGATAATTGCAGTGGATCGGGCACTGTTCCAAATGTAATCTGGATCAATGAGTTCCACTACGACAACACCGGCACAGACGCGGGTGAGTTTGTTGAGGTGGCCGGTTCTGCCGGTATCAATCTTTCAGACTATCAAATTGTACTGTACAACGGTAATGGCGGTGTGGTGTACACAACTACGCCATTAAGCGGTTCAATTGATAACGAAGGCAGCGGCTTTGGTGCGGTTTCTTTCTCATATCCGGTAAATGGTATCCAAAATGGTGCACCGGATGGTATTGCCCTGTATCGTGTATCTACCAATATGGTGATTCAATTCCTGAGTTACGAAGGGACTTTCCAGGCTGTAGACGGCCCTGCAATTGGCATTTTCTCTACCGATATCGGTATTTTTGAACAAGGCAACGAGCCAATAGGTTTGTCACTACAGTTGACCGGTACGGGCCAAATTTTCTCTAATTTTACTTGGACTGGTCCAATTGCCCAATCTCCAGGTACACTTAATGCGGGTCAAACGATTAACCCATTACCTGCTTCAATTGCTGCTACTTTCCTGCAAACGGAAGCGGCTGGCAACTGTGCCGGTTCACGTGTGGTTACCCGCAGATGGACGGTAACGGATGTTTGTAATAACGCTAGAACACATACCCAGATTATTTCTGTGGTAGATAATCAGGCACCGGTTTTGACACCAACGCCTGCCAATATTACGCTTTCTTGCTCCGATCCAATTCCTCCTGCGCCAGCAGTAGTAGGTACAGATGGTTGCGATCCAGCAGGTATTATCAATGGTCCGGTTTGGATCAATGAATTGCATTACGATAACACGGGTAATGATGTCAACGAATTTGTTGAAATCGCGGGTCGTGCAGGTACCAACCTGAGCGGTTACGAATTGTTTTTCTACAATGGCTCTACAGGCATGATGGGTGGTACTTATGGTAGTCTTCCATTATCGGGCATCATTGCCAACCAAAGCAACGGTTTTGGTACGATCGCTTTCTTCCTGCCTGTAAACGGTATCGAGAACGGCCCTTCTGACGGTATCGCTTTCGTAAAAGGTGGCACCGTATTACAATTCCTTTCTTATGAAGGTGTGATGACTGCAATCGGCGGCCCGGCAAATGGCCAGGTATCTACCGATATTGGTGTTGCTGAAACAGGTAATGAACCTGTTGGACAGTCGGTGCGTCTTTCTGGTAATGGTGCAGCATACGCATCTTTTGTATGGAACAACCCCTCTGCTGCGGCTCCTGCAACACCAGGCCAGGTAAACCAGGGACAAACATTCCCGGCACAACCTGCAAATGGTTTGCCTGTTACTTTTGCTCAAACAATAACTCCTGGCAGCTGCCCATCTGCGCAAGTTATTAGACGTACTTGGAGCACAACGGATGCTTGCGGAAATACTGCGGTTTATACGCAAACGATTTCTACAACGGATGCCTCAGGCCCAGTGGTTACTTGCCCTGCAAATGTGACTGTGAATTTAGCGATTAATGGTACCGTTACTGTTTCTGCTGCTAGCTTAGGCGTAACCGCTGTTGATAACTGCGGTACTTCTACCCTTGGAACAAATACCCTTGTTTTGACTTGCGCTAATCAAGGTCAAACAACACCTTTTGTAAGTACTGCTACCGACCAGTGCGGTAACACAGGCACCTGCACGACACAGGTTTTTGTGGCAAACTTTACACGTTGTGTGCCAAAAATTTTGATTACAGATCCTTGTATTTGTAAAAATAACGCAACGAACCTTACGAATGGTCAGTTTGGTGAAGTCATCAAAATTGAATCACTTACAGGTAAAATTTGGACTGTTACGGCATCTACTGGTTTGTTTTCCCAGTTCAGCCCAGCGCCACCTGCTGCACCAGTTTCTATTTTAGGTGCTACGTTCACGGAAAACCCAGTGAACAGCGGTGACTATTTCTTAAATGGTGTACATATTGACGCCTTGGGTTACTCCATCACGGTTACTAGCCAATCAGGTGAAACTCTAAGCATCGGCAACTCTTGCCAATACCCGAACCCAGCGATCACTTCCGACCTCAGCGGCGATTTCTGCTTGTACTCTGACATCG
>JBBAVI010000093.1:0-22142 GCA_040397785.1 Saprospiraceae bacterium | reverse complement strand
CCAAATTGCTCAAACACCGGGTCTTTTTTCTCTACTTCGGGTGTTGGCGTAATGGCAGGATTGAGCAGTTCGGCAGCCTTCGCAGGCGCATTCAAACCCACCAGGCCCAAGGAGCCTAATCCGATGCCTTTCAATAAGTTACGACGTTTCATCGCGGTATAATTTTGAATCGTTGAATTAAAGTTTACCGGCTTTGCGTTCTTCCACAATATGGCGGGAAGCGCGCATCGACAAGGCGAGAATGGTCCAGGTGCAATTTTTATCGCCCTGTGATACAAAAGGACCGGCATCTACCACAAACAGATTTTTCACGTCATGCGCTTGCTGCCATTTGTTGAGGGCCGAACGTTTGGGATCATCGCCCATCCGAATGGTGCCTACCTCGTGGATGATTTCACCTGGTAGATTTAACCCATAATCCTGCTCCGCCGTGGGCTTTTTACCCAAAGGCACCGCCCCCATTTCGTGCATGATTTGCTCAAACGTATCGTGCATGTGTTTTGCCTGCAAACGCTCGTAATCCGACCATTTGTAATGGAAACGCAGCACCGGAATGCCAAATTTATCTACTTTTTCCGGATCAATTTCGCAATAATTGTCTTCTCGGGCCACCGCTTCTCCCCTACCGGCCATGCCGATGTAAGCCCCGTAAAAACGGCGGTAATCGTCTTTCAAACCTGCCCCGTAACCACCCGCTTCTTTCAATTGGCCATCGCGGCCCGGAAACAAGCCATTTTCTTCTTCAATGCCCCAGCCAAAACCATAAGCAGGCATATCCATTCCGCCCCAATATTCGATATGATAACCACGCGGGAAATCGAGTTTTTTATTGTCGAGCCACCAAGGCGAATACACGTGCAAACCACCTGTTCCATCCTCATTGTAGCGCTTCCGGTCAAACAACATCGGTACAATGCCGCCCCGCGATGCACCCGTCGAATCGTGCAAATATTTGCCGACCACACCCGAGGAGTTGGCCAATCCTTCCGGAAAACGTGCGGACTTGGAATTGAGCAGCAAGCGCGCCGATTCGCAGGCGGAGGCCGCCAACACCACGATCTTGCCTTTTACGGTTTTTTCTTCCATTGTGAGGGTATCCACATACGAAATGCCCGTTGCGAGGCCCGTTTTGGCATCCGTCAGTACTTCGCGGGCCATGGCGAAATAGACCACATCCACATTGTTGGTTTTCATCGCTGGTTTGCACAAGCACGACGACGACGAAAAATCGGCATAAGCCATACAAGCGCGGCCGCATTGGCTGCAATAAAAACAAGCGCCCCGGTCATTGTTGATCGCTTTGGTGAGGATACTGAGTCGGGAAGGAATGGTGGTGATGCCCAGTTTTTTATTGTTTTTCTGGAGCATCATTTCATGTAAACGCGGCTTTGGAGGCGGCAAAAAGATCGAATCCGGGTCGTTGGGCAGGTTTTCATTGGTGCCAAACACGCCAATGAGTCGGTCTACCTCGTCATAAAACGGCGCTACATCTTGATAAGAAATTGGCCAGTCTTCCCCCAGGCCATCGATGCTTTTGCGTTTGAAATCCTGCGGACCAAAGCGCAAACTGATGCGGCCCCAATGGTTCGTGCGCCCGCCTAGCATGCGCGACCGAAACCAGCGAAATTTTGTATCGTCTTTGGTGGTATATGGCTCGCCCTCAATATCCCAGCCGCCATACGCCGCGTCGAAATCGCCAAAAGGTCGGTAGCGCGTACTCGCACCCCTGCGTGGCGACTGATAGGGCCATTTCATTTGGGTAATGTACTTGGGATCGGCTGGATCGAAATGTTGGCCAGCCTCCAGCAAACACACTTTGGCGCCTGCTTTGGTGAGTTCGTATGCGGCCATGCCCCCGCCGGCACCAGAGCCAACGATGATGACATCATATACGGTGGGGGTACTTTTTATTTGAAAATCGGACATAACGCAATTTCATGCAATGATTGCGCTAAGGAACGTTTTACAGTTTTAAAAAACAAATAATGCGGGAGAAAATTGCGCGAATCACCGCGATTCCAAAATCGATTCATAACACCCCACCCAATCTTCCACGGTCATTTTGGACATTAACATTCCGATCAATTCGTAAGGAATGATCTCCGGATTTTTAAAACGGATACAACTTTTACCCATGTCTAATTTGGTTTTTACGTAGTTGGGATATGCTGCTATGAACCAGTCATGCAAGGACGGATCGGCAAAAATCCCCATGTGGTACACCGCGATAAAGTTTTTTTGGGAAGCAATGTTGACAAATGGCAATGCCTGTTTCGGGTCACAGTGGTAGCCATTTGGATACAGGCTGTGCGGAACCACATAACCGATCATGCCATTACTGACGGTTTCAGCAAAGCCGGGGGGTAAATTTTCCAAAATTACGTTGCGCAAGGCCTGCATGGGTGCTTTGCGGTCTTCCGGCAAGGCCTGAATGTAATCGTCGGCAGTGGCTACTTGGTATTGCATTTGGATGGATAGGTTTGGATAAAAAGGATATGGCAAAGAAACAAAAAGTGATCCAAATGTTAGACGCGAAACAAATTGGCGCTAAGTGCTCAAAAAACAGAGATAGCGCCAGAAGCATTAAAACAAATTGGCGCTAAGTCCCCAAAAAAGGTACTTAGCGCCAACTTGTTTTGAAAATTGAGAAAATCTGCCTGGGAATTGCTTAAAAAATCTGTGCGGGAAAATCACAGCCTAGGCTACGGACAGCGCACATCCCGCTACCACGCCATCCCACAACCCAATCCGCGCCTGCAACGCCCCAATCACATATTCCGTAGCTTCTTCCCATTTGGCCGCATCATCTCCGCACAATTCTTCGGTCATGGCATACGCCAAATGCGCGTGGTGATCACCATCCACCTCAATGTGCCGCTCTATATAATATTGGAAAATATCTACTTTATCGGGAAACTGTTTTTTCAGTTCCTGGATAAAACTGATAAACATATCGGGTATCAAATCCTCCCGACCAAAGGTGAACACGGCCGCCTGTACATGCGCTTTGCCCGTATGGACGGTTTCAAACGTGTTGTTTACAAATGCCGCAACCGATTCAGGTACACCGGCTTGTGTCAAAGCATCCGGAATAGAAACGCCTGCTCGAATGGCCTTAATAAACTGGTGCATCACACGCGTATCGCAACCCGCCTGTTCCATCGATTCCAGGTATAACTCGAAGTGGCTCAAGCGTTTACCATGCTGATCCACATCACTTTCTTCGCCTGTTACAATTTCATTGATCAAATAACGGGAAGAAGCAGTGCCCACAGGTACCCAGGGCAAATCGACACAGGTAAGATTGCGCTGCAGCGATTTCAGCAAAGACATAAAATCCCAAACCGCAAAAACATGGTGCTGCATAAATACTTGCAGATCTTCCAGATCTTTAATTTGCTGATAAACCGGGTGGGAAACAATTTGTGCACGGTAAGGCTCAATAGCGGACTGGAGCTGTAATATGTGTTTGTTCATGCTAAAATTTTTGACTCAAACACGCCCTTTCCAAAAAGGTTTACTGCGTTTTAACACATTTTCGTTGCAATACCTTAAGGCTTGCGCCGATATAAGCCTCCTTTCGAATATGATTTTACCAAGATATATTTAGATAAAATTTGACTTTCAAATTCTTTTAAAACATAAATATAATCAAAATCGTGTTCCATAAACCATTGTACGTCTTGATGGCTATGGTCGTATAAGACGGGCTCAAAATACCGCATTTTCCATGTTGACGGATAAAACTGCTGATAAAACTGGGTAGCAGGGGCATTCTTCCAACCCACCCCGTAATTTATTTTTTTGAACCGGGTGTCTAAGCGACCTAACGTTGTTATCACCGTTTTTACATCCTGGTCATACCGCCATTCCCGACTAAAAAACAAATTTGCACTGGCGCAAAAATTGACCAAAGCAAAGATCGAAAATGCCCAAAGTCCTATTTTTTTGCCTGTTTTGTGCGTCCATTCAAATAGAAATAATACCAGTAAAACAAACAACAGCGGGTAAAATAACAAGGCCGTACGCCCAATCAAGTAATTGGCACCCAATAAGATATGTTGCAAAATAGTGACGAACATCGTCCCTACCGTAAGTACAACTGCATTGAAAAGCGCAGCATAATGTTGCACCCCCGCTTTACGGAACCAATTAATCATCAAGCGCAGCATCCCCAAAAAACCGACCGTACCCAGTACCGCAATCAATACTTTGCCGATCATTGATGGTCGGAAAGGATTGAAAAAATAGTGTTCCAACAAAACGCGCCAGGTTTCCCAAAAAGAAACCGGGCCCCATTCAAATTCGCCATTTGCCCGAATCCATTGCATGGGCAGGTAAATAAGGGCCGCCGTAACCACCACCGGGATCATGGGGATCAGCAGCAAGCGCAGGGCCTTAAACAGCGAAAACGCAGCAGGATTGGTCAGATAATACGCGCATAACACGGCAATCAACCATACGGCCAGCACATCCAGCAGGGTAAAATTCGCTAAAATGCCCACGCTCAATGCCAGCGACCCACGCAACAGATCCCAGGCGCTTTGTTCTTTTATCCAACGAAAAAAGTAAAAAAGGGCCGCCATTTCCAGTCCAATACACAATCCATATCCCCGCGCCAACGAAAAAAACTCCAGTAAAAAGGGTTGTAAACTCAGCAGTGCAAAAGCGGCTAAAAAATCGGGCGTATTGGGTGCACGATACAAAGCCGACCAGCGCCAGGCATACCGCAAAAACAAAAAACCGCCCAACAAACTGCCCCAACGCAGCGCCCACTCCTGCGGACCAAATAAATACATGCCCAACTGCATGCATAAGGTATTGAGTAAGTGATTATTGGCGGTCCCCCAGTTGTTTTTATCGAAAAACAAGTCATATACGGGCACACGAATCAAGCCCAAAAAAGAGGCGCTCTCGTCGTGGGTAAAACCGATCAGGTTTGCCCGCAGGAGCATGTACACGAACAACACGCACGCGAGGATACGGGCACTGACAAGGTATATGCGAATGGACGAGCGGGTAAACATGGGGGTAAAGATAGGTGCTCGGGGCTAGAATAAAAATCAGCGCTTAATCCAGCTGTAACGTTTGATCCGGTGTTTTTAACAAATCAATCGGTACTGCCTCGGAGGAGCGAACGATCAATCCTGCTACTTCTTTTATGCTAAATGTGCCTTTTCTACCAAATAAACCAGCAATACCGGGCTTATCATAAAGGATCCGGGCTGCCTGTACGCCAAAAACCAACGGAACATCGCCTTCGTAATTGATACCGCGTTTTTCATTGCTATTCCGGTCGAGGGTAAGGTCCGAATCGAGCAAGCCCTTAATATTGGGCAAATCAATACTACCGTTGTGAACGCTGGTATCTACAATGCCGACCGAAAACTTTTTACTTTTTAACGTGGCGGTAATCACATAAAAATCGTCGGATTTCAACAAATCACCAAAATTACCATCCACCACAACCGATGAATTCATAAAACGATCCAATTCGCCAAAAGAGGTAATCTCATCCATGGTGGGCGATTCGAAAGCAAACACCAGTTGATCATCGCTTTTATATTCAAATTTGAGCGCCAGGTTGATCCCAATCAAGTTTTGAAGCGCCTCTAAAAAGCTCAAACTAGTATTAATATCCATGGTCAGGGTAAAGGTTCCGCTAATACTGGCAACGGGAATATCCTTTTTAACGGGTGGGGGCGCGGCTTGGGAACTTTCAAATAGAAAATTAATGCGGTCATTTAGCCGTTTAAGACCAAGATCGCTTTTTTGCAAAATTTGAAGTGGGCTGATTTCCGCATTTGGAAGCGCTACGCTTAAAAAGCCCTGGGCTTCCAGCATTTCTTTAATGGACATGAGGCAAATAAGGTTAGGGTGAAAAATTGGTTGTTAATTATATAATTGGAATCGTTTTTCATAAGGGATTCCGCCATCGGTTTCCTCTATATTGTTCGCCGATTTCCATTCCATAATGGCATCTTGCCCAGCGGCAAAAGCTTTTTTCTCATCCCAACCATCGAACAAGGAGCCGTAAAATCCTTTCGAAAAAGCAATCGATGCATCGTCTGGAATGAAATCGTTTACACCTACACTAAACTTCACAAAACGCTTTAAATCTTCCGCGAATACCAAAGAATGGCAAACGTTGAAGATTAAACCTTCCACTTTTACATCAAAACCGTTCACCACCGTATCAAATAATTGCAAAAAGTATTCTGCCGATTGAAAGGCTTCTCCGCCTTTGGTATCAGAAAATACCAGGCCATTGTTTTTATCACCGTGCATGGAAAAGTGGATGATAAATGGAGGCGTTGCACCGGGCGTACCGGTCACTACTTGCCGCAAATTACCGGGTTTGATTGCCAGTTTGGGCAGAAAATCAAACTCATTCCGGTTTTGCCCGGTTAAGAGTCGGTCTTCAATTTCTCCAATTTCATCAATAAACCGCAGCACATTGGCATCCTTTGGAAGCGAGCATAAAAATAAAATGCGTTTTTTATCAGCCATTGTAGGAATCATCTTTAACGGAGAATTTGACTGGAATATCAGACAGCGGTGTTGCTAATCCTGTTTCCAGACGTTGGGCTAAAATCTTCAATTGGAGCACCCCGGATTTGTGTGCATCATCGAAGCCTTCTCCTTCATTAATATATTCGTAAAAGCCTTTTGCGTAGGCCACGGAAGCATCATCGGGCATAAAATCTTTCATGCCAATGGCACAGCGTACAAATCGGGAAACGGAAGAAGCGTGTTGTACAGAGTTGCAAGAATTGAGAATAATGCACTCAATAACACACTCTTTCGCATTAATTAATTCAATAAAACTCGAAAAAATATCGGTAGAAATAGGATATTCATTTCCATTTACATCTTCAAAAACCAATCCTTCTTTTTTATCATTGTGCAACGACAAATGTAAAATCGTCGGCTGATGGCGGCGCAACAATTTTAATATTTCATCCGGTTGAACTGCTTGCTCATCTATAAATTCGTAGGTATTTTCCCGCAATTGATCGGTTAACGCTTCCCTGATCTCCCTGATTTCCTTTCCAAAACGCAATACTGCCTGGCTTCTGGGATTGGCCGAAATAAACAAAATGCGCTTGACTTTTGATGCAGGTTCCTGGTTGGCAGCATAGGGTTGACGGTCATTTCCATAATTCAACTGGCTTTCAACCACCTTGTTGGTGATCACCGTTTCAGCCGTTTTGCTTAAATGCTCATCTCTCCCGATGGAGGAAATTAATTCCAACAGCGCATAATTCACCCGGCTTTGAATACGTCCCCAATCTTCAAAATCAATCAACCCCATGTTGAATTGACGTTTACCATCCGACCATCTTCCGCGCAACAGAATTACCTGGTCGCCTAAATCCGGGTTTCCACTCAATATTTTGGAAAGTTCTTCTAGTGCGACATCGGTTTTATTAGCGCTAATCAGTACACGAAGATTCGACTGCAACTCATTTGAATACATCTTAAAATTGGATTGATTTCTGGCAAAGATATTTTATTTTAATTACATGCCTACATAGTTTTTTTATTAAAAGTTATGTGCGCGCACCCAAAACCTTCGTTTAATAGACTTGTTCTAATCATCCTACATCTATTCTTTACCTATGCCGACTAATTTGCGCCTCTTGTTTTGCTTACTTGTCGGAAACTACACCGGTTCCGCTCAAACCGTCTTTTTGTACCAAATTCCGGATGCCAACATTACAGCGGATAAAGTAATCAAAGGCGACGGAGACACGTATGGGTTGGGCGACTGGCGCTGCAACGTTAAAGCATTGTTGGAGGGTACGGTGTTGAAAGTATCTGGCGACATCGTTTTTACCGAAAAAGCGAACGATTTTAGCACGATTGTGGGGCACTTTGAGCAAAATTACCCTGTACAGGCGCTCGAGCAATGCAAACAATGCACTATATTAATTGACGAACCGACGGGCAGCGTGTCTGGCCCCAACGTAGGCGCCCGGGGATACAAATGGTACCGCGGTCAAGGATTGATCCAAAAAGCCCGGATTGTGACCGATGTTTTCGGCGCCGATGAAGGTCATATTGGCGGAATCATCCGATTTGTTCCCATAAAATTGGTGGTTCATTGCGATTATGCTTTTGATAACGCCACATTAAAGGAACCTTAACCGCGTACTTGAAATTTGGGGCATTATGTTTGCGTTTATTGGCAAACACAATCAGAATATGAAGATCAAACCCAGTTATGTTGCCCTGTTTTTTTTATTGTTGCTTGGTGTAAGTGCCCATGCACAACGTCGTACCAACTACAACAACACCGACGATGATTATAAACGCTTCGCGGTAGGTATTGCCCCGATCAGTTTGCTTACCCGTTTCGGTAAATTCAATGTGCGCGGTGAATGGGCCTATGGCAATAACAAATCCCTGTCTTTATTGGCCAGTGTTCCGCTTACTACCCGGGTTCCGAATGTGGTTGCCGACAATGTGGACGTTTCGGAGGGCACCATCATCAACAATGAATTTACGAACCTCAATTTCGTTCTGGAAAACCGGTTTTATATCGGCCGCGACAAACCGCGTGGTTTTTACCTGGCTCCTTGTGCGCGCTACACACGTTATGATTTGAGCAGAAACCTCGAAAAAACCAGCAACAACAGCACAACTACCATTCGCGGTACGCTGGGCGGCGTGGGCATCGGGGGATCCGCAGGTGTACAGTTTAGCATGGGGCCTTATATGACCATGGACATCACCTTTGCCGCGGTGGATGTGAAATGGATGCGTGGCACCTTGCGCTACAAAACCAACGACCCTGAAAACGACATTAGCATGTTCCGCGACCAAGTGCAGGAAGTCGTCAACGATATTCCAATTATCGGCAACAACTTAGCGGCCGTGATTGATGGAGACGAGGTAAAAGCCCGCGTGGGTGGTATTATCGTACCTGGTTACCGTTTTAATATGACCGTTAACTTTGCGTTTTAGTTGTAAAGCGGGAAATCTGTACCTTGGGCGTTAAATTAAGCGCCGCATGCAAAAAACGTACTCCTTATACAAAATTGCCAGATACACGCTCACAGGAGTTTGTACCCTGGCAATTTTGTATTTTGCGTGGGTTATGCTGGGCAAAGTACTCCCCTATTTCAGTTTTGAACACGCCATTCATTTTTTGGGCACCAAACCCGATGTGGTATTGGATAAACCGCATTTCATCAACGCCTTTTATATACACATTACCAGCAGTATGGTGGTGCTGGTGGGCGGATTGTTCCAGTTTTTTCCAGCATTGGTGCGGCATTATCCTGCGGCACACCGTGTTTTGGGCAAAATATACATTGCAACCATCCTTTTATTTGCCGCTCCTTCCGGACTCATCTTGGCCTTTTATGCCAATGGAGGTTTGCCCGCAAAGGTGGGATTTACGTTGCAATGTATTGTTTGGTGGGCATTAACTTTTGTTGCCTGGCGGGAAATCAGCCAACGGCGCTATCAGTCGCATGCTGATATGATGATTCGGAGTTTTGCCGTCACACTCGCGGCCATGAGCTTACGCACAGAAAGTTATTTCATGTATTACTGGTTCGAAACCAAACCCATCGAAACGTATGTTACCGTCACCTGGCTTTCCTGGGTGGGCAACCTGGCACTGGCTGAATGTTTGATTTACGGTGGCTTAGGCAGATGGTGGATACAAACCGTTTTTGCCAAACCCCTTACGCACGCTACATAAACGCACTTTTGATCAAAACTTAATATGATGAAACAAATTCGCACCTTTTTACCCATCGGCATCGCACTGATCTGCTGCGCCGCCCTTTGCTGGCAGTGTAAACCCAATAATGGCAAACAAAACGTAGCCCCCGAATCCCTCGCCGCCACGGCAGTTCCCTTGCTGACCCACAAAGAAGCAGCCGACACGTTGCGCAGCGACACCACAGCACCCATTAAACCGAGCATTTTCCGGCTTTTAAGTGATAATGAGCGGATTACTCAGCTTGCAAGCCTGCGCCTGGACTCTTTATTTATCCTGGATTATCCAGACAATGGTTTTTATGGCGATGACCGTTATCGCATCGAGTTTGTATTTACCGAGGCCATTCGGGACGCGAAAGACCCTTCTATTTACCATGTAAAAGGTAAAAATCGTTTCAAAAAGACGGTCAGCACGTTTGCCGGTACCTTCCAATTCAACAAATTGGAGCAGTTTTTTGACCCGAACATTGATCCTGAGAACGTGCAGGACATGGAAATTAAAAAAATGTACGCTGCTTCCGGCCGTTTCGACCTGAAAGAGGACAGTACAATGGCAACCAGCGGGTCATTTGTAGGGGATTTTACGATGGATTATGGTGTAATGGCGAATAACCAGACCCAATTGTGGTTTTTCACCAACGATACGCCCGCCAAAGGCAGCGGCTACCGCTTTGATGGCAAGTGGATTTCGTATAAAAAAGCAGATCTGCAAAAGCCCGTTTTGTGGTCGCGCGACTTGTTCCGATTCGCCAATGATATCCTTCAGGACTTCTCTTATGGCGAACGCGAAATCGAAATCAATCCAAAATACCGCAATTTAGGATGGGATAATTTCTGGGACGGCGAAGAATGGTGGCATGACAGCCCTAAAGAGAAACTTTAAAAGTCTTAACCAGGATTTAAATGGATTTGAAGGATGGATGGATAAAAAAATTGATTTTAAATGGATTTGAAGTCATCTGTTTTCTTAACCACTTAGCGTTGACTATAAAATGGATTTGAAGGATGGATGGATAAAAAATTGATTTTAAATGGATTTGAAGCCAGCTGTTTTCATAACCACTTTGCGTTGACAATAAAGTGGATTTGAAGGATGGATGGATAAAAATTGATTTTAAATGGATTTGAATCGAGCCGCTTTCATAAACATGTAGCCTTGGCTATATATTTTGGTTTCTGAGCACAAAAATTCGACTTTGGCACGGTATTTGTCTTTAATATGACAGTTGACACCAATCTAAGTCAACATTATAATCTCGTGAAAATTTCTAATAATCGATTCAGAAATCACGACCTGTCCCTTCGGCCAGGTCTTTTTTTTTGCCCCTACCCCAACATTTGTTCGGGTAGGGGCAAAAAAAAACGCCCACTTTACAGCGGGCGTGTATTGACATCCTTCTAAAAACCTTCTTGCTGTGTCTTGAATTATAGATCAGGACTTATCTTGGCCTATAACCAGAACAAAAGTAATGCTACTATTTGAAATATAAAAGCATTACTATCATTTTTTTTAAAAAATATTTGTAACGGGTTGCTGCCCGGATCACCCAATCTTGATTTTGGATCACATCGTTCGCCATTGCCCTTTGTATCCGTTCAAAAATTCCCGGACACCCATTTGGCGTTTCCCTTCCATTTTCAACTCCAATATTTTAATAAATCCATCTAAGGTGCTGATTTTCAGATAGTTTTTACCATCTGAATAATATTGTCCGGGTTGCACAGCGGCTGCTTCGTTGCTGCGTTCGGTGCGCACTATTTTCACCGTTTTATCATCCAGCATGGTCCAGGCGCCGGGATACGGGCTTAGACCGCGCACCAGGTTATGAACCGTTTCTGTGGTTTGGTGGAAATCGATTTTGCCCGTTTCATGGAATAGCTTGGGCGCATGGGTGGCTTCTAAATCGGGCTGCGGAACCAGTTGTACATTGCCGCGTTCGAGGGTTTGCACCGATTTTAGCACCAATGTTGCCCCAATTTGCATCATTTGATCGTGTAACTCGCCCGCAGTTTGGTCCGGACCAATGGGAATACGCTCCTGGAACAGCAGGTCGCCCGTATCAATTTCGTGTTTCAATAAAAAAGTGGTCACGCCTGTTTCTTTTTCGCCCCGAATAACGGCCCAGTTGATGGGTGCTGCGCCCCGGTATTTGGGCAGCAAAGAGCCATGCAGGTTCATCGTTCCCATGGGCGGCATGTTCCAGACCACTTCCGGCAACATGCGAAATGCGACCACCACTTGCAAATCGGCTTTTAAAGCACGTAAAGCATCGAGAAATTCCGGATTTTTCAATTTTTCGGGTTGCAATACGTTTAATCCACGCGACACCGCGAATTTCTTTACGGCCGATTCCATGGTGCCTTGTCTGCCCCCCGGTTTATCGGTAGCCGTGACCACCCCACAAACATCATAACCATGATCCAATAAAATTTCGAGGGAAGGCACGGCGAAATCGGGCGTCCCCATATAGATAATGCGCATGGTGGTCTTGTTTTGGAAATAAACGAATTGCAAAAAGCCGCTTTTAAGGGAAAAAATCACACTACCGAACATTTTTATTTCGCGCAGATGTTACACAGAAAAAAAAGCACAGATGTTACGCAGATTTTTCTGTGTAACATCTGCGAAAACCAATCTGTGTAACATCTGTGCGAAATACATCCCGCAGAAAAATCTGTGTAACATCTGCGAAAACCAATCTGCGTAACATCTGCGCGAAATAACTCCCGCAGAAAAATCTGTGTAACATCTGCGAAACCAATCTGCGAAACATCTGCGCGAAATAACTCCCATAGTGCGGCGCAAAATTCTAAAAAATGAACGAAATTCAGCAACGGATCGGCATTCATATTGGATTATCTTTGCACAACAAAAAATGGAAACCTATGACGATGCATCGTTTCAATGTAACCAGTCTACTGTTAATCTGGAGTTTATTTGCCCTGTCTGCCCATGCCCAATCTACTTTGGAAGGTTATGTGTTTGAAAAAAACAACCGCGGCTTTCTGCAACAAGCCAAAGTCAGCGTTTATGCATTTCCCGAAAACAGTGTAAAAGCCGAATTAACCACCGATTCGCTCGGGCATTTCAGCGTCGCACTCGAACCCGGCATGTACCGCATTTCCACCCGAAAGGATGTTTTTTTCGATCGTCAGGACACCATTGAGCTGAAAAAAGAGAAAAAATACCTCAAAATAGAACTTTCCCGCAAGCCGGGCTATCTGTTTGATGTTTCCATCGCCGAATCGCGCGACAACCCCGATCAAATTGTAGATGCCATCCTGGGTGCAACCATCGAAATTTTTAACCGCACCACAGGCCAACCCGAATTGGTACTCAAAAATCATCCGGAAGCATTTTTTCAGCACACGTTTGAGCCGGGCAACCATTACACCATGCTCATTCGCAAACCCGGATACCTTGCCAAACGTATTGAAACATACGTCAACATCAAAGGTTGTATCCTGTGTGTGGATGGCGTGAAATCCATGACGCCAGGCGTGACCGATAACTTGACGGCCAACAATACCATGGGCACCCTCGTCACCAACATCGAATTAGATAAAGCCAAAATCAATAAACGCATCAAAATCAACAACATTTATTACGATTTTGACAAATGGGACATCCGCGCAGATGCCGTAGAACAATTGGATAAAGTGGTGACCTTGATGAAAGACAATCCGGGCCTGAGTGTCGAACTCGGTTCGCATACCGACACGCGGGGCAACGATGCCTACAACCTGCAATTGTCGGAGCGCCGGGCCGCTGCTGCTGTAGCCTATATTGTAAGCGAAGGCGTAGACAGTGCGCGCATTACCTCCAAAGGTTATGGTGAAACGGAATTGGTGAACCGCTGCAAAAACGGCGTGGAATGCAGCGAAGAAGCCCACCAGCAAAATCGGCGGACCGAGTTGAAAATCACCGGGGTGTCGGGCGAGGCGCTGGAATCCATGACCTGGCCCTCCCTGGAGCAAATTGTGTTGGCCGAAGAACAGGCAAAAAAAGAAAAAGAGCGGGCGAAAAAGGAAAAAATGGATCAAAAAGTGAATAAACCCGAGCCCAAAATCGGGGGCATAGAGGGAAAAGGCGCGCCCGTTGATCCTGTTTTATATGGCGAAACCCAGTTAAAAGCCCTGCCTAAAATCAGTGCGCTACCCACTACTTACAGTGGATATGCCATTGAAATGCTGCGTTCGGAAAAAGAAGCCCCGGCCGACCATCCGGCTTTGCGGGGCAATCAAAATATTTTTTGGCAAAAAGACACCGACGGCAAATTCTGTTATTTTCTTTGCAACCTCGGGGCTGCGCAAAAAGCGAGCGCTTATTTCACCGAAAAAGTAAAACCGATGCACAAAGATGCGCGGATGGTGCTTTTTTCACGCAAAGGCAAAACTTATCTACCCTAACATGCAAGACTTACACTGGAAAAACGCCGAAGGATTACAAATTTTTGCCCGCAACTGGCCGGTAGACCTGCCGAAAGCCGTGATCGCGCTCGTACACGGGCAAGGCGAACACCTGGGCCGGTACGATCATGTGGCACACTGGTTCAATGCCCACGGATTTGCGGTAACCTTGTATGACCAACAGGGACACGGACAAAGCGAAGGCACCCGCGGCCATGCAGCGAGCATCGAGGTGTTGATGGACGATTTGGGGCAATTTTTAGAAAAAACGAAAGATTTATACCCCGGTTTGCCCGTTTTTCTATACGGTCATTCGATGGGCGGTAATGTAGCCTTGAATTATGTATTGCGCCGTAAACCCGATTTGAAAGGCATTGTTACTACCGGTCCCTGGATACGTCTGGCTTTCGAAGCACCTGCGTTGAAAGTGGCAGCAGGTTATTTGCTCAAGCGTTTTATGCCCAATTTGACCTTACCCAATGGGGTACACGCCAAATTTGTATCCCGCGACCCGGAAGTCGTAAAAAAATATGTAAACGATCCGCTCGTACACTCCAGGGTGAGCGCGGCGGGTGGCATTGCCCTGTTGGAAGGGGCGGGCTGGCTCAACCAATACAGTGGCCCCATGCCCATTCCGGCCCTTTTGATGCATGGCGGCGCGGATCGGCTTACTTCTGCGCCCGCTACCCGTGAATTTTCGACTCGGGTGACGGGAGATGTTACCTTTCAGGAATGGCCGGGCTTGTACCATGAGATACACAATGAAAAAGAGCAGGAAGCGGTGTTTGAGGCGGAATTGGGATGGATGTTGGCTCGGATTTAGACCAAGATTTAAATGGATTTGAAGGATGGATGGATAAAAAAATTGATTTTCAATGGATTAAAAGCCATCAGTTTTTATAACAACTTTGTGTTGACTGTAGCGGGTAAATACGCAATAAGGAGGCTAAATAGCACGGGGATTGATCGTGTTTCAGAGATAATGGTATTAGCGAAACTGTAATATTAAATTGCAGGCAAATGCAGAATTTTGGCAAAACTGGATGTTTGGCTTCGCTTGCGCTTAGTGCTTGTACGCGCACGCGCGTGAAGCCCACCTGCAGCATAAGGCGACCACAGATTACCCGGATTTGCACGGATTATTATAAACGCGGTGCATTGGTAAGAAAAGCGACAAAGACAGCAGATGTTTTTGTCGCTTTTTCATTTCCGTTGTATTCAACCTTCATTGTTCTATGTGCATTTCCGTCAGTGTATGCGGCACAAAAAAAGCCTAATTCCCCTTTTGTACCACACACTTTTCTACCTGAGAAAACCCATTTCCTTTGATGGACAAAAAATAAACCCCGTTTTGAAGGCCTGGTGGTAAATCTATGCTATTGATACCTGTTTGCATCATTATTTGTTTATTTATTATGATGCGTCCTTGTAAATCCGTCAATAAGATAGACATCTCTTCGTATCCAGTACTGTTCCATTCTAAAAAAAACGCTGCTCCCGTAATAGGATTTGGGAAAAAATGGATATTATCAAAACTGTCACCAGGCTGTTGCGTAAACGAAATGGCATTCCGAATATTTACTTTACTTATAAACATATTATCCTGACTTAAAAAGCTATAATACCCAGTTAAATATATACTGTTTGAATCAATCGTATGAATTTGATTCATATTATACAATGAAGCATTAAGCCAATAACGATTAGAAAAAATACCATTGATACCAAATAAGGAATCAATGACACCCATTTCTTTGAACCGAATTATTCCAAAAAAAAGGTGATCCCCATTGGCTTCATCTACAAATCCACAATAATACTTTTCCTTTATCTTAATAATTTCAAAAATCTCTGTCGAACTTGAAACACCCAAAATGTATTTTACAAAGTACCCTCCGTTGGCAAAAGAAATATCTAGTGAACCATTAGGAAGCAATCGGACTAATAACGTATAAGCAGGATATGACGCAAAAAATTCGGTAACCATACCAGCAATCAAAATCCGGTCATCATTTTCAATCAAAATAGAGGTCGCTCGGCCTTTTTTAAATGTCAACTCCACTTGCCCTTGGTTGCCAAAAGAAACATCAGGCTTACCATTATTCAGGTAACGGTGCACATGGATATAATTTTTGCAAAGTTTATCAATACCCATTACACCTGGATATGGGCTATACGAACCGCCACTTAAAATGATGCGCCCCTTATGGTCTACAGCAATGTCGCCCAACAACGAAGATTTGCAAGTGTATTCATATCGACAATATAAAAAACCATGCTTACCAAAGGTGCTATCCACCTGACCATTGGGTAATAAACGTCCGACAAAGACAGCAGTTGAATCAGGAAAATCAAAGGACGTACCATAAAATGCATTACCGGCAATCAGGATTCGGCCATCATGGAGTCCAATCATTTTAGTAATCATTTCATTGTTGGCTGGTAAATCAATTTCCATCTTGCCATTGTTGCCAAAGGTGAAATCAATTTGACCATTTGTATCCACACGGGTAAGCAGATTTACATACCCTTTTCCCCCAGGCAAACTTACACACCCTCCCATTACAATCTGTTCTTGATCATACAAAATTGCGGCAAGGCAACTATCGTGTTGATACCCTAAATCGATCCTGATTTGCCCCTGGTATCCGGCAAGTGAATCAAAAGTACCGTCCTGCAACAGGTGCACCAATGCAAAATCAAGCTCATTATTTCCTTGGGATTGGCCTGCTTGAATGATTTTCCCGCTTGGTAAATAAAAGGTGGAAAAACAACGATCTTCTCTTCCGCCAAAATCACTGCCCGTTACAGCAGGCCAATACGTACCTGGGCCTTCAAAGGAATTCGGCACTCCAAAAGTGGAATCTGGAACTTGAGCATACAAGGTTAGTGTAAAAAGCATGGGGATTAATAACAAAAAAGAGGGGTGTTTCATAAGATTGAAATTTTAAATAGGCAGTGTCTACTTGAAGAGGACACTGCCTATATAATTGATTTGAAAATTAATTAGCGATTGATGATAATTCTTTTTCTGATGGCCGGATTTTTCACTCCGCTCGCGCCAGGTTCTACCTTGTGCGGCCCATCTGTCGGGTTCAGACCCGACTGTTAGGTTTTATATGGACGGTGTCTATGGACTCCAGTATCCAGTAATAGATTCCTTCATTCAACAGAATTTTATATTTTGATCAGTTTATCAAAAGAATACCCTCCATTTTTATTTGTAATAGAGATATGATATACCCCCGCTCTTTGTCCTAAAAGGTCAAAATTCGTATCAGGAGATGGCTGGTTTTCCTGATAAATAAGTGTTCCATTTGCATCAAATATTCTTATGATGTAGGTAGCGTCCTCTTTCAATAGTTTCTCTGATGGTTCAATTTTAAATTTACCACTTGTAGGATTGGGTGCGATGGTGAACTCTGGCACTTTATCTCCCGCTTCTTCAAGACCGGTAATGATCGTTTGGTCGCAACCTGGTGTCAAGCATCCCACCCCATCTAATTTCATCAAAAATATTTTTTCGTAGGATGGATCACCAGGCGCATTCGTCCCACCGGATATAAACCCATTTAATAAAATGCCTCCGTCACTAGTCCATATTGTATAATTAAACTTCAAAGCATCAAATCCTTCCAAAGCAATTTCTCGCTTCCAAAGAAACAAACCATTTGGATCATAACATAGCAACACACAGTTTTTGGTGTTAAAGCCCAACGCTAAAATTTTGCCATCTGGTGCGATAGACAAGTTTCTAACAAAAGCGGTCTCCAAAAACAGGTACGGAAATTCGGTATCGTAAAACAAATGCGACCATACCGTGTCAAACTCAGGTGTGAGCATTTAAATCCGCAAACCACCCCATTCTCCCACAGGCGGATTTCGTTCATTGGATAAGTAGACTAAATTGCCATTCGGGTGCCGTTTTAAATCATGCGCCCGTCCTGTAAATGGATTAGAAAAAGTATAATCAGTATTCCCTGTTGAATCCAGACTCATTAAATAGTCTTGATAATTTGTTAGCAAATTGTTGTCAAATGCCAACTTTATCGATCCATCCGGCATTTGAACAGCCGGAACCTGTTCCCCCACGCTGTTTGCTGGAACTGGTAATAGTTTTTTCCACTGCTCATTACCAGCCGAATCAATTTTTACAATGGCATATTGTTGATTTGGGTAGGGAGCGAGGGTTCTACCTGTCATGGTCACGCCCAAGCTATCTGTGAAAAGCGTTAAGCCAAAGACCTGGCCTTCTACGTCAATACCGTCAAATCCGTAGGATTTTGCCCATACTAGATCCCCATTTTCATTAAATTTGTTCAACAAAAATTCTCGAATGAGGTCTTCATTGTCGGCATAAGACAAGGCATAAATAGAATTATCTTTTGATATAAGAAGCGCTTTCGGATAATGTATCTTAAAGTTGGCAAGTGTGGATATCGGGTATTGAAGAAAACGTAACCAAATGATTTCCCCATGCTTCGAAAGTTTCAATACTGCATTTCTTGTATAGGGAACTGCATCCCCTTCACCCGCTATTAAAGTGTATATATTTTTTTCATTTTCAATCATCGTAGTTGGTCTTTCAGAATATAATCCTAAATCATGAATTTTAAACCAACCTGATTGTGCAAATAAATGAGCGGCACAGGAAAAAAAGAGTAATATTCCCCAAAAAATCTTTTTCATAATCAATCGAAATGAAGAAAAGCAGGAATGAAAAACATCCCTGCCCTTCTGGGTTATAAAATCAAATTTTTGTTTTTATGAAATAACGACTTAATTGAATTTTGCCGTCCCTTGCCCAGGAAATTGTATAAAATCCAGACTTAAATTGCGAAATATCAAGTATTAACGCGTTTTTAGTCACGATTTGACGCAGTTGTAATTTCCCGTTCAAGTCGAATATTAAAATTTCACTCTGATCTGTAATTTGAGCATCGGGAATATCAATTGTTATGGTTTCGTTGGCCGGGTTGGGGAACACACCCCGCTCGCGCCAGGTTCTACCTGGTGCGGCCTATCCGTCGGGTTCATACCCGACTCATACCAACAAGGCGCGCATATTCAAATGCACATTTACCTATTCGGCCTTAATCACCTTCCCCCGATACACCGCCCCATTTTTCATAATGACCGACCAAAAATAAATCCCGTTGGATAAATTGCCCAGCGTTACGGGTACATCTTGATGATCTGCATAAAAGGCAAGCTGGTAAACTAACTTTCCATTGCTGTCACGCAGGTACAAATCAGCGGCTTGGCCTTGTGCAGCGTCGGATATTCGGAAATAACAGCGGTCGTTGCTTGGGTTGGGAAAACAGCGCACATCGTCCACCGTTTCCTGCGGCCCTTGTACGGCTACAATTCCCAAGGAGTCACAAGGCGAATTGGCCAGTGTTTTCAAGCGATAATTGGGATAATACGGAAAACTGCGCACGTTGGTAACGGGCAAATCAATACCGTTGGGTTTAAAATCAATTTTGTTGATTGCATCACCATCCGGCTGATCAATTACCTGAAAGCGTTTGGCCCGCGAAGGCAAGCAACCATATATTTTGCCATCGGGGCCATTGATCAAATAATGAAATGAATTACCCGGCACGTAATACGGACTTAAATTATACGGATCGTATGAATAGCGCATGGTATCAAGTTTCGGCGTGGACGCCTCCAGATCGGCCCGAAACAACACATTGTGCGACGTAGCATACAAATAACGCCCGGACGGTGAAAATGCCAGTCCGCCGCCCAGCACCCAATGCGAGGGCGCGTGCAGTTCCAGTCGATCGCTGAACGTACCGGAACAACGGTCGAATTGCCATAAACTAACATAACAATCGCCCCAATTGGCCACCATACTGCCATCGGAGGAGGTAGCCGTTTGTGCATAATGTTCACACAAGGGAAGATCGGGCCCAATGTAGGGATCAACAGCCGTGATGCCGGTAGGATCGAGCAGCCAGCGATACCATCTTTTGTTGCCGAATTCCGGTGCCAAAATCCACCAATCCCGTCCGTTTCCATGCCGAATGGCCGTAAAATTGCCAAAATCGCCCAGTTTTAAAATCATATTTTTGGAAACCACATCGCCCAGCCCATTGTCGAGCCGCATGTCGATCAGCGTGGCATACAGCGGGCCAATTTTCAATTTGCGGACCGTGTCGTACCAGGCGGCCATGTGCAGGATAAAGTAACGATTGGTATCGCCGGGCATGGGCAATACCATGGCGCCTTGTGGTGCGATATTTCCTATATCCGGGCATACCTGCGACTGTAAATTACTCGGACTCAATCCCCAGCCGTTGGGCATCACTTGGTGCAGGCGGTTGCTGATGGCACAACCGTTGGTGTAAAACAGGATTTCACCGTCAGGTTTCACCGCAGCGGCTTCTGTACTTTCAAAATTGAAGGCCAGGTTGGTTTGCATGGCTTGCACCCCGCCCTGAAACTGGATGCGCACATGGCCATACCCCGCAACACCCGGAAATTCGTTGTTGCCACCCAGCCAGGTTTGGTCGCTCAATTGAGCCCATGCCAATACCGGCATCACCCAAAGAAGAAATATTATTTTATTGCTATTCATTATTTTAAATATTTAGTTCTTTGAATTTAAAATCGGTGCCTGTGCTGCCCGTTCAATGGCCATTTCGGCCATGGTAGGATGGCGTTTTCGCGGTGTATCGTCTTTCTCCCGCGCCTGTCCGATGCCCGGAAGCAATTTGTATTGACCAATTTTGCTTTCCGCAGGCGGGAACCAGCTGGTTTTGGAGAAGCCATCGCCTGGTTTTTGGCCATTTAAAGTATCGCAAGGAGCTCCCTCCCATTCGCCTAAGCGGTAATTGGGGTAGATGGCCATGGTACCGTTATTGTACTTGGTTAGGTCAATCCCGTGTTGCTCTATATCCGCTGCCACGCCTGGTAAGTTTGGTTGGTGAATCACGTGCCAGGATAAGGTACTATTGGTGGTGGAGTAATAGATTTTACCATCCGGGCCAAGATTGGGATTAAAAAAGCCCGTTAAAAACGGCTCATTGGGCGAGGCTTTTCCGTCGAAATAAGCAATGGTATCTAAACTGGCTGCTATGTCCGGGGCCGAAATATCCAGTTGGGTGACAAAGGACCAGGAAGACATGTACAAATGCCGGGAATCGGGCGCAAATACGGTAGCAAAACTAAAAAAATCAGGTTCATTGAAGGGTAAAAGCCGCAAGTTTGAAAAAGCACCACTGCAACGGTCAAAGTCAAAAATATACAAACCATGTTCTCCATCAGAACGCACATAGGTGTTCCCATCTGGCGAAATGGCATTTACTGATTGGTATTCCTGGGCGGAGTACCAATAAGGCATTTCAGTTTTGAAAGGGCCATGCACCCCTGTTGGATCGAGCAAAAAAGTGTACAAATAGGGAGACGATAATTCCCCTATAATTACCCACCAATCCCGGCCATTGCCGTGTTTGACAGCCACGGGCGAAGTACAACTGACTCCGTTGGGTAGCAAGATTTTATTTTTCAAGGTAACCTTACCCAAGCCATTGTTCCCATTCATATCCACAATGGTATAATAAAAAGGAGACGAAAGTCCAGTTCCATATTCAACGGCCAAATGAAAGAACGTATATTGGTTTTTTTTCCCAGGCGAAGGTATAGAAAAACAAAAGGGACCATTTGGATAAGAATCATTCTTCCATTGTAGCCACAATGGCCCTGGATTGAGCGTATCCCCACTGAGCATTACCTTGTGGGTCGTATCTCGAATAGAAATACCATTAGTGTAGAACATAAAACGGCCGCTGGAATCACTTGCAATACCTGAATAAAACCCAAAATCAACTTTTCGCTTTTGGGGATAGAATTTAGGTGGTCGGGATGTATAATCTGCTGCCATCCCTCCGAATAAATCTGGGATCGGGCTATCGTTACCGTAGCCGTATAGTTGAAAATTATCGTGTTTTTGGGCATAGATGGCCCATGGGAACAAAATGAAAATT
>JBBAVI010000092.1:0-22263 GCA_040397785.1 Saprospiraceae bacterium | reverse complement strand
CGATTCGGTTATTCTAGTACAAATTAATCTTACATCACAGCGGGGTCACACCCTCTTCATTCCTTAGTCGATTGATAAAGTCTAAATCACAATATAATGCTAGTGCATAATTATCACCTAAAAAAGTGGAAGTTTGAAAATTGTTAAGATAAGTGTCTTTATTTGTAAAAATTGCCTTATAAATACCATCATTAATATCTTGAATTACCGAACTAGGAATATTTTCTGGTAACCAACCATATTTATTCGCATTAACAGCTCCTCTATTATCATCATTAATATCCCAATATACATTATAATATTCAGGAACTCCAGGGTAAAGTCCAGAATATCCCCCAATTTTATCATTAAAATCAATTTTGTTATCCGATGATGGATCATCTGCATCAAAAAGTCGTATATATATAGGAACGGCTTCTATTGGACTAACTGAAAGTGAAACCTGAATATTCACTTTATCAAAAACTTCATCTGAAGGTGCTCCACTGATAAATTTACTTTCAGGAAAAACTCTAACATGAGATGGGTATCAATTTTGAGATGAATGGGTATCTAAGTTATTAGAATTATTGAGTCCATCTCCACCAGTATAACCATTAGTTTGTCCAATCCATTTTATCTCCTTTACCCCAAGTATAGTTATGGAAGCCTTATTGCTTTCACAGGTTGTGCTACTGCCCGTGCCATCTTCAAACATTGCATAAATTTTAGATTGTCGCTGCGAGGTGTGTCCTAATTTACCTTCTATCCATAAAGATTTTTTATAATTGGTGCCTGCGGGAGTTGTTTTTGAAAGCGTTAGTTTCTCTCCCAAGGTGAAACTGCCTTCGCCTTTATCTTCTGATTTCCAAAGTTTTATAGCGGCATCATCTGTTCCCGGCACGTTACTTACTATAATTTCTACAGGTTTTGTAGGTGGTGGCAAAGTGCCCAAATTTACAAAATCGATGATGAATTCAATCCTGATGAATTCATCATCGCCACCAGATACTGTATTGTCTGTATTGTCGAATGTGTTATCATTGTCATCACTATCCAAATTTACAAATGTCTGCGCACCGAGTGATTCTTCCTGCCCTTTTGGCACTTGATATTCAATGCCATCCACAAACTTGGGCTTGTATAAGTTCAGGTCAAGTTTGCACACGTAAACGATTACTTTATCATTTTCAACGATATCGCCGTCGGCATTTACAATTGTCATAGAATACTCCGTTGAAGCACTCAGGTTTTCTACTGTAGGGGTTGGCGATTTAGGGTCGCTTAGTCCAGTAGTGGGCGTCCATTTAACACAACAACCTGAACAAATAGTTAAATTGGTTCCAATCGTAGTGGAACCGCCCAGGCATACCATTTTATCTTCTCCTGCCTCTTCTTGCGCTATTACTCCAGATGATATGCATAAAAATAGCAGGAACGGTACAACTGCTCGAATACTTTTGAATGCGTAGTAAAGTTGCATAGATTTTTGATTTTTTTCTAATATATTTTAGATTTGATAATTCAAAGATATAGGGATATAAAATACCTTGCAATAGCATCTTTTTCCAAATCTTTGGTTTTGGGTAAAAAATGTAGTTTTTAACCCTAATTCAACCTGATTTAAGTGTTGAATTAAAATACTTAACAAAAACCTAATATTGACTTTATGAAAAACAATATATTTACAATTTTCATTCCCCACCCAATACCCAAACTTCCCACCTCACTGCATGCTTAACTGCGCCCGATATTTCTCCCGCGCAGGGTTTTTACCCGGTTCGTGCAAGATCTGACTTATGATTTCGGCGGCAAATTATCTCGTTGCACCATAATTGAAAACTAAAGCCCAAATCCCTTATTTTTGCATAACTAATTCGCAAAGCAATTGACATGAAAACTTCTAAAATATATGAAGAGCTCGCTTTCTTTTTAGCAGAAGCTGCGCCATCACAGATTATGGCCTATAAACCTTCTGATGATACCCAGCAGCGGTACGACTTGCTTGTTGCCAGGAAGAAAGCGGGCTCCCTAAACAGGGAGGAGACCTCAGAATTGGAACATTACTTCATGCTTGAGCACATTTTCCGTTTTGCTAAAATCAGGGCAGCAATGCGTTTGGAGTCATGAGTGCCCCCTTTTGAGTGCAAAAAAGTCGTGTCATTTTTGTTGCCATAATTTTTGGGCATGGCAAAGGCGACATTATTTGAAAAGGAATCGATACGCTTGGGCCTTATGATCTTGCGCCCGATGCTCCACTGTTGAGCGAGGTATTAAGCGTTTCAGAATTGAGTACCACACGATGGAGAAGTGTTCTCGATTGTCATTATTTTTTTGTCTTTTTGACATTGCCGCGAGGATTCCGCCCATGTTTTTCTCGATAAGCATTGATGTGATCATCCTCAATTTTACGCGCCTTCGCATTTCCGATGATCCCTTGAATCAATATTTCGGCAAAGTATCGAATCCACCCAACAGCCCTATTAAGATAATCGACTTGCTCGCGCATCCTTTGAGAGTGCCCATCCCATTGAAGGTCAATTATTTATTACGAGCAATCTCCAATTCTTCCCGATTATTATAGCCGTCCGATTTCCTCCAAAGTGAGACCAGTAAATCGAACAATTTTTTCAACTGGCTCTCCTTCAGATTTCATTTGACGGGCGATTTCAATATTGCGCTCTTCTTTACCTTCGGCTTTACCTTCGGCTTTACCTTCATCAAACGAAGTATCCACCACATTTTTCAAATCGCGGTAATACTTTAAACTCTCCTCATATTTATTTTTTTCATCTGGCGTGAATTTGGCTATTTCAGCAGCCTCAAATAGTTTTTGAAATACCCTATCTTGTAACGCCTGCGGTCTGTTCTGCAAATAAGGGAGTTGTTGCAATACATACATCCACTTGTCAAAATTGGTTTGCAAGTCTCCTTCTGCTTTGCTAAAGTTGGGCATTTCCAAGTAGATGTACATCAGTTTGTGGTAAAACACCCGGCATTTTTGATCTTTCAATTGCACCTCATGGCGCACTTCTTGTTCTGCCTCGTCTTCTGAAAAGGTAAAGTCGAGTATGCCTACCATATACACAGCAGCCAATTGATAGTTCCAGTCGCCTTTCTTTGCCTGTTCCTGAATGGGGAAAGAGGAATAATACACGCTTCGATCCTTGAAAAAATTCTGCTTGGCTTTCTGCATCTCTACGATGAAACGTTCGCCGTTTTCGCCGATGCAGTACAGGTCGAAAATGGCCTTGCGGTCTGCTTCAGTATTGCCGAGCTGTTCAGTGCGGGCGTAGCTGAGGTCTTTGATCTTGTGCTTTCCGGGTAAAACCTGGTTCAAAAAATCAATGAGCAGGTCTTTATTCGGTTCAGATCCGAACAACTTTTTGAAGCCAAAATCAGTAAACGGATTAATATATTTGTCCTGGAGTGCCATGGAGTAATCGTTTGAAGGCAAAAATACGAAAAATAGCGGTGCCTCGCATGCGCTTTCCTATATTTTCAACACATTTTGTTCTGTTTAAGTTTTTATGCCCAATTCCGCAAAAATCCTCCGGGAAGAAACTTGTATGTATATTATTTTCTATTTACTGTTTGCCGTCCATCGTGTCAACAGAATATCGATAAGCAATATGTTTCCCATTACCCATAAGGGATTGTTAAATGCTTGAACTATAACAAGACCCTCAATACCCAAACTTACCCCCCCACTGCAACCGCAACTGCGCCCGATATTTCTCCTCCGCCGGGTTCTTCCCCGGTTCGTACAAGATCTGACCCATAATTTCGGTCGGCAAATTATCCTGTTGCACAAAATTGCCTTCAAAATCGTGGGCATATTGGTACCCGGATCCGTAATTCAATTCTTTCATCAATTTGGTGGGGGCATTGCGCAAATGAAGCGGTACCGACAAATCGCCCGTTTTGCGTATCAAATCCAGGGCTTTATCAATGGCTACATATCCGGCGTTGCTTTTGGGCGATAAGGCGAGGTAAATGGCACATTCCGAAAGGATGATGCGCGCTTCCGGCATCCCAATCATGCGGATGGCATCCATGGTGGTGCTCGCCAGTAATAATGCGTTGGGATTGGCCAATCCGATGTCTTCTGCGGCCAAGATAACCATGCGGCGGGCGATAAACTCGATGTCTTCGCCCCCATGCAGCATGCGTGCGAGCCAGTACACGGCGGCGTTGGGGTCGCTGCCGCGCATGCTTTTAATAAACGCTGAAATAATATCGTAATGCTGCTCGCCGGTTTTGTCGTACAAAGCGGCGTTTTCCTGGATGACTTCTTTTACGGTCGCATTGGTGATGTGCAAAGGCACGCCGGGTTTTCGAAAATTGCTCACCAACTCCAGCGCATTCAGTAAACGCCGCGCATCGCCGCCCGAATACAGCAACAAGGCATCGTATTCGTCAATGATGATTTCGGCCGATTTCAATTGTTCGTCTTGCTGCAAAGCCCTGTCTACTAATCCAATCAGTTCGGCTTTGCTTAAATGCCGCAACACGTACACCTGGCAGCGGGACAACAAGGCCGGAATCACTTCAAAGGAAGGGTTTTCGGTCGTAGCGCCAATGAGGGTAACCGTGCCCTTTTCCACTGCGCCCAGTAAGGCATCTTGCTGACTCTTGGAAAAACGGTGTATTTCATCAATGAATAAAATGGCGCCTTTGGCTTTGAACAGGGTTTGCTTTTCGGCGCTATCAATCGCATCACGGATGTCTTTTACCCCGGCATTGATCGCAGATAATTGAAAAAATGGCTTGTTGAGCATTTTCGCAATCAATTGCGCGAGGGTCGTTTTACCTACGCCCGGCGGTCCCCACAATATAAAGGACGGGATCTTACCGGCTTCAACGGATTGTCGCAATACCGCATTTTCGCCGACTAAATGTTGCTGCCCTACATATTCAGCGAGGGTTTGCGGACGCATACGTTCGGCCAATGGTGTCATGATCGATGGTTTTATTGGTTGGGAGGAACGGCATCTCTTTTTTTGCGCAGCAACACCAGGCCACTTTCCGGAATGCGCAAAACAATATCGTACCGGGTAATGATCGCATCAATTTCCGCGCGTTCTTCGGTGTAATAAAATTCGGTATCCTCTGGAAAGGTGCGGCGGGGATGCCAGTCGGGCAACAAGGCATATTTATCGTAATGGGGCGTACTATGCTTGGTGTGAAAATCGAGCGAATTGTAGTTCACCCAATAACTGTCAATACTATAAGGGATGTGCTTGC
Source organism: Saprospiraceae bacterium (assembly GCA_040397785.1). Taxonomy (GTDB): domain Bacteria; phylum Bacteroidota; class Bacteroidia; order Chitinophagales; family Saprospiraceae; genus M3007. The sequence goes on along the minus strand of JBBAVI010000092.1, from coordinate 17,037 downwards.
CTTCTGCCTCGTAGGTCTCCTTCATGTATTCCAAAACCGCAAAGGTGCCTTTGTCGAACCACCATTCGGTGGTGCTGTTCAAATTGCGGTTGTTGTTAAAATTGGCAATTCCAAACAAACCGATTGGAAGGACCAAACACAAAGCCCAATAATTCCATTTGGATTGTAACCAGTTTGCCGTGGCAATGAGTTGCAAGGCCAATAAAGGGTAAAGAAAAATGGACGTGCGGGCATCTAAAAAAGGGGTTTTAAATAAAATGCCTTGCGCGAAATTAAATAAAATCGTGCCTGCATAAATTCCTGATAATAAAACTATTGCGTCGAGTTGTCCTTTGTTTTTGATCCAACGCAACACGGCAAGCGCCCAAACCACCAGGGAAAATGCAATAATCAACCAGGCGAAAATCTCCACCGTATCTGCGCCCAAATAAGGATGTCGATGTGTCAAACTTTTGAGCAAAGGCACCATCGTGTCCTTGAAAAAACTGTTGGATCCCCAAAATTGGAACTGATCCGTGGCACGCATGCGCGTAATGGGCCAATAGGCAAACCCTCCCGTCAAGAGGATGGCGCCAAAAATGGGCCAGGCCGAACGCAAAAAAGCAGACTTTTCCTGCTGATACACCAGTATAAGCAGGAAAAAAACAAAGGGAACAAACCAGTTTAACAATGTAAAATTTGCTTCAACGGCCAAAAAAGCCAGTAAAGCGGCGTTTATGATCCTCTGTGGTTTGGGGGCTTTCAAATAAGCAACTGCTTGCCACACCGCCAACAACATGATGCCAACTGCCAGGCCATAGCCGCGGGCCAGGGCAAAAAACTCCACCACGAAGGGGTTGCACAACAATATTACAAAGGTAAATGCGCGCATCCACCAGCGATTATTCCATTGCGTAAATGCCACAGCGGCGGTTAAAAATAACACGCCCCCCACCAGGGCGGGTACCCGCGCAGTTACATGGTACATCCCAAAAAACCAACTCAAGATTTTGATTCCCAAGGTATTCAGCACATGGTTGTTGGGTACGGGATCATTCTGATAAAACACGATATCCAGCAAACTGCGCGGAACATGGTTCAAACAGGTTGATACCTCATCCACGGTCATCGGAATGAGTTTTGCACGCAACATTAGGTACACGACAAAGGCAAGTCCCAGCACCCGATATACCCAAAGTTCAAGGTTGATTTTCATTTCGGTCATCGTTTAATCGGGTGTAAAGTTATACAACCTGCTTATTTTCCGACCACCATCTTTTTAGGCTTCGATTGGCCCTGGGCGGTTTGCGCAAGGTAGGTATAAGTACCGGCCGGCCAACCACTGGTATTAATCTGGATTTGGCTTTTTTGATCAAATTGAACGGGCAACCGCGCCACTTGCTCGCCTAACTGGTTGTAAATGATCAATTTACCTTCGCCGATGAGCTCCAATTTGCTCCAACTTACTACTGTGTATCCTCCCGACGGATTGGGCTGGTTTTGGTTTAAATCAAACGCCGTCAGTTCGATGGACTGTGTGCCCAACAACAAAGGATCAATGTATTCGATGCGGACATCGTCCAGGTAAAAGCCATCATAAGTATCTGATTCAAAAGCGATTAATTCAAATACGGGCATGAAGGAACTACCAATAAAATCAGAAAGATCGATGCATTCTTCCACCCAGGAATTTTGAAAATCTACGTACAGTTGTTCGCCGGGGGTGGGTTGATACGATCTGGCTGGTTTGGTATATTGTCCGCACAGGGTAATTTCATTGTTGTTTTCAAAACGTCCCAACACCCGCACGCCATCATTATATCCAAATCCCCAGCGCGCCCAAAAGCGCAGTTGTGGCTGTTGGGCATTGGCAGGAATGGGTATGAAATTGTTTAAGGTCCAACTTATGCTGCCAATTTCAATATGATCGCCGATCGGGGAATCCGTGAAACTGGTCGGGGCGCTGTGGTAATATATATCGGTCAGTCCCCAGGTGCCGCCCCAGTTGTTTATCGTACTTGCGTTTTCATTAAGCGCGATGGTGGGCTTTCCACCATATGTTTTCCGAAGGGTATCCCGCTGAATAAAAAATCCATTGTCAATTTCAAGGACCAGCGTGAAAGGATCCCCAATTTGAATACCGGGCACCAGTTGAACATTAAATGCTAATTTTTTGGATGCAAATAGAGTCAAATCAACACTTTGTGCAGCCGTTAAAACACTCGCATTGGGCGAAATTGCTTTTAACGCCACACTAACTGGACCATCTATTTGACCGTACCGTTTTATTTCCAGGGGCAGGGCAAACTGTTTTTCTGAAACATGATCTGGGCCTTTGTCGATGGCTTCCGCATACCGCAGTGCTGCATAAGCCACGGCCAGGTTTTGCCAAACGTTGTCCTTGTTCAAGCCATCTATTTCGCCAAATTGGGGCCAAAATCCGGTTGTACCCACCTCTGGCGTGTACGCATAAGTACCCGAATTGCTGTGTATCCAGTCGTTGGAGTCGCCATTTACCTGATAACCAACGGTTTGGGAGGCAGTGCCTGATCTGTAATTGTTTTCTCGCTTGAGCCACAGGCTCCATTTTACAAAAGCGGAATCGGCCGGACTATCGCTGTATGCCCAAGGGTAAATCAACAAGTTGCCGGAAGTATGATAATGCAAGGCAAAGGAGAAGTCGTGTTGAATGGCAAAATCGCGAATCATGCGTGTTTCGGGCTCCGAAAAGGGCGCGGGTCCGCGATATACTTCAGAAATGGGTTCCCCGGAGGAGCCGATATCATCGTTGCCCCAAAAATAACCGTAATTGCGGTTGAGGTCTACCCCAAAAGTGCCGTCCGCGTTTTTGCGCCGGTTTTTGCGCCAATAACCAAAGCCATCCGGGTTGGTGAATTGATTGAAAGCATATCCGTCGGGATTAATACAGGGCACAAAATAGAGCGCTTCATGGTCCACCAACTGCTTAATTTGGTCGTTTACCCCATAATTTTCAAGCAAATACCACATGTAAAACAGCATTTGGGACATGCTATTGGGTTCGCGGGCATGGTGCAAGGCGGTGTACAAAACGGCAGGCTCCGGCTCGTCCTGCTCCGGATTGTCCGATATCCGTACATACCAGATAGGGCGTCCCTCATGCGTGGTGATGGTATCGCTTACCACCGCCCTGGCCGAGATCAAATTGGGGAATTTGGCATGCATATCATCCAATACGGCCATAATTTCATCCAGGGTTTGATACCCGTTCATCGAGCCGTAGGTATAATTTTCTGGCGTTTTATATTTAAGTTCGGTGTTGATACAAGGCGTTTGGCGGGAAACAGCGCTATTTTTTTGCGCGGTATGCCATTGTACCAGGTCTGGAATCAACACGGTCGTATTAAAACCGGCCTGTTGGATCAGTTCCAATTCATGGGCGCTGATTTCCGTGGTGAGCGATTGTCCGGGAATGAGCAAACCATGATCGGCTTCTATACCCAGTCGGGCAAGATCCTGAATACTTTTTGCTCCCAAGTCAATTTTTACTTTTTTATAAACTTCAGGCGTTTGTGACCAAACAATAGCAGGGAGTAGGAGGCAAATAAGGAAAAAAAAGTGGCCTTTGATCATGGTGTGGATGTTAAGTTTGGGCAAATATAAGCAAGGCCAACAGCTGTGCTGGATAAAACGCTTGAATTGCAAGGGAATAACAAAAGATTACCAGGCAAAACGCAGGCCGCCCTGGAAACTGCGTCCGGGCATCGGTTGGTAGGCTAAAAAGGAATAGGCTTTGTTCCAGCAATTTTCGATGCGAAAGTCGAAGGCAAGCCGGGTCTTTTTGTATGTTCCAAACTGCCATGCGGTGTAAAAGGTGCCGAGTTGAAATGCAGGCAAGGCGCTGCTGTTATCGGATTGAATATAGCGTTTCCCGGTATATTGGTGGGTGTAACTAAGCATCCAGCTGCGATATCGTGCTTGAAACAACGCAGCACCACCGTGTATCGGGACATAAAGCAATTGCTGCTCCAGGCTGTTGGTTGCATTGTTGTACACCGCCACGTTGGTGGTGCGGTTCAATTGATAGCTGGCTTTGGCTTTAAAGTATATGTTTTTTAGTTTAAAAGGACTCGTAAAGGCAAGTTCCAATCCGCGCGAAGCCACTTTTTTTAAATTTCCGGGCCTGAAAATACCATCGTCGCCGGGTTGCCACAAAATCCAGTCGTCTATCAGGATATGAAACGCCGTAATTTCTGCACTGAAATAGCGCCAATGGTTTTTCCAGTTGACATCCGTGCTGTATCCGCGTTCGGAAGCAAGATCCGTTTGACCATATACCATCCAGAACCGATCATTGAAGGTGGGCATATTGAAATTGCGGGAGCCATGAAACGCAATTTCCGTATGTGGTCCCAGGCTGAAAACGCCTCCCAACGACCAGGTAAAGGGTGCCTGTTGGTTTTGCGCCCATTCCTGCCGTACCAAAGCGCTCAGTTTGCCCGTACCTACCCGCCATTCTGCCAGCGCGAAACCGGCCAACCTGATTTGTTGGTATAATTTTGCACTATCGGCATAGCCATCGGCACGTGCCCATTGTTGCAAGGCCTGCACGCCTATTTTAATGGTAAGGGCTTCCGATAGGTATTGGGTCAACTCCGCGTTACACAACAAGGTTTGGGCATAACTGGTATCGGTATCGCCCGATAAACGAAAGGCGATCCACTCATCCAGCCAGGCAATTTTGGTTTGGATTTGTGTTTTTGCCGCGGGTTGGTAGGTCCAGGAGAGGATACTCCGGCGCGCACGGTCTTTTTGCCAACTTTCTTTTGGGGAAGCGGTAATGGGCTGCGGAATGGCACGAAATGCGTACTGTTGCCAAAAAAGGGCGCGAAAGGTATGTTTTGGGTGGCGCTGAAACTGGAAAAATTGTTGAAAATCCGTTTTTTCCATGGCGTTGTTTTGTTGCCGCACCAAGGGCCTTCCGATTTGAACCGTATTGCGAAACGGGAAATCATTGGTGGCTTTTTGGTGGTTTCCGCGCAGGCTGATTTGCCAGTTTTGGCGTTGGTAGGCCAGTTTCCCCTGATAGTTTTTCTGATCAAAACTGCCCACTTGGACGCCCGCATTTCCGGAAAAACCGGGATTGGATTGCCAAGGATGGTCTAGCAGGACTGCGCCGCCCATAGCGCCGCTGCCCAATGCCGCACTTTGTCCACCCGAACGCAATTCAAGTTGATCTTCGGGCCAAACAGGCAAGAGGGAAACATCCACAACGCCATTCATCGGGCTTTGTAAATTAATGCCATTCCAAAAAACGGGGGTATGCGTGGGGCCCATGCCGCGTGCCGAAACCGTGGCCAGGGTGCCGGGTGCTGTGATGCGCACCGATAATGGACTTTCCCAACTCAAGCGTTGGGCGCCCGAAACAGGCGATAAAACAGGTAAAGAATCGGCCTGCCAGCCTTTGAATCCGGTTTGCTCCAAACGTGCACTGCGAATGGTGAGCAGGGGCAGCACCTGCGTAGAATCCTGGCTCCAAACAGGGTTGGAAACACAAAAGCACGCAAACAACAAAAAGAAAACAGGCAATTTACACATGACAGAAGGACTTCAGGTTCCGAAAGCCCCGCCACCGAACATTAATCGCCTGTTGTAAGCCGAATTTGGCAAATTTCTTCATAATCCGGGCGATCATACGGGAAGCGGTGGATGAATGAATTGCGGATTTCGCCTTGATGCAAGACGAAAACACCAGGCATTTGAAAGCCATCGCCCAATTCTTCGCTGTGATAGGTGGCCCCATGACCTTCTACCACCGAAGCTTCGAAACCCCGGATCCAATTCATTAATCCGAAAAGTTGCACCGGGGTGCCCCGCCCGAGTCCAAAACTGCGGTAGAACTGCTTGTCCGGATCCGCAATATGGTCGATGGGAAACAACTTGTACTTTTTGAAAAACTTTTCCGCCACTTCTTTATCCTGCGCCATGTGCACAAACACAATGCGAAACCCCATTGATTCGAGGCTTTTTTTGCGTTTTGAAATATCACTAATGGCTTCTCGGCAAAAAGAACAACCGAAAAAACGCAAAAAAACCAACAGTACGGGTTGTTTATTAGCGAGTTCTGCCAAAGTCTCGCCCGAATTCACTGTGATCATCTCTTCCCAAAACATCGGGTGAGAAGGGGTATGCGTTTCTAGCATATAAATAATTTAGGTGAATACCGTTGGCGACGTTTGTTTTAAAAGCGCCGCCAACGGTACGACAATGGCACTAAATCAAATTCATGGTATCCAAAACGTCCACAATTTCCTTTACCGCTCCAGCAGATTGGTGCAACAAGGCGGTTTCTGCTTCGTCCAATTTCAATTCGATGATATTAACAATTCCTTGGCGTCCTAGTTTAACCGGGGCACCAACAAATACGTCATTTACGCCATATTGACCGGTTAAACGTACACAGGCCGGAACGACCCGTTTTTCGTCTTTGATAATGGAAATGGCCATTTGCGCTGCTGCTGCACCTGGTGCGTACCAGGCAGAAGTACCCATCAGGTTAACCAATTCGCCGCCGCCAACTTTGGTGCGTTCAATGATGGCATTCAAAGCTGCTGCATCAATTAGTTCGCTCACAGGAATACCGCTTACGGTGGTGAAACGTGGCAGTGGCACCATGGTATCGCCATGACCACCCATCAACATCGCCTGAATGTCTTTTGGAGATACATCCAATGCTTCGGCCAAAAATGCGCGATACCGTGCAGTATCCAATACACCTGCCATACCCAATACGCGACTTTCTGGCAAACCGGAAGCTTTCCAGCAAGCATAGGTCATTACATCCAACGGATTGGAAACCACAATGATAATTGGGTTTGGTGTGTACTGCAGGATACTTTTGGTAACAGATACTACGATTTTTGCGTTGGTAGCGATCAAATCATCACGGCTCATGCCCGGTTTACGCGGGATGCCTGCGGTGATTACAACGATATCAGAATCGGCAGTAAGGGCATAGTCATCGCCGCCCGTAATCCGGGTAGAATAATGATCAATGGGGGCTTGCTGCCAGGTATCAAGGGCTTTCCCTTTTGCCATATTTCCCTGAATATCAATCAATACAACTTCATTGAAGATGTCTGCATGGGCGAGAACGTTCGCACAGGTTGCGCCTACGTTACCGGCGCCTACTACGGTAATTTTGCTCATTCGTTAAGGCATTGAAATTTTAAGTGTTTGCAAAAGTAGGTATTTTTCCCACCCTACAAATGCTAAACCGATTACGATTCATTTTGTCTGCGAATTTTTACAAAACAAGCTATTATTTCGCCAATTCAACGGTGTACGTTTTACTCGAAAAACCACCAAAATTGCCATATCCACCCTTAATATTGTTGTAAACAGCATCCGGCTCGCTCAAAGGAACACTGCTACCCTGGCGGGCAAGCGACAAATGATAGCGGTAGAAATCTTCCGACAAGGTACGCCATTCTACAAATAGCTGGCGTGGTTGTTCTTCTTTGGGGTTGTAGGCTATCCGAACAATCAAACTCAGCACGCTGCGATCTTCATTCCAAAAGTTTTCGTTGATCAAAACGGCTGGTTCGGCAATGTTGTACAGCAAAGAAAGGGTACGGCCGTCGGCCAAAAAGAAAGTTGAATCGGAGGTGCTGGTAAACAAAAGTTCCGGGGGGGCTTCCGAATAATCGTACACTCCAATTTCGTGCGAAAGTTTGAAGGCAAAAAATTGATTGATCGCGGGTAAGTTTTTTACCTGCAACTGCAACGGAATCCGCAATTCATACCGGGTTTCATTGTATTTTATGGTGTCAATTTCTTTGGCTGATAGGTTGATGGGTTCCAGGCCTACAAAAACGGGCGAAACGCTGGTTGTTTCAAGGGTAGGGTAGCCCGGTACACGTACCACCATGGCATATTGCTGCCCTGGAACAGGATTTTCACGACTTTCCCAGTACAAACTCCCCTGGGCGGTAAAGGTGGAAAATAACTTGTCTACAAATAAACCATTTTTTGAAATGGTCACATCTGCAACTTCAGGGGTGGTGGGTATTGCATTTCCATATACGGGCTGGCTCACCGTAATTTTCACCCGAAACGGTTCTGTTGGCGAAAAATGGCAGATCGCGACCAGTTTCGGGTCCTCTTCCGGTAGGTCGATGGTTATTTCACGCGCACAACGCCCATGCAAGACCGCCAGGAAAGCGACGCAGAGCAAATGGAAGCAACGAAAAGACCAATGCATAACGATAAAATTGAAAGTAAGCCCTTCGGATACCAATGCAGCCGATTAAAATTTGATTTGATACCTAAAGGACGGCAAAACAGGCAATAAGGTGTATTGAATCGCTTTCCCTTTAACATTACTACCTGCATCTACATAGATGAAAAATGGATTAGACTGGTTGTATGTGTTGTAAACGCCCAATTGAATTTGGTGGCTCAAGGGGCCTTTTTTAAACAACCCATTCAAGGCGATGTCAAAGCGGTGGTAACTGGGCAAACGATACCCATTTACATCTGTGTAAGCATATACATCACGTTGCACTTGCCCTTCCACCGATTCATGCCTGAATTTTACGCCCGCTAAAGTAATTGGATTGCCTGTGGAAAACGACCAAATGCCCGTAACATTAAACCAATGGGTAATGCGCTGCTGTACCGTGAGTTTCAAATCATGCCGGCGGTCATATCGAAAAGGAAACACCCGGCCCGAATTAATATCCGGAAACAACCGATCTGATTTGGAGAGGGTGTAAGCAATGGAACCAGTGGTTTTTCCCTTGTTTTTTTCCATTAAAAATTCCAGGCCTCTGCTGTTGCCCGTTCCTTCGGCAATTCGGTCTTCCCAGCCACTCGCATCCTCCGCGCCCCCCGTGTACAACGCCTCGTTGTTGGAAATAAAGGACAACACCCGACCCAACCGTTTATAGTAGCCCTCTACCTGTATGCCCCAACCATTGCGCTGCCATCCAATACCGGTCGAGATTTGCCAAACCTGTTCGGGTTTTACTGTTTTGGTACTCGGTACCCACAATTCGAAGGGCAAACTAATGTTAAAAGTGCCAATTTGATGCAAAAATTGGGTATTTTTATAAAATCCACCCCAGAAATTCAATCCTTTGGGGCCGCTGCGCTGTATTTTGAAGCGCGGTTGCAATGCTTTATACGTAATACCTGCACTTGAAAACAAGGCCGCATTGAGGCCTGTCTCGATGCGTATATAACGTGCGGGCTCAAATTCAGCGTCCAAATATGCTTCAGATTCTCCGGCTCTAATGATTTCATTGTTTACGAGCACCGTTTCTAAAGAGTCAATCACGCCAGGCGCCTGGCCTGTTTGTTGCAGGTTGGCCGAAAGCGCACCCGGCTGAAAGGTGTGGCTGGTGTAAGCGCCGCCAAAACGCAGCGTAAAAGCAGGCGATATATAATAGGTAAAATCTGTTTTTAAGGAACCATCCTGTATCAGGGTTTGATACAATTGGGCATAATCAGCCAAAACTGCCTCCTTTCCGGTCGTATAATAAATGGTAGAATTAAAACTCAACTGACTTTGGTACACATATTTACTGTACCGCAACGTGGTATTGGTAAACAGGTTTTTATGCAATACATGGTTCCAGCGCAGGGCCGCAATTTCATTTCCCCAGTTCGAACGCAGTTTGTATTTTTCATTGATTAAGCCGCGCGCATTGTTGTAATCCTGGTTGTAGGTATTTTGGAACGCATCGCCTCCTCGGTACAGACTTAAGTATACCCGATCTTTTCCCGAGAATATGTAGTTGATTTTCAGGTTTGAATCGTAAAAACGGTACTTTATTTGATCACCAACGGTTGTCAGCAGGTTGCCTCTTTTGCTAAAAAGATTCACCCAGGGCTCAAAATAAGTGGTGCGCAGCCCCAGTAAAAACGAACATTTGTTTTTAATCAAAGGACCTTCTGTTGCCAGGGTGGAGGCAAATAAACCAACGTTTAGGGTCGTTTCATATTTTTTAAAATTTCCGTCGCGGGTGCGTACGTCGAGCACAGACGAAACCCGACCACCATAACGCGCCGGAAAATCGCCCTTCCACAAGCGGGCATTGCTCACGGTCGCTGGATTGTAAATGGAAAACAGGCCCAATGCATGTCCTGGACTATACACCGGTACGTCATCCAGTAAAAAAAGATTTTGATCGGCATTGCCCCCGCGAATGTGCAAGCCCCCGAGGCCGTCTACCCCCGTTTGCACCCCTGGCTGGAAGGCCACCAGGCGCAAAATATCTGCTTCACCGCCAGGCATGGGCAAAAACTTAAGGTTTTCCAGTGCCAGTTCTTTGGGAGCGCCGATGACCTGTTCGCGTATGGTTGCGCCGGTGCGCCCTTGCACCAGCACTTCCGGCAAGCGGTTATCGGGTTGCAAACGCACCTTGATCATTTGTGCAGATTCAACCTGCACATTTACGACTTGGGCCTGATAACCAATGTAACTGACCAACAGGGTTTGCAGGCCTTCCTCGATTTTCATGCTAAAAAAGCCAAATTCATTGGAAGCAGTGCCCTGTTTTTGCTCCGAAATCCATCGAACGCTGGCGCCAATTAATCGTTCGCCTGTTTCAGCATCCTCAATGTACCCACCCACGGGCAATCGGTTATTTTTTCGGTAAAATAACACCTGATTGCCATCCACCTTGTAACTCGCCTTAGCGCAAGCCGCAATGCGATTAAGCAAATCGGTAAAAACAGCCTGGGTAACTTGGATGCTGATCGGCGGGCAATTGGCAAAAATGCGATCGTTGAATGCGATATTAATACCCGTTTGGCGGCTCAATTGTACGAGGGCATCAGCGGGTCGGCAATTCGAGCAAACAAAATCTACATCGGGAAGCGTAAGTTGTTGCGCCCGAGTAGTCTGTGTGCCTCCCATCAGGAGTAAAATAAAAAATACCTTAACCCGCGTTGCCATAGATTGGGAAAGAATGGCGCAAGTTAAGGTACTTATCAAAAAAGAAACGTTAAAACCGCAATGGTGCTGTAAATAGCTTTATTTACAAGAGCCACCTGCAAGGATAAATGCTCCTTGCGCGGATTTTTCCAGTTTCATATCAAACACCACGGCAAGTCCCTCCAATACCTTTTCAACCGATTGGTTGGTGATGGGGGCTGTGAAGGAGCAGTTGCGCAGGGATGTGTTCTGCAAGGTGATTTTTACATTAAAATATTGCTGCAAATCGGTAATAACCAAATGAAGCGGGGTGTTTACAAATTCCAGTACGCCCGTTTGCCAAGACAATTCATTCGCGGAAACTTGTTCTTTCACCTGAACTTTTGCTGTGGCGTGGCTGTAAGTTGCTTTGTTGCCAGGTAGCAGCATGACGCTTTTCGCGTTGTTTTCAGGAATATAGCGCACTTTTCCGGTGCGTACGTATACGGCGTGTTCGTCGGCCTGGGGTGTTACATTTACATCAAACGATGTACCGAGTACCTCAATCATGCCGCCGCCTTGCACCATTACTTTAAAAGGGTGCTTCGGATCGTGGGCTACTTCGAAGTAGGCCTCTCCTTCCAGTTCTACTTGACGGTCCTTTGTGCTAAATTTTGCAGGATATTGCAGTTTGGCGCCTTTCCGCAACCATACTTTTGAGCCATCCGGCAACTCCAGGTATTGTTTTTCGGTCTGCAATGCCACGGCGGTTTGCAGGGCCACCGAATCGGTGTTAAACAAGTTCCAGGTGTACATGCTGGCAATCAGCAACACCATGGCTGCGGCAATGCGCAACAGCATAGGGGATAAATAAGACCTGCGTACAGGGTGCGCTTCTGCCCGAATTTTACCCATTACCTGCGCAAAATCCTGATCCAGGTTGGGGGTAAATGTTTTTTGCAAGGGTTTGCTTTGTAGCCAAATTTGGCGCAAATCCTGTTCAATCTGCTGATTTTCTGGCGATTGTGCAATCCATTTACGCAACAAATCAAGCTCGGCTGGCTGAATTTCGCCTGTAAGTGATTTGTTGATCAACAGAATAAAATCGTCGGGTGTGTGCATTATTATTTGTTTTTTGATCGATTTCAATTGGTCTTTTGTTGCCCTTTAGACAATGGCTTGCGCTGATTCCCCTATGGATTCCCCCACCAATATAACCATAAAATGACAACCTGCGACAAATTGCGGTATTCCAACATGTACACGCGCAACATTTTCATGGCTTTAGTAATCTGGTTTTCAATGGTTTTTACCGATATGCCGAGTTGAGCCGCAATTTCACGATGTGACATTTGCTCAAATTTACTCAGGGTAAAAACGATGCGGCACTTTTCGGGCAAATTCCGAATGGCATCATGCAAGGCCGCTTCCATATTTTCTGGCGTTGAACCGGATTGAAACAGTGCCTCAACAATAGGGTCTTGGTCGGCGATTAGCCCATCCTCCTGTTCAGAAAAGAGAAAACGCTGTTTTGATTTCAAAAAATTGAGCGCGCGATTCACCGCCGCACGCCGCAAATAAGCCCGTAAAGAAGTATGGATCTCCAAATCGGCGCGTTTTCGCCACAATTCCACAAATACTTCCTGTACAATGTCTTTGGCGGTATCTTCATCCGGAATGATTCGGTCTACATCGCCCAGCAACCCTGCATAATAACGGTCGAATATATGCCGTAACGCAGCCTCATCACTAGCAGCAAGTGCAGTGAGCCATGATTGCTCGGCAGGATCATTCGAATGGGTCATATGAGAAGAACGCAGGACGTTAGATTACAAACCCCCTGCTGCGCGAAGGTAAAGCAAAGCAGTGAAAGCAAATTTAGGACAAATAAAGAATGACGCTTTGGAAAAGAATATTAACATTTGATTAAAAAAATTAAATTTGGATTAACATTAAATTAAAATTACTGATCTGTATTTTTATTCTTTAAAACTCAAATTAACAAAATTTAATTCTAAAAATGCCGTAAATTGGCTGAATAAGCAGGAAATGACGCGTTCTTGCCAAAAAAAAATAATTCAGACGGCATAGGGGATCTTATGTCGCCCGTTGTCTTTTCGATACAAACTACGACGAAACCTGCTTAATTTCTTTTCGAATAACACGAACTACGCCGAACATGGACACAAAAACTGCTTTACTTGTGCTGGAGAGTAGCCCCCTCTTTGCAGTGCTTACCCCCGAAGAACGCATTATTCTTCAACGGCACGCAATCGTTCAAACCTACAGTAAACACCAGGTTTTGTACAAACCCGCTCAAACTTCGAGCAAAGTGTTCTTTTTGTTGAAGGGAATCGTGAAAATCGCAATCCACGCTGAGAAAAAGGACATTATTAAGTACGTGGTGCGTCAGGGCAACCTGTTTGGTGAGTCGTATCTTACAGGCGATTTGCAACGGCGCGATTTTGCGTATGCGATGGACGACCAAGTGGAAGTGATGGAAATGGATGCGTCCGTTGTACTGAATGTGATGAAAACTAATTTTGCTTTTGCGCAGTCTTTGCTGCATTTCCTGGGTGAGCGCCTGCGTTACACAGAAACGCAATTAGAAAAGGTGGTTTTGAAGGATTCCAAGAGTAGAATTATGGAATTTTTGCATCAAATGGGCATGGAACAAGGACGTCGGGTAGGTTTTGAAACATTGGTAAAACACAACATGACCCACCAGGACATTGCAGACCTTACAGGTACAAGTCGACAAATGGTGACGGCGGTATTAAATCAACTCAAACGTTCGAATGTGTTGTATTTCAACCGTAAAAAGATACTGTTCCGCGATTTGAACGCACTCCCTATCGCAGTTTAATTGCGATGGTGTACTTAAAGGTGGAATAAGAATAACAGTTTTGCTTCATACGATAGAATGGGTTTTGTTCCGGCGGTGTGCAATGGCACGCCGCTTTTTTTATTTTATCCCTATATTTGCTTTTAAAAACATCGAATCCATGAATTTTCGCTTTACTCTTTGCCTGCTTTGTTTATCAAGCCACCAGGTTTTCGCACAAACAGATCCACAACTTCCGCGTTTTCTGACCCCGCAAGAGCAATGGGATTTGCAATTTACCCCAGCCAAACAAGCGCCTGTAGCTGGAATTATCACCACGCCGCCGGGCAAACCTGTGCGTTCGATGGCAGAATGGGAGGAATTGCAGGCATTGGTCATTACTTGGCGCGGTCAATCTGCTATTCTTGGCGAAATTGTACGGGCAGCTCGACTAGAGTGCAAAGTGATCATTTGTTGCAACGACCAAGCAACCGTAAGCAGCGCCAAAAATACCCTAACCAGCATGGGGGTAAACTTTGCCACGAATGTCGACTTTCTGGTGGTGTCTAACAACAGCATTTGGGTGCGCGATTATGGCCCCAATTCCGTTTATTCGGATGATGTGGATTCGTTGTACATCATCGATTGGATTTATAACCGCCCTAGCCGCCCGCTCGATAATGCGGTGCCGGAAAAAATTGCAGACTACCTGAACATTCCAATTTATGCCACCAGCGGAGCACCTTACGAAATGGTGCACACGGGCGGGAATTTTATGTCAGATGGTATGCGCACGGCTTTTTCTTCCAGTTTGATCGTGAATGAAAACGAACCGAACAACCCTTATGGCACAACCGGCCAAACGGAAACGGCGATTAACCAAATCATGCAGGATTTTATGGGGATTTACCGCTATGTTAAGATGGAGCCCCTGCCCTACGATGTGATTCACCACATTGACATGCACATGAAATTGTTGGATGAAGAAACCTTGTTGGTCGGCGAATATCCGGAAGGCGTGGCCGATGGACCACAAATTGAAGCGAATATTCAGTACGTGCTGAGCAATTATAAAACGGTTTTTGGTACACCGTATAAAGTAATACGCATTCCGATGCCCCCGAAAAACAGCGCTTATCCCGATAATGGCGGCGATTATCGCACCTATGCAAATGCTGTTTTTGTAAATAAAACCGTGATTGTGCCTTTTTACGAGACAAAATATGATACAACCGCACGGCGTATTTGGGAAACAGCGTTGCCCGGATATAAAATCGTGGGCATTGATTGCAACAGCATCATCCCTTCTTTGGGCGCGATCCATTGCATCACCAAAGAGATTGGGGTAGAAGCACCCCTGCACATCGTACACCAACAACTGGATTGTGTCGATAATGCCCTGTTGAATGCGTATCCGGTTTATGCCACCTTGCAGCACCGCACCGGTATAAACAATGCAAAAGTTTGGTACACTACCGACCTTGCCTTGCCTTGGAACAATGTAGATATGGTAAAAGTGGTGGGTGATACCGCTAACGTGTGGAATGCCGACATTCCGAAGCAAAATGCGGGCGCAACGTTGTACTATTATATAGAGGCAAATGCCAACAACGGTAAAATACAGCGTAGACCGATGCCGGCACCAGCGGGTTATTGGAAGTTTTGCGTAACAGAAACGAGCGCAACCACAGAAGTGCCCGCTATCGCACTATTAGAAGTGTTCCCCAATCCGGCCGCAGCCATCACCTGCATCCCGGTAATGAGCAACAAAAGCGCAAAAGGCAGCATTTACCTCTATGATGCCCTGGGAAAACAGGTGGCTACGATATTTGAAGGCACCTTCAGCGCAGGCAAGTCTAATTACTTCTTCAATGCCTCCACTTTTGCATCAGGTACCTACTTCATTCAGTTGCAAACCAACGACCAAACCACGATGAAAAAAATGGTGATTCGGTAGTTTTTTGCAGGCAGGGCGAATAAAATTTCAAAGAAAAGGCCTTTGTCTGGAGGGAACAAAATTAAATTTCAGGTGTTTAATATACAGCCGACTAATTATTTCATAAAAAATAGTTGGTCGGCGATGCTTTTATATAAAAAATATTGACAAAGGCGCGATGAAAGTCGTACCTTTGCAGCCAAAATTTTAATGACCGTCCATACATGAGGCAACTAAAGATTACGAAGTCCATTACCAACCGCGAAAGTCAGTCGCTCGAAAAATATCTTCAGGAGATTGGTAAAGTGGACCTCCTTACCCCGGAAGAAGAAGTAGATCTCGCCAAACGCATCAAACAAGGCGACCAGATAGCACTCGAAAAACTGACCAAAGCAAACCTTCGTTTCGTCGTTTCTGTAGCAAAACAATACCAAAATCAGGGTTTAAGTCTTTCCGATTTGATCAACGAGGGCAATCTGGGTTTGATCAAAGCGGCACAACGTTTTGACGAAACCCGCGGTTTTAAATTTATTTCCTATGCCGTATGGTGGATTCGTCAAAGCATTTTGCAAGCGTTGGCTGAGCAAAGCCGGATCGTGCGCCTGCCCCTCAATAAAGTAGGCTCGCTCAATAAAATCAATAAAGCGTTTTCTGAACTCGAACAAACCTACGAGCGCGAACCAAGCCCGGAAGAGCTGGCCGAACTGCTCGAAATCACCACCGACGAAGTAGAAACTACCCTCGGAGTTGCTGCACGCCATGTATCCATGGATGCACCGTTTGTGGAAGGCGAAGACAACTCGCTGCTGGATGTATTGGAAAATAACTCCATGCCGGGTACCGATACACACTTGGAATATGCCGACTCTTTGCGCCGCGAAATCGAGCGCTCTTTGGGTACTCTGACCGATCGCCAGTGCGATGTGATCAAATTGTACTTCGGTATTGGAGTAGAACATCCGATGTCTTTGGAAGATATTGGCGATAAATTTGGCCTTACCCGCGAGCGCGTACGCCAGATTAAAGACAAAGCAATCAATAAATTACGTGCTACCAGCCGCAGCAAATTGCTGAAAGGTTATTTGGGCGCATAACATAAACAGCAGGAATTAATATAAAATCCCGAGTTTTGGTGAAAACCAAAATTCGGGATTTTTATATATTATCACGATTGTTTGGCATAAAAATCCTTCATAAAACGAACAGAAGATACCACCGCTACCACAAATCCTTGATATACTTCGAGCCCCTTGCAGTCCGCAATCCCCTTCGGTCGTTGGCGCTGCCGGAAGGACTGTCATCCTTGATAATGAGTAATTTGTGCTTACATTTGGCATTGTCACTTTTTGCCTTGATGCAAAAAAGTAACCAAAAAAAATCAAGGCTTTATTCAAATCC
>JBBAVI010000091.1:22351-22423 GCA_040397785.1 Saprospiraceae bacterium | reverse complement strand
CGATTGCCTAGGCTGAAGTGATCTCGATGGGATTCGAACCCATGACCCTCCCGATCAATAATCGGGATGCTC
>JBBAVI010000091.1:0-22251 GCA_040397785.1 Saprospiraceae bacterium | reverse complement strand
CCGGACAGTCGTCCAGGCTTCAATGTGATCTCGATGGGATTCGAACCCATGACCCTCCCGATCAATAATCGGGATGCTCTACCGGCCGAGCTGCCTGGGCATAAAAAAAGCCCGGACAGTCGTCCAGGCTTCAATGTGATCTCGATGGGATTCGAACCCATGACCCCTTGATTAAAAGTCAAGTGCTCTACCGGCTGAGCTACGAGATCGAACCGGATTTTTCAATCCTGCAAATCCAAAAATACCAATTTAACAAGAGCATTCCTGAAAAGCGGGGCAAAGATACATCTATTCAGCATAACTTTGCAAGCGCGACAACAAAAATTTGCAATAATATTTCTAAAAAGCCTGTCCTAAACAACTTAACACCAAATTTGTTTCGGAAAGTGGCCTTCTTTCTTGCCGCAAACGAAACTTTTTGTGGTTGGCGCCTGTTTTAAACTACCTTTGCGTTACTTTTACAGCAGCGCCTACCTCACCATTTAAGCATTTTATTATGGAAACGATCCGCCAGCAACAAGTAGGCGAACTTATACGACGCTACTTCGGAATGATCCTCACCGAAGAAGGCAGCATCATTTATGGCCGCGATAAATTGGTCACCGTAACCTATGTAAAAATGACGCCCGACCTCCTGGTGGCCAAAATCTACATCAGCGTGTACGGCACCGAGCACAAGCAGGAAGTGATCCTGCAATTGGAAAATGAACACCACCACCTGCGCCAGGCCCTGGCCTCTAAAATTGGCCGCCAAATGCGCCGACTACCTGATATCGAATTCTTCCTCGACGACACGGTCGATGAAATGTACCGTGTGCAACACTTGCTCGACCGCGTACAAGACAACGATATTCAGCCGAAATAATCCCATCGGCAAATGAAAGTGGGTCTTTTCTTCGGTTCTTTCAATCCTATCCACGTGGGGCATCTCATCATCGCTAACCACTTGGCAACCCATACCGATCTGGATAAAGTGTGGATGGTGGTCAGTCCGCAAAATCCCCTAAAACCAAAAAAAACGCTGGCCCGCGACTTCGATCGCCTGCACCTGGTACGCCTCGGCATCGGCGACAACCCACGCATCGAGGCTTCCAATGTGGAATTTAACCTCCCCAAGCCCTCGTATACCATTGATACACTGGCTTATTTGACCGAAAAACACCCCGAAAAAACGTTTGCCCTGATTATGGGGGGCGATAATATTGCCTCACTGCACCTCTGGAAGAACTACGAACAACTCCTGGCCAATTTTGATATTTACGTGTACCAGCGCCCAGGCACGGAATTGGGTCCGCTCGCGACGCACCCGCGCGTAAAAGTGTTGGAAGCGCCCTTGCTCGATATTTCAGCAACCTATATCCGGGATTGCCTAAAAAAAGGCCAGTCGGTGCGTTACCTAGTGCCGGAAACGGTTTTTGAATATCTAAAGGACAATACGCTTTATAAATCCTAATGCCTTTAAGCTTGCACCTGTTTTAAAATTACGCTTCTTTTGAATAACCGTCCTCCTGTTCTGCTCGATTGGATCTTGATGTTTGCCCTTGCCATGATGTGGGGCGCCTCGTTTTTTTTCATCAAACACGCGGTGCAAATTTTCACCCCGATTCAAATGGCGATTTGGAGGATGGTAATTGCAACCCTCGTTTACATCCCTTTTGCCGTCATGTTCTGGAGCAAAATCGACTGGTCCAAATGGAAACCGTTGGTGGTGGTGGCGCTTTGCGGCTCTGCGATCCCCAACTTGTTCTTTGCCTTCGCCCAACAGCATGTCAACAGCAGCCTGGCAGGCATTTTAAATTCTTTGACGCCGCTGTTTACCCTTATTTTAGGGGTTTTGTTTTTTAAGGCGCATTTCAATCGAGATAAAATTTTAGGTGTTGCGCTGGGCCTGCTCGGCGCGGCGATCCTGGTACTCTGGAACGGACAATCCGCCAACGCTGGCAATGCTTGGTATGCGGGCTTGTGCGCCCTGGCTACCGTTTGTTACGCGATCAATGCCAACAGTGTGGGCTTCAACCTGCAAGGCATGCACCCGGCAGCCATTGGTTCGGCTTCTTTTTTGCTCACGGGACCGTTTTTTATCGTTGCCTTGTTTGGCACGGATGCCTGGTCGGCGGCGTTTCAAAATCCCGATGGTTGGAAAGCAGTGGGCTATATCTCTTATTTAGGCGCGGTGGGCACGGTGGCCGGTTCCATCCTGTATTTCCATTTATTACAGCGCACCAGCACGGTTTTTGCCACGTATGTAACGTATTTATTGCCGGTGATGGCCATATTGGTGGGTGCATTCGACGGCGAGGTCATTGGGTTGATGGATGTGGTAGGGACTTTGGTGATCTTGGTGGGGTTGTATTTGGCGCGGCGGTAGGGACATGTAGGGTGTCGCGACTTGTCCGTACGTGTTGCGATTTGTGCGTGCGTACAACGCTGTGTTTTTTGCCCGTATTTTAGTTGCCCATGTTTTTAAAAAGCGCTTATCTTTGTTAATCATTCTGATTATTATGGCCAATAAACTTCCTTCCGTATTCATAACCTACAATCCTAAGTCGGAATTTGAACGCACTTTAGCGTTTCGGTTGCATACATTGGGTGCCGTTCATGGGTATAAAATGTATTTGCCGGACAGGACAATTGGAGGAAAGAAGGTTTCGAATGAATCACGTATCCGCATACAATCAGCCGATTATTTTATCCTTTTTTCAACCACGGTGCTTTCAGATACCGTGAAAGAAGAAATTGAAATTGCATGGAACCATCTGCATGATAAATCCAGGATTATCATTATTTATGATGGAGACAAAAACCTAACAGGTACAGAGCATTGCACGGAAATAGCCGTTGATTCGGATAAAATGACCTTGGAAGAAATTACCAAAAGTGTCCTTCAGGAAATTCATGCCTTAAATAAAACAACTGCTGTCCCTTCTAAAAATCCAGTTGTTGGGATTAAACAAGAGGGTGGATTAATTGGCGCCTTACTTGTTGCCGGTTTGGGCTTGTTACTGTTGGGCGCATTAATGGAGGATTAAGCGTGTCTTCTTTTTCCGTTATAATTGATACCCAGCAAAACACAATCTCTAAACCCCGAAACCTATTGTTTTACCAATCTCCCATTCCCAACGATCGAATTTTGATCCATTACCTGCCAAATATAAATACCCGAAGGAAGTTGGTTTGTAATAATGGGGTTTGTGCCTGATAATACGGTTTGTCTTAATACCATTCGGCCCGTCAAATCAAAGCACTGAAGTGTAGCCTCCTGTTTTGTTAAATCCTTGATTTCCAGATTAAACTGCGTTCTAAAGGGATTTGGATAAATAGCAATTTGTGTAGCAGCATCCGATTGTTCCAAAGTGCTCACAATCGTTGCGGTTACGTTCACGGTATCCCCACAATCGCCATTGAAACAGCCATTTTCATCCAAGGTTAGCAACCAATCATATCCTTTTCCTGCCGCAGGTGGAGCAGTTTCACGTGCTGTCCCCCCAAGAACCATACCTTTTTTATTGGGTAAAAAATCCAGACCTTTAAAACTTGTATTGCCATCCGGGAATACCGTAGTGAAACGATAAAATTTTTGCCATAATAAATCCCCCTGTGCCGACCATTTAGAAAGCCATCCAAGATAATGATTAGAGGAATAATTATATTCTCCCGCAACGTATACATTGCCAACTTGGTCTGTTTTAGTATCAAAAATATATAATAAGTCTTGCAAAGGATAACTTCCTGTACAAAATGGCTGTACAGTACTGTCAATGGATTCATTAAACCCATTTAAGCAGATGGATTGTGTACTGCCCGTATCATCTACATCAATTAAAAAAAAGGAATCTGCTGAAAGCTGACGCGTTAAAAAGGGCTGTATGGTAGGTTGAGAGGACAAATCTGTGAAGCCAATTAAAGTCCCATCCAAATTGATACTGATGGCCATATATTTAGAGGAAGGGGCTACGATCTGCGTATAATCACTGATCAATACAATTTTATCACTCAATTTTACGGCAGTGTATGCATAATTATATTCCAAATTTTCCCAATCCGGCAAAAGGTGACTTTTGGACCACAATATGGTTCCATCAACCTTAAGATAATTTACATCTAAATACTCTTTACCATTGGCATTATCGATCCTTGTACTAAAATGATAAACCTCATCGGCTGTTGCACCTTCCAGGATCGATCCAGCAAGCGAAACCCCGTCGGCTGAATTAAATTCACGACTCCATAATTTATTGCCGTTTTTATCCAAACCCCATAAAATGGAACTTTGCGGATCATTGAAAAAATCGTAGGTCTGGTCCGAAGCAACAAGTAGCCCGGAAGTATGTGCATAGGCAGATAGCGGTGATATGATTTGGTTATGTTGAATTAGCATTGGATCAATTTTACGACGAAATAAATGCGCACCCTGGATTGAAAAGCCATCCACAACGCCATATCTGTTATTAAAAGTAAAAAAACCCGCATAATAAGAATCACTGATTAAGTATATCCGATCATTCTGGCATCGCGGGATGATATTAAAAGTAGCGATGGTATCTTCTCTTGGAATTAGGATTGATAACTGGTCTTGAGCAAGTAGCAGGTACGGGCTTAAATAGATCAGGATTGGAAGGAAAAATGTTTTGTTTTTCATTGCTTTAGAATATTAAAACCGACTTTTCAAAATAACTATTCAAATCTCTTAAACCTCATTTTACCAAACATTTTACATTCCCTTTAAGGAGATTTAGATACATACAAATTTAAGCATACAGTTACGAAAAATCAATAGCAAAATTCGAATAAATAAAAATACTATACTTAAAATATTAAAAAACAAAATACTGCGTAATATTAATTGAGTATTAAATACACTTTTAACCTTTAAAGCCTACCATTACCGCCTTTTCCTTGCCCCCAATCCGCATCCACCAACAACGCCTCTATCACCAATTCCGTCAACAATTCCATTTGAATATCCTTGACCGTTTCAAAAAACACCCCGGCCACTTCGCTACGGTCTTTAAAATCGAGCAAACCCTGTGTATTGGAAAGTGCACGCGCACGCACGAAGCACATTTCTACCCCACCCTTTTTTTGCGGATTCAAATAGCAAGTTCTATATAATCCAAACAGGCATCCATTATTTAAACCACCCGGAATACATAATATAGTTATTAGCGATCCGCTCAATCTGACCCTGAAACAACTCGGGCGTAAGTTCTTTTACCCGTTTCGCAGGCACGCCCGCGTACACGCCGCCCGCATGACACACCATTTTTTCTAAAATAACCGCCCCGGCTGCAATCAGGCAGTTTTCTTCCACCACCGCCTCATCCATCACAATCGCGCCCATACCGATGAGCACATTGTCGTGCAGCGTACAGCCGTGTACCAGTGCGCGATGCCCAATGCTCACGTTGTTGCCAATGGTGGTGCCGCATTTCTGGTACGTCGCGTGCAAAATCGCGCCATCCTGTATATTCACTTTATTGCCGATACGGATAAAATTCACATCGCCGCGCACCACCGCCTGAAACCAAACGGAACATTGGTCGCCCATCACCACATCGCCGATAATCGTGGCATTTTCGGCCAAAAAACAATCCGCACCAAATTGTGGGGTAAAATCGCGACAATCGATAATTAATGCCATTTTAAAACGGTTGTATGCTTAAAACTCTGGTTCCAAGCGCCTTTTCCGACGCAATAGTGGGATAAACAACGATAAACCCAGCAATGCGCCCAAGGTATTGGCCAACATATCCCCGTATTCATAATAGCGGCCGGGTACAAAAGCAAATTGCACAAACTCCATCAAAATACCATAAAATGCCGCAAAAACGACAGAAATAATGATTTGACGGCGCGACAACTTCGCTCTTTTGCGACGCTGTAACCCAAATAAAATCAGCCAGGTAAACACCGCGTAAATCGTAGCATGCGCGAGTTTGTCCGGGGCAAAAAAGGGCGTTTTAGGCAATGCAGGGGCTGGCATCACCGATAATCCGGTAATGAGGGCCATCCAGAGGATTGCTGGTAACAGGTATTTTATCATTGGGTGTGGCTTATTTTGTACCATGGCTAAATACAGCGCAGGCTTCTTCTACCAAGGCTGCAAAAAACGCTCCCAATTCCCAACCTGCCGATTTGGCTTGCTGCGGAACCAGACTGGCCGGGGAAATGCCGGGGATGGTATTGGCCTCTAAAATGTGAAACACGCCATTCGACAAAATATAATCGAAACGCACCACGCCGCGACATTGCAACAAGGCATATAAAGCCCGGGTGCGCTCCTGACATTGCTGCGTTTCGGCCTCCGTAAGGGCTGCGGGCGTTACTTCCTGCGATTTGCCTTCATATTTGGCGGCATAATCGAAAAATTCAGTTTCCGGGATGATCTCCGTAACCGGCAGCACCACGATTTCACCTTGATGACGAAAAGCACCGTTGGCAAATTCACGGCCCGGTAAGAAACTTTCTACCACTGTTTCATCGCCAAAACGAAAAGCTTCTTCAATGGCCGGCAACAATTCCTCGGCTGTTTTCACCTTGCTTACCCCGAAACTGGAACCATGCGTATTCGGTTTTACAAAAAGCGGCAAGCCCAGGCCCAATAATTGAGCCGTATCAATCGCCTGGCCCTGGTGCAACAACACCGATTTGGCCATTGGAATGCCATAAGGCGCGAGTTGGGTTTTCGTGTTGTGCTTGTTCATCGTGAGCGCGCTCACATACCCGTCGCAACAAGTATACGGAATGCCCAACAATTCAAAATATCCCTGCAACTTGCCATCTTCGAGCGGCGGACCGTGCAAAGCGGCAAACGCACAATCGAAATGAATCTTTTCACCCGCAATCGTCAAACAAAAATCGTTTTTATCCACTTGGGTGCCGGTCATCACCTCCCGCCAATCGGCTTTTTGAAAATCGATCATAAAACACCGATATTGATCGGCCGGCAGGTGATCAAACACCACCTGTGCACTTTTCAAAGAAATTACCCGCTCTTCAGAATCGCCGCCGGTAAGAATGGCAATGTTTTTCATGCAAATGTTGTCATTAGGTTAAATCTGTCCAAAGTTACATCATGCATTAAACGTTTCGGCTGCATATTCGTCTTAGTAGCGTTATTTTTTAACAAATACAGATTTTCAAATCCTCCTAAATCCTGGTCTATGAGTCAACTACGCATTCAACACCTGCTTTGGCGTACCGGCTTTGGTCCGGCCACCGCCGATTGGAGTCAATGGGCCAATTTGTCGGAAAAAGCATGCTGGCAAAAAATCAAGTCCGATGCAAGTGCTGCACCCGCCTATTTTGATGTGGCCGACAATGCCATCAAAGGTTTGCTCATGGGGTCGGGTCAAGCGGGCCAAATGCAACGCGAAAGCCTGGACAACGAAGAGAAAAAGCGGGTCCGCAAACAAAGCCGCGATGATTTGCAAACCCTCAACATCCGCTGGCTGGATACGATGACCGATTCCAAGGCGCAATTGCGCGAAAAAATGGCGCTTTTCTGGCATGGGCACTTCGCCAGCCGCAACATCAATATCCTGTACCAGCAACAATTGCTCGATATCACCCGGCAACAAGCCCTGGGCAATTTCGGTGAATTGTTGCGCGTGGTGTCCAAAAGTGCCGCCATGTTGGCATTTCTTAACAACCAGCAGAATAAAAAGGAGCATCCCAACGAGAATTTTGCCCGTGAGGTCATGGAGTTATTCACACTTGGCCGCGGCAATTATACCGAACAGGACGTAAAAGAAGCCGCACGCGCATTTACCGGCTGGTCTTTTCGGCTCAACGGGGAGTTTTTTTTCCGCCGCCGCGAACATGATTACGGTTCCAAAACCATTTTGGGCAAAACTGGCAATTTCGAAGGCGAGGATGTACTCGATATTTTACTGGCACAGCCCCAAACGGCGCGCTTTATCACCCGCAAACTGTACAAATTCCTCGTAAACGAAGAAAAAGTCCCGGAAACCCGTATCGCTGAATTGGCCGATGGATTTTTCAAAAGCGGTTACGATATCACGCAATTATTAGATGCTATTGTGGGCAGCAGCTGGTTTTATGACGCCGAAAATACGGGCGCAAAAATCAAATCACCCATTGAATTGTGGGTAGGTATGCGCCGGGCTATGCCTTTTGAAATGGAAAATCCTGAAAATCAAGTGCTTTTGCAAAAGGCGCTCGGACAAGTGCTGCTGTTTCCGCCCAATGTGGCGGGCTGGCCGGGCGGAAAAACCTGGATCGACAGTTCTTCGCTGATGTTGCGCCTGCGTTTGCCCCAAATGATCGCATTTCAGGGCGATTTGGATTTGCACACCAAAACCGACGACGACCAGCAAATGGGTGAAATGGAAGGCATGCGCAATCGACAAAAGCGGTTTGCTGCAAAAACGGACTGGCAACCGGTACTCAAGCGTTTTAAAGGCATCCCAGACAAAGATTTGATCCCGCAAATTGTACGCGCGTTATGGCAAACACCCATTGCCACCCCTCCCCTAACCGTACTCGAACGCCACACCGACCAAAGTAGCCGCGAAAAACAGATTGAAACCGCTTTTGTGCAATTGAAGGCCACTCCGGAATATCAATTGTGCTAACGACTTCTGAATCAGTTTTTGGTCAACGCAAAGTGGTTTTGAAATCAGACGTCTTCTAATCCATTGAAAATCATTTTTTATCCATCCATCTTTCAAATCCATTTAAATCAGGGTATACGATGCTCATAAAACGGCGCGATTTTCTTCAAAATACTTCCCTCGCAACGGCGGCGTTGTGGATGCCCCGGTTTTTAAAAGGCCTGGAAACGCCTGGTTCAATCGCCAACAACGGCCGCATTTTGATCGTTTTGCAACTCAGCGGTGGCAACGATGGACTCAACACGGTCATCCCAACCCGCAACGATATTTATTACCGCGAACGGCCCAAATTGGCCATCGCCCGCGAAACAGCCCTGCAACTGACCGATGAAACGGGCTTGCACCCTAGTTTGAGCGGACTGAAAAGCCTGTTTGATAAAGGGCAAATGGCCATTTTGAACAGTGTAGGCTATCCCAATCCCGATCGTTCGCATTTTAGAAGCATGGATATTTGGCAAACCGCCAGTCCGGCGCAGGATTATTGGACCACCGGCTGGCTCGGGCGATACCTCGATGCCCAATGCCAAGGGTGTAGCCGTCCCACGGCCGCGCTCGAAATAGACGATACGCTTGGCCTGGCGCTAAAGGGGAAAGACATCAAGGGTTTGGCGCTGCAGGATGTAAAACGCCTGTATGAATCGGCCAAAAGTCCCTATTTCGAGGCCTATATTAAAGCAAAACAGGCCCAACAGGAGGCCGCTCCGGTCGATTATTTGTACAAAACGATGTCAGAAACGCTTTCCTCTGCCGATTATTTGTTTGAAAAAAGCAAGGCAAAAAGCAGCACCGGTACCTATCCAGGCACGGGTTTGGGCAAAGATTTTAAAACCATCGCGTCCCTGATTTTGTCGGATGTAGATACTTCGGTGTATTATTTATCGCATGGCAGTTTTGATACACATGTGAACCAACAGAACCAGCAGCAGCGCCTGTTTCAGGAAATGAACGATGCTTTGGCGGCTTTTGCAGCAGATATGACCAACAACAACCGCTGGAAAGACGTGCTGGTGGTCACCTTTTCTGAATTCGGACGCCGGGTTGCCCAAAATGCCAGCGGTGGCACCGACCATGGCACGGCCAACAATATGATGTTTTTGGGTGGTGCATTGAAAGAAAAAGGCCTGTTAAATGCGATGCCCGATTTGACCAAACTGGCGGAGGGCGACCTGCAATATCAGGTAGATTTCAGGCAAGTATACGCCACATTGTTACAAAACTGGCTTAAAGCGGATGCAACACAAGTTTTAGGGGGCCGTTTTGCACCTTTACAGTTCGTATAGTAACGTGCTTACAGCAATTTTCAGAATGCTATGTTTTCGTAAAAAATATGGATATTGAGCCGAATATTCGGTTGCCTAAAAATTTGCTTATGAAGTACCATAAAATCCTGTTTTTCAGTTTTTTATCCTTGTTTTTTGCGTGTAAAATGCCAAAAGCCGTTCAAAACACCGAACTCGGAAGCTACCCGTTGTACCAGCAGGGTGATTTGGGCATGACATACGGGCCAGATCGCAGCGTATTCAAACTTTGGGCCCCTACCGCGACAGAAGTGCGGTTGTTGTTGTACCCGACCGGCATCGCGGGCAAACCCACCCAAACCATTGCCCTACGTCGGGGCGACAAAGGCGTTTGGTCGGCAACCCTGCCCGGCAATCAATTGGGCAAATACTACACCGTGCAGGTAAAAAACAAAGACAAATGGTTGGATGAAACGCCCGACCCGTGGGCAAAAGCAGTTGGGGTAAACGGCGTGCGCGGCCAGATCATTGACCTTCAGGCCACCAATCCAGTTGGTTGGGAACAAGATAAACGTCCTGCTCCAAAAAGCCCTACCGACATCGTAATCTATGAATTACACATCCGTGACCTCTCTATACATTCGAGCGCGGGCATTCAACATAAAGGCCAATTCCTGGGTTTGGCAGAAGCGGGCACCAAAAGCCCCGAAGGATTATCTACCGGACTCGACCATTTGAAAGCATTGGGCATTACGCACGTGCATTTGTTGCCAGCATTTGATTTTCGGTCGATTGACGAGCGTTTACCCGCCGATAAACGGCCCTTCAATTGGGGGTATGATCCCGAACACTACAATGTGCCTGAGGGTAGTTATGCCAGTGACCCTTACGATGGGGCCGTGCGCATCCGCGAATTCAAGCAAATGGTCCAGGCCTTGCACCAGGCGGGCATTGGCGTCATCCTGGATGTCGTGTACAATCATACAGGCACTACGGATGCGTCGGTATTCAACCGCATTGAACCGGGTTATTTTTACCGCAAAAACGCCGATGGTACCTATTCCAATGCTTCTGGCTGTGGCAACGAAACAGCCTCCGAGAAGCCCATGATGCGGCAATTTATGCTCGAATCGGTATTATATTGGGCAAAAACATACCATATTGACGGATTTCGCTTCGATTTGATGGGCATCCATGACCAGGAAACCATGAATCGAATTAGCGCGGACCTGCATCAACAAAACCCCAATGTGTTCATTTATGGGGAAGGCTGGACCTCCGGTGGATCGCCCCTGCCGGATTCCTTGCGGGCCCTAAAAGCCCATACCTGGAAATTGGATCAGGTAGCCGCGTTTAGCGATGACATGCGCGATGGCTTGAAAGGTAGTGTATTTGAACACAGCGACCGCGGATTTGTAAGTGGCAAAACAGGATTGGAAGAAACGATCAAATTTGGCATCGTGGCAGCCACCCAGCATCCGCAAGTTGATTACAGCAAAGTAAACTATTCCAAAGCGCCTTGGGCGGGCCAGCCTGGAAAGTGTATCAATTATGCCAGCTGCCATGACAACCATAGTTTATGGGACAAATTGAGTATTGCTTGTCCAACTGCCTCCGAAACCGACCGAATACGCATGCAAAAACTGGCCCTGGGCATTGTATTGAGCGCGCAAGGTGTCCCTTTTTTGGATGCAGGGGTAGAAATGTGCCGCAGCAAACAAGGCGTAGAAAATTCCTTTAATGCACCCGATAGCATCAATCAGATTGATTGGCGCAGAAAAAGTCAGTACCAGGACGTGTATGAATATGTGAAGGCGTTGATTCAGTTGCGTAAAAACCACCCGGCCTTTCGGATGCCCACGGCCGAAATGATCAGCCGCAACCTGCAATTTTTACCGGTAAGTGACAGCCAGGAATTGGTCGTTTATCGCATCAACCAAGGCGCAAACGGCGATCGGTGGCAAAATATCCTGGTATTGCTCAACGGCAGCGCAAAAGCAACCAATTATCCGCTGCCCGCAGGAACCTGGACGGTAGTGGCCGATGAAAACAGCGTAGATGAGCAAGGTTTGCGGGTACTTCGGGGAACCAAAGTGACGGTTCCGGGCACCAGTTTAATGATCCTGGTAGCAGAATAAAAGGAAATATTGCGCCTAAAACGAAATTTAAGCAGGTTTAGAGCGCAAAAAGCATAACTTTTCAGAACAATCTTACGGAATAGACAAGGATGCTTCCTGCGCACCCACGGCAGGTGGATACCAGCACAAACGCTCCAACATACTGGGGGTACCGGGAAAGATATTCAGATCAACTTTTTGTGAAATCCCGTCCACACAACCGGCGTTAGAATATTGCCAAAAATCCCAGCGCTTGCCGGTACTTAGCAAGGGGCGTTCATTGGAGTAACGCGCAATCCACAGCGGATTCTGGTCGAATGCGCCGGAAAGGTATTTTTCGTAAAAATTTTGATTGGTATAAAGAATTGGCTTGATGCCCAAACTTTGCTCCACGGTGCGCAACCAAATGCCTACTTCCTCCTGAATAACCGCTTTGGACATGCCCTCGGATGTTTCGACATCCAGTACAGGGGCCAAATCACCCGGCCGCATGTCTACCGTTTGCAAAAAATGAAGCGCCTGATCGTAGCCGCAGCCATAAGCACGAAAAAAATGATACGCCCCACGCCGAATACCCAAGCGCTCCAGCGACTCCCAATTGTGGCAAAAAAGGGTATCAATAAAATCGCCGCCCTCGGTTGCTTTTACAAAAGCGAACTCCACAGATTGACGGGCTACCACCGTATCCCAAGCGATAATATGCTGATAATGCGACACATCGACGCCCTGCAACTCGCCTATCGCCACCTGTAAACCGCCCGACTGCCACCCACTTCGAATGGGCAACATCAGTAGACACAGCAGGGAAATTAATCGCATCATGTTGTAGTTTTCTTGTTTATGCTCGGATTACCGGGCCGCAAACCTAAGATAAAAATATTGCCTTCTACAAAGAACGCAAAATTTTAGGGTACAAAACAAAAGTATTGAAGGAAAGCGTGTGCGAATATAGCGCCATTGACAAAACATTTGCACGTAGGAATTAGGTGTTTCGTCGTGGGCAGACATAAAAGACGTGTCACAATTCATGCCAAACTAAGCGGCCAAAAGTTAAATGTGGCCAAAATTGAGCAACTTTGCCCAATCAATAGTAAACTCATTTCATCATGTCTGTTTCAGAAAAACTAAAAGCGATGCGCGACGCAAAATCTGCCGAAAACTTGGCCACCGGCCTGGCATTCCTTACCGAAAACGGAGCACGCCCTGAAGTGGTGTCGCTCGAAAGCGGATTACAATACGAAATTTTGGTGGAAGGCAATGGCGCAAAACCAGGCCCTAAAAGCAGTGTAACCTGCCATTACCACGGTACGTTGATTGATGGCCGTGTATTTGACAGCTCCGTGAAACGCGGAAAACCGGCTACATTTCCACTTAATCGGGTGATATCGGGTTGGACAGAAGCCTTACAATTGATGCCGATTGGCAGTAAATGGCGGTTGTACCTGCCCCCGCACCTGGCGTATGGCGACCAACACGTAAGCGCGGAGATCGGGCCAAACAGCACCCTTATTTTTGAAGTAGAACTCTTGGGTATCGATTAATTCTGTCGAAACGATCCGAATGTTACGACCTTTGCACCTGTTTGCGCTCCTGTTTTGTCTGCTTCCGACGCTGGCAACGGCTCAATGGAACGGCCGTATCACCGATCCGGAAGGCAATCCGTTGGCATTTGTGTCTGTTTTTCAGGACAATTTGCCTTATCAGGTATTGGCAAGCGATATTGAAGGCAAATTTCAACTGGTTTCGCTGGAAGGGACCCGACAATTGCGTTTTCGATATGTAGGCTTCACGCCCCTGGTCCTGGATAGCGCACAAATACGACAGATTCAAACGCATGATTTTCGAATCATTTTACACCCCGCTGAAAATGCGCTGCCCGAAGCAGTGGTTCGCGCGGGCGAAAACCCGGCCAATGTGCTGATACGCCGCGCTATTGCCAACCGTGAACAAAACAACCCGGAGCGCTACCGGTCTTTTATTTGCAACACCTATAATAAGATTACGTTCGATTTGACGCCGAATCGGACGGAGTTTGACAAGGCTTTTTCGTACGCCGATACGGTTGATATAAAAAAGAAACGCGCACACCAAAATTTTGAACTGCTGGCGCAAAACATGGATGAACACCATGCTTTATTTATGGAAACGGTCACGGAGCGCAGCTTTCGTGCCCCCAACCGCAACCAGGAACGGGTATTGCTCAACAAAGTGAGCGGTTTTAAAGACATGGGACTGGTGGCCCTCGCCGGTGCCGTGCAGCCATTTTCGTTTTATGGCGACTTTTTGCATATCCTGGACAAAGATTATGTCAACCCAATCAGTCCGGGGAGTACCGATTTGTATGCATTTACCCTTGAAGACAGCATTCCGGACGGTCCAGATACCGTTTGGGTGATTGCTTTCAAACCGCGCAAAGGAAAGTTGTTTGAAGGCCTGGAAGGTGTACTCTGCCTGCACTCGTATGGTTGGGCAGTGCAAAATGTGCGTGCTAAACCGGCCAACCCGAGTGGTAACATGCAGGTAAAAATTGAACAGGCTTACCAACTGGTACCGATTTCGGCTCCTGAACCAGAAAAAAAACGAATTTGGAACCGGGCCGAACCTTTCCGCGACTTGAAATGGTTTCCTGAACAACTCAATTTTGAAATCGATGTACCCAAGTATCCGGCCCCGTACGCGGGCATGCGCGTATCGGGAAAAAGTTTTATTTCGGGGATAAAAATTGAGGTGAAGGTGCCCGAACGGACTTTTATTTCGCAAATGCCCGTGTACATCGACCCCACGGCCGATCGGAACCGCGATCGAGTGGGCGTATGGCAAATATGGCGCGCACCGGCCCCGCTAAGCGCTAAAGAAAGCCGCACCTACACCTGGCTGGATAGCTTGAGCAAACAAAAAAGACTTACCTGGGTCAATTTTTTGTTCGATTACGGGGCTACAGGCAAGGCAGAACTTTGGAAAGGCATTAACCTTGATTTGCAAAAAATCTTTCGCTTCAATCATTTCGAAGGCGCGCGCCTGGGTATGACCTTGACCAATGCACAAGCGCGGCCCCTGCGGCTACCCAGACGCATCGAAGCGGGTGCGTATGGGGGCTATGCTTTTCGGGACGATGCCTGGAAGTACGGCGGGTACGCTTTATGGCGTATTACCCGCTTTTCGGAAACCCAATTGCGGCTCGATTGGAACCGCGATATACTGGAACCCGGTGCCCTGCATGAATTGCCCAAGGCAGATTATGTGAACCGTACCTTTTACGCCCGCCGTATGGATTATGTACAAACGCTGGGTGCCAGCTTGCGCAGCAACTTGTGGAAAGGCGCCACCATTAAAGCGACAGTACAGCAACAAGATCTGAAACCAGCCTATGCCTATCGTTACAGTATGGAGGATGGGGCCTTGATCAATCGATTTCATTTCAGGGAGGCAACGCTGGTATTTCGCTACTCCATTGATGCCAAAACCCGCAGTTTTTTGGGGGACGCCGTGGATGTGACCAACAATATTCCGATCCTGGAAATTGCCTACACACGGGGGCAACTAGACCGTGAAAAGCCTTATGACCGTTGGGCGATGGCTTTGCACCAATCGTTCTTTATTCCCAAACTTGGTCGGATGCGCTGGCGCTTGGAAGCCGGTTGGGTTAGTCCGGAAGTGCCCCTTGCCAAATTATTTACCCTCAATCAGAGCAGCACGGTCAACCGCAACCTTGCCCTTTTTGTTGTACACAACACTTTTCAGTCTTTCCCCAATACTTTTTTCGTGTCCAACCGGTTTGTGAACTTGTATTGGTCGCAGGAGTTTGGCCCTTTTTTGTATGTGCGCAAGTATTCGGCACCGGAACTGGCTTTATTGCAAAATTTTGCCTGGGGCAGCTTAGACCGCCCGGAACTACATTACGATTTAGACTTTCGTACGCCTTCCCGATCCCTGTTGGAATCGGGCATCCAGTTTGACAACCTGATCCGCATCAACTACCTCAATTTTGCGCATTTAGGGGCAGGCGCAGCGATTTTTTACCGTTGGGGCGGTCTAAACGAGGGAAAATGGACGAAAAACTTGATCCCGCGTTTTGCAGTTAAATTTTTGTTCGGTTAAGCGTCAAAATCAATGGTGTCTCCTGGCTTGAAGGTTTGCTTTCCAGTTGGCTTGGTTTCCTCCTTGTTTGGTTCGATGGTATCCTGCGTATCATCCGGTTCTACATCGGGCACGCCAAATAAATTGACTTGCACTGCTGCAGAAGTGGGGTCTGTTTTGGGCAGCAAACGCGATTCGGAAGCGTCAATTTCTTTTACACCCGATAAAACCTGATCGCTCAGGCGGTTGCCCAAAGCCTTCCAGCCTTTTACATCCATGAAATCGCCCAAACTGATTTCGCCGGTCATCGGTTTTCCTTTTACTTTAATGGTGTACTTGATGCGTGGGTTTTCTTTTATCGATACAAACAGCATTTTCGATTTGGGGTGGTCGGTCAGGTAGCTGTATTTCTCGCGCAATTTATTGGTTTCGACGCGGAAGCGTTTGACCATCGTCCAGCCTTTGATGCCATCAAAATGCACGACATTGATGACCAACTCTGCCTGGAACTTGCCTACATGCATGATGTCTTTCATTTCAAAACGCTGCTGCACGTCCATATCCGTCACTTCATAGGTGCCATCGTTGTAGAGGATCAGAATATTGTCCCCCGTATCGAATTCGCCGAGCAAGCGACCGCGCTCTTGGGTATTCAAGCGGCCGGTAATATCATCAAACCAGAGTTTTTGGGCGCCGATGGTCGATTTGCCCACCTCTTTTTGCTTAATTTGTTTGACCGGATATTTCGTCAGCACATTGCCCTGTGAATCGCGGCCTTTGATGGCCAATTCGCCGAAATCATAATCAAACAACTTGATTTTAGCGGTACTTGCAGCCGTGAGCATGACCGACACCACCTCACTTTCGCCATTAGGATTGGCCGTGAAATACAGCACTTTTGAGCCTTTTGTTTCGGAACCCAATTGGTATTCCTTATCACGGGTGATGGCCGTTACATTGAAACGTTTGACAAAACTCCGTCCTGTTTTGGCGTCGAGGTAAGCCATATTATAGGTAGTGCGCTCGTCGTTCTTTTTCCAGACGGCCACATGCACAATATCTTTTCCGATAAATACCTTATCGTCCACTTTCACCACTTTCATCACCCCGTCGCGGCGGAACGTGATAATATCGTCAATATCGGAGCAATCCTGTAAAAATTCGTCTTTTTTGAGGCCTGTTCCGATAAACCCGTCGGCATAATTGACGTACAGTTTGGCGTTGTTGGCCACCACTTCGGTGGCGCGAATTTCGTCAAACTTGATAATTTCTGTTTTGCGTTCGCGGCCTTTGCTGTATTTGCTGAGCAGGGTTTCGAAATAAGCGATGGTATATTCCACCAGGTGTTCGAGGTGATGCAGCGTTACGAGCAGTTCGGCGTTTAGTTTTGCAATATCCTCATCAGCCTTAAACGAATTAAATTTGGAAATGCGCTTGATTCGGATCTCCGTAAGGCGCAAAATGTCTTCTTCGGTGACTTCGCGCAATAGTTTAATGCGTTTGGCTTCTTTAGCATAGGCAGGATCGCTGGGCGTAACCACGTATTTTTTCAGGCCGATGTCGATCGTATCAATCACCGCTTCCCAGGTTTCGCATTCTTCAATATCGCGGTAAATGCGATTTTGGATAAATATCTTTTCCAGCGAGGAAAAATGCAGTTTTTCGTTCAGTTCATCGCGCAGGATTTCCAGTTCCATCTTGAGCAAATCGCGGGTATTTTCAGTGGAAATACGCAGCAATTCATTCACTTCGGTGAACACCGGTTTGTCTTCTACAATAATGCAACAGTTGGGCGAAATACTCACTTCACACAAGGTGAAGGCGTACAGCGCGTCGATGCTCACATCGGGCGAAACGCCTGGTTGCAATTCAATCTCAATATCTACATTTGCCGCGACCTTGTCGATTACCTTTTTGATCTTGATTTGGCCTTTATCGTTGGCTTTCAGAATGCTTTCAATGAGGTCGCCGGTGGTAACGCCGAAAGGAATTTCGGTGATTTGCAGCGTTTTTTTATCTAACTCCTTGATTTTTGCACGTACCCGCACTTTACCGCCGCGCGCGCCAGCGTTGTAATTGGCAACGTCAATAGAGCCTCCCGTTGGAAAATCGGGGTAAAGGTCCGAGCGTTTGCCTTTGAGCACGGCGATACTTGCCTTGATCAGTTCGATAAAATTGTGGGGTAAAATTTTGGTGCTCAAGCCCACGGCAATACCCTCCACGCCCATGGCCAGCACCATCGGGAATTTCATGGGCAGGGTAACGGGCTCGCGTTTGCGGCCGTCGTATGATAGTTGCCAAACGGTGGTATCGTGGTTAAAGGCTACATCAAGGGCGAATTTGGTGAGACGCGCCTCAATATAACGCGCTGCAGCAGCAGGATCTCCTGTGCGGTAATCGCCCCAGTTGCCCTGGCAATCGATCATCAATTCCTTTTGCCCCATGTTTACCAGTGCCTCCCCGATGGCCGCATCGCCATGGGGGTGGTATTGCATGGTTTGACCGATCAGGTTGGCCACTTTATGGTAACGGCCATCGTGCTGCTCAAACATGGCATGCAGGATACGGCGTTGTACGGGTTTGAGCCCATCCTCCACGGCTGGTACGGCGCGCTCAAGGATTACATAACTGGCGTAATCGAGGAAGTAATTTTGGTACATCCCCGACAGGGTAATAATGGTGTCCTCCCCGCTTTGCTGGGAGTTCATGTCGGGGACGGAAGTATCTTTTCGCTGTTTGGCCATAATGTGTTACTGGATGCAAATGGATTTACGGGCCGCAAATGTGCAACTTTTCACGGTAAAATCCTCAAACTTGCGGCAAAGATAACAAATTGTTTTTAGTTTAAAACAAAAAGTGTTTTACTTTTGTGTTTTTACGAATATGCGACCTCTAGCGAGGTCGTGCGGGATGGTCGGGTATTCGTTGTTCTACAAAGATATGACCTCTAGCGAGGTCAGGGCGTTGGGTTTTGGAATGGGTGGGTATTTCTGGACGGGATTGGGTTTCATTTTTATTCATCCAATAGGCAATGCGACGACATCGTAAGAGGTCAAATATTTGTAGAAATGCTATTTGCCAAATAAATGGGTGATCTCTTTACTATAACTAATCAAGGCATTGGTGCTGATAACACCCAGCCGATCACGCAGGTTGCGCAAATGGGTATCCACGGTGTGTACGCTCAAGTTAATAGCCTGGGCAATTTCTTTTGAAAGCAGGTTTTTGTCTGAATATTCCAGGATTTCCTGTTCGCGCTGACCAAAAAATATCTCGTCCATGCGGTAATCGGAAATACTGAAATAGTGGTTTTGTTTGGTGATATGGACGGCTAAAATACTGTTGGCATCGGCCTTTTTCAAGTGGTTTATGTTGGAATAAACATGTAAAGACAACAACAAACTGCCATTTTCATCAAATAATAAAGGGGAAATATATTCAAGTATACGGACATTATGCGGCGGAACCAAGGTAAGTCGGTAATCAAAAATAGCCGTAAACTGTGCTTTTTCGGGGCTGCTTGCTTCTGTATATAATTTGGTCAGTTGTTTATTTACCCGGTCTATTTTGTGCGTATCGGGCGAATAATGCCCGCCTGTTTGTAGTTTTTGAATCATTTCGTTCCAGCTAAACCCGGTTACTTCTTTAATATTATCACTCACATAACGGAAGTCATGGATGCTATAATCAAAAATGGCAATGGCCTTACGGGTGGTAGCGGCGATTTTTTCCTGCATAAACTGCAAACTCATGCCAATATCCGAGGTCTGAACAGGGGGAGTATCGACTATAGGCGATTGCTTGAAATGGGGGGATGGATTGCGCAAAAAAACAGGCAAGGAAACGGGGGAAGCCCATCCGGTACTGGATGGCGCTGGGTGGTTGGTTGCAAAGGTGACTTGACGCAGTGTTTGGCGGAGATCCTGCAACGCAGCTATTTTGTTTGCTACAATGTGCTGAATGGTTTCGATATTTCGGTAAGCCCGCAATGCTGCCGTTAGCGAAGTCTTGAGGCGTTGTACTGTCAGCCCGTTTTTCTCCTCGTAATTATTGATTTCATAGTGATGCACCAGATAATCTTCTGGAGCCAAGCCCGGATTTCCGGTGCGTACTACAATTTGCAAGATATTGTTTTTCAATTCATTGCGCAGGAAATTGACCACCTCAATGCCTGCACTGCGATGTTCCATGACAATATCCAGCAGCAAAACCTGAAAAAAATCGGCCTGTGTCTTTAATAATTCAAGGGCTTCGCGCGCGGAAAAAGCCGAATGAAATTGCAAGGCTTTGTCCTCAAAAACAAAGCCTTTGAGGGCAAAATGCGTAACATCATGCACACTTTGCTCATCGTCAACGATCAAAATATTCCAAAACTCAGTTGGTTTTCCGGGCGTTTGCACCAACTCTGGAATAAAAGACAACAAATCGTCCATTTGACTACACGCTTACACTAAACCCTAAAACGACTGATCACACTGGAAAATACCAAAAAAATGCGTCTTGAGTTTAAGATATACTCCAACAAATGTAGCAACTTCTAATTGTCCTCAAAAATAGTAGGGTATAAATTTAAGGTTATTTTACGCTTTCGGCCTCTTTTTGATATTTCGGGATTTGGATATCGAACAACACCCCCGCGTTGGTATCACTCTTGCAATAAATAATTCCACCCAATTGTTTTACCACCAAATGTTGCACAATACTCAGGCCCAGTCCGCTGCCTCCTTTTTGCTTTGCGGTGGAAAAAAAAGGCTCAAATATTTGGGGCAGCAAGGCGGGGGAAATGCCTACCCCATCGTCCTGATAACTTAAATGCAGGTGGTGGGTGTGTTCGGTTAAGTGGATCGTAATGGATCCAACTTGGGGTGTATTCGGAAATCCATGTTTCAAAGAATTGGTAACCAAATTCATGATAATTTGTGCAAAAACACCGGGATGGCTGTTTATTTCGAGTTTGGGAGGCAAGTTTAACTGCAATTGAATGTCTGTATTTTTAAAAAACGGGCTGAGGGTATGGGCAACTTGTGCGATCAATTGACTTAAATCGAAATGTTCTTTGTGTCCACTCAATTGCGGGATGGCTACATTTTTAAAATCTTGTAGCAATTGTGCGGCTTTTTCCAGGTTGTTCAGCACCAGGGCGCTTCCTTCTTCGACATGCGCTACGTAAGCCTCCAAACTGGATTTACGTAATTGCTGCTCCTTATATGCTGCGACAAGTTGTTGGGTATAAGCATGCAAAGAAGAAGCGGCCGTAACTGCAATACCAATTGGCGTATTAATTTCGTGGGTGATGACGCCCACGGTTTCGCCCAGCATGGCTAATTTTTCGGCTTCCAACAAGTTTTGCTGCATGTGTTGCATCAGACTTAGGGAGTTTTCAAGGGCGTTTTGCTTTTCGATTAATAATTGATTGCGCGCGTTTTTTTCCGAAAGTTCGCGAATGATCCGCCGGTTCAGGGGGATAAAAATGAAGAACAATTCCAATAACAGAAGCGCAAGTGTAAAAATCCAGATATACGTTTCCAACTGGCCTAATTGCTGAATATTAGCGGTCGATTCTTTTTGGTATTGCAGCACAATTCCATCCATTCCGTTCAAAAAAGCCGGTTCATACTGCAAAATTACCTCGGTAGCTGCGTGCACATCTCTATCGGAGGCACGTAATATTTGCGAAGCGGCGTTTTTAATCATTTGAAAGGACTGCTCAATACTGTCGAACCGCAGCCGCACAGCTTCCGAATTTTTAACGATAAAACGGTCAATTGGCACTTCGCCATGCAATTGGTGATAGGCAAGTTGCCAATCATTGAGCGCATGGTAGAGTTCCTCAAGCAGGACTTGCTTATTGAATTCGGTGGTTCCTATGTGTTGTAGTTCCAGGCAATCTTTGGTGATCTGCTGGCTCAACATCCGCTGCCTTCCTGCCAGGTTTACGACCTTAGCATCGTTCTCACGATCCTCCAACCCTTTCCGTGCAAAAAAATAAGCAAGCGTGCTGGAAAGCGCAAGTAATGATATGGCCAGGATGTAAAAAGTAAGCGGGGCGCGTTCTTTGAACATGATAGAAGTTTGAATGGGGACGAATATCGAATAATTTGGCAGCGCCTAAAACTAAAATGAAATATTATTAGACTTGTTGCGGTGATGTAAATCAATCAATTATGCTCCAAGTAGAAATTC
>JBBAVI010000090.1:0-23638 GCA_040397785.1 Saprospiraceae bacterium | reverse complement strand
AGGATGAACTGGATCGAATATTTGAGCGGGAGATGAGAAAAAAAGATGAAATCATTGCCGAAAAGGAAGAGATCATTGCCGAAAAAGAAGAGATTATTGCCGAAAAGGAAGAGATCATTGCCGAAATGGATAAGTTACTTATTGAGGAGAAGAAACGCGCAGAAGAAGAAATTCAAAAAAACCTTGAATTAAATAGGCAAATCGAAGCGTTGAAAAAGCAAATCAAGCCTTAAAACCGAGCACAATCTAATGCCTTGCATGGCTTCTAAACATCGGCACAATGGTGAACCTGAGCGGCTAAGGAAAGCATTGCACCCAGATTTTAACCTGTATACCGTAACAAAAGATAGCCTTTGGACACGTTCGGGAGCGCAATATATTTCTGGTATTAAGACAGGCGAAAAAAGCAATAGAATTGGTAGAATAATATCGATAGATTAAGAAAAAGATGCTGCAATTGCAAAAGGAGAAATAGTAGTACCCAATTGGAGAATTTTTACAGATTATTTTTTACTTTTAAAGTATGAAGGCACCTGGAAAATAGTGCAAAAGAGTTACACTTGGCGTGAATACCCAAAATGCGAAGAGAAAAAGTGACAAATGGATATTTTTCAAAAACGCCATAGAAAAGGGAAGTATCCCCTAAAGGACACTCCCCTTTTTCACCATTCCATTACTGGCAAACGTACTCATACCTAAAATTCGATACACGCCCGTCGGCGTATCGCGTGGTCAGGCTGGTCGTATACCCCTGGGCATTGTAAACCCGGTTTTCATCTTTATTTGAGCTGGCATCTACCGTGCCATCGGCATTGGTTAAGGTAAATTCGATGCGGTTGTGAATCCATTGGTAGGGGAAAGCGTCAACGAATTGTCGACCTGAAATTTTGTCGTCTCGCTTCCATACTTCCGTTTTTATGACCTTGCCGGCCTTATCGGTAACCACAGATTTGCTACTACCGTTGGCATCCAAATTCTCCATAGTGGTTACATCCACCAGGTTTCCACTGCCGTCATATCTGGTGATTTTGGTGATGACACATGGAGACGCCGGATTGTTTTCATAAACGCTGCGTTCCACCAATACCTGCACGTCGCCTTTCGTCACCTCGAAACGCTCTCTCGCCAGTACATATCCTGCGGCATCGCGACTAAATTTATTGACGAATACCTTTTTTTCGATGCTGTCTACCAAACGTGCTTCAAGTATTCTTCCTTCAGCATCCGCACGCACTATGATCCGGTGCGTTTTAAGTTGACCGTTTTTGCATTCCTTGCTCTCCTGAATATGTCCTGCTGCGTTAAAGCGCGTGGTGTAGAATAACTGGTCGTTTTCATATCCTTTTTGAACAAGACAGATGGGTTTGGTTGGTACAGCGTTGGCTTGCTTTCTTACTGCTGTTTGTGCAGAGGCAATGTTGATCGCGGTACACAACAGCGCTGCGATAAAAAATAGATTTCTCATGTTAAAAATATTATGATTGGTTGAATGAATGACCTTGTTAATCAATTGCTTTTCGGTGGCGTTAACTCCCAACCCTGTTGCCGCATTACCGGTGCTTCGTTGTAGTAAAAGGTGATGCGCCGACATTTTCCATCTATCATCTGACAACTAATGTGATATCGGAAGGACTCCTTGCCGCCGTCTTTGCGCACAGCGGTATGCTGGTTCCACTCCAAAATCCAGTCGCCTTTTAGTCTTCCCTCCGCTATGTTTAGCGGCAGAATAGCACCGTTTCCGACCTTAACACTGGTATATTTGTCGCGGTCGGCTTTCGATGAAAAACAGAGAAAATACTATTATCTCTATTCGGTTTTTGGCAATGCCGTGTCATCAATTTCCTATCAAATTGATGACTGCCCAGTTTCACACCATGGCAAAACTTGACAATCATCAATTGTAATGATATTATTAATCCGTCACTTCCACCAACTCCCAAAGCTCTTGGTTGGTGATTTCTCTCAATTCGCGCAACTTAGCAGTGAAAGCATTGTAGTCTTCTTTTGGAAAGAGTTTTTTGAATTCATCTGCCACGTTTATTTTGCCACTTGCCCATGATAGTGCTTGATCAAATGTCGCAAAACTAAAAGTCACCGTAAAGTCATTGTCTCCCATCACATTTGTTTGGTAGGTACGATCCCATACATTAAATCCTTTCAGTTTACCCGCTTTGATACACTCTTCCATGACCAGCTTCCAAGTTTCTAGATTTTTGACATAAGCATCATACATACCTGGTTTTATTTTGACAAGATTGAGTTGTACATATTCGCCTGGCAGAGAAATTGAAGGCGTAGTACCCATTTTATAGTGGTAAAGATCTGTGGCTACGATAGAACGACTGTTATTCAATGAAGTCAAAAACCCTTCGATTTCCTTCGCACTTAGTTCTTTGACCCCAGAGTCCCATGTTCCTTCCGCTTTCATTTCTTTGCCACTTGGATAGACGGTAAATCCAACATAATCATACTCCATGTTGCTACCTCTTGGATATGTCCTGCGGTATAGTTGCCAAGAGATAATTGTTTTGTTTACCTTTCGAGCATTTTGGAGTTTCTTTGATGTCTTTACATCTATCAAGTAACTCTCATTCATGTTGGGTTTTACATCAATAAAATTTACCTCTCCGTATGGGGCAGATGCTGTTTGTGCAGAGGCAATGTTGATTGCGGTAAATAACAGCGCCGCGATAAAAAATAGATTTCTCATGTTTGAAAAAAATTTGTAATTGAGTGTGATAGTTGCAACTTCTTCTGGAACTGCAATTATTTAAAGTTCATTTGTGATAAAGGGAGTTACTTTTTCGGCGGCGTAAACTCCCAGCCTTGTTGCCGCATTATCGGCACATCGTTGTAGTAATAGGTAATGCGCCGACATTTTCCATCTACCATCTGGCAAGAAATGTGATATCGGAAGGACTCCTTGCCGCCGTCTTTGCGCACAGCGGTATGCTGGTTCCACTCCAAAATCCAGTCGCCTTTTAGTCCCCCTTCCGCTACGTTTACCGGCAGAATGGCACCGTTGCCCACCTTAACACTGGTATACTTATCGCGGCTGGCCTTCTGACTTGCCACCAAATCGACAACTTTCATAGAATCTTGGGGTCCCACGCCATACGCCATGGCATCAGCGGTAAAAAAAGTCAGGTAAGCAGCCCAATCGCCGGAATTCCAGGCTGCGCGGG
Source organism: Saprospiraceae bacterium (assembly GCA_040397785.1). GTDB lineage: Bacteria > Bacteroidota > Bacteroidia > Chitinophagales > Saprospiraceae > M3007. The sequence goes on along the minus strand of JBBAVI010000090.1, from coordinate 20,453 downwards.
CCGCTTTGAAATTGTCAATATCGCGCTGGGCATTGGGGTGCGCTACGGTTTGTGCAGCGGCAATGTTGACTGCAGCACACAACAGCGCCGCGAGGAAAAATAGATTTCTCATGTTTGAAAAGTTTGTTTTTTATGTAATCATCGGCTCCTTCTGGAACTGGTACAAAGGTGTGGGTAGGCCAGTGCTGTGGGCTACCAATCATCGTTCAAACGCTACCGTTGAGGTTGCGTGTAGGAAATTTTCTTTACTGATTATGATGCACAGCAGGAGACAATCGGAAGATAACTATTTTATTATCAATAAATTAGGCATTGCATCGGCAAATGAGGCATAACTATTTTTGGCTGGAAGATGGAACATCCAACATCGAACGAGAAACGCTTAAAAATCTTGAAATTGGATATTATTCGCCTCCGCCCCGCGCCTTCAAGGGCCGCTCCCCAAATTCCTCGAAAAATGCATCGGAGAAGTAATTGAGCGAAGAAAAACCCACCTCGTACGCAATTTCAGAAACTGTGCGCGTAGTGCTCAGCAGCATTTGTTTGCCGTGGTGCAAACGGATGGAACGAATAAACAGGCTGGGCGATTTGCCTGTAAGTGCCTTGATTTTACGGAAAATCTGGCTGCGGCTCATAGCCAGGGCGCGTTCGAGTTGCGGCATTTCAAAATCAGCGTCGGAAAGGTGTTTTTCCACAACAGCCCGAACCTTTTGTAGAAAGCTGTCTTCCGGGTCGGGTTCCTCAACAGAGGGCACTGTGGTTGAAAGCACATTTTGCTGGTACTTAGCCTGTAATTTCCGCCGTGATTCGAGCAGATTCTCCAATGTTACCAGCAATTCTTCCTGATGAAAAGGTTTGGATAAATAGGCATCGGCGCCTTTGCGCAGTCCGGTCAGCCGACTCTGAATATCGGCCTTTGCGGTCAATAAAACAATCGGAATATGGCTCGTGCGTTCGTCGTTTTTCAGATTTTCCAACACTTTAAAGCCGTCTTTATACGGCATCATCACGTCGCTCACGATGAGATCGGGCACGTTTTCAAGTGCCATGTCTATGCCAGCCTGTCCATTGTAGGCAAAATCGAGGTAATAGTGTTCTTGAAGGCAAGCACTCAGGTATTCCACGACATCCGGGTTGTCTTCCACCAAAAGGACGGTGGGCGCGGTGAGGGGGTGACTTTGCATCGGCTCCTTATGGCGGGTTATTGGCGGTTTTACAGGGGAGGGCTTCCAGGCTTCCAACTTGAAGTTGGGCCCTGAAGGCGCTAATGCACTGTTATTGGTGATCGGCAAGCGCACCAAAAAAGTACTGCCCACGCCCGGGGTGCTTTCCACCGAAATCTCGCCGCCCATCGCTTTGACCAATTCGCGGGTCAGCGAGAGTCCAATGCCTGTCCCACCCGCCTTGGCGTGTTCCTGGTTTCTGGCCTGAAAAAATCGTTCGAACAAATGCGGCAGTTCCTCAGGAGGGATTCCTGCGCCCGAATCGGTAACCGAGATGTTTAGACAAGGCAGGTTTTTAAAACCTGCCAAGTCTACACCGGCCCGAATGACCACTTTGCCGCCCGATGGGGTAAATTTGATAGCATTCGACAATAAATTGTGGATGATTTGCAAAAAACGCTCGGGATCGTAGTCGATTACAATTTTCGATTGGTCACTTTCGACGCGGAGCATCAGATTTTGCGCGTTGGCCAGCGAGTGCAAACTTTCGGTAACATACTGTATGAACGTCAGCACATCGCCTTGAGTGTAATTCATTTTCAAGGTATTCGACTCCAACTTAGCTAAGTCAAGGATCTGATTGATAAGTCGAAGGAGATTTTCCCCACTGCGTTTGATCAAGCCGAGTTTATTGCGTCTGGGATCGTCGGTTTCGTCTTTTGCCAACTGTTCACTCATGCCCAGCATGACCGTAAGCGGCGTTCTGAATTCGTGGGTGATATTGGTAAAAAATCGGGTTTTGAAGTCGTCGAGTTCTTTCAGCCGTAGTTTTTCCTGCTCGGACAAGCGCCGATTGAGCAAGTATAGATAATACTGCCAGGCCCCTGCTGCCAATATTCCAAGATACAGTAGCCAGGCCCACCAGGAAGTCCACCACGGTGGTCGGATGGTAAAACGCAGTTCGGCGGGCTGCGCACTCCAGATACCGGCGTTGTTGCTGCCCAGCACCTTGAAGGTGTAGGTTCCGGGAGCCAGATTGGCAAATTGGATGTTGTTTTTATTCCCCAAGGGCACCCAGTCTTTATCCACGCCCACGAGTTGATAGCGGTACAGGTTCTGTGCCGGATTGGTAAATTCAAGCGATGCAAAATCAAAGGTGAGCAGGTTTTGATCGTGTGTGAGCGTGATGGACGATTGTCCGCTTATATCATAGAGTTGATTATTGACATGCAAGCCAACGATACGGGTTTGAGGAACAAATGGATTAAAACGCAGACTATCCGGATGAAATACGGTCAGGCCTTTTATCCCCCCGAAAATCAGGGTGCCATTGCGGGTTTTCAGATAACTCGAACTGTTGAATTCATTGTCCTGCAAGCCATCGGCAACCGTAAAGTTCCTGGTCGTTTCGGCGCGCACATCGAAGCGGCACAACCCTTTGTTGGTACTCAGCCAGATAAATCCGGGCTTGGCGCTGTCTTTTGGTGTGTTTTCTGCCAAAACGCCATATACCACATTGTCGGGAAGCCCCTGCGCGATGTTGTATTGTTTGAATTGTCCTGTTTTTTTGTCCAAGCGGTTGAGGCCTGTATTAGTGCCCAGCCAGAGGTAACGATTGGGTTCGAGGGGATCGTCGTCGGCACTGAGTACCGTATTAGAGGATAAGGAAGTGCGGTCTTTCGGATTATTGACGAAGTATTCAAATTGATAGCCGGCATCGGAAGGGATTGCTTTAACCAATCCTTCAAACCCAAATATCCAAACTGCCGCTTCGGCGTCTTTCCAAATGAAATGAGAAAATTCAGAACGCTGTAGCAGGGGTGTTTTGAAGGCAAATAACCGGGTTTGCCCTGTGGCTGGATCGAGCATGTGCAAACCCGCCTCACTGACACTAAGCAGCTTGTTTTTTGCATCGAGGCACAGGCCACGCCCTTTCAGCGGAAATCTCTGAAGCGCTTTGGTATGGGCATCCCTTCGGTACAACAACGAGTCAGCGGCGTACGACCAGCAATTGCCGTCCTGATCATAAAGTACGGTTAAGGGTGGTGTATATCTATGATGAAGCGAGGATAGGGATTGATCGGGAGTGTTTTGGTCAAAAAAGACGGATTGGTATATCTTTCCAGGTTCTGCTGCAGTGAGGAATTTGCCCTCCGGGGTTTCGAATATCTTGCGTTGGGAGGTATTGGGAAGATAACTTCGGAAAGTGGGATTTTGAGGGTTGATCTTGACTATGCCAAAGCCATCGGTGCCTACCCAAACCATGCCGCTCCGATCTAAGAATAAGTTATTAATACGGCCTTGTTCATACTGCGGGAAAAAGGTTTCAAAAGGCCATTGAATATCAGCAGGCTCTTTATTCATGTACCTTTGTGGCTGGAACCTTTTTAAGGTTTTATCCTGAATAATCCACAGTACCCCGTCAAAGGGCCACCACGCAAAATAAGCTCCTGGCATAATTTGCCCTTGTTGCATCCCCGCTTGCTCGTCCCATATAATGATTTGCGAGCCATTTCTATTAGCAGGATTATTATCAAAAACATCCATCCAGATTTTGCCATCTGTATCCTGGATTAAGCGGTTTATCGATAATGTAGCATACCCCATCAAATCCATTTTTTCGCTATCCTGATTCAGCCGCCACAAACCACGAGTCGTTGCAACCAGGGGTTTATAATTTTTGGTAAAAAGAAGGGAAATAGCCTGTATTGGTTTGCCGAACTCGTCTTTGAAAGCAGGCAAAGGAAACGTTTTACAAGGCGGTTCAATATTGGCGTTACCTGCTTGAAACGCCTTTTCCAGCATATCTTTTTGAATATTGAATTTCAGGAGTTGGTCGCCGCCCGACAGGCACCAAATCGTACCGTCATTTTGATCTTCAACTAAAGAAAATAAAGACGCGACAACCGGTTTCCCATCTTTCATTAAATGGAAAAAGCGCCCACTTTTCGGATCAAGCACGTCTGTACCAGTCAGGAAATGAATCCATATCCAGCCGCGACTGTCTTCGTACAGCGCATTTACGTACCCTTCGGCAATAGAAAAGGGATCAAAGGGGTCGGGTGAGAACACCTTGAAGCGAGCGCCGTCATAGCGGTTCAGCCCATCCTTGGTGCCGATCCAGATAAAACCGTCCCGGCTTTGAATGATATCGAAAACCAAACCCTGCGATAGACCATCTGCAGTGGTGAGTTGTTGATAATTCAACTTAACCTGGCTGTGCAATGGAGCGTTGCATAACAGCAGGAACAGGACAATTAACTTCGTGTTATTCAAACCATTGGAAGGTTAAATTTCACGCAAACATACCCAAAATATCATGTTATCATCAACAAAAATAGTTCTTGCGTGTAGTACAACAGAACGAACTATCTTGTGGCTTATTGAATACAAGGCTTATAACGCAAGACGAGGGGCAGAGCATTGAAGAAATTCGCCGCAGACAACAGATATCACAACATCATCTTAGTTCATCATGAACATAGCGCAAAAAACACTACTCCTGATCATTCATTTTATCTGCCTGTTGGCGTGTAATCATGCCTTTGCGCAGAATCCAAATATCGTTTCTGGCTACTACGTTTCGCCCAAAGGCGATAGTATCTTGGGGCAAATCCAACTGGAAAAATCAGGAGGCCAAATACTACAATTCATGCCTGCTGGTACATCCTCCTGGCAAAAACTTTCCCCTTCATCCGTGGCGCGGTCAGGCGACCAACAAGGGCTGCTCATCATTGCTCGTATGATCCGGTCGGGCCAGGATACGCAACAGGTCTTCTTGCGCCGAACTGTCAAAGGCGGGAATAATTTATTCGAAGGGGAATTAGCCAATTCCGAAAAGGTATTTTTAATCCAGTCCCCAGAGAACGTAACCTGGATTAAAGTAAATAAACTCGGTTTCGAATCCCAGTTAAAAATCTTGTTTGCACCATGCTCCAGTCAGGAAAACTTGCCGAAACTGCGGTATAACAGCGCATCGTTGCAACGATATGTGTCGGAAATAAACCGATGTGCATACCCCAATACAACGCCATATACCGCTAAATCCCCTGCGCGCCCACGACTGGGTGTTGGACTATCGGCCTTTTATTATGGGGTTGATCCTGATATGGGGGGCAATGATAGAGTGGCGATTTATAATTACAACAACTTTCAAAGGCCCGGCGCTTCCTTATTGTTTAAGGTTAATGTACATCCTTTATTTGCTATATATACCGGTATTGGCTATATTGATAAAAAGATGGTTACTGAACCGAGGGAACAGAGGGTCAATTTTACGGTTAATAAACCGGGCATTAAACCTTATCAGGCATCTGACATATATCGATTCAGTACGGTACTGGATTTCAAATACTTGGAAGTGCCCATCGGAATTGCATACACCATGCTGCCCTATAGTAAATGGTCGCCCGTGCTACAATTTGGGCTTACTGTCCGAAAATCAATCACCAACCGGGTCATTCAAGACTACGGCGATCCTGTAAGTGCGCCCTTTACGGAACCCGACGCCGGCCCATCCGATTATTACTTCGAATTTAAATATCCACCCGTTCGATTCAATCAGGCCAATTTCTTTGGCGGAGCCTCGTTGCGCTATCAACCCTCCAGTCGACATCAGTTAGAACTAAATCTGGCTTATTATAACCAAAGAGAAACCACGGGTTATCTTGCTGGTGGAACATCCCCTGCGCAATACACCCTTTTTATGAAAACCAGTCGGTATCAATTGGGCTTCAGTTATTATTACCTTTTTAGTTTCAAATAGTGCTGCAAAGTTGAGCGTGAAGGGATATTGAAATAGGTTTCTTGCGCTAAAGAACATAAACCTCAAAATCTTGGAGGAGACCAGCTGCTATGGGTTGGCTCCAAGGGAACAATATGGTGCGAACAGTTCATTCCAACCGCATCCAATTTTAACATTAATCAAATATTAAAACATAAAATCATGTTTTTCAAGTCTTTACTTTTTGTATTAATCGGGTTTACCACTTTTTTAAACCCACCCAAGCGCGCATTTTACCAAATTAAAATGTACCATATCAATAGCAAAGACCAAGAAACACGCTTAGACGCATACTTAAAGGATGCCTACATCCCCGGCATGCATCGGATGGGCATAAAAACAATTGGCGTGTTCAAACCCGTTGAAGCCGATACAGTATCGTTTGGAAAGTTGGTGTATGTATTAACGCCCGTCAAAGACTTGCACCCATTGTTGGACATTCCTAAAAAACTCAATCAAGATGCCGCTTATTTAAGCGCGGGTAAAGATTATATCGATGCGGAATACAAAAACCCGCCCTATACGCGCTTTGAAACGATCGTTTTAGAGGCATTTTCAGATGCCCCGCAACTTGCGCTTCCCAAATTAAATGGGCCTAAAAGCGAAAGGATTTACGAATTGCGCAGCTATGAAGGGCATACCGAAAAAATATACCAAAACAAGGTGCAAATGTTCAATGAAGGGGGCGAGGTGAAATTATTCTCAAGTCTTGGTTTTAACGCCGTGTTTTACGGAGAAGTGATTGCAGGCAGCCACATGCCCAACCTGATGTACATGACGACCTTTGAAAACAAAGCGGCAAGGGATGCACACTGGAAGGCATTTGGGGATTCGGAAGGTTGGAAAAAGATGAAAGCAGACCCGCAATACCAGAATAATGTGTCAAAAAACACTAGTTTTTTCCTTTATCCTGTGGAATATTCGGATATTTAAGAATGAAGTCACGCAAACCATTGCTTCTTACGTAAAGACCAATTATTTTTGCACGTAAAAAACATCATGGATAAGAAATTAACCCTTAGTTTGGATGAAAGTGTCATAGCGTATGCTAAATTGTATGCTGAGAAAAACAAAATCAGTTTATCCAAATTGGTCGAAGCCTATCTCAGATCGGTAGTTAATCATAAAACTAAAAATGTAGAAATCACGCCATTGGTCAAAAGCCTAAGTGGCGTGGTTGAATTACCAGCCGATTTTGACGTTCGGGACGAATATACAAACTACCTGATTGAAAAATATTGATGCTAACAAATCAATTGCGGGCAGATTTATAGAAAAAATAATACCCACAACCTAAAACATTAAATCCGAGTAATATATATTTGCGTTATTAATTATTAATTTAATATGGTGCCGACGCTTCTGAAACTTTTCAAAACGTTTTTCCAACTTATGCAAGCATCAAGATCTTCCTTTTTCGGGGTACTCGTAGTACTCACCCTTTTTTCTTTTGGATGTAAGTCCGATCCCAAAATAGAAAAACCCGCTGCTACCACAGTAGCTGCGCCGGTGGCTTCAAATCCGACCTCGACGGACACCACCGCAGCGACACTCAAAGAAGCACCTGCGACCACCCCAACGACAACACAGACACCCACGACAACGCAGACATCCACACCAACACCCACGACCACAACTACACCCACGACCACGCCAGTAACCCCAACCGAGGATCACGATATACCCGATCGCGTCCTGAGCGAAAATAGAATCGGTACGCAACTGATTCACATCACGGAGTCTATTACGGCCGAAAAACTGCCTTATATCGTAGGTGGGCCTCAGTTACAGGATTGTTCAGGTATCTTCCTCCGCATCATTGACAGCCTGCGGGCCCACATTCCTGTATTAGCCAACAAATCAAAATACATCTTCCCGAATGCCAACGAGCACCGCTCCTCGCGTGGCATCGCCCGCTGGTATTTTGAGCACCACAACCTGCACATCGTCGAAGACGGAAAAGCCGATGCCAACCGGATTCGGCCTGGAAGCGTGATGTTTTTTGCCAATACCGATAAGCAGTATTCCAACATGACCATTGATCTGCTGGCTGGCCCACCAAGCGGGGTACCTAAAGGCGTGATCATGCACATTGCTACCGTAGTATCCGTTGTAAAAGATGATGCCGGAAACGTGATCAAATACACCATGATGCACGGCAGAAACTCCAAATACACCGCTTCGCCTACCGGTGGTAACTGCGATTGCGGCGGAAGCACTGCCAAACAACATGCTATTTTCCCCTTTGGCAACTACAACCAACAATGGGTAGCCATCGCGAATATTGAGACGCCGGTGCAGTAAGAGAATCCATCATAAAACGAATAGAAGTGCCTAGGACTACTCAAATCAAGCATAACTGCTACAGCCTCGTTTAATCCCTTGCAAATGCGTAAATTTTATTGACGGGGCGACTTTTTCTGTCACCCCGCCAATAAAATTTACACCCTACCACAAATCTTTGATAAAATCCAAGAAATAAGAAAATCGCGCGTGAATACCAGAATCAATATATCTTAGAATGTCCTGATATCTCGAAATACCCCTTACTTTGTGTTGACTTTACTTACAATTACCCTTACTTTGTGTCAATTTTTTCAAATAATTACCCTTACTTTGTGTCATTCCCACAAATAATTACCCTTACTTTGTGTCAATTTTCTCAAAAAATTACCCTTACTTTGTGCTTAATAATTTAAAGCATGGAATTTGAACGGGATATTCTCAAGTCGTTTCGCACGTGGGCGAAACAGCCTAAACGAAAACCGCTCGTTTTACGCGGTGCCAGGCAAGTTGGAAAAACCACTGCCGTGTGGGCTTTTGGAAAAGAATTTGACCATTTTATTGGTCTAAACCTCGAAAAAAGTGACCACCGCGCTTATTTCACTCGGTTCGACCGGATTGAAGATGCGGTGGCCGCTATATTTTTTGACCGGGATATTGCTCCGGGTACAGGGCGGATACTTCTTTTTATTGACGAAATCCAGAGCGAGCCTAAAGCCGTTTTTTGGCTCCGTTACTTTTACGAGCAATTCCCAAATCTGTATGTGATCGCAGCCGGGTCGCTTCTCGAAACCCTGTTAGAAGCCAAAAACACCTTTCCCGTCGGCCGGGTCGAGTATTTAGTACTGCGCCCGGTGTCATTTTCAGAGTTTTTAAGGGCCATTGGCGAGGCGGCTTCAGCCAAAGCAATGGATGAAGTTCCTTTACCGATTTACGCTACGCCGAAACTTTTTGACCTCTTTCATATTTATGCGCTTATCGGTGGCATGCCCGAAATTGTGCAGGAATACGTAGAAAAAAGAGAACTTACGAGCCTAAAACCTATTTATAATACACTTTTGACGGCCTATCAGGACGACGTTCAAAAATATGCCGCTGGTCCGGGGCGTGCACAAATTTTGCAGTTTTCCATACAGAATTTGTTTTTAGAAGCAGGAGGACGCATCAAATTTCATGGTTTTGGTCAATCCAATTACGGTTCGCGCGAAATTGGTGAGGCCCTTCGCACTTTGGAAAAAGCGATGCTTTGCCATCTCGTCTTCCCAGCTACGCAGACAACCTTGCCTCCGATGCCAGACCACAAACGACAACCCTATTTGCAGGTTTTGGACACCGGACTGATGAATTTTTTCTGCGGCCTGCAAGCTGATTTGATTGGTACTAAAGATTTGGGAGATGCCTTTCAGGGCCGCGTCGTGCAACATCTTGTAGGGCAGCAAATATTGGCCAACCTCAATTCGCCGCTTGACAAGCTACATTTTTGGGTGCGCGAAAAAAATCAGAGTAGTGCGGAGATTGATTTTGTGCTGCCCTTTGAAAACAAGCTGATACCAATTGAAGTCAAGTCGGGAAAATCAGGCAAAATGCGCGCACTCCAAATTTACATGGATCATTGCGACCATGATTTGGCAATCCGCCTTTTTGCCGGAAACATCGCCCTCCACCCTGCCACAACGCAGGCAGGCAAAACCTATAAACTACTCAATCTGCCCTACTTTCTGGGCGAAAAACTGCCGGACTATCTGGCCTGGATGGCGCTTAATCCGCCAGGCCCACAACCCAAAGGGTAATTACCCGTTCCGCGTCATTGACCGTCACTGCCAGGTCGGTCGGATTGACCAGGTTGAGCAGCACGCTGTTGTCAAACCCTTTGAACAACCGCAACTCCTGGGGCGCGTAAGGATCGCTGTGGTAATCGAAAAACAAGGTGGTTTCTACCAGCATACGGTCGAAAGAAAACCAATTATCGGCATCCACCCGGAAAAACCAAAGTGCAAAAGCAATGGCGGCTTCCGGGGTATTGTTGGAATAGGTATCAATATAATCGGTTAAAATGCTGCTGGTATTGCGCTCGGCCTCCTCGCTTGCCAGTCCCTGGGTTTCCATCGCGGCCCGGGTAGCCAGTTGGTGTACGGCTTTGCGGAACGCGGTTGCGTCGTCCACCAATGCGCGGTGCGCCTCATCGGTTTCAGAAACGTATTCGTACCGCAGCACCGTCCAATTCTCGTAGAAAAGGCCTTTATCGAACAAATTGGACTCAAATGCTTCAGCCGCAGGCCGACCAAAGGTGTAATACAGGTCTTCGATTTTGTCGGGGCCCACACCGGGGATCGCATCAATTTGTTCGAGGGAATCAAATCGGAAGGAGGTGAGGTTGTTGCGCACTTCGAGGATGCGCTTGGCCACTTTGGTGGTGAAAACCGCCGTCTCGTTGTCGCCCGGGTCGTCTTTTACCCCTTTCACGATTTCGAATGCGGATTGCACGCTGTTGAAGAAGCGAACAATTCTGTTCGCAGTGCCGAGTATCATTTCTTGTTTCATGCAACAAATATAGTTGGCGGGCACCAGTTCAATCCGTACGGCTGTAAAAGTTAACGCAAAATTTATAAGTGTGCTGCTTGGTTGGTTGTTTGGAATATTCAAGATTTAATATAAATTTGCTTGGAATAAATCTGGCATCCGCATTCCAATGCAAATCAATAATGCAATAACTGTTATCTTATGAACAATAAACCTAAGTTACATATCCTATTTTTCCTGCTATCTTGCTCGGTGCCCTGTTTTACGGCATTGCAGGCACAAAGTTTTTTATTTGGTTATCCGAATATCGGGGGGGGAGGCGCCATCATTAGCATAAATTTAAATACCTGTGAAGAAACCGTAATTTCGACGATTACGCAATCAGGCAATTTCACGGATTTTGTCATGATGCCCAACGGTGCTATTTATTTGCTGGGCTTTTCAGGCAGTACGCCTGCGGTGCTGCTGCTGGATGCGCCTGCTGGTACCTGGACGGTGCAAACAGTACTGGCCAGTCCGCCACTGGCAGGCGGCATGTTGGCACTCAGCGATTCTACCATTTTGATTTCAACCTTGGACAACTTTTTTATTTATAATACCAATACCAACGTTGCTACCAATATTGGGAGCATCCCTGGCTTTACCGGTTTTGGAGAAATGTTTGAATACAACGGGCAGATTTATATCACACAAACCGGTGGCGGCAATTATCCCTCTGGCACGTACATCCTCAACCTCAGTCCGCTCACACTTACACCCACCCCTTTACAGGGCGAGGTGTTTACCAGCATTTGCAATAAGGTCATTAGTCCTAACTATCCCGTTGGGGTATTCAACATGACAACAGGCACCATCAACCCGCTGTGTGAGACTGTCTTTATTGGTGGCGGAGGTGGTTTTGGTAGTACTGCCTCAAACTTGCTGAACGCTACAGGTCCCTTGTGCGATTGTACAACCGACGCTGGCACATGGGCAACCAATCCTTCGTTCATTCGTGTTTGCAATTCGGAGCAGATCACCTTGCCGCACAGCGGGAATGAAGTGCTCGATGGCGATGATAACCTGGTATTTGTGTTGGTGGAAGGCTCTATTTTGAATAATTATCCCAACAATATCCTCGGCGTATTTTATGATCCTGTTATTAGCTTCCTACCCGGTATAACGGAATTTAATAATATATATCGGGTGTATGCTATAGCCGCCAATGCGCTAGGCAGCGGAATTGACTACAGTGATCCTTGCCGCTACATCCTAGATGCGCCCTTTGTTGTGGAATGGGTATCTGATCCGGCCGTATCCTTTACACTGATTTCGGAAAATTGCAACACGGGCTGCCAAACCATTCGGGCTACCTTTACTGGTTCAGGGCCATTTTCTTTGACGTATGAGGTAAGCACCATTGCGGGTGTGATCGGGACATTTACCCAAAGTTCCAGCGGACAAAACGTCAATATCAATGTGTGTCCAACGCCGGGCTATAGCGGTCCATTAACGATTCGGGCTACGGCTGTTTCCAATGCGGCTTGTACTTGCAACTAGGAACGAAGGCATGAAGAAAGGGTTTTTAGCAGCGGCGCAGCACAATTAGATGCATGGAAGCGGATTATGGCTGTATTTGTGCCGGTGTATTCAAGCATCCGCATTCCAATGCAAATCAATAACAAAATACCTGTTATCTTATGAACAATAAACTTAAGTTGTATATCCTTTTACTCCTGCTGGCTTGCTCAGTGCCTTGTTTTACAGCAATGCAGGCACAAAGCATTTTATATGGGTTTCCGAATATATCAGGGAATGGAGGTGCCATCATCAGCATGAATTTAGTTACATGTGAACAAACCGTATTGTCGACGATTACCCAACAAGGTAATTTCACGGATTTTGTCATGATGCCCAATGGCAATATTTATTTGCTGGGCGGTTCAGGCGGCATCCCTGCGGTGCTATTGCTGGATGCGCCCGCCGGCACCTGGACGGTGCAGACCTTGTTGCCCGGTCCACCACAGGGCGGCGGTATGTTAGCGCTAAGCGACTCTACCATCCTGATTTCAATTTTAGACAACTTTTATATTTATAACACCAATACCAACGTTGCGACCAATATTGGAGGTATCCCTGGCTTTTTAGGTTTTGGAGAAATGTTTGAATACAACGGACAGATCTATATCACGCAAGCCAATGGCGGCAATTATCCCAATGGCACGTATATCCTCAACCTAAGTCCGCTGACACTTACGCCCGCTCCTTTACAGGGTTTTGCTCAAGGTCCGCTTACCAGCGTTTGCAATAATGTCATTAGTCCTGGCGGCATACCCGGAGAATACAATATGACAACTGGCACCATCAACCCGCTGTGTGAAGTCGGTTTTTTCGGGGGTGGAGGCGGTTTCGCCAGTACTGCCCCCAACCTGCTGAATGCTACCGGTCCCTTGTGTGATTGTACAACCGACGCTGGCACCTGGGCAACCAATCCTTCGGTCATTCGTGTTTGTAGTTCGGAGCAGATCACCCTGCCGCACAGCGGGAATGAAGTGCTCGATGCCGATGATAACCTGGTATTTGTGTTGGTGGATGGAAATATTTTAAATAATTACCCCAATAATATCCTTGGCGTATTTGATGATCCGGTGATTAGTTTCCTGCCGGGCGTAACGGAATTTAATACCATTTATTTGGTGCATGCCATCGCAGCCAATGCACTGGGCAGCGGAATCGATTACAGTGATCCTTGCCGGTATATCCTAAACGAGCCCTTTGGCGTGGAATGGGTGTCTGATCCGGCCGTATCTTTTACGCCAGTTTCAGAAAATTGCACCACAGGCTGCCAAACCATTCAGGCTACCTTTACCGGTTCAGGGCCATTTTCTTTGACGTATGAGGTAAGCACCATTGCGGGTGTGATCGGGACATTTACCCAAAGTTCCAGCGGACAAAACGTCAATATCAATGTGTGTCCGCCGCCGGGCTACAGCGGTCCATTAACGATTCAGGCTACGGCTGTTTCTAATGTGGCTTGTACTTGCAATTAGGAACGGAGGCATGAAGGAAGGGTTTTAAGCAGCGGCGCAGCACAATTAGATGCATGGAAGCACATAATGCCCGTATTTATGCTGGTATATTCAAGCATCCACATTCAAATGCAAATCAATCACACAATACCTGTTATCTTATGAACAATAAACCTATGTTACGCATCCTCTTCCTCCTGCTGGCTTGCTCGGCACCTTGTTTTACAGCATTACAGGCACAAAGTATTTTATATGGGTTTCCGAATAACGGAGGAGGAGGCGCCATCATCAGCATGAACATGGTAACTTGTGAACAAACTGTACTGTCGACGATTACCCAAACAGGCACTTTCAATGATTTTGTCATGATGCCCAATGGTGATATTTACTTGCTGGGCTTTTCAGGCAATACGCCTGCGGTGTTGCTGCTGGATGCGCCTGCCGGTACCTGGACGGTGCAAACGTTACTGCCCGGTCCGCTATATGGGGGCAGCATGCTGGCACTCAGCGATTCTACCATTTTGATTTCAACCTTGGACAACTTTTTTATTTATAATACCAATACCAACGTTGCTACCAATATTGGGGGCATTCCTGGCTTTTCCGGTTTTGGAGAAATGTTTGAATACAACGGGCAGATCTATATCACACAAGCCGGTGGCGGCAATTATCCCATTGGTACGTATATCCTTAACCTCAGTCCACTGACTCTTACGCCCACTCCTTTACAGGGTTTTGCTATAGGTCCGCTTACCAGCGTTTGTAATAATGTCATTAGTCCTGGCGGCATACCCGGGGAATACAATATGACAACGGGCACCATCAACCCGCTGTGTGAAGTCGGTTTTTTCGGGGGGGGGAGGCGGTTTCTCCAGTACTGCCCCCAACCTGCTGAATGCTACCGGTCCCTTGTGCGATTGTACAACCGACGCTGGCACCTGGGCAACCAGTCCTTCGGTCATTCGTGTTTGCAGTTCGGAGCAGATCACCTTGCTGCACAGCGGGAATGAAGTGCTCGATGGCGATGATAACCTGGTATTTGTATTGGTGGATGGAAATATTATAATCAATTATCCCAACAATATCCTCGGCGTATTTGATGATCCGGTGATTAGTTTCCTGCCGGGCGTAACGGAATTTAATACCATTTATTTGGTGCATGCCATCGCAGCCAATGCACTGGGCAGCGGAATCGATTACAGTGATCCTTGCCGGTATATCCTAAACGAGCCCTTTGGCGTGGAATGGGTGTCTGATCCGGCCGTATCTTTTACGCCAGTTTCAGAAAATTGCACCACAGGCTGCCAAACCATTCAGGCTACCTTTACCGGTTCAGGGCCATTTTCTTTGACGTATGAGGTAAGCACCATTGCGGGTGTGATCGGGACATTTACCCAAAGTTCAAACGGACAGAACAGCAACATCAATGTGTGTCCGCCGCCGGGCTACAGCGGTCCATTAACGATTCAGGCTACTGCTGTTTCTAATGTGGCTTGTACTTGCAATTAGTATTATACACCATGGGAATATCCGTTGACTTTTTTAAAATTGACAAAAGAAAATGGGGTAAAACAAGGCCCCTGCCCTTCAGGAAAGATTACACTAACCGGGATAAATTCGAATTGGCGCTGGAGGATTTTCACAACGCACTTTATTCCAAATGTTCCATCCTGAATGAAGGCACCTATTTTTTTGAAGCGATCTCAGGATTGATGGACGCCTTTATTCAATGGCCTCCTTATCAACACTTGAAATTTAATCATAAATACAAGTTGCTGGATGGTTATTGCGACGATGCATTGGTCTTTAACCCTGCGGAATTCAGCGTTTTCGTCAAACTGCTTTATCACTTTTTCAAATTCGCCAGCAAAAATTACGGGGAAAAACGCAAAGCGGTTTCAGCGCTTGACCTGGAAAAAATGAGCAAATCAGAGAAAAAAATCCTGGAAATCATGGGAGAAAAATTTCTACAAGATCTGAAAAATGACGCCTTGGAAGACCTGAATTTGAAGTTGGCCGCCTTCATGGTTCAGGATGACAGTGACTTGCTCCCATCATTAAAAGCAATGGCAAAAGATGCCAAGAAAGCAGAAAAGCATTATGAATTTGTAATAGCGATAAGGTAACACCAATATTTGTATGCATACCATAGGTGTAAAAAAACAACAGCGGTGAGAAGATTTCACTACTTTTCGGTCAACAAAAACAGATGTATGAAAAACGCCCTATCGTTCGTCCTTGCCTTCCTGTGTATTTTGACTGCACAGGCCCAAATAATCGTCACTTCCACTACCTTTCCCGCCGCAGGCGACACCCTACGGTACGCGCAGGCGCTCAATCCCAATCTGCCGAATATCTTAACCCCTCCCGGGAGCGGCCAAGCCTGGGACCTGAGCAGCCTATCCGCCAGCAATACCTCCCAAACGGTTTATTTGCCCGCCGCTCAGGGGCAATTTGTATCCCAATATCCTGGGGCAGATCTGGTGGTGCTTTCCGCCGCCGGGGAGCAGTACTACAACGTTACCAGCTCGAAATTTGAATGGATGGGCTATACCAGCAACACGCTGTTCGGTTATAACTACTATACCCTGGTTAAATACCAACCATCGCTCATCGAGCGGAAGGCGCCGGTCCAGTTTTTCGACATCAATCAACAAACGTCGAACCTGATTTTGTCGATCCCTAAGTACGACCTGCCAACCGAGCTCCTGTTGCAAATTCCTAATTCGCAATTGTTCGACTCCATCCGCATTCGCACCAACATTCAGGTACTCGACGTGGTGGATGGATGGGGAACCTTGACGATACCCGGCCCGCCATCGCTCTCGCAGTACCCCGTGCTGCGCGATAAACAAACGCGGTACACCACCACCGTACTGGATGTCCACAGCTTTTTGGGCTGGATAGCCTTTCCGACAGGATCCCTGGGAGGCGGATTGTCTGCATATTTCGGGACGGATACTACCGTAACCTACCGTTTTCTGAACGATGTAGTGAAGGAAGAAATCGCCGTATTGACCCTCAACAAAGCGCAGAACGCGGTGCAATCGGTGCTTTATAAAAACAATGCGATGGTAAGCTCCGTTGGCGGTACGCCCGTATCGGACGAACCCACCGTTCGGGCCTATCCCAACCCCGCTTCCGATCGCGTGCGTTTCGACTGCGCCAACCTGCCGGCCGGCACATACACCCTTCGCCTGTTCGACACTGCCGGACGGGTTGTTGCGTCCGGTATATATCCATTGGCCGGCAATCAATCAATACCCATGGAACTCAGTCGGTTCCAAAAAGGCATATACTGTTACCGGCTGGAAAACGGGAACGGCAAGGCGGTGGGGACGAATTGGTTGGTGGTGGATTAATTGGTTCTAGGAATTGCCCCCTATTTATTACAACATTTGTTACAAATTGCCCCCTATTTATTACAATTAATGTGTAACTTTGCCCTGTAAACGTTACACGACCATGCCGTTTGAAAGAAAAGCCTATACAAAGTTATTGGAATGGAAGCATAAATCGAACCGAAAACCCTTGGTTATTCGGGGTGCCCGGCAAGTGGGCAAATCTACCTTGGTATCGCAATTTTCGCGAGAATTTCGGCATTTTATCGCGCTAAACCTGGAAAAGAAAACACATCAGCGTTTTTTTGAAGGCAGTTTGGAGGCAAAACAAATCCTTGATGCGCTATTCCTGAGCTTTAACATCCCGAAGGATGAAGATTCTGTCCTATTGTTTATCGATGAAATTCAGGAATCGCCAGCAGCCATTCAAATGCTGCGTTATTTTTATGAAGAACATCCAGGCGTTTATGTGGTGGCTGCCGGGTCGTTGCTGGAATTCGCTTTACATGAAGTTCCTTCTTTCCCAGTAGGCCGGGTGGAGCAAATGGTACTCCATCCCTTTGATTTTGAGGAGTTTCTGATGGCATTAGGACATACGTCGGCCTTAGCGGCTTTGAGGTCAATTCCAGTGGCCTCTTACGCGCATGATACGCTCATGGATCTGTTTCATACCTATGCAGCCATTGGCGGGATGCCAGAAATTATCAGCCAATATATTCAGGAAAACAGTGTGGCCAACCTGGGTTCAACTTATGAATCGCTGTGGCAAGCATATAAAGATGATGTTGTAAAATATGCGCGAAGTCCCGCAGAGCGGAAAGTGCTGCAGCACCTTATTTTTACCGCTCCACAAGAAAAAGACCGCATCGTTTTCGAAGGGTTTGGCCATTCTAACTATAAATCCCGCGAAGTTGGGGAAGCGATGCGATCACTGGATATGGCCCGCATTGTTCAACTGATTTATCCGAGTACCACCACAAAGCCCCCAATAGAAACTGATTTTAAAAAGCGCCCCCGTTTACAATTTTTAGATACTGGACTGCTGAATCATGCACTGCAAATTCAGGTTGAAATGATTGGCATTGAAAATCTAAATGTGCTGTATAAAGGCCGAATTGTGCAACATCTCCTTACGCAGGAATTGATGGCACAACATCATTTTCCCTCCTATAAACCGCATTTTTGGGTGCGTGAAAAGGTTAATAGTCAGGCTAAAGTCGACCTGTTGTACCAACATCAGCAATTTATTATTCCCATTGAGGTTAAATCAGGCGCAACAGGCACTTTACGCTCCCTTTTTCAATTTATGGAGGCCTGCGATCATTCCTTTGCCATTCGGATATTGGGGAACCAGTTTTCCATCGATCAACTGCAAACTTCCAATGGAAAACCGTTTTTGCTGATGAATTTACCCTATTATCTTGGTACAAAAATCCCGGAATACGCTGCATACCTGGTTCAAATGGAGGTAAAACCCACTGTTTAGCCATCACACCCGCTTCCGATAAGTCCAAATCGAAACGCAAAGGTCCGTAGGACCGAAATTATGGTAGCCCAGAAATAACGCCCCGAACTCCGTAGGAGTGGAATTATTTTTTTATAATATCAATGTTTTCCTGAAAAAAATCCCAAAAGCATAATTGAGTTAAATCGCAAATATCACCACCAAACTCAAAAAAGGATGCCAAAAACGTCGTTGCAATGGAAAATACACCATCACTAAGCGCTTCTATGCGGGGCAGTCTTTTCCGGCAATTTGGTTGTATACGTTTACAGAGATAGGATTTTTCAAAAAAATAAATTTGGCTGCAAACGATTCCCATTTTCCATTAGTTACCCAGTACGACTATAAATTAACAAAATTGGATTGTAATCAGGCACCATTTCCCAAATCGCATAAGCATTTCCCAACACTTCTGCTCCCCGCAACTTATTTGCATTCATATTGTTGACTCATTCCAGATAAGCACCCGCCCTCCGAAATTTCGACCTCTCCATTCACCGCTTTTCGTATACATTGCGTAGTTTTGTCCGCCTCCCGACAACACCAGCAATTGAACATGCAGTAATTTTCAATCAGGGCCCACTGAAATATACTGACTATCAGCGGGCTTATATCTAAACAGCATTATCAAAACAGCATGGCAACCATTCAGATGAAAGAGAAGGTCAAGTTTGTTGACCCTGAAAAAAGAATGTTTTTCAACACCTTAAAAGCACGTGTTGACCATTATTTCAAACAAACAGGCCTTTCCCCACACGCCAACACCACCATGGTGGTCAAATCTATTGTGCTTTTTATCCTATATCTTACCCCATTTATCCTCATGCTCGCCCTTCCAATGTCTCCCAGAATGGAATTGGGGATGTGGAGCCTGATGGGCCTCGGCCTGGCCGGAATTGGCATGAGCGTTATGCACGATGCCATTCATGGTGCCTATTCTTCCAAAGGTTGGGTGAACCGAATGATGAGTTATTCCCTGAATTTTCTGGGCGCTTCTATTTTCAACTGGCGATTTCAGCACAATTTGTTGCATCACACCTACACCAACGTGGTCCACATGGACGACGACATTGATGACAAAGCCATTTTGCGCTTTTCACCGCATACAGAAGTGAAAAAGATTCACCAGCTTCAATGGTTGTATGCATTTGCATTTTATGGCATTATGAGTTTGTATTGGATTGTTGCCAAGGACTTTGTACAGTTCCGTCGCTACGTACGCAATGGTGTAAACCAAAAAAGTACAAAAGAAAACACCATCGCCATGATGCGGATCGTCATTCTCAAGGTAGTGTATTTTACCATAATGATTGGAATGCCGGCATTTATCCTGGGCACTTCCGACCTAACTACCGTATTGTGCGGATTTTTGTTGATGCATTTTATTGCAGGCGTGATCCTTACCGTTATTTTCCAGTTGGCGCATACCGTGGAAGGCACCAGCCATCCATTGCCCAATGCAGCAGGCAATATTGAAAATGAATGGGCCATTCACCAACTCAATACGACTGTAAACTTTTCCAGAAGTAATAAATGGCTGTCCTGGTATGTAGGTGGTTTGAATTTCCAGGTAGAGCACCATTTGTTTCCTCGTATTTGCCACGTGCATTATCCGGCGATCGCTCCGATCGTTAAAGAAACAGCTGAAGAATTTGGGGTTCCTTATTTGGAAAATCCTACTTTTCGCTCGGCCTTGCGCTCGCACCTGGCAACCTTGCGACGTTTTGGCAAATTACCCGATCTTGAAGAAGCTATTGGATAAAATTCGTTCAAACATGCGTCGAATTCTGCTGCCTTGTATGTTATGTTGGCTAAATTTGGGTCTTTATGCGCAAAATACTGCGCAAAGCC
>JBBAVI010000089.1:0-23903 GCA_040397785.1 Saprospiraceae bacterium | reverse complement strand
GGGCGGTCGGCAGGTGCTGGAACGCAAAATGAGTGTTATTGGGAAATAGGGATTGGGGATTTTGCAGGACTTTTAATTGGTTTTAATCCTTTTTAAACCGGTACGAACTATTTATAAGCCAAAGCAACAGGTTTTATGCAAATTGATTTTTCAAGATGATTTGTCTAAAAACCTGTTGCGACGGTTTATAAGCCAACGATACCAAGACTCCCCAAAGCCTGCTCCACATCCCAAATAATATCTTCCACGTTTTCCAGGCCTACCGAAACCCGCACCAAACCCGGCGTAATACCCACCGCCTGCCGTTCCTTTTCGCTCAGTTTGGAGTGGGTCGTAGAGGCAGGATGCGAGGCTATGCTGCGGCTATCACCCAAATTATTGGTCATGGAAATCATTTGCAAGGCATTCAAAAACCGCCGACCACTTTCCAAACCGCCTTTTACCTCAAAAACCACGATGGCACCGCCATTTTTCATTTGTTTTTGCGCAATCGCATATTGCGGATGGTTGGGTAAAAACGGGTATTTTACAAATGATACCTGCGGGTGTTGCGTGAGCGCCTGCGCGAGTTGCAAAGCATTTTGGGCGTGTTTTTCCATGCGTAAATGCAAGGTTTCCAGACTTTTACTCAATACCCAGGCATTAAACGGACTGAGCGACGGACCCGTATTGCGCACCATCAGGTACAACATATCAATCAGTTCTGATTTTCCGACCACGACGCCACCCAACACGCGGCCTTGTCCGTCCATAAATTTGGTTGCAGAATGAATCACCAAATCGGCACCAAATAAAATGGGCTGTTGCACCACCGGCGTGGCAAAACAGTTGTCTACCACATACAAAATATCGTGTTTTTTGCATATTTCACCCAATAATGCAAGGTCGATAATGTCCAACCCGGGATTGCTGGGGGTTTCAACATACAGCATTTTGGTATTCGGCCGTATCAACGCTTCGATGGTTTCGGGTTGGGTCATATCGAAATAGGTCGATTCAATGCCCCATTTAGGTAAATATTTGGTCAGCAAAGTATGCGTTGACCCAAATACCGCCGAGGCCGACAAAATATGGTCGTCTTTGCTCAAAAACGTCATAAACGTGGCAAATACCGCCGCCATGCCCGTTCCGGTCGCCACGCCCGCCTCCGCGCCTTCCAGCAACACCACTTTATCCACAAATTCATCCACCGATGGATTGGAAAAACGGCTGTAGATATTCACATCCAAATCGTCGTCCTGAAATGCTGCGGCCATATCCTCTGCCGAATCGTACACAAAGCTGGAGGTTAAAAATAGCGGGGTTGCGTGTTCTTTTTGAGCGCTGCGGGGTGTTTGGGTGCGAATGGCTAAGGTTTCCGGGCCAAATTGTCTGGGTGTATCTTCCATAAAACGAGTTTGCTTTGAATCAAAAAATAATCTTCAATGATAGGTAATGTATTAATTGTACGTTGTTTATCCAGCTGGTTGCGTTAAAACCTCCCAGGTCACCTCCGCGCCCGCTTTGCGCAAGGTTTCGGTTACGCTACAGTATTTTAGCATGGATAATTCCACGGCTTTTTCGGCTTTTGCCTGTTCTACTTGGCCGATTACCGTGAAAACAACGTGTACGGTTTGCCAAAGCGAGGGTTCTTTATCGGGTTCGCGCTCGGCCTGAATATCCATCCGCAGGTCTTC
Source organism: Saprospiraceae bacterium (assembly GCA_040397785.1). Lineage (GTDB taxonomy): Bacteria > Bacteroidota > Bacteroidia > Chitinophagales > Saprospiraceae > M3007. The sequence goes on along the minus strand of JBBAVI010000089.1, from coordinate 22,227 downwards.
CACCTGCTGCCGTTGTTTTTTCAAAATCACCAGGATATCTACTGCCGCGCAGCCTGCCATACCCATGATGAGCACCTGCATCGGCCGGATGCCGGTGGCGGCCCCGCCCGCATTTTCGGGCAAATACATTTCAAGTTGGTTGCCCGCTGCATCGGTGGCAATGGTGTGCCCGCCGTCGGGACTGCGTTGTAGTCGAAATTGCATGTTTGCTTAAAATTTGCACAAAGGTAGCGTTTTGGTCCATAAACAAAGCGTCGCCCCAAAGGCAGCAATCGTTGTCATGCTGAGCGCTGATTGTCAATATTTTAAGCCGAAGGCTACGCATAAAACGATACAGTGCGCAGTAATCACTTGTTTTGTTAAGAAACATTTTGTTTATTTGCGTTCTAATCTTAAAACACAACAACCCATGTCTGCTCCATTCCTTGGTCTGCGCACCGTTATTTACCGGGTATCTGATTTAACGGCTGCCATAAGCTGGTACACAAATGTAATTGGCCACCCGCCTTATTTTAACGAACCTTATTACGTTGGTTTTAATGTAGGCGGTTTCGAACTGGGCCTGCAATCGGAGGAAAATGCCGGATCCAATAAAGCCGAAAACATAGAAGTGTATTGGGGCGTTGAAAACATTGAAGTGGAATATGCCCGTATGTTGTCATTGGGCGCATCCGAGCATAGTGCGCCCGCGCAGGTAGGTGAGGATTTGTGGGTAGCAACCCTCAAAGATCCCTGGGGCAACTTGATCGGACTGATCCGCAATCCGCATTTTAAAAATTAAAATATGGAAACGCCAGAAAATATCCTGGAATTCAACACCAGCATCGAATTGTCGGACAATCGGATCTGGGGCGCGCATTTTCATGTGCCGGATTCCATTGCGCGCCTGTTTATTGATGCGGGTTCCAAAAGGGTGGTCGTACGCATCAATGATATGCTCGAATACCAGTGTGCCCTACAATCCAAAGGCGAGGGCTATTACGTCATCACGGTCAACAAAAAGAACCGCGACAAATTTGGCTTCAAGCAAGGTACACCCTTGACAGTGAAAATCTGGAAGGATGAAAGTACATACGGACTGCCCATGCCGGAAGGATTTGCCGAACTCTTGGCCCAGGACGAAGAAGGAAACCGTTTATTTCATGGTTTAACCGCCGGTAAACAGCGCAACCTGCTCTATTATGTCGGCCTGGCCAAAACCCTAGATAAACAATTGGAAAGAGGCCTCGTTATGCTCGAACATTTGCGCAAGATGAATGGCAAAATTGATTTTAAAATCCTCAACCAGGATCTGAAGGATATGAACCGGATGGTATAAAAAAACAGGGCCGACGATCTGAAACAGATCGTCGGCCCTTGTATATTAGTTCATAAAAGAATTACGCCCGTGGTGAAACCGTAGCCTTGTCTTTTTTAATCACTTTACCCATACCGGCTTCCTGCCAGATGGCTTTTTTAACTTTTTTACCTTTGGTTTTTTCAGCCGCCGCTGCAGCATTGCTTGCGCTGATAATACCGCCGCTTACACACAGATCAGAGAATTTAACTTTCTCTGTAGAGCCTGGCTTGTTTACATCGCCTTCCTGTTTTACCACCGAAGTTTCCAGGATGCTTTTCACTTGTTTCGCAGAAAGTTCAGGGTAGTAAGAACGGATAATTGCCGCAACACCCGCTGCTGCAGGCGATGCCATAGACGTGCCTTGGAAAGAGGCATATTTATTATCCGGCACAGTAGAGTAAATGGCTACGCCCGGAGAAAACAAATCGACATTTTTCTTGCCGTAGTTAGAGAAACCCGCTGCGCGTTTTTCACTGCCTTTCCACGAAAGTGCACCAATTTCCATCCAGGTCGCTACATTTTTATCTTTTTTCAAGAAACCAGCTTTTACCGGCTTTTTGTAGGCATCGTTCGGGAAGTTCGGGTCGGTATCGTTGTTTTCTGAGTCGTTACCGGCTGCGTGTACCAACAATACATCGTGGTCGGCAGCATATTTCATGGCCGCATCTACATACGCTTTGTTCGGGCTGTAGCCTTTACCAAACGACATATTGATGATGCTCGCGCCATTGTCTACGGCGTAAAAAATCGCATTGGCCACGTCTTTATCGCGTTCGTCGCCATCAGGTACGCAACGCACGCTCATGATGCGCACATTGTCGGCAACACCGTTAATACCCACGCCATTGTCGCGTTTGGCAGCGATGATACCCGCTACGTGCGTACCGTGGCTTGCATCGGGTCCGCGATAGTCATTGTTACCATAAAAACGATTGGTAAGGTCTTCGTAGTTATCTCCAACGATCGTACGTGGATTGAACTCCGTGTTGTAGCCATATTCGAGGCCACCAGAGAAATATTCGCTTGCTTCTGCTTTTTGCTCCGCCAAGGACTCTGGGGTAAGACCTTGTGCCATCACCGCTTTGCACATGCCTACGGCATCTTTCAATTCGGTATTGGTGCCAGGCTCAATTTTACCCAGGTCTTCAACGGTAAAGTTTTTCTTGCCAGTTGCTTTTTCTACTGTCGCGAATGCTGCCTCAATTTTACCGAATTGGGCATCCATTTGTGCTTTTTGGCCTTCTAATTCGCCGCGTTTTTCTTCATAAACGGCTTTAATTGCAAGGAAGCCATCGTATTCTTTTTTATCGGTAGCGTTCAGTTTTTTTGGGTCGGTGCCAGCAAAACGCTTCGACAAACGCGCATATTCGCGGGTAAGCTCATAAGAATCGTGCGAAACGTTTTTGCCATCCTTTCCGCCAATGAAGTTCCAACCGTGGATATCGTCGATGTAACCATTGTTATCATCGTCTTTTCCGTTGTTTGCAATTTCACCCGGATTGGTCCACATGACGTCTTTCAGGTCTTCGTGTTTATAATCAACACCAGAATCCAACACCGCAACGATGATTGTTTGACTTTTTTTGCCCTTGGCTTTCAATTGCTTCAGGGTTTCGTCGCCACCGGTACCATTTACCTTGTCTTTTACAGGATCGAGGGTAAACCAGCTATCTGGCGCTTTAGATTGTGCGCTTGCAAAAATGACGGGCATGCACAATGCAAGCACCATCAAACATTTTTTAAAATTCATGTTCAAATTTTTTTATTGAAAATAGGTACAAACAAACGGTCCTGCTCCAAATAAATTGGAAGGACTTATTTGGATCGGCAAAATTAATGGTTTCTGATATGAGCATGCACCGTTTAGACAAACAATCGCTCTAAACCGCTCAATGATCATATCAAACACGTTTTAAAGGTTGCCCCGCAACTCCTGTTCGCGTTCGATCGCTTCAAAAAGTGCCTTGAAATTACCTTTCCCAAACGATTTGGCGCCCCGGCGTTGTATCACTTCAAAAAACACGGTAGGACGATCCTGAATGGGTTTAGTGAAAATTTGCAACAAATAACCGTCTTCATCGCGGTCAATTAGGATGTTCATGGCTTTGAGCGCCTCCATATCTTCAATAATATGGCCCACCCGTTGCGGCACATCTTCATAGTAAGTGTCCGGTACCCGCAAAAATTCTACGCCATTGTTGCGCATGGCGGATACGGTTGCCAGAATATCGTCGGTGGCTACGGCAATATGCTGCACACCGGCCCCTTTATAAAACTCGATATACTCTTCAATCTGGCTTTTCTTTTTGCCTTTGGCGGGCTCATTGATCGGGAATTTGATGTAACCATTGCCGCTGCTTACTACTTTCGACATTAAAGCGGTGTATTCGGTGCTGATGTCTTTATCATCGAAGGTAATCAGCAATTTGAAGCCCATCACATCTTCATAAAATTTGACCCACTTGTTCATGTCGCCCAGTTCTACGTTGCCAACACAGTGGTCCACATAGTTTAAACCCACCGATTTTGCCGGAAATACGCTTTTACGCGCTTCATAGCCAGGTAAAAATGGGCCGGTGTAGTTGCGGCGTTCAACCAGGGTATGAATGGTGTCGCCGTATGTTTTGATGGATGCCAGCACCACCGAACCGTGTTCGTCTTCCTGGTGTATGGGTGCAAAAGCGCTTTCGGCACCGCGTTCCATCGCTGTTTTGTAAGCGTGTTCAGCGTCATCTACCCACAGGGCCAATACTTTTACCCCGTCGCCGTGCAGGGCAACGTGACGGGCAATTTCATGGTCGGGCGTAAGGCCCGAACTGAGCACAATACGGATCTTATTTTGTTGTAAAACATAACTCACGCGGTCGCGTACGCCCGTTTCGGGGCCGCTATAGGCTACCCATTCAAAACCAAGGGCTGCCTGGTAAAACATAGCGCTTTGTTTGGCATTGCCCACATAAAACTCCAAATGGTCGGTGCCGTTGATGGGAAAGGTGTCGGTGGTGGCGGGTGCGGGTGCGAGTTTGGATTCGGTCAGGACTTCCATAGAATTTACGTTAGGATAAATAGAACATTTGAGAAAAAACACTGTAAAGGTATGGATAAGTTGAAGATTGTTGGCAGACTTCTTAATAGTATGCCCGGAATTGCAAATCCAGTCGCGTCGTAGTTTCTTCCTGGGTAATATTGCGCAAACGCAAAGCCAAATCAATACTGAACCGCGAACCCTTCAAGTATTTTTTGATGTCGGGCTGATTGGGAATAAGGGGCAAACTATTGCCTGGGTCCAGGGGTACTGGCGACCGATACGCAACCTCTACAAAATCATTGGGGGCCGATTCATTGTAAATGCGCAAAACGGCTTGGTCGATGAAACTGTAATTGGCATCGCCAAAGGTGCCATTTAGTGCAAATTGGGCTGGTAAAATTTTGGTGACATCCACATCCTGTTTGTCATACTGCGATAAATAGGTTAGATATCGCGTGCTTAGATCTTTGATGTAATAATGGTGCACCACATCGGTACTCAACCCCGGTTGAATAACAATATCTGTCTGGTAAATCATGTCGAAACCAGGGGCTAATTCGTTGTCTTTCTTGCAGTTGCCCAAGGTAAACAGCAGGAAACATGCAATGCCATAAATGCAAAGTCTTTTCATAATCTATATTTTTAGTGCTATGACGCTAAAAAGGGTAAATGGGTTGGATACACAGCCATTTTATAATCTTTATCCTAAAAATGGGCAAGACGGTCTGCCCCACGCGACCGCCTGCCCGGATTGGGAAAACGCTGTTTATTGTCTGGTTTCCCCGGTTCATACGCCAAAGCATATCGGTCCTTCCCGATTGCGACGGCGTATCGTTCTCTACCAATTGCTTTGGCATATCGGTCCTTCCCCATTGCTTTGGCATATCGATCCTTCCCCATTGCTTTGGCATATCGGTTCTTCCCAATTGCAACGGCATATCAGTCCTTCCCCATTGCTTTGGCATATCGGTTCTTCCCAATTGCAACGGCATTTCGGTCCTTCCACATTGCTTTGGCATATCGGTCCTTCCCGATTGCGACGGCGTATCGTTCTCTACCAATTGCTTTGCCATATCGGTCCTTCCCCATTGCTTTGCCATATCGGTCCTTCCCAATTGCAACGGCATATCAGTCCTTCCCAATTGCAACGGCATATCAGTCCTTCCCCATTGCTTTGCCATATCAGTCCTTCCCCATTGCTTTGCCATATCGGTCCTTCCCCATTGCTTTGCCATATCAGTCCTTCCCAATTGCAACGGCATTTCGGTCCTTCCACATTGCTTTGCCATATCGGTCCTTCCCGATTGCGACGGCGTATCGTTCTCTACCAATTGCTTTACCATATCAGTCCTTCCCCATTGCTTTGGCCAATCGGTCCTTCCCGATTGCGACAGCGTATCGTTCTCTACCGATTGCTAAAGCCTATCAGTCCTCACCAATTACTATGGCGTATAAACCTATCTAAATCGCCCACACAAATCAAGGCAGCGGCAATTGATAACAATACGCTGCCAAAAAAGACCCCACATACAAGCGTCTACGCACTTTATCCAGTCCAAGCCCAAAACTAAATCCGGCAGCCGGATCAAGTTGCAAATCAGGCGATGCCAAGTGCCAAAGCAGGGTGCCGCGCTGCAAGTCTACAGCATACAAAAAACCGTTATCGTGGTTAACCGTGTATAAAACACCGTCTAGTTCCTGTAGGCGTGCGCACGTGCCATATACAGATGTTTCCCAACGGAGCGCACCGTTTTCGGGGTTCAGCGCTATTAATGTGCCTTGTTTGGGGTTGGTAAACACCAGGGCATTGCCTAAGATTTGTAAAGCCTGCCAATCATTGCCGCCGTTTGGATAAGTCCACCGCAACCTGCCAGTCTGCCGATTCACCGCAATGACCGACGTGGAACTGGCTACGATAACCAAATCCTGATAAACCAGGGTGTAATTGGCCGTTGCCACCAGGCTATGGATAAAAACCATGCGTTTTCGCGTCAAATTGTAGCCATACAGGGCATTTTGTTCTTGGTTTTCAGGAATCTGGTGCCGTTTTAGCATCCAGTACACCAAAGTGTCGCCATTGGCTGCAAACGAATAATTAGGAGCGGTACATTCAAGGCTTTCATGGTCAGCAGCCTGCATTTTATACACCGGGGTCTGGGTGCCGGTTAACAGGTCGACCAGGGTAACTTGCGCGATGCCGTCTGCCGTGCAGTTTTGAATGCATAAAACCCGATTGCCCAATTGGGTATAGGCCTTGGAGAAGGAATGCGGGTTGCGCATGATCGTTTCACCTGATTGTAAATCCAGGGTGTAGGCGCCAATTCCGCCGGTAAAAAACAGATGAGGGTATGAAACGACTTGTTTTTGTCGTCCGCTATGCGAAATCGTGCTTGGATGTGTATCGTAGTCGTTCCAAGTCCAGCGTACATTACCCGTCTCAGCATCCAGCATACACATACTTTCCGATTCATCGACGTCTGTATATTGGGTAAAAAGTACGCCCGTTTCACCCGCATAGAGCAAACTTGTGCCTGTAAAACGATTATTTTTAAAGGGCTGCCGCCAAAGCAGGGTTAACTCCTTTTGAAAGCCCTTCTTTTGGGGCGACGCATTGGCAAGCAGCCCACACAACAGGATTAAACAAACATGCAACATAGGTACGGTTTGAAGGATTGGATTAAATGAACGTTTTATTCTTGAACGACGGGTATTTTGGCCAAAGCAACTTTCGAACTCATGGTGTGGTTACAGCGTCCGATTTGTGTTGGATTGTCGGCGGGTGCCTGTTCTTCACAGATACAGCCATTTGCCGAAAATTTGCAATTGCTACAAGGCGAGCCCGAGCAGGTGTTGTAGCCCGCTTCAATATAAATTTGGCCGTTTTCGGACTTTTTTAGCGGTATCGCGATGTAAAGTGATTGCTCCAGGGTATCCACTTTTCGGCACTCAAAAACAATAAAATCGCCTTTATTGATTTTTTGTTTCACGACCTTTTGAATGATCCCGATATCAGGAATCACCTTTTTCAGCGCTTTGCTGAGCAGCGATTCACTGATGGTCAGTAAAAAACTGCCATCCGATTGCATCATTCCAATGGGGTCGGTTGCAGGGTCAAAAAAGTCGCTTTTGAGTGCTTTTTTGGATATTTTTGGGGCGGTTTCCTGGATTTGAGCCGCTAATTGTTGGTGCAAAAGCGTACAAAACAGCAGGATTAAAAATGCTTTCCAGTACATGATTTGAAAAAGATTAAAATGAAGCGATTGGTTAATTTTCGACACCGCCGTACAGCATATCTTTCAACTTGGATCCTTGCACTTCCGGCATGCGGTAAGCGCTGTTGAACTTATCCAGGGTTTGGTCGATATCGGTTTTGAGTTGTTTGAATTGATCAGGCAAAATTTCCGAACAGGCCTTTTCGTTTTCGTAATTTGCAGTGATCTTATCGAATTTTTTATAATATTCATTGCCCTGGTTGACAAAGTCTGTGTATCGGTTAATGAATTGTAAGGTTCGATCAATGGCAAATTGCAGGTTGGTTTCGGTGCGCGATTGGAGTTTTGGGTCGGGTTGTGTTTGCATGCCGGAGGCATTGTTCAATTCACCGAGCGATTTGCCCACCATTTGGTCTAGCAGGGCGTATAGGCGTTCCCAATCGTCGCTATTTCGGCAGTTTTCGAGTGGAATCGTGTATCCTACCTGGCGGGCGCATTCGGTGAAGAGCGCTTCACAGTCGCGTTTGAGGGTCATGTTGGCTTCCCGCAGGTAGCCTGTTTCGTAAAAAATCACGTTCATATCGGCGTGAATACGCACCGTGAAATCCATGATGCAGGCAATTTTTTCCACATCCGCTTTTTTATCTTTGTCTTCCCCGCCGCCGATCACCAGCCCTACAATCGAAAATGCCGCCGATAAATACGGATTTGCCTGAAAAATAGCGGGTGGTGTAAATCCGAATTTCTTCTTCATTTTGTCTTCAATAATGGTACGCGCCTCCTTGAATTCGGGGTAATTGTGCGGATTGGAAATCTTTTGCATTTCCTGCTGCGCTTTGAGGCTACTGAAATGATGGTCCATGCTCAGAATTTTTTCATAGAGCATTTTGATGATTTCCACCCCCTTTCGGTACCGTAATTTGATTTTTCGCAGGTCATGTTCTTCCTCAAACTGCGCCAGTGCATCATCGAGTTGCATGCGTTCCCACAGCAAATGGAAGCCCTCTTCAGCGCTGCGGGTACATGGGTTAGCTAGTTCGGCTTTAATATCCTGCAATCGGTTTTGGAGTGGCCGGGTTAAGTCCGTATATTCATTTTCAAGCGATTGGAAGTCTGTTTCCATGTGCCGAATCCAGGGCTGCATCCAATGCGCGGTCGAATCGCCGGGGTTGCTGTTGGTTGCGAACCCGCTTTTGGGCAGCAGGATACAAAAGGCCATAGCAATGCCCGTACTCCAGGGGAGTAGTAATGTTTTCATAGCTTAAAATTGCGTTATTGATTAAAAAAATGCCGTGTTACAATTGGAAACACAGGGCGTAATATTTGTCGGCCACGTACAGTTTTCCAGTTGTTTGATCGATGGATACACTGAGCATGAGTACATTCGATCGTTTCGTTGGAGACTCCATTTTCCAAAGTACTTTTCCATCACTTACCCGAACGCAGTACAAATATTTTGATCCGTAGTAGATGTTTCCTTTGTAATACGCGATTTCGGCATCGCCTGTTTCGGTATCCGGTCTTCTGTAAATTTCATTGCCCGTTTCAGGATCTACCGCGTATAAATAACCATCGTTGTGAGGCTTGTACAATAGTTTCCCTTCTGCGAGCACTAAATTCGTAGTGAGCAAATGATCCCATTTTTCACAAGGTTTCTGCCATTTAATGGTACCTGTTTGTATATCAATACAATGCAATTCGCGGGCACCAAAGAAATATACCTTGCCGTTGTAAACCAGGGGTGTTTTAACACTGGAATTACCGTCGGAGGTTAAGGAATCTAATTCCCATTCAATTTTTCTGGTGCGCAAGTTAAACGCATACAAATCGCACTTGTAACGTAGCGTTTTGAAACTGATTTGCCTACTTTGAAAAACTAAAATGGAATCGCCACTTGGATTTACCCAAATAGCGGGAGGATAAGGGCTCGGGGAATAGGTATTTTCTTTAATTAGGGTAAATACTGTATCACAGGCACCCGTTTTATAATGCAAACGCGTGAGGAAAGAAGTATCTAAATCAATGTCGTTCTTAGATTGCTCATGGTACACAAAATCACCCGTAATATTAATGTTAGGTCCACCAGTGCATGTCTGATAAGGAGCAATATAGGACCATGCTAATTGATCCGTGTTCATATCAAAAGCATATATTCTTTTGAAATTGCTGTTGATAATGAACATATTGTCTTTTTGAGCCCATCCTTCTGTCCTGGCTGCGGTTCCAGGTAAAGGCGTGGCTTCCCATTGCCACAAAAATTTACCGGTTTGTTTGTTGTAAACCTTGTAATACTCCTGGCCTTCGGTGTAAAACAAAAGGCTAAATACCACTTTATCTTGAAAAATGGCAGGTTTCATGGACCAGTTTTCGGAAGAATCAGGTGCAAGGGGTTGTTTCCAGAGCAATTTAATCGGAGTTGCAAGGGTATCGCAACATCCGCCGCAATCGCAGGGGTCCGTACCTTGCATTTGTTTATTGCAGGCGATTAGACCAATGAAAAGGATCGAAAAAAGTAAAAAAAATGGGGACTTCATGATGTGGTTGGTTTAAAACCCTGCGCCGATTTTTGTTCGGCGCAGGGGGAAACATGAAAGCAAAAGTTAAAAAACGGCTTTTTCACTCTTTAAAAAAGTAGTTATTCTGATTTAATGATTTTCCGTGTTAATTGTGTACCATCCCTGCCTTTGACTTTTAAAAAATAGGCGCCAGCAGGTAAGTTGTTCAAATTCAACGAATTATTGGTTGTTTTTCCTTGAAATAATGGATACCCTGCCAAATCATACACCTGTATATCCAATTCATCTTGGTCTTGGTTGGAATGGATGCGAATACTGTGAAGAAATGGATTTGGGCTAATCTCAACATCCAGTGCATTGGCTTCAATTTCATGGCTTGCAACTGTGTTAGGCGTAAATCGGTACACGATTCCTGATGGTGGCGGACCATTCAAAGGATAAAAAATAGAGTCTGCCGATCCATACAGGTTCCCTTCGGGCATTGCGGGGTTTCCACCAGCGAGGTAGTAATAATCTGTAAGCAAGTCAATAGCACCAATGATGGGCCCCGACCAGTTTTCTTGCCACACATTGGAAATAATATTTCGAGGTCCAAAATGTACTTCTAAAATATTACTCCCTTCATAAATCCAGGTCTGGAAATTTACGGAATCCTGGGCGCCGCCTTCAAAAAAACCGGCATTTTTAACCTGGATTTTCAGAATTCGATTACCCGGTGTTCCATCCCGTAAAATGGATATAGGTGATAAAATATCCGGTCCAGGAGTAACCCAACCTTTATCGTTTAAATCTGCCGTGTAAGGAGAAAAAAACAAGTTTTCCTGTTCAAAATCAAAATATAAAGCCTCATTCCAAAGTACAAAGCTGTCATAGGGTTGTCCTAAAAATTTGAAATTGAACCCGATTGGAATATCCCAGGTCTCATTAAACCATGGAATTCCTTCACTTATACTGGAATCACCTTTCAGCGGGGTGTAGGGTTGTTGGTAATAATCCAGGGTATAGCCTTGGGCGCTAAGACAATTGCCTGAAAAGACGAACAGGAAGCACAAGTAGTAAAGTTTTTGCATGATTTTGTTTTGTAAAGTGAACAGGAGTTATGAAAAAAGCATTGGCATCTCCTGAAATTTAGGATTTGAAACTGAACCAATTCCGGCCTTTCATTCAATGCCAATGCTTCATGATGCCATTGAATAATTAACTACAGGAAACTGGCGCAACGATTGTTTTTCGTAAAATGCCGCCTTCGTAAAAATAGGCGGTCCAGGGTTTATCTCGCCAAGTTCTGAACTTACCGCCTACACGTTTTCGACACTTTACCTTATGGGAATTTCCACTGTCTTCACAATCAACATTCATTGGATTTTTGCATATGCAATCTAATTCATCTTTCTTGTAAATATCGCCCCTAATCTCTACCCGCATGTCAGATTTTGAAAGAAACCAAAGACCAAATTTTGACTTTTTGTAATGTCGTAATTCTGCATTTACATTGGACCAAATATTCAAAAAATAGAAATCCTCACAATTGCCTTTTATTTTTCGTTTTCCTGGTTCCACTTCTTCTACAAAGTCCGTATCACGTTCATCAATATCTTTATCACAGCAGGCATAAGAAGTTACGGTTACTTCCCTGGAAATACTTCTGATACAACCTGTGCTTGTTTTGATCGTTAAAGAAACTTTATATTCTTTATCACAGGGGAAAATATGGCAAGGGTTCTTTTCCGTACTGGTTGTTCCATCCGCAAAGTTCCATTCATAGGAAATGATGCTGCCATTCACCGTAGTACTTTTATTATTGAAGCAAACCATGCCTGGAGTACCTGCTTTATCAAAAGTGAAGAATGGCCCACATGCTTGGTTCACTATGATGGTTTGACAAGTATTGTCGTAACAAAAGCCATCTTTATCTTCAATGGTTAAGCAAACCGTGTAAATCCCTTGCGCACTGTACGTTTTAATGGGTGATTTCTTATTGGAAAAAGTACCATCCCCAAAATCCCAATAATAAGTGGTTGTGGTGTTAGATGACGTGATACCTGTAAAAGTGAAGGTTCCTGTATTTGATGTTAGAAAGCTTAAACTTGCTTCAAATTCCGCAAAACATCCACTTAATGGCTCATTCTCACGCTGATCTACAATTACTCCTGCACCATATTTGGAAAAAACATCACCGTTCAAAATACCGGCTAATGTTGTTTCGTTGGCATTCAGAATTTTTACGGTAGTGTTTTTACTGAAGAGGTAAAAAATGGTGTCTTTGATCTGAAGTACATAATCTCCATTTACAAGGGAAGATGCTACAGGGTCATGCAACCACGAACGTTCTACGAGGTCGGAAGGATCTTTCCCGGCTTGCAATTGATTGTATTCGTCCAAAAGGGCAATTTTTCGCAAAGAATTGAAGCCTCGGATGGAATTTTCAAATTGTGCAACAGCAGGGTTCGGATCATAGAATTCGCCCTCCTTAATTTCAGTAGTTGGCTCAACGTAAGCAGCATCAGCGGCTTCCAATTGATTGTATTTGTTTTGAAATTCTGTCCAGGTACTAAAAACCAATCGGCCATTGCGTAAGGTTTGTCCCCAACTGTTTGTTTGAGTGAAAAGGAAGAAAAGGATTAAAATGCTTCCAAATCGAATGTGGAAATTGTTTTGCATAGGATTAATATTGATTACTGATTTTTTACACTGCCTACTCTTTCCGCTTTTCGGCTACCGCGCCCGTACTCTTCAAGGATTTTTCGGGAAACTCCTCAAAATGAATTAAATGCGTTTTGCAATTCTGTAATTAGCCAAGGGCGCACCACAAGAGATTGTCCCGCCCGCCAGCGGTGCATTTACCCGCGCATGGATGATGCCTGCAACCACCGGTGTGGCTTGGGAAGTACCCGACATCGTGGTGTACCCTCCGTTTTTATGGGTCGAATACACACTGGAACCCGTTGCAACCCAATCCACAACCGTCGATGACCAGTTGGAGTAACTCGCACAACTCCGGTTGCAGTTCAATGCACCTACTGTGTACACTTTGCTGCCATTGATACAACCCGGTTTGCTTTTCGCCGCATCGCCACTGCTGTTGCCAGCCGCAATGCATACCCAAGTACCTGAAAGGCCCAGGTTGCGCACCGCATTGGTGATGGCCATGTCCGAATTTTCACAGTTGGATACCGGATAACCACCCATGCTCATGTTGACGACATCGTTTTTTTTGTCAAATTGCGCCACGTGATTCAAGCCCTGCAACAATTGGCTCCAGGTGCCGCCGCCTCCGTCAGAAAGTACTTTTACTGGCACTACCCTTGCTCCTGCCGATACGCCAACTACACCAATATTGTTGTTTTTAGCCGCCGCAATACCCGCAACATGGGTGCCATGCCCGTGGTTATCTTCGACACTCTGACCAGGTATAAAGGACCGCGCAAGCATCGGGTTGATAACCACGTTCAAGTCCGGATGATCCGTATCAATACCAGTATCCAAAATCCAGATGTATGTTTTTTTGGTGCTTCCATCTACCGACCCACCAGCATTGTTAATGGCGCAAGTGGTAACCTGACCTGCCGATTCAGCCTCTTTTGGCCGCTCCTCCAGGTCTGGAGCAGTAAATGCAACATAGTAATCCTGAAAAACACCCGCGACATCGGCATCCTGCCGGATGCGTAGTACCGCTTCATCGGTCAATTGGGCCGTAAAACCTACCACGGCATCGGCGTATTCGTGTACAACAGCCGTTTCAGAAATGCCCAGTTTGCTGCGTAACGCTTTGAGTTTCGTCAGGTTACTATTACGCAAAGGCGTATTGATTTCTGCGGTTTGCTCACGGTCTTCGGATTCGGTTTCCAACAGGCATACGGGGGTAATGGCGGTTTCCTTGATGAGTACAATGTACTGGCCGGGAATCGGTTCCTGGCTGCTTTCTTGGGCGGTTGCCGTGTAGCCATAAAAGGTGAAAAACAGCAACAACATGCGTAAGTAATTCATAATGCATTAAAAAAATTGAGTAATTTTCGCCTACTCTTTCCGCTTTTCGGCTTGCGCGCCCGTACTCTTTGGTCGGATTTTCCGGGAGTCTCCGTGAAGACAAACAAGGAGCGATGCATGGTTAAAATTTTAATGTTTGCATTTTTGGTTCAAGGTTCTCCACGCCTTGAGGCTCCAACTTTTTCCATTCCCCCAGCATCACTCCTGTTTGTCGTTCGTTTTTGGGACCAGCTTGGGCCGGTGGTTTAGCCGGGCGATTGGTCGTGGGCACCCAGCCATTTGGGATAGTTCATCGGGGTAACGGGATTAAAAGAAATTGTTTTCATCGTGTTTGTTTTGAAGTTCTGAAGCGTGTTGTGGATTAAAACGTGTTTTGTTGACAGGACAAATGTACGGGTGCTCCAAGGGCTGGTTTATCGACAATTGGGCTTCGATTGAAGGGGTGATTTTTTGAAAATAAGTAGCATAAGTTATTGATTATGACATATTTATATTGTGAATTAATAGGCGCGTAGCCTTAAAAAAACATAAAAAAAACCGCCCATACACGGGGTATGGGCGGCGAAAAAATGCACGAAACCTACTTAAACTCCTACATCAATAATAATAATGGCTTTATCAGAACAAAACGCTTGCTTGTGATCAAAAGCAAAAGAAGGGGTGGGTGGGTAAAAATTTTGTAGCATGGGTGTGTGTATTAAAAGTGAAAAACATGCTGCAAAATTGGCAAGCTCTAGCAGGGCAGTGTACCGACAAAAAAAACACTTTTTTAAAGGTGATTTTACTTAATAGTGTATATTTTTATATTTATTAATATTATTATAATCAAATAGTTGTATTCTTTTTTGAGGGGTTTTAGCAGTTAAAAAACGCGTTTTGAAGTCTTTCCCAAGCCCAATTGCTGGTGGAAACGATGCTCAAATTTGTAACAAAATTTTCGCCCCTTAAAATACCCGTTTTTTTTAATAAATAGCCCCAAATACCCGGTTTTTCATCAGTTTACCCATTTTTTTATACTTGTAAAAAGGTGCATGATGGCCCGAAAACCCAAATTCGGCCAAATGCTCGTGGAAAACTTCCCGAAAAATGTAATATTTTTTTAGACTGTTATTAGGCCATTTTTGAGCATTCAACAATGACAATATTCATTCAGACTCATTCATGCCTATATTATGATCAAAGAACTTAACGAACTTGTTTGGTACGCTGAAAAATCACTTTGGCGCGATGAAGCCCTGCTTGGTTTTTTGTGTAAAAACAAACCAGAAGTGCTGCAATTGTACAACCTGATTCAAAAACACCATTTTAAATCAGATGAAGAAGCGGCTAAATCGATCGGACTTTGTCTGACCACCTACAAAAAATACGCAAAAGCCCTCAAAATGCACCTGCAGGATATGGTGTTCTTTTATAACGAGGAGAAAGCACGCGCCGATTTGCGACTCAAAAACCTTTTCGAAGGGATCAAGGACCTGGGGGCTATGCGGCTCCTGTACGCGCGCGGCTGCAAACTAGCCAGCAAAGAAGTCGCCGAAAGCCTGTTGAAGCGCGGACTCCTGTACGATTGGCCCGATTTTGTCCAGTATGCCGCTTTATACCTGAGAGACTGTGCTTTACGGGTGAGCGGCAATGAAAAAGAGTTTGAGTATTACGCCAATTTGTACCATCAATATAAAGGCTGGGCAGACTTGGAAAACCAGGCCTGGGAATATGTACAACGCACTCAATTACCTTACCGCCGTAAAACAGGTGCCCGGCAAGTTAAACCCGAACAAACCCGTCGATATATTCGAACCTTGCAGGAACATGTAGATACGGCGCCTTCTATTATGTTCCATATCCATTTTTATTTGCTGAATAATCAGTATTTTTTGGAAACATATGACCACACCGCACTTTTAAAAAACAGCAATAAGGCGTTGGCTTATTTGGAGAATAAACCCTATCAAATTAATAATCTGCAAGCGGCTTTTCACTACATGAAGGTAATTGCTTATACTTATTTGGGTAATTATGAGGAGGGTGAACAGGCTGCCCAAACCGGGCTTGACCTCGCAGCCGAGGGAACGGCATCCTGGTTTAGCGCCCAGGAAGTGTACCTTTATTTATCTTTGCATACCTGTAATTATGAAAAGGCATTCAGTGTGTATTTGCAAGTGTACAAACACCGCCGATTTGTAGCCTTGCATGCAGCCCAACAAGAACTCTGGCATATATCAGGGGCATATTGCTATATTCTACACCATTTAACGGGCATTCCACTGCCTTCTGGATTTCCAACCTATAAAAGTGGTAAATTTTTAAACGGAATTCAAAATTACCACAATGATAAAGATGGAATGAATATCGCTATTTTGATCGCGCATTTTCTATTACAACTTCTTGAAGGAAAGGATATTGCGGTATGGGACCGAATTGCTGCCCTCGCCAAATACCGCGAACGTTACCTCATGGATGATCCTTTTGTTGCCCGTTCTGAAATTTTTATTAAGATGCTGGTTTTATTGGTCAAAACGGGTTTTCAACGCGCTGTATTTCTTGAAAAATTAGCCCCCTTATTGGATGATTTGCGCAAACTACCGCTGCAATTAACGAACCAAGCGCATGAATTAGAAATCGTTCCATATGAAAACCTGATTCACTTGATAACCAATCAGCTGTCAAAACGAGGAGGCTTTATCGCCCGCGCGCAACCAGGTGTACAGGGAACCGAACAGCAGTGGATGCGTGTATAAGTACACGCTGTTTTATACTCATTTTACGTGCAAAAATTCGCAAACTGTTATTTCCTTATTAGAACCGTTCGCATTTTTTATACATTTGCCCAATAATTCATCCTTTCGATCATGCTGCGAATCTTAATCGTTTGTTTCTTGTTATGCCTGTTACAAGGCGCGGGCTTTACTCAAAATGGCCTTTTCGTGCATCGGAATATCCGTAATGCCTATGATAAAGGCACACGCAGTTTCGATGGAAAACCAGGCGCTAATTATTGGCAAAACAAGGCTCAATACACCATTGAAGCCAGCCTGGATCCCAAAAAACGGATGTTGAAAGGCCACGAAACGGTGGTTTATTTCAACAATAGCCCGGATACACTGAAAATTATTCGCCTGAAATTGACGCATGACTTGTATAAAAAAGGCGGTCAGCGCGATACAGAAGTTGATCCAGAAGATGTGGACGATGGCACAAAAATTGAAAACCTGCGTATCAATGGACGTTCAATTGCCGAAAAAGAGCAACGCCGTTTTGCTACTTTTTTGGATGTTCTTTTAAAAAACAACCCACTGCCTCCGAATACATCCATCCAGGTAGAACTCAACTGGTCGTACACCATCCCAGCTGACCCCAATGCAACCCGCGAATGCCGATGCGATCCGAGCACTTATTTTGTGCCTTATTTTTACCCACAAATAGCCGTTTATGATGACCTGCAAGGATGGGCCAACACCCCATACAACGGCCTGCAGGAGTTTTACAATGACTTTTCTGATTATGATTTGACCATCACGGTTCCAAAATCTTATATGGTTTGGGCTACAGGCGAATGGCAAAATCCGTTAGAAATGTTGGAACCTGCCACTTTTGAAAAATGGAATAAGGCACATAAATCAGAATCAGTAATGTCTGTATTTACCGAAGCCGATCTCAAAAAAGGAGGCGTTTTTAAAAAGGCCAAACAACATGTGTTTCGCTACAAGGCTTCCAATGTGCCCGATGTTACGTTTGCTTGCAGCGACCATTATAATTGGGATGCTCGCTCGGTCGTGGTGGATGATCTTACCGGTCGCCGGACATTTGTAAGCGCCGTATATGCTACGGATGCAAAGGATTTTTACAAAGTGGCCGATATTGCGGCACGTGGAATTCGGCTGATGAGCACCTGGTTGCCTGGGTACCCGTTCCCTTACCCCTGCGAAACGGTGGTGCATGGTAATGATGGCATGGAATACCCCATGATGGTCAATGACTACAGCTTGGGCGAACGCGACCCAACCGGTTTAACTGCCCATGAGGTGGCACATACCTATTTCCCGTTTATGATGGGCGTTAATGAACAACGGTATGCCTGGATGGATGAAGGATGGGCTTCTTTTTTTGACCATTTTCTGGAAGATTCGCTCAATAATACCAGCAACAATGCGCTGCGCAATTATTCTGCAGTGGCTGGGCGCGACTATGATGTCCCGCCTATGACCCAATCACAGTTTTTGAGTGGTCGCGCTTACGGAATTGCCTCTTACGACCGACCACAATCGGCCTATGTTGTGTTGCTGGATTTGCTGGGATACGAAAAGTTTCATGCCTGTATGCGGGTTTATATGGACCGTTGGAAAGGTAAACACCCGCAACCTTACGATTTCTTTTATACCTGGAATGATGCATCAGGACAATCGCTGGATTGGTTTTGGAAACCCTGGTTTTTTGAATGGGGTTATCCAGACTTAGGAATTCAAGGTGTTGTGAAAAATGAAGCAGCCAATTGTTTCGTTATAACCATCGAACGAAAAGGATCTTTGCCCATCCCCGTATGGTTAACCATTGTTTACACCGATGGTACCAAAGAAACCGTTCACAAAACGGCAGAAATTTGGAAAGATGGCAAAGCCAATATAAAAATAAACGCTGCTATGGGCAAAACCATCAGCGAAATAAAATTGGGAAATCGCAATGTTCCCGATTCTAATAGCAAGGACAACTCCTGGCAACCTTAATTTTAAGGGCCAACTGATCTTTTGCATTGAAAATTAAGTTTTTTCACGGCTTAAAATTGAAAATGATGAAATCTAATAATGTACTTACCTATCTCCTGTACCTGTTGCTTGCAGGTTTGGTGGTTGCAGCAGCCTTCAAGGCATGCCAGATCAAAAAGGAAAAACAATTAGAAAAGGAAAAGCAAGAAGCCGAACTTCAACAGGCTTTGCGTGATATGGGGTACAACTCCAGCGACTCCACCGCCAGTGCAGGCAGTTCCTATGCTGCTGAAAATACGGGAACAGTGGCAGGTAACACCACCACGCCACCCAAAACAGGGCGTCAAGCTAACTCAAGTGGTATTGAAGATGAACCGGTTACAACGGCCAACACAACGGCTAAAACGACCTCGCCATCTAATACAACGGCTAAATCAGGAACGGCCTTGAGTGCCAAAGAAAAAACGGTGGTGGCGCTTCCCAAAGTGACACCCCAGGTGCAAGCAACCGAACCTGCAGCAAAAGTTGCCACCAAGCGGACCGTTGCTGCAGCGCCTCCTAAAGCACGGTATCGGGTGCAGGCTGGTTCTTTCTCTAAAATGGAAGGCGCCCGTCGTCGTTTGGAGGAAGTGATCAAGTTAGGTTATCCCAATGCCGAGATCGCTAAAATTAACAACGGAAAATTCGCTGTAGTGATCGTTTTTCGCACCAATAGTAAAGAAGAAGCCATTCGGGTTGCTGATAAACTGGAACAAAAAGGTGTAGATGCTGCGGTGATGGAGAATCGGTAGTTTAGCGGGGTTAGACTTTCCAGGTCTTCAAGACCTGGAAAGTCTAACCCCGCTAAAACTACCGATTAAACCTTCACTAAAAAGAATAGTCCAACCACAATCAAGATTGTCTACCATTTAAACCTAGTACGATCTAAGCGCGAAAATTCTTTTTTACACCTAAAATCGTTATCTCACACCATGAAAACGACCTTTTTCCTAACCGCCATGTTGGTTATGGCTGTTTGCATTGCGCCTCTTTCCTTGCGCGCCCAGGATACTGCATCCGATAGCACCGGCCTAGATGGCGATCATTTCAGCCTCGAAGGAGCCCTGGCATTTTTCAAAAAAGCGGAATCGCTCGAAGATTTTGAGAAAATGCTCAACAAAGAAAATAATGAAGTCAACAACCTGGATTTAAATGAAGATGGCGACGTCGACTATATCCGCGTAGTAGACCACATGGAAGGTGATGTACACGCGATCGTTCTGCAAGTCCCGGTAAATGGCTCCGAATCACAGGATGTAGCAGTAATTGAATTAGAAAAAGACGGTCCGGAAAGTGCTATTCTACAGATTATTGGCGACGAAGACCTGTATGGCGAACCCAAAATTGCAGAGCCATTTGAGGAAGAAACCACCAAAACCAATGGACGAAATGGCCCTGCGATGGGCAATATGCCTGTGCGCATTGTAGTAAATGTGTGGTTATGGCCTTCTGTGCGTTTTGTATACCGCCCTGCATACCGAGTTTATGTATCTCCTTGGCGCTGGGGTGTTTATCCTACATGGTATCGTCCATTCCGCCCACGTCCATGGGGTGTTTATCGGGTAGGTATCCGGCCATACCGCGCGCATTATATGGTGGTGAGTAATCGTCGTGTGGTACGCGCTAGACCGGTTTATGCGCCACATCGCGCGCATGCAACAGTCGTTCACACGCGCACGACCACCAAAGTGAAAGGCCCGCGTGGTGGCACGGTCAAAAAAACAACCACCTCTACCACCGTACGTGGAAAACATGGTGGCGTGAAAAAACAAAAGACCATGACTACCAAAGCCCGAAGAGGCGGCCGGGGCCGGCACTAAACAGCGTTAGACTTCCCAGGTCTTAAAGACCTGGGAAGTCTAACTACCTCAACCAAATCTTCCAACACCCAGGCATCCTCAATTGAAAACCCACCCGTTCGAGTGCGCCGGAGCCCACTAAGGTATGCGCCCGAACCTGCGGCAGCCCCCACATCAAACGCCAACGAACGAATATAAGTACCCTTGCCGCAATGCACTTCAAAATCGGCCTGCATGCCCGCTGCATAATCAGGATAAAGGTGTATTTCAGCCCCTTTGGCGCTCACAATGCGGTGTTCAGAAACGGGTTGTGGCACAGGCCGCAGGGGAAGTATTTCAAAACGATCTATATGAATCGTACGGGGCTCTATTTCCACCACTTCACCGGTCCGGGCGTTTTTATACATCCTTTTACCATCTACTTTCACGGCCGAGTACATAGGGGGCACTTGCTGAATAGTTCCGATAAACGGTTGTTTTACCGCATTCAGTAAGACATCATTCAGGTGTTCAGTCGGGAAAATCGTATCTGCGGGTTTTTCCAAATCATAAGAAGCCGTGGTGGCGCCAAAGGTAAAAGTACCCGTGTAAGCCTTCGGCATCGCTTGAAATTCGTCGATGCGTTTGGTGTAATCGCCTACACAAATCACCAGCAAACCTGTTGCAAGCGGATCGAGCGTGCCAGCATGCCCCACCTTCAATTTTTTATTATCTAAGCGTTGTTTTAAATGATGCCGCACTTTATTAACAACATCAAAAGAGGTCCAACCCAACGGTTTATCAATTAGAATGACCGCGCCTTTCGGAAATGGATCAGGAAAGGCTGTATTTTTGGCAAGTAAAAACATATAATCGCACAGCGCCAGCTAAATTTACAAATAAGGAAGCATCAATTGCGCCAGAAGCTGGTTCCCTTTATAA
Organism: Saprospiraceae bacterium; assembly: GCA_040397785.1. Taxonomy (GTDB): domain Bacteria; phylum Bacteroidota; class Bacteroidia; order Chitinophagales; family Saprospiraceae; genus M3007. Next base: position 689 of record JBBAVI010000089.1, on the reverse strand, counting down.
TTCAAATGCACCCCATCGGTGGTAAGGATACCGCTTTCCTGGTTTTGTGTATTATGCAGCAGGTTATAATCCAAAAAAGCCTTCCGTAAATCGACCAAAGGCAAACTACTTTTTTGGGCGATATCCCGGATTAATTGCGCATATTGGTTCAGTTCGCCATCAAGCGGATTGCTGAAATCCGTTTTTTCACCAATACAGGCGGGGGTACACAACACAACGCGCGCCCCATTTTGGGTAATTTTTTGAATCAAGGCTTCATAAAATTGTACAAACTTGGGAGCATCCGTGCCCGTACCAAAACTCCGTTTGTGCCAAACATCATTTACCCCCACATACAAAAACACTAGGTCTGGCTTTTTATCCAATACATCGGGCTCCAAACGCAAAAACAGGTCATACACTTTATTGCCGCCAATACCCGCGCCAATTAACTCATATTCCGGGGCCTTGTTTTTTTGCACAAGACTATCATTAATCTGTGCAATATACCCGCCCGGTTGAACACCCGCTTGGGTGATACTATCGCCAAAAAAAACGACGCGGGTTGTTTTACTCCGAAAGGATAACATAAAAATGCTGAACAGGAGGAGGTTAAATGCAAAAAAGCGCATCATGTTAAAAAAAGTTAATATTAAAAAAAACTACAGACCTATAAGCCGGATTCTGTCTGCCGCGATTGCTCGAAACAG
>JBBAVI010000088.1:4664-23914 GCA_040397785.1 Saprospiraceae bacterium | reverse complement strand
TCTGAACAAGATCCGCTGCAGGTGGCGCAAGTACTGCTCAGCGCTGCGGCTGTTACGGCAACACCCTCGACTGTATTGGGTGTTTCAGTAGCGATTACTCCGCCTAAAATTGGTCCACATATTGATAGATCAACTGATTGGGTATTGGGATTAATCGTTGGGTATATCATCGGGACGCATGGGGCCAAGTCAGAAGGGAGGTCAACATACCTGATTATAAGTTTCGTGATTTTAAAGCCGTTAACACAACCATTTGCTGTATGCGCAAATTTAACCTCCATATATTGGGATGGCTCAATTTGAATTGTTTGTGCATTAATATTCAGTACGTTGAAACAATAATTAAATGTATTGCCACTGAAAGCATAACAAGATGTTCCAACACAACTTTGGCTTGGGAATAAGGTACAATTGATATCAAAATCAGAATCATCAACTCCTGAAATAGTGACATCTGAGTCCGTATCAAATACCAACTCAAACTCAAGTCTAGCGATTTTTCTTACAGCAAAACCACTCAAAGAACGCAAACCAACTTTGTAGACAAAATCGTTTACGCAACCATTGCTCACAGTTTCAACATCAAACACAACATCTGTATCTATACACATCGGTTGTTGGGTGGTTAAGGCATACGTGCTGTTTACAGTAGATTTTAGGTCTGTACAGGCAACAGAGGAATTTACCCCTTTTATTTTAGTGGTATTGACTCTTCCTGTCTGCCCACTCGTACTCAAAATTACATCCCAATTAATCGTAGTCAAGGTGGGGTTGGGTATTTGAATCACGCCCAATGTGCTGGTGGAGTTACCATTAATGGTGCCCAAACCATTAATATCATAGTGCAACAAATAGTATTTGTAAGCACTGTTATTCGGATCTACACCCTTATAAACAACACTTTTTGGCAAATAACTACCCGCAAAGGTTGGTATCTCATCGTTTTTTTTAAGCGATACCTTTACATAAAAATCAAGATGATTAACGATAATTGCATCCGAGCTGTTCGTATTTGCTAACTTTAAGGTAAATTCATGTTTTCCGTTGGTTAGTACCGGACCAGTCATTTGGAGTTCCAAGTCAGCATTTTGCGTACCCATATTACCATTAGAACTAGCAATTACATCTCCCGGAGCAAATCCATTATATGCCAGGGTTTGATTACCACCGGAAAGTTCTTTCCCAATGGCTGGATTATTGGCATTTGGGCATGAAAGCGGGCCGCCGCTGTAAGGTGTATAGTCCGTTTGGTTCGGATCAAGATCAAGTGCCACATATTCTCCAGGGTAGGCATTTACTACCACGGTAAACAACTTTACATAATAACAATTGCCAGCAAAACAAGGGGCTGCATTCGGCGGGGTCGTAGGGTCAAATTCAATCTTGGTACTTCCTCCATTACTTGAAGTGGAACCACATGCATCGCTGGTGTTGGTATTCTTAAAACTTATGTCTACACTTTGCTCGGTGGCTGTAAAAATCACCTTATTGCCATCAGTGTTAGAGTAACTAGACCATTTGCTTCCAGTAGGGCTGTTTAAAAAGCAGGTGTTGGTAGCATTAATATCAATGTAAGATCGCTGGTTTGCCGTAACCTGTTTCAAGTTTACTTTCACGTCTAGATTGCCATAATTCAAATTAAACGGATTAGTTCCTCCGTTTACATACTTAAGATACACATCAATCAACATTTGATACGATTTATTTCCGCAAAAGTTGGTACCCGTTAAACCAGTACAATTTGTTATCAGATTCGTTTCTGTACGTAAGGCTTCTACTTTCAATTGTCCGCAGGCTGGAGTTTGGCAAGGTCTTGACTGGGCGTAACTATTTGATATACAAATCCATGAAAACAAAAAAATCCAGGCAATACTTGATAAAGTCGATTTACGCAAAAAAATGGATTGCGTGTACTGGTGCAGGGTCTCGTTTACAGTTCGTTGATTTCGGAGATTAGCTGTGCGGTGTGCGGTGTGCGGTGTGCTGTTGTTGAAGAAAATCTGCATTTTTCATAATATATATTTATGGCTAAAAAGTTTAAACAAAGATAGAATATTCCAATAAATAGGCAAGGGGGCAATCAGCGACTTTAACTAATTCTGGCAAAACTTAATCCAGGCTTTACAAAATCTCTATTTTGTTAGCAATACGGTAATAGGTCAATTTTCACCCTGAACCTTTTGCGATTGATCCGGTTTTAGATGTACCCCTTTTTGTTCATCGGGTGTTACGTATATGCTCAGAAGTTTACTGATTCTTGCTGCTTTGTTGTGTGAATGTTCGCTGGTCGCTCAAACTGCCCCCAATACCGTACATTTAAAAGGAAAATTTTATTTTATCTGGGGTTATAACCGTACGCGCTATGCCAAATCCGACCTGCACCTTTATGGAAAAAACTATGATTTTACCTTAAATAAAGTTGTTGCCCACGATCGGCAAACCCCCTTTACAGCCGATGTATATTTGAATCCGAGTACGCTCACGATACCACAATGCAATTATGGCATCGGGTTTTACCTGAACGAGCATTACCACCTTTCCTTGAGTGGAGATCACATGAAATATGTGATGGCGACCAATCAATTTGTTCAAATTAATGGGGAAATTGCCGGTTCCGATTCGCCCTATGATGGTATTTACACCGACGAACAGATTCAATTAAAGCCGGAGTTTTTGACGTTTGAGCATACCGATGGACTGAATTATATCAACCTGGAACTCAATCGAAGCGATGACTTGCTTCCGTTGTTATTCCATCGCACCTATAAAAATATAGCCCTGGAACTTACAGAAGGCGTCGGACTTGGTTGTTTAGTGCCCAAAACCAACACCAAGTTGCTTTCCAAAATCCGGTATGACCGTTATCATATTGCGGGGTATGGCGCTGCCTTAAAAGTGGGACTCAATATGTTGTTTTTCAAGCACTTATCGATAGGCGTAAATCTTAAAGTAGGATACATCAATATGCCCGATATCCGCACTACTTATTCACCGAATGACCGTGGGAGCCAACAATTTACCTTTTTACAAGATAATTTTTTAATTGGGTGGCGTTTTTAAAGTTTGATAAATTTTGCAGAAAAATGTTGCTTTTTCTAGTTAGACAAACGTAAAAAGTAGACGCTCGGTTTCGTCATTACCATTGGCGATGATCTTCCAGGCGATTGATCATCTGAAACCCGAGGAATGTAAGATAGAAAACGACGTGCTTATTGGGTGTTGGAAATAAATTCCTGAAAATCCTCCAGTTGTTTGCCTTTGATTACCCGAGGTATTTTGGACTGCCCATTGGATTTTCCTTTATGGTCCAGCCATTTATAAAATACGGCATTGGGCAATATATTAACATGGACCGCTTTTAGCGCATAGGCACGTTCTACGCGGTAGTCGTCGTTGAGGTCGCAAAGTTCTTGGTCAACCATGGTCGCAAATTCCTCGGCTGTAATAACAGGGTTGTCCAAACTTACCCACCATTGATGTGCCCATTGACTTCCATGTGGAACACCAGCCACCGCGAATTCACGAATACCCGCATTGGTTTTTGCATCCACCCGACGTACGGCTTCATTCAGGTTGTCCACTGAAATATGCTCACCACACATAGATAGGTATTGTTTGGTACGTCCGGTTAGTCGAATTTCACCCCGCTCCACATCGGTAAATTGTACGGTATCGCCAAGCAAATAACGCCATGCGCCTGCATTGGTACTAAGCAGGAGTGCGTAGGGCTGGTTTTCCTGTGCATCAGCGAGTGTGTGCACTTCAGGAAATTCGGTGCGCAGATCGCCGTTATCATCAAAGTTTTTATCCGTAAAAGGCACAAATTCATAAAAAATACCACAATCGGTAAGTAATTTCATGGATTTTGTATCAATCCGATTTTGGTAGGAAATAAATCCTTCCGACGCCATATAACTATCGAAGGTAAGTAATGGTCGATCCAGTAATTTTTCGAAACTGGCGCGATAAGGCTCAAAAAACACCCCGCCGTGTACAAACACATCGAGGTTTTTCCACATTTGATGGATATTGTCTAATTTATAGGTATCGATGATGCGTTCAAAAATGAGTTGTACCCAGGCAACACTTCCTACGGCAAAACCAACGTCCCATTGCGGGGCTTCTTTAACAATCGCCTCAATACGATCATCCCAATTGGGCAAATTAGAAATATGGCGCCCGGGTGCGTAGTTGCGTTCGATCCAAAAAGGACGGTTGTGGCCAATAATACCCGATAAATCGCCGGTATAGTGCCTTCCTTCCGATTTAATGGAGGTACAACTACCTACCATCAGCATTTTGCGGGCAAACTGGCGCACGGGCATAGAAGGAACCCGCGCTACATCGAGTAACAAACGTCGCGTGCCTTTTTTCATGCTGCGCAACATCTCAAAAGTTACCGGGATGTTTTTTGTTGCGGCCTGGCTGGTACCGCTGCTTAGGGCGTAATAAGGAATAATGCCCGGCCAACACACGTCCGGATCGTCGCAGAGGTATGCTTTGGACCACCAACGGTCATAAATTTTATTATAATCTACAGCAGGCACTGTAGACCGATACGCCTCCACCACATCTTGACGATGGAGGGTTTCTTTAAAATCGTAATAACGCCCAAACGAGGTGTCTTGCGCTTTTTTAAGCAAAGCCACTAATTGTCTGTATTGCACTTCAGCAGGCGAAAACAGCAAAGGAAATGCCGAATTTCGACCTTTGGGCAGCACAAAATCAAATAAAGCCATAAGCGATGAAATTGCCGATCGGGTTTTCTGATCGCAAACTTGCTATACCCTTTCAGAAACGATTAAATTCGAGGGCAAGGTAAATATAAATCAGACAAAGCCCAATAAAAAATGGGAAACCGGCATTGCGCCGGTTTCCCAAATAACTGAAACCCATTATTGTATGAAGCAATTAATATGCCTTAAGGGAGTTGTCGATCTTATTTCGCGATCCACAAGTCATTGTTTACATTATCCACTTCCGTACCGAACTGACGTACTAAAGCAGCTTTGTAGTTAACTGCATTATTATCGCGTTCAGTTGTTGGGTATTGGTAACGCTTAGGGATAACACCGCCGTTGCCTGTACCTGGACCACCTTCGAAGAAGAATGGCTGTTTGGTACGACGCCAGTTGTAGTAACCTTCGTAACCGCTGTGTTGTGCCAATGCAAGGTATTTTTGCATCAAAATTTGGTTCAAACCATCGGTGTTGTTGCCTTTGTAACCTGTTGCAGGAGCAGCCAGGTAGGTAGCCAAAGCAGCAGCATCGGTGATTCCGTAAGATTCCATGCTGGCAGTGATTCCTTTGTCATACCATGCTTTTGCATCGCCTGCTGGCCACCAACCGCGGTTGATACCTTCTGCAATGTTCAAGCAAAGTTCTGGGTAGCCAATCTGGATAGAAGGCTCGCCCGCATCAGAGCTAAAAAAGTATGCTTTGCTGATACGAGAGTACTCACCGTTTTGAACTTTCGTTGCCATTGCGTCCAAACCCTCATCAGAAGGTGCGCCTACATACGCTTCGTAGTCAGCAGCAGTCAAACCACCCGCCAATTTAGCAGCAGCAGGTTCTGCCACTACAAATACACGCGGGTCTTTCAATGCAGCCAAGTTGCCAACATACGTAGCAGACGTGTTGTAACGATCGGCATAGAAACCGAAATTACTTGGATTGAAAGGATACTTATCGATCGAAGTGAAAGTGTATTTCACGTTATCCGCATTGCTGGTTGGCAATGGGTATTGTGTTGGATTGCCTGCAATTTTAGCGAATTCTGCTTTTACATTCAATTCAGAAGCGTCTGCTTCTCTTTTGCTCAACTGAACCAAAACGCGCATTTTGAACGCGTTTACTGCTTTTTGCCATTTTGACAAATCACCATTGAAGTAGAAGTCGAAACCAACAAAAGTTTGGTCCGCAACGGCAACACGTGCCGCCAACTGGGTGTTAGACTCATCCAACCAGGTCAAAATTTGTTTGAAAATTTCGCGCTGTGTGTTGTACGCAGGTGCGATGTTTTCAGCGCCTTTCAATGCGTCTGTCAATGGAACATCACCCACTTTCATGGTCATGTCGTAATAGAAGTATGCACGGAAGAATTTACCCATTGCTTCGTACGCGTTGCCGGCTGGCAAACCAATACGTGTCGCTTCTTCTTCCATTTTCACTACGTTTTTGATCGAAGTGAAGTTCAAACCAGTAGTAGTCCACTCGTACTCGTTGTTGTCGTAGTAGTTGTAGTTTGAGCACCAGTACTGACCATAGCGGCTAATATCGCCCCATGGTGCAGCATAAACGTCTTTCAGCAACCCACGCAATACCAAGCCTGGTGGTACAGTTGTTGAACGGTTTTGGTCTGCCTCAAGTTCTTCGAAGTTCTGGCAGGCGTTTGCTGCGAAAACGAGCAGCAACAAAGCAAAGAAATATTTTAAATTTTTCATTATCAGAGAGTTGAAAAGATTGCATCCTTGCCTGTGCCGTCTGAACATAAAGGCAGACGGCACAGGGCAATGATCCAAAATTTAGAAAGTGATGTTGATGTTAAAACCGTAACGTTTTGCAGTTGGCGATTGCAAGCTTGAATAGTTGGTGCCAATGTACTGGTCGAGGTCGATGTCTTTGAACTCCGCGAAGTACAACAGGTTACGACCTACGAGTGATACGTTTGCCTGGCGGATGAAACGGCCATTTTTGAACCATTCAGCAGGCAATTGGTACGTGAAGGTAACTTCACGCAATTTAGAGAACGTCTTAGACATCAAGTTTGCTTCAGCCTGAGAGTACTTACGGCTGATGTAATCCTGAAGGTAAGTTTTGTTGTCGTTCTTGGCAAAAGTCAACTCATTGTAGTTCGTGATTTCACCTGTTAATTGGTCAAATTTGGGCGAACCGCTTACCAATTCCACACCTTCGCCTACGTAGTTACCGTCAATTTGTGGGTTGTTGTCCGTACCCGCTTGTTGCTTCAACCAGTCCTGGTAACGCGCTTCGCCCATTGCACCTTGTGTAGTTTCAATGTGGCGACCGCCGCGGAATGTCTGACGACGGATGTAGTTGGCCATAACGCCACCTACGCGACCGTCGAACTGGAAGCCAAGGCTCAAGTTTTTATAGCTCACTTTGTTGTATGCGCTCCAAACCCAATCTGGGTTAGCGTAACCTAAAAACTTTCGAAATTGCGAACGAATTACGCGACCAGATGCATCGTGGATGTAATTGCCGCTTTGATCTGTTGCAATTCCACTGTCGTAATATTTGTCCAAACGGTCACCTTTTTTGAGGTAGGTGAACAAACGATCTGTTCCTTCTGGAAGCTCTTCCAAGGTTTCTTTGAACGTGCTCCAGTTCAACAATACGTCCCAAGAAAGACCGTCACGGTTTTTCAACGGGCTAGCGTTGAAGCTTACTTCCCAACCTGATTTTTTCGTTTTAACAGCATTTACCAACTGTGAAGAGTAACCAGATGCTTCAGAAATTGGCTTAGAGAAGATCTGTGGACCGTCGATGTACTGGAAATAAGTTACATCAATACCCATGCGGTTGTTCAGGAATTTTGCTTCCAAACCACCCTCGTAGTTTGTACGAGAAGAAGGCGCCAAATCTGCGTTTGCAATGGTATTCGTGTAGTAAGAACCAACCTGACCGTTGTTCACGATTGGGTTAGAGTACACAGATGAGTTGCTGTAAGATGGACCATCGTAGGTTGAAGCATAGTTAATGCCGTAACCAACTGGGAATGATGCACCTGGTGTAGAACCAATGTAACGCTGCGTCAAGGCTTCTTTTACGTTTGCATAAGAAGCGCGGAATTTCAAGAAAGAAACTGGACCGAGGTCGGCGATTTGAGAAACAACAAAGCTACCACCCAACGATGGGTAGAAGAAGGTGTTGTTGCTCTTAGGCAGTGTAGACAAGTGATCTACACGACCGGTATGCGTCAAGAACAGGAAACTTTTGAAGCCCAAATCAACAGAGTAGTAACCAGACTGTACCTGCATTTTTGCACGGTAGTTGGTTGAGTACAACGGATTTGCAGAGTTCGTGAAGTTATAAACACCAGGTACGTTCAGGTAGTTGGTAGTGGTGTAGCTGCTTTCGTAGTTAAAAGAGCGCAAGTTGCCACCCGCCAAAGCATTCAGGCTGATGTTGTCGGTCAATTGACGGTCGAAGTTCAAGTAAACGTCTGTGTTGTTTTCAAACATGGTACGTTTGTCTTCGCGGTAGTCACCACGTCCTTCTTCACGGCCATAAGAAGTGGCAGAGAATGGGAATTTCTCGTTGCGGAAAATGTCGTAAGAAGTAACGGCAGTACGTGCTTTCAGGGTCAAGCTTGGTGAAATCGTCCAAGTCAAAGCAGTTTGTCCGTAGATATCGGTTTTGTAATGTCCACGCAACCATTCGTTGGCCAGGAAGTGTGGGTTGTTGTAACGCTGGTATTCTGCATAAATCTGCTGAACGCCTTCTTTACCTGGCTGCCAGTAGTCTTTCAATTGGTCAACGTCCCAGTCAGCACCACCCCAGATGGTAATGTTGTAAATCATGGAGTTTGGGCCATAGTTTACGTCTGGAACATTGTCGGTGAATTGACGGTTGTAGTTCAAATTTGCTTCCAATTTAACATTGTCGCTAAATTTGATGCCACTGTACACATTGAAGTTCGCAGAGTTCAACTGTGTATTTGGCACCATACCACCCTGGTAATTGTAGGTAGTAGAGTAACGCATGTCTACTTTTTCACTGGTTGTGCTTACAGAGATATTGTTGTTGGACAATACACCTGGGCGCAAGAAACGCTGGAGGTTGTCTTTACCACGTGCTACCCAAGGCGTTGGGATGCGATTGCCTGTGGCTGGGTCGATTGGGCTGTCGTATTGTGAGATGTTCTGACTTTCGAAGCGTGGGCCCCAGATGTCATAGTCACCGTCATTTTTACCACCACCGCGACCGTCAACGAATGCATAACGACCATGGTCACCAGGACCGTATTCGTCTTGTACCTGTGGGATGGCGTTAAAGCCATTTTCGATCATTTGGCTGGTATTGAACTCAATACTGTAGCCGCGCTTGTCTTTAGAACCTTTTTTGGTGGTGATCATGATCACACCGTCTTTCGAACGGAAACCGTACAGTGCAGCGGCAGCAGGGCCTTTCAACACGGTATACGTTTCGATGTCGTCCGCACTGATGTTCCAGGTGTCAGAGTTAACTGGCACACCGTCTACTACGAAGATCGGGTTAGAACCGCGCAAGCTAATGTTTGGCGCACCCAACAATTCAGGTGAAGAACCGATGGTCAAGCCCGCAACTTTACCCGTCAAGCCATTGATGGCGTTCGGTTCGCGTGCTTTTGTAAGATCTTCCCCTTTCACGTCTTGTACAGCATAGCCGAGACGTGCTTTTTCCTTTTTAAAACCAAGGGCAGTTACCACTACCTCTTTGATTTTAGTAGATTCATTAAGGGTGATGTCGAGGGTAGCCGCGCCATTTACTGGAATTTCGATGGTTTCAAAACCAACGTAGTTCACAACAATGGTTTCACCTTGGCGTGCTTCGATGCTGTACATACCTTGCGCATCAGAAACAGTACCACGGTTGGTACCTTTAACATTGAGGCTTGCGCCTGGTAAAGTTTCGCCGGTATCGCCTGCGGTTACTTTGCCCGTAACTCTTTGGGCAAATGCGCCTGCGGTCAGCAGCATGAACAAAAAGGCACATAAAATGCCTTTGAAGTATGAGTGCTTCATCTCCAGAAAAAGGTTTAATTATTGAAAAAAAGAATTGATTAAATCGTAGCAGTTTCGCAGGGTTACACAGCAATTACTGTTTACCATTGGCAAAGGTAGAAGACTACAATTCGAGCGTGTAAATTTTCAGGTTAAGAAATTCTTAGGTTTTTATTAACTTAAAATGACTTCAATCAGCACCTCAAATGATCTTAAATTCATAAAATATTGATTTTCTTACCTGTTTTGTCCTTTAAATTCATTTTCGGTTTTGTCTCAGATATGCCAATCTTCCAAGTGCTTTACATTAACTTAACATGATAACAACCTAAAAAACACATTAATAAATAGAAGTTTCCCATTAGTACCCCCAACTTTGCAAGTATCCTATGCCAAACTACCCTGTTTGCTTTTCTACCCAGCTATATTTCAAACTCGATTTCAACAATTTTCATGCAAAGAAAAAAATACGCGGGCATCTTCTTTGCTTTTGTGACCGGAATCGGGGTTAGTTTCTTGGGAGCAGCCCCTTTGGGCACTTTGAATATCGCCGCTTTACAGGTCACGCTTGCACGTGGCATAACAGCGGGTATGCTTTACTCCGCTGGGGCAATTTCCGTCGAAATGATTTTCATTCTTTTTTCCCTGTTGGGTGTAGAATGGATTCAAAAACAAGCAACGCTATTTCGTACCATTGAGTGGATTACCGTACTCATTGTGCTCGGATTGGCGGCAGGTAGCATGATGGCCGCAATGCATCCAAAAACCAACTCGATGGGTAATATGCTCTTCGACCCTGCGGTGCCGTCCTTTTTAATTGGAGTAAGTTTTCGCCTGTTTCTACCCACTATGGTGCCATTTTGGTTGGGTTGGAACACCTTGCTGTTTTCTAAAAATATTCTTAAGGCCAACTGGGCCTATTACCTCGCCTATATTCCAGGCGCTGGCCTCGGTACTTTTTTGGCACACCTTATATACATACAGGGTGGCAGCATGGCGACCGAAACCTATCAATTGCATCAGGTAGCCATTAATTGGGGGATCGGCGCCTTATTTTTGGCGATTGCCTTGTTTCAAATTGCACGACTTACCCTTGCCCGCCCAAAAATAGTGTCAGATTAAATTAAATCTTCGGCAATGCCAAAGGATAAGGTAAGCCCTGCCCCACTCAGCCCGTTTACAATCCACACCCGATTTGCCGCTTCTTGTATCAACTTGGTTTTGCCCGGTATCGTTGGGTATATGCCATGCCAGGTTTCGGCAATTTCCCAATCCGGAAAATCTGCAAAAGATTTTAAGTATTTCAAAATCAATTGATTCACATCTTCTTGATTGAACGGGGTTTGCTCCAAACCATACTCGTGACTATCCCCGATAACCAAATGTCCCTGCGCATTTTGCGACAACATGACGTGGATGCCTAAACGTCCAAATTCAGGCATTTCGCGTTCGAAATAAGCATCCAGCGCCGCCAAACTACCACAATGCCCAAACGCTTCATAATGGCGCATCGTAAGACCCGAACACAGGGATGCGCCCAATTTCCAATCATTCGGCTGCTTGCCGGTGTGCATCATTTGCAACTTACACCGCGTAATGCCACTTTCCCTGAATATAGCCGGATACAAGGTCTCAAAATCCTGTCCACCACAGATATAAATCCGCTCCGCACTGTACATTTCATAAAAATCGGACAAAAAACCTGGCTGTACGTGCGTAATGGCGGTACCGTAATGAAAAGAAACCTTGTAGGTTTTTTGCAGATAATCGGCCAACAATGGGATCGCCTGCCGGGTGGATACCGTCAATTCAGTACCACTGTGCATCGCCAATTTCAATCCTTCTGTGCGTACGGCCGGACTGAATTTTACAGCTTCAGAGGGCTGAAGCAACTTGCATTGATAGCCCGCATCCTGGGTAGTGGCCATAAACTCCTCCAGTACGGCCGCCTCTTCCTCCTGATATGCCAGGTGTAAGGAACCATTGGCTTCCACAGGCAAGCCCGCTTCTTGCGCAAGTTGTAACCACGCCGTTCTGGTGCGCAATGCCTGATTGAGTGCCGCCCCGGAAGGCTGCCCAATCGGCCATATCAGGCCAAAATTGCGCACACTAGCCCCCATAGCCTTGGTACTGCGCTCAAATACTACCACTTTATTCCCTCTTTTGGCTGCTACATAGGCGATTGCCAAACCAAGAATACCCGCGCCAACTACAGCAACATCGTACTTGTTTTCCATGCGAAATGAATATTATATTAAAAATAAAAATTACGCAACCGCGTGTTCTGCTTCTAATGCTTTTTTGCGCCGTAAAAAATACGCCCAAGCAATCAGAATGGTTATTGAAAACAAACCCATTCCGATATAGCATAGTTTTTGGTAAAAATCCAGCCAACTCACCTTCGCAAAACCAAAATTGCGCCACAATAATACCATAACCGCACCTAAATACCCGAAAGCATCGGCGATGTAAATCAAAAAGCCCACATTGCCCGGCTCTTTATATGCGGCCAAAAAGCGGTCAAACATCACGCCGTTAAATATTACATACGGCAAAAATAATCCGAATCCACTCAATACCATCCAGGTAATCGGTGAAATGGCCTGAATTTGAAACAAATACGTACTCACGACCAATAACAACGCGCCCGCCAAACACAAAGCATGGTTGATCCAAAATGCCTTAAAGTTGTCGCGTACCAAGGATAAAGCCCCTAAACCAATGAGTGTAAGGGCTGCAACGGGCAGCTCGGCGGTCGTCAAAATGGTTGGTTGGCCTGCATAACCCAATTCTGACCAAATTTCAATGGCAAAATTGTCGCGCACATCGCGGATGATCGTCAGCATCAGGTACCCGATGGTGAAGAACAGGAAACCTGGCATGTATTTTCGCCATAAATGCTTGCGGTCGGCTTTGCTCATTTTCTTGCGTTCGGTGCGCGCCAGAATATCCTCAGCATTGGGCGGCGGCATTTGTTCCAACATCCAAACCGCAAGCAACAAAAAAGGAACAAAATACAAACCCGCCATAAAGGGCATCCACCACTCGGAAGTGCCACTCAACAACAGGTTTTTACCCACCGATTTTACAAAACCGCTCGAAATGATGAAATTGACGCTCAAGGCAGCCGCCAACAACTCGGTGCTGCGCCGACCTTCCAGGTATCCAAACACCAGCCCGAAGATCATCCCTAAGGGCATTCCATTGACAAAAAGCCAAACCGCATTATAAGGAAACGGGGTTAAAGCAAACCCCAGCAAGGCCAATTGTGCAATGCCAATCAACCCTAAAAGGGCCACAGCGCGCCTTTCAGGCGTCATGCCACTGATAAACCGAATGCCTATAAATTTGGACAAAGCATAGCCAAATACCTGCGCGCTCACCAGGACTATTTTGTAATCGATGCCCCATAAAGTCCATCCTCCATAACCCGCAGCGGCAAATGGTTTTCGAAAGCCATACATGCAAGCGTAGGCCATAAACGCCGCAACACAGGCATAAATGGCAAAAAAAACAGGGTGCGCAGTGGAAAGACGCCGGGTAACGTAGGATGGATTTTTCATTGAAATGGTTAAATGAACGATGCAAGATTAAGGCGCATTTTGCCTGAAATTCAATACTTTACCAAAAGGTAACTGTTTCTTAAAACTGCCTTAACCTTTAGGGCTGAAATGAATGCGCGAAAATTTAATTTTACGATCATTCAAAATTCATAAAATAGTCCAATTTATCGACGTTCCTTTGCAGGATATCAAATCATCAACTGTACCGTACATGTCGGCGCTACAAAGTATCGAAGAAGTTGTATTTAAAAAAATACACACTGGGAATCTGGTTTATAATACCTGTTGGGAAGACCCTCGTTGTGATCGAGGTATTCTGAGTTTTGATGAGCATAGTGAAATCGTGATGTTGACCAGCGCAGGTTGTAATGCACTCGATTACTTGCTTGACAACCCAAAGAGTATTGACGCCATTGATGTCAACCCCCGCCAGAACGCCTTACTGGATCTCAAAAAAGGCTTATTCCAAGTTGGAACACACCAGGACCTTTATAACTATTTTGGTACCGGTGCTTTCGACCAGGCAAAAGAATTTTATCGCGCAAATTTGAAGTCTACCCTCCAAGCCGATTATAGCCGGGAGTTTTGGGACAATAATATTGGCGATTATTTCTCGGGTCGCGGTGTACGCAAAAGTTTTTACTGGCGTGGCAGCAGCGGTACTGTGGCTTGGATGGTTCGGCAATGGCTCAAAACGCAACCCGAAACGGAGCGTTTGATCCAAAAACTGTTCGACTCCCAAAACATGACCGACCAACAAGCGGTGTATGATGCCCTGGAGCCGCGTTTCCTCAATCGTTTCCTGTCCTGGTTTTTGAGCCGTCACGTGGTACAAAGTATGCTCGGCGTTCCAAAAAGTCAGCAGCAAATGGCCCGCGAAAAATATACCGATGGCATGGCCGGGTATGTGCGCCAATGCATGCGCCAGGTGTTTACAGGTATCCCGATTCAAGACAATTACTTCTGGCAATTGTATTTCTTTGGCACGTATTTGCCCAACTCCTGCCCGAACTACTTGAAAGCCGAAAATTTTGACACGTTAAAAAGTCGCGTCGACCGGATTGCCACCCATTCCATGACGCTGAGTCACTTCCTGGAACACAATCCCGGTAAATATTCGCATTTCATCCTGCTTGATCACCAGGACTGGCTGGCTGCCAACAACTACCCTGCCCTGGAGCACGAATGGAAGCTGATTTTTGAAAATGCACGGCCTGGCACTAAAATCCTGTTGCGTTCGGCTGCGCCAGATGCCAATTTCCTGCCAAAATGGGTACCGGAAAAACTGGAATTTGACCTCGAAGCTGCACAATGGTCGCACAACAACGACCGGGTTGGCACCTACGCGAGCACGCACATCGCGCGGGTACGCTAAGATAAAATCACCTAGTGGTTATTAGCAGATTGCTTTCTTGCGAGAAATGCATGCCAATAAGCAATTATAATCGAAGCCAATATGGAACACACACCTATTACCGCAGGCACAGGCGCTGCATCCGAACAACAAAACCAAAACATGCACGGCTATTATCGCCTGCATGCCAAAATATACGATGCCACCCGCTGGACGTTCCTTTTTGGTCGTAAAGAAATTCTTACCCGCATCGGCATTGATCCGAAAGCAAAACTAACGTTGCTGGAAGTGGGTTGCGGCACAGGTTATAACTTGAAAAGACTGGCTGGTGTGTTCCCCAATTTGTCCTTAATCGGTGTAGATGTATCGGCCGATATGTTGCAACAAGCCGAGAACAACATGGCCGCTTTTCCCAATAAGGTGCAATTGATTGAAAAGCCTTATGCGCCCCATAGTTTTAGCCTCGAACAAAAGCCGGACATCATCCTGATTTCTTATGCCTTAACCATGTTCAATCCGGGCTGGGAAGACGCGATTGCCAAAGCCGCTGAAGACCTGCCCGTGGGCGGTAAAATTACCGTGGTAGATTTCCACTATTCCCGCTCCAAGTTTTTCCGCTGGTGGATGGGCAAAAACCATGTGCGCATGGAAGCACATCTGATGCCGGTGTTGGAAAACACATTTAAGCCCGTTTATAAGTCTATCAGAAAAGCCTACGGCGGTGTTTGGGAATATTGCCTTTTTGTAGGGGAGAAGGTCTAAATCCTTGATTAACAATTATTTTATACTAAGTTAATACATACTTTCCATCCATTCAGGATGGAGGTCCAATCTTTGTGCGACAAAACGAAAAATGTCATAATCCGGGCGCGCTTTAAATTTATTGCGGCCCGGTTTTTCGCACATAACGATGAAGCACCTTCTCGCAGTAGTACTATTCTGCCTTTTTTCTACCCTACCCCTTTCTGCTCCCGCTGCGCCGGAACACCTGGCCTTCACCCGCTCCCAACTGCAAGCGCGGGATTTTACCAAAACGACTACCGATTTTCATGGTCTTTCCCTGGTACAACAGTATTGCACGGCTACCCTGCGGCATTGTACCCTGCAGGTGCCCAAAGGTGCCACCCATGCCCCCATTGCTGATTTTGTATTTGTTGTTACCACCGATGGTTTGCGTTGGCAGGAAGTTTTCACCGGTGCCGACCCGTATTTGATGGGCACCATCGACCCCGAACAACAATTAGCCTATCAAAATCAGTATGGCGCCCGAACGCTAGAAGCACGCCGTGCGCAATTATTGCCCTTCTTTTGGTCTAAATTGGCAAAAAACGGCCAGATTTACGGCAACCGCGCTTACGGCAACCAAATGAATGTGGATAATAACCTTTGGTTTTCTTACCCGGGGTACAACGAACTCTTTTCGGGTGGTCCGGATGATTTGCGCATTTGGTCGAACGCCAAAAAACAAAATCCCAACACCAATGTATTTGAATACCTGAACAAACAAGCGGGCACGCGTGGAAAGGTGGCTGCTTTTGGCTCCTGGGACGCATTCCCTTATATTTTAAATGAAAACCGCGCCGAATTTACCGTCAATGCCGGTTTTGAAAACCGCACCGACGGGCCAGTGAATGCCGAACAAGTGCGCCTCAATGCACTGCAACATCTTATTCCGGCAAATTTGCACACGGGCGTTCGTCCGGATTCACTTACCTGGGCATTTGCTAAAAACTACCTGCAAGCAGCGCACCCTAGGGTGACATTAATCGGACTGGGCGAAACAGATGAATATGCGCACCTCGGCAACTACGCCGGTTATTTGGATGCTGCCCGACATTTTGATGCCTGCTTGGCCGATTTATATCAGTTTATTCAAAACGACCCGGTGTACCGCGGTCGTTCTGCCATCCTGATTACCACCGATCACGGTCGCGGCAACAAAGATGGCTGGTGCAACCACCATGCCTTGGTAGAAGGCAGTGACGCGATCTGGTGTGCCGTGCTGGCCCCCAATATCGAAGCAAAAGGCGAGGTAAAACAACCCATGCAAATTTGGCAGAAACAAATGGCGCAGACCATTGCGCATATGTTGGGTTTTGAGTTTCAATGTGAGCATTCGGTGGCGGGGCCTATAAATGAAATTTTTGAATAACATTTAACATTACTTATCCCTGTCCAACAAATTAAAAGCACGCAAATCGTTCCCATCATAAAGTAAGAGTAGCCCTTTGGCCGCATCCAAACCAATAAAACGCCTAAAATGTGCATTTTTCCGGTATGGATTGTTGGGAGATTCCATTTTCCGAATCAAACGACCGTCCTGGATATCAAAGGTGTACAGCAAGCCATCTCCACCGCCCACCAGAAAAATTTGCGGTCCAAAAACTTCCATGCGACTGGGTGTTCCAGATGCTTTTGATTTCCATTGGGTAACACCAGTGGATACATCAATTTTGTAAAGGAATCCGTCTTCCATTGCGCAGAAAAGCGCATCTTGGTAAAACAAAGGGACGGAACTCAACATATCCCTGGGCATTTTGACGCGCCATTGTTCCTGCCCCTGCCCATCGAGGCAAAATAATTGGTCATAGGCGCAAAGGATTACCTTATCTCCAACCACGATCGGCTGTTTCGTTATACCAAGTCCTTCTGCGTTGTCAGTATAGGCCATGCCCGATTTTAGTAACTTGAAATCGCGTCCATCCAACAAGTACCAAAACGCCTTGGTACTTCGAGTAACAGTATTCAAGGCAATACTGCTATAAATCAAATTGCCATTGGGCAATACCGCTGGTGTTCGGATTAATAATTTACAAGAATCTGGCCAGGCGCGTTGAAACAAGGTATCCACTTTGCCGCTTTCAACATTAAAACGCAACACCGATGAACTTCGGGTTGTCCAGTCATTGCGTGCTTGCAAAAAACTATTTTGGCCCATTTGTTCCAAAAATTGTTCTGCGTTGTTTTTAATATCATAACGCCAAACGGGCTTGCCATCTTTTTTGCGTAAGGTCAGGATCGTATTACCCAAGGGTATAACAAATTGATCCTGAAGCGTGATTGCTTTCAAGTTATAATAAGGGGCATCATGGAGTGTAGTATCGCTAAAACGCCAGCGAAGTGCACCATCTTTAAGCCCGCAACAGAAAAACACCAAATTCCTTTCCTGATAGGCAGAGCATAAAACATCGTCTCCGGCAATCATCGGATAAATACTTTCAAATTGCTGGGAGGATGGCGCTACATTCAATCGCCATGCTTGCGACAACGACGCAGCTTCGCTTGGTTTTTTCAAATTGCCACAGGCATCTAAGAACAAAAGACCCAGCAGCCATAAAGTGCAAATAAGCGCGGCATTTCGCTTATGGAAATGCCGCGCAATCAAATATGATTTATACATATTCATTATTCAATCATTATTTTGGAACCACAAAAGCTGCACCAGCACCTCCGTTGAATAAGTCAGTAAATGCATCTCTTACAGTTGGATATAACCAAAAGGATTCCTGCATGTGGTTACAACTTATTGCTTCGTACGTTTTCGCTGCCCCTGCAAGCGATTGCTCCGTTTTGGTATAGAGGGCGTCGTTGGGCTCTGGTACCAGATAGGTTACAGTAGCGGTCGTAGTACCGTCACAAATCTGTTCATTGCAAACCGATAAACAATAACCCAAAATCTGATCATCATGGTCAGAAGCATATTGTGTCCAGCAATCATCACAACTAATCAGCGAATAACAATTAGGCACCGTAATAGTCTCTGTTATCGCATTGTAAGGAAAATTCATTAAAGTCCACTTTGCATTCAAAGCTTGATGCACTAATTCACATTCAAGAATTTCACGAAACTCGTTTTTCAAATCATACAAACCCCGAAGTCCTGTAGCAACTGCATTTAAAGTTGATTCAATTACGGCTCCTACTGTACCTGGTTGTGAAAGTTTAAGTTTTGAAACAGCGCCTGCCAGTCCAGCAATTGCCCTTAGAGTGCTGATTGCAAAGTTTTGGTTAGCACTAACAAGTCGCTGCTCTAACTCTTTCCCCATGCACTCCAGGTATTCTCTATCCTGTCCCTGAAGGCCGGCGTTAGACCACGAACTCATTAGCCGGGTAAGACCAAGCGCATCATCATTTTCATTCCCCCAAATAACCGCATAAGGGATGGTAGGAGTTTGCAAATTCGTAATTAATGGACTACCAGGCTTTAATTGGCGATAATAATCAGCTATTGAAGAAACGGCGAATGTATTGATATAACTTTGCGTCGCTTCAATGGTACGGCATGCCACACAATTTTGGGCTTGAGTTCTGTAGTTTAAAGCATTATTTACTAGTCTCTGCGCTTCAGACAAAATCCCATCTGATGTTGGTGTTAATTTTGAAAATACTGCGCCCCCTTGATTCGGCACTCCATCCAAAATGATCGCATTCAGACCATTGGTCGACTGCAACTGGGCCATATACCGCAAAATTAACCCTCCGGCATCGTGCCCAATGCCCAACACATCTGTCTGACCTGCATTTGCCATTTGGGTATTAAATTGTTGTGCCCATGTTGGAATATCATTCGCATTTGTGTTATTATAATATTGCCATGTGTTAACCTGAT
>JBBAVI010000088.1:0-4564 GCA_040397785.1 Saprospiraceae bacterium | reverse complement strand
GCTGCTTCCATCATGGTGGTGGTTTCAGCATCGTACGTTAATTCTACAACACAATCAGACGCCGGTTGCGGATTGGATGGTTCATCGGATTTGCAGGAAGATGTCCAGTAGAAAAATGAGCTTAAGATGAATAGCGGTGGTATTTGTTTGAGTTTCATAGTAAGAAAAATTTAAAATTTGTCTGTACAAATATAATTGGTTTAGTTCGTTTAATTCGTTCACCTAACATAAAATTAATATTGCATTCACATCCACTTCCGCATGTACAACAACCAACAAAACGCCCCAATCCACATCATTAAAACGATCTGCAAAAAGGCATCGCGCAAGAGCGCGCGTGTGGGCGATTCGGTTTTGTTGTACACCAACGTGAGTTGCAAATAACGCAACACGCCCAATACCACAAAAAAAGACGTATAGAAAATCTTGTCGCTCCCGATCCGGGTCGTTACCTCTGGCGAAAAACAATACATAATATAGGCTACAATGGCTACCGTAGAGCAAACCACCATACTCGCATCCAAAAAAGGCATATTATAACCTTCCAGCGCTTTCCTGAAATTCAATCCATTGGTGGCAATCACGTATTCGCCCCGTCTTTTGGCCAAACCCAAAATAAGGGCGATCAAAAACGTGAGCACAATCAGCCATTGAGATACCGAAACACCCGTAGATACCCCGCCCATAAACACCCGCAACAAAAAGCCCAGTCCGATTAAGGCGATATCAATAATGGCAATATGCTTCAACCCGAAGGAGTAAAACACGTTGATGGTAAAATACAACAGCGCGATGAGCAAGGCCTCCCAATTGATGGACGCGGCAAGGGCGGTACCACCAAGCAATAAAACAATTAGCACCACCTTTGCCTGCGACGGGCGCATGGCCCCACTGGCCAAGGGGCGTTTGCATTTATCCGGGTGGTTGCGGTCTTCTGCTGCATCTGCCAGGTCATTGAGCGTGTACACAGCAGATGCAATGAGGCAAAAGGACAAAAAGCCGCTTATCGCAGCGTATAACACTGGAATATCCGTGAGTTTGGCTGCAAAAAAGGCCGGAATGAATACAAATAGATTTTTCACCCAGTGCTCCGGTCGTATAAGCATCAAAATCTGCCGAAAAAGTTGCGCCATAATCCAAAATTTTATTCTTTTTCGTTGGGTAAAAATTCAAAAATATCTTGCGAGATGGTATTGGTGCGCGCTGTTCCAAATAATCTATTGGAAACCAGGTACCCTCCCCGACCATTTTTTTTCCATACCAAAAACAGGTCATCGGCTGGTGAATTAAAAGGTGTACCCGCATTTTGTGGCACACTCCAAGCGCCTTCCTCCCAGTTGGTTTTAAAAATATCCAGTCCGCCGATGGTCGCCTGGCCGTTGCTGCTAAACCACAAAGTTTGGGTAAAGCCATCGACAAATGGGGAAACCTCTTCGCCCCAGGTATTGATTTGTACGCCCAGGTTTTGGGGCAAACTAAAGTCCAGGGTGTCTGTTTTGAGCGAACGTTCACATCGGTACAGGTCGAGGCCTCCCAGCGAACCCGGTCGATCACTGGCAAAATACAAAATTTCCTTGCCGGGCTCCTGGGTTACAAATGGGTGTAACACCGAAGTGCCCGCCAGGTTGATATACTCCGGCAACCGGATCGGATCGGACCAGCCCTCGTCGGTGCGGTGGGTTTGGTAAATTTCACAACGCAGGGCAATGCCTTGCTTGATTTGTGCTTTCGACCGCCGCTGCGCCGTACATTGGGTACAATAAAACCGTTTCCCATCGGGCGAAAAAGCCCCACTGCCAAACCGCTTGGAAATGGCTTCCGGCAATCCTTCGGCACGTTCGGCCTTTTGCCATTTGTTTTCTTTTTTCAAACTGCGCTTCAAAATATTGCCTTCTGCGTTCACCACCACAAAGTATAACAGCTTGTCGGAGAACGGAATGGGCGCAATTTCGATATCGTCCGAATTGATGGCAGGCGGCATCAGGCCCAGTAAAAAATCGGGCAACTGGGTCGTATCAAGTTGTGCTTCCTGTTCGATGGCCAAGCCGCATCCTTTTATTTCCTGTTGTACCACAACCACCAATTGGGCTTTTTCTGGCCCCTGGTAATTGCGTGCAAAATTCCGAAATACCTCCGCAGCCTCCAGGTAGCGGCCGCATTGTTTTAAGGCGCGGCCGTATTGTATGCCCGCTTTCGCATCTTTATCGGTCAAGGCCGCAGCACTGCGATAACAATCGGCCGATTTTTCATAATGCCGCAAGCGAAAATAACAATCACCCGCCTGCAACATTTGGATGGTTTTACCCCCTTTCAAACGTCCGGCGCGCTCGTACAAGGTTGCTGCTTCCTCCAGGTTGCCACTGTTCAGTTGGCGGCCGGCCCGGTTTGTCAATACCTGCACGGATTGCGCCTGCACAGAAATGCAGCAGCAAAAAAGGCAGCCCAACAAGGCGTATGGATGGATCATGTTAAAACGCACTGGATAATAGATCTGTGATGGTAAAAATTCCAAACAATACACTTGCAATACCATTGGTGGTAAAAAACGCAAGATTTACCCGGCTTAAATCATTGATTTTCACAATGGTATGTTGAAAAATAAGCAGCCCCAAAAAAAGCGCGGTACCTGCCCAGGCCAACCAGCCCGCTGCCTCGGGAAGCAACTGGTGTAACTGCCAACCCGCCAGGAGCATGAAACAGGCCGTGCCGACATGCAGCAGTTCCGAGATGCGCAAAGCCGTACTTCCACCAAAAAAAGCAGGCATGGAGTACAGTTTTTTACTTTGATCAAAAGCGGCATCCTGCAAGGCATAAATAATGTCAAACCCGGCCACCCAGGTCAACACTGCACATCCGTACAGCACCGGAAGCCAATCAAAATGCCCCGTAACGGCCAAATAAGCCCCCACAGGTGCCAGCGAAAGTCCCAAACCCAATACCAAATGACAAAGCCAGGTAAAACGCTTGGTGTAACTATACCCCAGGACCACCAGCAAGGCAACTGGCGATAGTAAAAAACAGATCAAGTTGATAAACCAAGTGGTACCCACAAATAAAAGGGCGTTTGAAACCACAAAAAGGCGGGCAGCCTGCGGAGAAATGACGCCCGAAGGAATTTCGCGGCCAGCGGTGCGCGGATTGGCGGCATCGATATCACGATCCAGGTAACGGTTAAAACCCATGGCGGCATTGCGGGCAAAAACCATACAGAGCAAAACCAATCCGAATTTTTGCCAATCCATACCCCCTGCGTCCACCGAAATGGCGATGAAAAAGCCGGTGAGGGCAAATGGCAGGGCAAAAATGGTGTGGCTAAACTTAACGAGCGACAAAAAAGATTTCATAGAGCAAACTTATGCAACTCAAGCCAAATGGTAGTCATGCACAGCCCGGAAGCGCAAAAAATAGTACCGCATTGCCTTGACCACCCAAATCACTGCGGTATTTTCAAAGCGTTCACTACCTTTGTCCGAATTTTTAAATTACAAAACAAGCATGGGAAAAACGCGCGCTGCGATTACCGGTGTTCAGGGCTGGGTTCCGGAAGATCGGTTGACAAATTTTGATCTCGAAAAAATGGTGGATACCAACGACGAATGGATTACCAGCCGAACCGGGATTAAAGAACGGAGAATTTTAAGAACACCAGGATGGGCCACCAGCGATATGAGTGCCGAAGCAGTAAAAGGCTTATTGGAAAAAACAGGCACCAAACCAGGTGAAATTGATCTGATCATTGTCGCTACAGTTACGGGGGATATGATTTTTCCAGATACGGCTAATACGGTTTGTGATAAAGTAGGCGCTAAAAACGCCTTTGGTTTTGATATCAATGCCGCTTGTTCGGGGTTCCTTTTTGCCCTTACCACGGGCGCACAATTTATTCAAAATGAAACCTATAAGAAGGTCATTGTGGTTGGGGCCGATATGATGTCTTCCATCATCGATTATACCGATCGCAACACCTGTGTTATTTTTGGCGATGGCGCGGGCGCTGTGCTCCTGGAAGCCCGTAAAGATGGAACGGGTATTCAGGATTTTGTATTGCGAGGCGACGGAACAGGTCGACATGTATTGCATATGAAAGCAGGCGGCTCCCTGCACCCTGCTTCCGCCGAAACGGTTGCAAACCGCGAACATTTTGCTTTTCAGGATGGCAAGCGGGTATTTGTGCATGCGGTGCGCGGCATGGTAAGTACAGTGGAAGAAGTTATTCGCCGCAATAAGATGACGGCCGAAGACCTCGACTGGCTGGTGCCCCACCAGGCAAACATGCGCATCATCACTTCTGTAGCCGAACACCTGCATTTCCCCCTGGAAAAGGTAATGCTGAACATTGAGCGCTACGGAAATACAACTGCTGGAACCTTGCCTTTGTGCCTTTGGGAATACGAAAATCAATTAAAAAAAGGCGATAATGTGGTACTTACTGCCTTTGGGGGTGGTTTTACTTGGGGATCGCTTTATCTTAAATGGGCGTATTAAGGGTAAATAAATGTAACGCAAGATACCTAGTGGTACGAATTATTGATGGCATGTATGTTTAATATAATATATTTCTGGC
>JBBAVI010000087.1:0-24461 GCA_040397785.1 Saprospiraceae bacterium | reverse complement strand
TATTGTCAACAAGTTATGAAAATATGGCAGCATGATGCTTCACGAACCATTGATAGATAATAACAAATCTAAATTTCCGATTTTAGATTTAAATAAAACAAATTTTATTAATGTCGCTTTAGCCACTAGTCAAGAAAGTAAACTTAGAACTATTGATTTAATCAATAAAAGAAAAATAAACGGCTTGCATCTTATTGAGAATATGATGTTGGATTCTGAACTGCTAATTAGCAAATTAAGTGTCGTTACATATCCTTCCTATATTGTAATTTATAAGACAGGGAAAATCATTTACCGAAGCGATGAAAATAATACTATATCATTTGATGAATTTATCGCTAAAGCAAAATTAGTTAGATGAAAAAAAACTGCTGAGAACAAAGCATACAACTGTCATGTCGGCTAAACGCCGCCACGCCGTGTATGCGAACGTCGAACAAAACCGCCGCACCGTAACCCAATCTCCCCCACCACCACCTAAACCCCAGCAGCAATTAATTACCCCCTAACATTTTAAGGATCAATCTTTTATTCGGAATTTGGGTGATCTGGTTTCAACCTGACTTCTGCAAATTCAGCCCAAAACCACACCACCCATACCCCTACCCTACTTCCCCAAAGACTCCCCCAAAAACCCAAAAAAGCTCAGTTGCCACAACACACTGTTCTGCGGCTTCGACATCCAGTGGCCTTCGTCGGGGAAGTACAAAAACTTCGACGGTATGCCCCGCAACTGTGCTGCCTGAAACGCCTGCATGCCTTCGGTCACCGGAATTCGGAAATCCAACTCGTTGTGTACCACCAAAATCGGGGTGTCCCAGTTTTGGGCAAATAAATGCGGACTGGCTTTGTAGTTCTTAGGCTTGGGGATTTGCCAAAAAACACCTTCAAAATCGTGGTTCACAAACCAAACTTCTTCGGTTTCGGTGTAAAAACTCTCCAAATTGAAAATACCGCAATGCGAAATAAATGCTTTAAACCGTTTGTTGTGGTTGCCCGCCAGCCAATACACCGAAAATCCGCCGAAACTGGCACCCGCTGCGGCAATCTTTCCCGCGTCCACACCCGGTTGTTTCGCCGCATAATCGGTGGCCGACAATAAATCCTGCATCGGTTTTCCACCCCAATCGCCCTGGATGGCATCGCACCAGGCCTGACCGGATCCCGGCATGCCCCGGCGACAAGGTGCAATGACCACATAATCGTTGGCGGCCATCAATTGCATGTTCCAGCGATACGAAAAACCCTGACTAAGGGCCGATTGTGGGCCGCCCTGACAAACCAAAATGGCAGGATAACGTTTCGCGGGGTTAAAATTGGGCGGAAATACCATCCACACATTCATATCCTTGCCATCCGTTGTTTTTACGGTGTGGCGCTCCACTTTTCCTTTGGCAATATCTTTCCAAATCGGTTCGGTTACTTTGGATAAAGCACGCGCAACCCCTGTTTGTGCATTCACCGCATACAACTCTGCCGGTTGATCCATGGCAGTGCGGGTTGCAACCAATTCATTACCAGCCACTTTGAAGGCGGTATAATCGTGCTGTCCTTCTGTGATGGCGCGTATTTTTTTATCGGCTACCGTAACCTGATACAATTGGTAGGTAAAATTGGTGCTGCTCAGGAAATACAATGATTTCCCGTCGGACGCCCATTGCGGCGCGTTGGCCTCGTAATCCCAACCCTTGGTAAGTTCTACCCGCTTTTTGGTTTGCAGGTCCAACACCATCAAGCGCGTGCGATCGGCTTCATATCCGGCGCGTTCCATGCTGGTCCAAGCCAAATACTTGCCATCGGGCGAAAACACCGGATCCATATCATAACCGGGCAAATCGGCCGTAAAATTGACCGTCTCGCCGGTGTTGACATCAAAACCATAAATATCCGAATTGGTGCTTTGGGCCGCCGCAGTACCTTTCAACTTCCGACTGGTGTACACAATCCAGCGTGCATCGGGGCTCCAGGTGATTTGCTCCATACCGCCCATCGGTTGTAACGGGCTGTCGAACGCCTCGTTCATAACGGCCTTTTCGGTACCACTCAATCGGTTTCCTTCGAATATTTGGTAAAAAATATTGCTGTATTGATAGTCGTGCCACGATTTCCAGTGCCGGTACATCAAGCCGTCCATCACCCTGCCGGTCGTCAGCGGCAAATCTGGATTTACCTCCGAAGCCTTTTGGTCGTGTTTTACATCGCGTACGTACAGCACGGACTCGCCATTGGGCGCGTACATAAATCCGTTCATTTCGATGTCCGACAATTGTGTTTGGCCTTGTCCATCCAGCTTGACCTCAAACAATTTGCCGTCTTCCAAAAAACCAATACGCCCGCCAGCAGGATGGAAAGCGGCATCACTGGCGCTGCGTTCCGGGTTGCTGAGTATTTTGGTGTTTCCGCTGCGTATTTCTACACTATATAAGGTGCGGGTGCCTTTATTGGTGGCCAAATCGTATTTTTGAACACCATATACAGCATATTTGCCATCGGGCGATACGGCATCCAGCGCCACGCGGCCAAGTTGCCAGAGCAATTCCGGGCTTAGGCGTTTGGATTGACCGAAAGAAACTGCGGATAAAAGCATCTGAAAAACAATTAATATCAAAAAGGAACGAACCATACGGAAGCAGTTAAATACTTTTGAGTTTTCAAAATTGATCACAAAAATTGTATTTTCCTTTCAAATAAAATCAAAAGTGCATGAAAAAGTATCTGGCAGAGTTGATTGGGACCTTTTTTTTCGTTTTAACCGTCTTAATGGCGGCCAACAACGGTTCAAGTACCATGATGCCCCTGGCGGCGGGTGCGATGTTGGTGGGCAGCAGTTTGGCTTTGTACGCTATTTCGGGCGCCCATTTCAATCCGGCGATTTCCTTAGCGGCCTTGATGCGGGGCATGATTGATCGCACCGATTTTTTGTATTATGTAGTGGCGCAATTGGCGGGCGGCCTTTTAGCGGCAACCTTGGGCAGTTTTTTGTTGAGTTGTGCGGGCGGGCTAGACCTGCGTCCCGTACAACACCAGTGGATTTGCACCCTGATTTCGGAAGTTTTGGGCACCCTGGCCCTGGTTTTTATCTGGTTGCAGGTACACCAGGCTTCCGAACAACATGTAATGACCAAAGCGGTGGCCCCCGGACTAGCATTGTTGGCGGTAGCTTATAGCCTCGGGCATCTAAGTGATTGGGCATTCAATCCGGCGCTCGCGCTTAGTATGGCCTTGATGGGTGCCTTGCAGGGCCTGGACACCTGGGTTTATTTGGGGGGGGCCTTGTTGGGCGGGGCTGCGGCTGCGAGTTTGTTTCAGGTGTTTAACGGGCCTGCAGAGATTTAAAGTATTAAATAAATATCCGTTATTGCGCTTTTTATTGCAATTTTGCAACCGAAATACAAGTTAATAAACACGAGACTATGCGCATCATTGGGAACATTGAGCACCCGTTGCTCAAAATAACTATTTTTAAAATGGACAACCGTGTGAGTGTCAAGTTTGAAAATACGTTATACGAGCAGACCTTTAAATTGGGGGATGATGAACGGGTTGCTACGCTGGAAGCAATTCAGCAACTTGTGGACGCTCCGTTCATTGAACAAGTACAAACTACCTTTCGTCAAATGCACCAAACGAAGCTCGCAGGTTTTGCGCGAACGCTACCGGTAGCAACAAAAGCCGATTTTGAACAGATCATTTGAATATTTTGTACATTTCTTGCATGCCCTTCGGGATAATTATTCCCTAAGATAGCAAAGCAAATACACCTTTTTGTATCATTGCCCCGATTTTCGTCACGCATTTTTTTCTTTAACGACGCAGTGGTTTGCCATGAAAAAATTCCTTTTGGCCCTGATTGCCATTTTACCTTTTGCCCTGAATGCTCAAAACATCAAGAGCACCCGCACGCTTTTTGACAAAAAAACGATCGGAGAAATTCGGCTTACCCTTCCCATGAAAAACTGGTCCGATGCACTGGATTCCATGCGCATCTACAGCGCCGGACTTTTGAGCGGTTCGGTAACCGTAGACGGCATGAAATACGATGAAGTGGGCGTTCGCTTTCGCGGCGACAAATCCTATCAAACGGGTTTGAAACGCAACCCACTCACGATCCGACTCAATAACAACAACGCGACCCAAAACCACCAGGGATATACCACCCTCAAACTTTCGTCTGCCCTGCGCGACCCAAGTATGGTGCGTGAAGTGCTGTTTCATGAAATTGCTGGTAAGTACATGCCCAGCTCACAGGCTGCTTACACCAAATTGTATGTAAACGAAGAATACATTGGTGTATTTATCAATATTGAAAGTATTGATAAGCAGTTTCTTACAAATAACTACGGCGCCAACAACGGCATTTTCTTCAAAGCAGGCGTAGATTATAAACCTGAAGAATTACCTACCACTTGCCGCCAGAATACGTTTGGTTCGCTCGAATTCGAAGACAACATCGCCTGCTATAAAGGAAATTATGATTTAATTTCCGCTACCGGTTTGACCGAATTACAGGAGTTTACCCGGATTTTGAACAACGAACCCGGCAAAGTTGACCGTTTCCTCGATATTGACCGCACCCTTTGGATGTTGGCACTCAACAATGTGATGGTCAACCTCAACAGCTACTCCGGCAACCACAGTGTCAACTATTACATGTACCGCGACGAAAATAGCCGTTTTCAACCGGTTCACTGGGATTTGAACCTTTCTTTCGGTAGTTATAAAAACACCGGCGGCGGTAGCGGCAGTGATTTGGACCTAAAAGAGCTGCAAAACCTGGATCCATTGTTGCATGCCGAGAACCCTTACAAACCCCTGATCAGCCAATTGCTGAAAGACCCCTTGTACAAGAAAATTTACCTGGCCCATATCCGCCAGATTAATGAAGAAAACTTCCTGAACGGCACTTATGAAAAACGGGCGCAAGAACTCCAGGGCCTTATCGTAGTTCCTTTCAATGATGATAAATATAAGGTGTACAACCTGGAAGATTTTCAAAAAAGCCTGCGCGAAACCGTCGGAAAACGCAGTAAAATTCCAGGATTGGTCGAATTAATGGCAAAACGCTCCAAATACCTGAAAGTGCACCCCGAACTGACCTCCCTGCCCTCTGCAGTAACCGATGTATTGGTACAAAGCCGCGCAAAATTCGAAAACAAAAAGGTCAATGCTTTCCGCCTGACCGCAAAGGCTGATCGCTTCCCAAAACGTGTTCTGGTATATTATCGTTTCAGCGACCGAGAATCCTATGATGTAATGCCCATGAACGAAGAACCATCCACGGATTTGCCCACCGGCGTGAAAAACTTCACCGCCAACGTGGAAGCAAAAACAACCGATGCTACCCTCGATTATTTTATCATAGTGGAAAATGCCGGCACCGTATCTTTTTCGCCTGCCGATTACACCAAAAAGCCCTTCAAAGTAAAACTGAGTGAACTCAATAAATAAACAGAACGGCCGACCCACTTGCTGTATGCCTTTTTCGATTGCTATGATAAAACAACACATTAGTACGATTTTTTGCGCTTTACTGTTCATTTTGCCTGCCCTTTTGCCTGCGCAAGATTTTTACGGTACCAATATTCAGGAAGTTAAGGTCGATCTGCCTTACAAAAACTGGGATGTCAAACTGGACTCCATAAAAAAAATTAACCCCGAGGCCCGCCTTACAGGATCTGCGATGGTCAATGGCGCACGCTTCGACAGTGTGGGTATTCGCTACAAAGGCAACAGCTCGTACTTCCGTACCCGCAACGACACGTACAAAAAATTGCCCTTCAATATCCGCCTCGATTACAAAATAAAGTCGCAAAAAATCAAGGATACCTATTCCACCATTAAGCTATCCAATGCTTTTTTGGATCCTAGTTTTATCCGCGATCCCCTGGCATATGAAGTAATTCGCAAATATATGCCCGCACCGCAGTGCAATTTTGCCAAATTGTACCTCAACAACAAGTATTACGGGCTGTATATCAACACCGAATCCATCGACAATGCATTTATCAAAAAACACTTTGATACCAATGCAGGCTTTCTGGTAAAATGCGACCCCGACAACTGGAAGCGGGTGCGCAGCCAATCCGGTTGCCCCAAAGGTGAAAATGCATCCCTAACCTACCTCAACGACAATACCGGTTGTTACGACGCATTTTATGAAGTGGATAATCCAGCGGCCTGGAAACCACTGCTCAACCTGATTAAAGTGTTGAATAAAACGCCTGATAAGATCGAAACCGTGCTGGATGTAGACCAAACCCTGTGGATGCTGGCGATCAACAATGCGATTGTAAACCTGGATAGTTACAATGGCTCGCTTTCACACAATTATTACCTGTGGTTTGATACGACCGGCGTAGCGCATCCCCTCATCTGGGACCTTAATATGTCTTTTGGTGGATGGCGGCGCAATTTTTCTTTTGAGGAAATGCCCGACGAGCAATTGATTCAATACCAGCCACTTGCTGAAATTGATAACCTCAAACGGCCCCTCATTTCGAAACTCCTGCGCATTCCCCTGTACCGAAAGATATACCTGGCACATCTCCGCACCATTTCAAACGATTTTTTGCAGAATGGTCAGCTGGTGACCCGTGCCCAAGCGATGGTGAAAGACATTGACGCAGCGGTCAAACAAGACACGATGAAGCTGTACTCCTATGCGAATTTTCAAAATAGTTTGGATAAAACGGTGATTGATGGACCCGATCATATCATTGGCATCAAGCAATTGATGGAAAAACGGGCACAGTATTTAGCCAAACACCCTTTGTTGAATAAAGTACAACCAACCATTGCCGAGGCCAAGCACATCAAAGAAGGCGAAAAGGTAAAAGTTACGGCACGCCTCAGTACAGCAAAAGCAGGTTGGTTGATGTATCGGAAAGCAAAAGGCTTTGCGTTTAGCCGCACTGCGATGTGGGACGATGGTACCAATGGCGACGTTACCGCCAAAGACGGGGTGTACACAACGGTCGTTGATGCGAGTTTGTGCAAGCACTACTATATCGCTGCAGAAGGGGAAGAAGGCGCTGCGACCTTCCCGGAACGGGCTTCTTTTGCGTTTTTATCCGTAGAATAAAAAATGGTTGTTGAGTTGGCCACACTCAGGTTAGGCCAACTCAACAATAGTTACGCCATCACCACCCGCATCCGGCTCCGGATGATATACCCTGGATACACTACCACCGTATTCGCGCAGTTTCTGTTTTACGAAATTGCGCAAAATGCCATTCCCTTTTCCATGCAGAATCCGCAATACGGCAGCATTGGATAACAGGGCGTTGTCTACAAATTTTTCGAGCACCTTGTACGCTTCTTCCTTGCTCATGCCCCGCAAATCGATTTTCGATTCGAATGCCGCAGCATGTTGCAGGTCGGTTGCTGTAACATAGGAGGTTTGCTTAATCGGTTCTGCCGCAGGCAATAATTCGCGCAATGCCACCGTCACCTTGAGTTCTCCTAATTGCACCACCGCTTTCTGGCCTTTCAGACTCTCGATCTTTCCCGTTGCACCTCCTGCACGCAAGCGCACGTAATCGCCTACTGCAAGCGGACGACTTGACGCGGAAGGCGTATTTTGCTCTTCCAAGCGCACCACTTCTGCATTGATTTCATCTACAGCCTTGGCTTTTTCGGCCCGTTCTTCGCGCAGTTGCGTACTGAATAGTTGGGCTTTTTCGAGGTTTTTTTCCTCTTTAAGTTGCCGCACAATTTTATCTACCTCACGGGTAACATTGGCGCTTTGGCGCAATTCGTGTTCTTTTTGATCCAGTTTCAGGCGTTTCCGCTTTACCTCCAGGTCTTGGTGCAAACTGTCGTACGTCTTAATCAAACGCTCTAACCCTTGCTCCTTGTCGAGCACCGAACGCAAACGCTCCTCCAATTCCTGTTTTTCACGCTGCAATTCCACCAAAATATCATCCACGGCGGTTTCGCTCCCGGTGCGGTTGCGGGCATAATCGATAATTTCTTTAGACAAACCACTTTTGGCGGCGATTTCAAAGGCATAACTGCTCCCTGGACGACCAACTTTTAGTTCATAAGTAGGAGAAAGGGTATCCTTGTCAAAGTGCATATTGCCATTGAGGATGCCTGGATTGCGGAAGGCGAACACCTTCAAATTGGAATAGTGGGTGGTAATCACGGCAAAAACACCTTTTCGGTGCAATTGGCGCAAAATCGCTTCGGCAATGGAGCCACCGGGCTTCGGGTCTGTTCCGCTACCAAACTCGTCGATGAGCACCAAAGTTTGGGGTGTTGCTTTCTCGATAAACGCACGTGCATTTTGCAGACGCGATGAATAGGTACTTAAATCGTCATCCAGGCTTTGCTGATCACCGATATCGGCAAAAATCTGCCGGAACACGCCCATTTCACTCAATTCATGCACCGGCACCAACAAGCCACTTTGCACCATCAATTGCATCAAACCGACCGATTTCATGGCCACCGATTTACCGCCGGCATTGGGGCCAGACAGGATCAGCATGTGGTTTTCGGAGTTCAATTTTAAATCAAAATGCACCGTTTTGCGGTTGCTCGCCTTATTTTTCAGATACAAAAGCGGATGATAGCCCTTGCGAATACCGATAAACGGTTTTTCCTTCAGCACAGGCATATTGGCGCGCATGGCAATGGCTACCTTCGATTTTGCATAGATTACATCATAGCGTATGAGCGCCTGTAAGTATGCTCCGATCATGCCACCGTAAGGGCGAATTTGATCGCTCAGGTCGCGCAAGATTTTAAAAATTTCCCGCTTTTCTTCGTGTTCAAGATCGAACAGGTCGTTGTTTATTTCCACAACCGGTTCAGGCTCAATAAATACCGTACGACCTGTATCGGATTCATCGTGGATGATACCCCTGATTTTTCGTTTGTGTTCTGCGGGTACCGACAATACGCGGCGGCCATTCCGGAAACTTTCAGGCGTATCCGAAAGCCAGCCTTTGGAGCGATATTCCTGGATAATCTGGCGGAAGCGGCCGTCGAGTTCACGCACTTTTTGCTGCATTTCACGCCGAATACGCATCAATTCAGGCGATGCGTCCGGGCGGATTTCTCCTTTTTCATCAAACACCGCCATGATCGCCTTGATCAAACCGTCGTCAAAACTGAGTGGGCGGGTAATGTCGTACAATTTGGGATAAATGTCCTTCTTGGCCCCCGATCCGAAATATTTAAAAATATCGCGCATCATCATCAAAATGCGCAGAATCTGTTGAAAAGACTCCATTTGAAGCGTGTAACCTTCAATTTCGAGCATGCGCAAATCAGAACGCACGTCATAAAAAGTCTCTAAAGGGAAACGGTCATTTTTTTCAAGTGCCATTTTGTATTCGCGCACCTCCCGCAACTGCAGGTCAATTTCATCAAAGCGGATGGATGGCCCCAGGTTCCGAAGTTCTTCGGCCGCCATGACCGTATGCGCTTCTTTTTCAAGCAAATCAATGACTTTGTCAAACTCTAACTTCCGGTAAACGTCTTTTGGCTCGAAATGCATGGTAAAACAGGTAATAGGAAAATGACTGAAAACAGTTCCAAACTGGTTGGCAAGTTCAGAAAAAAATTTGAATGCTCCGCAGTAAATCAAACACACAGATGCTGACCGTACAAACAAAATTGGCAAATTTTAGTTCCTGAACAATGCATCTTTAATCCCCACCAAACCGTAGTCTTAAAAAAAAGACCGCTAAATATAGATACACGCCGCTTAACATTAAAAATATACCAAATAGGGTAAAAAGCCACATCGAACAAAATTATTATCTATTTTTTTAAACAATTTTAAAATAAAAAAACAACAAACAGCCGTACTGGCAAAATATTACACAAGAAAAGTACTCAATTTACCCACTCTGAAAATGTTTATATTCATTTAACAAAAGAAAACCACGTGTTTCTTAGCTAAAACCTTAACTTTGCATTGCATATTGTCGCTTCATTTTTTTTATTCCCGTACAAAATCTTAATCCATGACTTCAACCTATTTCCTCATTTTCCTCACGCTTACTGCTACGGCATTTTACGGATTGACCAACGACAAAACTGAAGCACCTTCAGAAGAATAAATGGAACCGTTTATAGTTGGCAGTTCAAAACCCTTAAAGAAAATCCTCAGATAATAGCAACCGCTTTACGCTGAGGATTTTTTTATTGCCTTTTTCCTACTACATAACAATGTACCACATAAAGTGTTCTTAAGCCTATTTACAGTATTTGATTCGGCTTTTTGCCCAAAACCTCCAAAATGCTTACGTTTATCAACCTCTTCCCCTATTTTAATCTAAATTTTTATTGTTGCGGCACGTTTGTTGCTTGTTACGGGAAATAACCTTCTTGTCATGAAAATCACGCAATCTTTTTACGCTGGCGATCGCTGGCATAATCTCGACACGTCTGAAGGCTTCTCTGCTGAGCAGGCGCAACTCTTATTGGTTTTTGGCGAGCGCACCCTGCTTGAACAAGGCCATTGGTACGCTAATTTTAAGGAAACCTACCCGGCAGCCTCGGTGCTCCTGTGTAGTACCTCCGGGGAAATTTATCAATCGGCTGCCCATGAGGGTACCATTGTGGCGACTGCCATTCAGTTTGAAAAGACCCAAATTCGAAAGGCCCAGGCAAGTATATCCAACTACCAACAAAGTTTTGAAGCAGGCAAGTCCCTATCCGCAGCCTTGCAAGGAGACGATCTTAAAATGATTTTTGTCCTTTCTGACGGTAGCAAAGTAAATGGCAGTGATTTGATCAAAGGCATCAATGAAAATCTAAGTGCCCATGTTTCGGTTTCGGGCGGATTGGCAGGCGATGCAGCGCGGTTTGAAAGAACCCTGGTTGGGCTTGATGCCGAGCCAACTGAAGGGCAAATCGTAGCCATTGGCTTGTATGGGACCGATTTGGAAGTAGGCCACGGCACCATGGGCGGCTGGGACGTTTTTGGACCTGAACGCCAAATTACCAAGTCCAGTTATAATATCCTGTATGAATTTGGCGGTAAAAAAGCCCTCGATTTGTACAAAGAATACCTAGGTAAATATGCCTCCGAACTGCCCGGCGCTGCGTTGTTGTTCCCGCTTTCGATGAAAATTTCCCAAGATGCAGAACCGGTAGTGCGCACCATCCTCTCTATAGATGAAAACGATGGTAGCATGGTGTTTGCCGGAGAAATGCCGGAAGGCGCTTATGTGAATTTGATGAAAGCTAATTTTGACCGCCTGATCGATGCAGCGGCTACGGCTGCTGAACAAACGTTGCTGAATCCGGATAAAAAACCAGATCTCGCAATCCTCGTAAGTTGTGTTGGACGACGGTTGGCGCTTGGTCAGCGTATTGACGAAGAGATCGAAGCGGCCAAAGAAATTTTTGGCGAGCACACATTCATGACCGGATTTTACTCCTATGGTGAAATATCACCCTTGGCGACCGGAAAATGTGACTTGCACAATCAAACCATGACTATTACTACCCTAACGGAATCGAAATAAGATGTCTCCATTGGTACTTGATATTGGAAATCTGCATCCATTATTAAAAAGACAAATTTTTAAATACTTAAAAAACAACGACCTTGATGAGATCAGGGAGGTCGATTTTATTTCTGCTGTCAATGATTCCTACCTGAATTATGAACGGGATAAGGAACTTTTCGATCATTCTACCCAACTGAATGACCGGGAGTATGCCGAAATTAACCAACAATTAAAATTGGAAGTTGCACAACGCAAACAATCTTTCGAAAAGTTGGTGGATGCCGTCCGTACCCTCGAAGTACCGGTTGGTTTTACGGTACCCGAATTTAATGAAAATAACTTATTGGGACTGGTTGAGCATTTGAAACAACAGATTATCTATCAAAAAAGTATTGAGGATCAACTCATACAGGCAAAAGACGCCGCGGAGGAAGCGACCCGCGCCAAATCAGAGTTTCTTTCCATCATGAGCCATGAAATCCGCACACCGCTCAATGCGATTGTTGGACTCGTGTACCTCATGAAGCAGGAAGACAATACACCCGTGATGGTGGAAAACCTGGAGACCTTGCAATTTGCGGCGGATAATCTCTATATTCTGATCAATGACCTGCTCGACTTTAGTAAAATTGAAGCAGGAAAGGTGGAATTGGAAAATACAGACTTCAATTTCAAACAACTGGTACACAATATCCAAAAATCCTATCAGCCTAAAGCCGACGAAAAAGGCTATAAAGTGGTTTTGGAAGCCGATGAACGTGTGCCAGATACCCTACTTGGAGATTCCTTGCGCTTAAGCCAAATCCTTTCCAACCTGGTTTCCAATGCCATCAAATTTACAGAAACAGGTGCCGTAACCATTGCTTATAAACTGATTGGTGTTCACCAGGAAATGGCACAAATTGAACTTTCAATCACGGATACCGGCATCGGCATTGCACCCGAACATCAACAGAAAATATTTGATCTGTTTACACAAGCAAGTTCGGTAACAACCCGTAAATTTGGCGGAACCGGACTAGGCTTAGTGATCACCCGCCGACTGTTGCAACTTTACAAAAGTGATATTTTGTTGGAGAGCACGGTCGGAAAAGGTTCGCGTTTTTATTTCAACCTCGAACTTGAAATAAGCAAAACTGCGGCTCCCATGAAAGAAATTGCTCAAATAGATGCTGAATCCAGCCCCCTTGAAGGGGTACGCCTATTAATGGTAGAGGATTTTATTATTAACATTAAAGTAGCCTCCAAATTTTTCACCCGCTGGAAAATTGATTTCGAAATTGCCGAAAATGGGCTTTTAGGGGTAGAAAAGGCGCGAAATAACCAGTACGACCTGATTCTGATGGATATTCAAATGCCTGAAATGGATGGTTATACTGCCACGCAAATGATCCGTCATTTTGACCAAAATATTCCAATTATCGCACTTACGGCCTCTGCAACCATCAGCGATAAAACCAAATCATCGGAAGTGGGCATGAATGATTATATCCCCAAGCCCTTCAATCCCAACGACTTATTTACTAAAATTGCCAAATACGCAGGCCGGCAATTGTAAAAACATACCACCCCGGTTACTTGCTTCCTATCAAGTGCCCAGGGTGGCCATGCTTTTAAAAACTGCTTTATCGTGCCGACGCAACCACCAACTGCTGGGCGTGGCGCTTATCTTTGGTTTCCAGCACAAGCGTGTATATACCTGCGGGAAGCAAACTCAAATCAAGTGCGCGCGTGTGCAGGCCCGGCAGGTAAAACTGGCCCGTTTCCCAACTTCTGACCATTTGACCCTGCTGATTGAATAAACGCAAACCAATGGTGCTTCCACTTGCTAAAGTAAAACCAACTTTTACCTGATCGCTGGCCGGATTGGGAGAAAGCACCGGATATAATGCATCCTGAATGGTATAAAACTGCGGATCGTCGCCTACCCCACTCACATCATCCAACACAAGATCCTCATCGCCAGGCTGATAACTCAGGTACAACAAGGGCAAGTAATACATTTCATCGTCGGTATTTTCTCCCCAAATTACAAACTTGGGTGGACTGTTGGGGTTTTCCACGTTGTTTGCCGTGTTATCATAGGTGGCGTAAGCATGAATGACAGAATTTTTAGGCAGCGGTATCAGTTTTTTAAAATAAAACATGCCCTGCCAGTTGAAATCCCAGTCATTTACCCGAACCATGTTGATCGTATCCTGATTTGGTGTGATGGCAAATACCTCCCAGGCCTGTCCCAACTTGTGGCAATGCGGCTGAACACCCACCATACTTGCATCTTCCGGAATGGTCCACGTACCATGGAATTTTTTGACCTGATTGGCCGGGATGATAAATGGTCCATTGGTTAAAGTTCCGGCAAACGGGATCATTACCTTACTTTTCAAGAAGCGGGTGGCCGGTTTTTGGGCAAAAAACAGGTTTACACTGCTGCTATCTTGCTCATCGGAAGCGGTTGGGGCATAATGCATTTGCAATTTCAAGTCGGAATTTGCGTACAGGCGTTGTGCAATGCCCTGGGTGAATACGATCGGTTTTTGCCCCGGCACATATCCTGGCAATTGATCATTCAGGCCATTTAAAGTAGAAAATTGTCCACCAGGATAGCCATATCCGGGTGCAGCAGCATCATCTGCCGCAGCAGTGCCACTCGTATCTTGCCATACCAAACAATGGTGTACAATCTGTTTATTCCCAGGCCGAACTTCCAGCGCTACCAGGTCTTTATCTTCCGTTAGACCCGTAGGTATCACAAAATATCGATATTCGTCCATTCCATCTCCTGCATGGATATAGGATTGTGCAAAAGAAACGACTAAATCGGGTAAACCTACCTGCGAGCCAACAGGAAAAACGGGCAAAGGCGGTTCATCGGCCGGACTGCCTTGCACGGTGCCCTGCGCGACCCAATCGGCGATCAATTGAACCTGATCAGTCGTAAGGTAATTTTCCTGCTGGTATTGTTGATACCCAACTTCGGCCTTCCAAGGGGGCATATACCCGATTTCGGTCACATAAGTGATCATGCTCGACCAGGAAACAACCTCATCATAATTGGTTAGCGAAAAAGGCGCTACTTCACCCGGCCGATGGCAGGTAGTGCAATGTTTGTAAATGATGGGGGCAATATCTTTGCTGTAAGTTATGGTTTGGGCGGCTACAAAGCCGGTAAAACTCAAAAAGCAGCAACAAACGAGGAGTAGTTTTTTCATGACAATTTAATTGAAAATGAAAACCGGGTAGCACGTAAAACCGTACCACCCGGCATGCAAAGTGTGTTTTAAGGCAACGTAATCGGCGTTGAGAGTTGACCGATCGTTAAAGTCGCCTGGTCATCACAGGTACCCGTGCCAAAGTCGAGCGTTTTTTTGGCGGTGTTGCCTATTTTTACTTCAATTGCACCACTTACCACCCAGGCACAATCTAATTCCTTGCGAACGGGGCTGGTTGTTTTGGCGGTGTACGCCTTGCCATTCGTGTCTATACCCGCTACATTAAGGGTAATGTTGTACACATCATCCGCTTGCTGATTCAAACCTTTCGTGCTCGCGCCTTCTACCTGAACCACGGCAAATGTGCCGCTATACGTGGTCGTACCACCTTCTGGATTCACCACTACCCCGTTGCTAATGCTGCCACTGTATGAGCCCGCACCCATACAATTTACCAAATAAGTACCGGAAACCGTATATCCTTTGTATTGGAGGTTCACCAACGTAATGGAAATCGTGATGCCCGACTGACTTGCAAGCCCGCTGAAGGTAGCAATGATCTGGCCGGAAATCGACTGCCCTTTTGGCGTAACACAGCCCGTTGCATAATCGAGGGTGAGTACTTTTGGGAAAGTACCTTGTGGCGAAACGCTTACGGTTGGACAAGCGTTACGGTCCTCCACCACTGCGCCAACAATACCATTGAGTGCAGGGTTGCTGAGGGCTTGTTCGAGGGTCGTGTACCAGATTTCGGTAAAAATGGTTTCCGCTTTGGCATAATCCGACGTACTGGTTTTATCCTCCTCCGAGATTTGGGTATCATTTTCTTCTTTTTTACAAGCAAAAAAAGATACCAGGGTAATGCTCATAATCAGGGCGAGCAGTTTGAAAGAACGATTCATTTTGTAGTGTTTTTTTGTGAACGATGCTTGTTTGACTGCAAATTAGGGCAGCGTTTAATGGGCATGATCCTACTTTCAACCAAGTGCAGGATTTGTTCAACCAACGGAAAAAACGACCAAAAAAAATCGGTCCGCTAGCTTGTTACCGAGCGAACCGACACTTTTTAATAAAAAATCTTGCAGACCAAAACGGCCCCCTTTCTAGTAGCTTACCTTAAGCATACCAGGTTTACTCCACACCCTTTGATCGTTATCGTAATATAAAAATGCCTGGCTGGCGGGCGCCTCGAAGGTTCCGGCCACCTCTACCCGCAAATCGAGGGTAAGGTTTTTGGTTGCAGAGGCGGCTAAACGCTCAAAATGGAACACCGCAAATCCGTCCCACAACTCATAAAAATCGCATTGCTTTTCATCCATCAGTTTTTTAAGCTGCCAGGGCTGCAAACTTAAACCCGCCGGAATGCCAATCACCATCATCGGGGAAGCGAGTTCATCGGCGGTTTTGTTTTGCAGGGAGGCGCGCAATCTTACGGTTTGGCCAACCTGCGCCTGGGTTTGCTCTAGTTCGGTGGCAAATTGCAAGGGGCAGTTTTTGGCGTTGCGGGGCTGCCGGGATGCATATTGTATTTCGAGGTCGAATGCGGGCGCTTTATCCATGTTTTCAAAAAATACTTCGATTGCCGGATTGTCTGAAGTAAAATACTGCGCAAGGCTTTTCAATTCGATATTTTTCGGGCTTTGGGTAGACACGGCTTGTTCAATTACCCGTTTTCCATCAATTTGCACAACCATTACGCCGTTTTTAGCCTCATTTTGATTGTTTTTAGCAAATTCAATTAGGGCTTTCAGCGCCAATACGGTGCTTTGGGTACTGCCATAACCATATTCGTTTTTGGACGCGGTTATAAAACCCATTGCTTTTTGCAGTGGTCCTTGTGTTTGGCCGTTTTTTAACAAAGCCAATGCCGCAAGTGCGGTTGTTTCAACGCGGAAACATTGTCCGCCGCTGCTCATTACGGAGTGTGTATTGCCCATCCAGGAGCCGTCTGCGTCTTGTTTTTTGAGTAAAACGTCCACTAAATGCTGGGCACGCGGGTCTTTCAAACAATATAAAGCATTGGCCATCAATGCCAACTGGTAGGCATCATCTGTATTAAGTGCCTGATTATACGAGGCTTCCATTTCCTGGTTAAATGCCGCACCATACCCTGCTTCACTCAACGCCCAGGCAATATACGCCCCAATCACACCATTACTCTGCCATCCGTGCCAGTCTTCCCGGCGTATCCAGCCCCCTTTGCCATCGCGGCGGCTTTTGAGCCATTCCACGGAGCGCTTGATCAGTTGCGGATCCACCTGAAACACTTTAGACATGTCTGTAAATTCCAGAATACCATAAGCGGTGAGTCCTTCGTGCGCTGGATCGCGGCCCCACCAGTCAAAACCGCCACTTTTGCATTCGTACGCCACCAATTTTTGATAGCCGTCTTTTAATAAGTCCAGGGCACGGCTTTCAACTTCGGGTTGAGCGCGACCCGTGCTGCGCAACAAATCCAACACCAGCAAATTCGGATAATTGCTGCTCGAAACCTGTTCAAAACAACCACTGGGTTGCCGCAACATACGTTCCATGCCTTTAATCACCTCGTTGAGCGCGGAGGAATAGACCGTCAGTTTGGCCTGCATGGTCCCTTCCACCGGCTGGTTGAAATGGAGTTGCCAATTGTTTTGCGGTTTGCTGCCCGCCAGCACCATTTTTACCGGAAAACCCCGGTCGTAAGTACGAATCGATTGGGTAATGGCGTCTTCCTGCCCGCTGGATGCCTTAAAGGTCAGGTTCATCGCCTGCATTTCCCCGGCATGTGCTGTATCCGGGCGGATTACATATTTTAAAATTACACTCGCCGTCGATTTTGCGGCTACTTGCAACGTTTGATCGTGTGGTTTGCTTCCGGAAGGGATTACTTCAAAATTTTTGGGCAGCGCAGCATCAACATTTCCCGAAAGGGTTTGTGCTGTGTTGTTGTTGAGCACCACTTTTAGCAACAGGGTATCGCCCGCGATGACGCTTTCGGGTATTTTAACCGCCAATTCAACCGGTTTTTGGGCAAAAAACTTGACTTCCTGGTGTGCTGGCTGACCCGCATTACCGATGCCTTCGAGGGTAGCCCGGAAGTTACTGACCGCGTCGGAGGTATAAAAACGCACTTGCGCCTTGCCATATTGGTCGGTTTGCACGGCAGGATTCCAGTAAATGGTGGAGCGAAAATCGCTGCGTTGCGACGGATCTTGGTCGTTTTTGTAATCGGGTGTGTAAAAACTACGGGCGCGGTGGTAAATCACTTGTTGATTATGAAAAACAATCCCTGCATCATCCCCTAAAGTATCGTCTTTGTATTTTCGTTTCGCTAATTCCATAGATTTAATAGCAGCATAACCATTTGCAGAAAAATCATTTTCTTGCGTAAGATCGACAAGTTTATCAGCACTTAACGTCTCTTCAGGTATAACCAAGGATTCATCTTCATTCGTAACTGGCATGGGAGGCGGTGCTCCTTGAACTCGAATTCCATCTATATAATAAGATGTGCCGTTTGAGCGAACCCCTTGAATTCTCCCTATGGCCAAAGGGATATTACTCGACATATCCAATTCATACAGAATAGTGTTTTCTCCCATTTCTATATCAAGTTGATTTATGCGGTTATTAAGAATATAAATATCTTCTACTTTCACATCAGAATAACCAATATAAGAAGCCACCAGGTTAAACCTACCAGATGTCAAATTCACCCTGTATTCCCCACTGAAATCTGTCATAGTTGATTTTATCCATTTTTCACCTTGGTAAATACGAATAGACGCTCCAATTAATCGCTCACCATTAATATCCGACACCGAACCAGATAGAACTGTAGGTGGATTAATACCATCAGATGTAGGCCGATTTTTATCAT
This sequence comes from Saprospiraceae bacterium, assembly GCA_040397785.1. Taxonomy (GTDB): domain Bacteria; phylum Bacteroidota; class Bacteroidia; order Chitinophagales; family Saprospiraceae; genus M3007. Next base: position 5,919 of record JBBAVI010000087.1, on the reverse strand, counting down.
TTGATTTAATTTGCTTTTTTGTATCAATTGCTTGCTTCTTAGTTGGTTCAATCGGAATTAATCGAATCTGTTTTTGGAATCCAATCAACCGATATTGTTGGTTATTACCAAAAAGGATTGAATGATATTTCGATAAATCTGCTTTTCGGAAGGTGAAAAATCCATTTTTATCCGAAAGGATTTTGGGTCCATCCGGGAATAATTGCACCATTTGTCCGGCCCAAGGATTTCCGTTTCTGTGTATCACTCGACCGGCAATTTCCATGCGTTCTGGAGTATTTGCAAACGAATGTCCATGCCATTTCTTTAACTTTTTCCATCCAAAACGACGCCAACCCTGGGTCATCAGCAAAAAATCCATTGCTTGCTCAGATTTGGGTTCGTTATCATCGAAATAAAAATTGGGTTCCTCAATTTTGCCTTTTACGTCTTGCTCCAACAAAAGACTGGCCAGCAAATGCCCTTGCTTGCTATCGGCATAACTGAGCAGCTTTTCATCGACCACCGCCAAAGAAAAATTGCCTTTTACCGGGCGACCGATGCGATCATGCACAGCGATATCCAATTGCACTTCCTCCCGAGGTAAATATTGCGTTTTATTGGGTTTGATGTCTACTTTCAAGCCACGGTCGCGGCTCACGAACACCAGCCGTTCTGCCTGGGCATTTTTTTGTTCGTCCAGTAAGGTAAAACAGGCAATTCCAATCGGCAAATTTTTGGTGTCGATGCGCACCGTTTCGCCGCTGGAACTCATTTTAATTGTTTTAAAATAGAAAAGTTTATCTTGTACGGCGCCCACCAAATGTACGACGCCTGTTTCCGTTCCAGTGATGTTGAACACCAATTCGTTCGCATCGCGTGCCTGTAAGCGCAGGGCCAGGCCTTGTTGCTGTAGCGCGGGCAACTTGAAACGCTGAACGGCTGTACCCGCTTGAAAGGGCTTGGTCAATTCCGCATAATAGGTCACGCCCGCTTGCGGCAATATTTCAAAAGCCCCCATCCCATCGTGGTAGCTGCTAAAACTGCCCACTTTTTCAGCTTTATCATTAAAAATGGTGCCTTCTACATCGGCTGGTTTGCCAAATTCATTGAGGGCTTTAAAAGCCATGCGCGTTGGAATACCGGCAAACCAATCGCCGCCTTCGGGGAAAAACGTCAAGTCAATTTTGTTGAGCACAATCGGGATTGCCCTGGAAATCGACTCCGTCTGCCCTTTGTGTTCGAGGGTAATATTGAGCAAACCATCGCTGCTGGCGAGGTCTTTGGGCAGATCGAAACGCACTTTTGCCCGGCCGTTTGCGTCGGTTTGCGTAGTATTTTGAAGGATGGTTTTTCCGTTGATGGCCGCTGAAAAACGCAGGGTTTTGTTCCCAAGTGGTTTATTATCAAGCCCTAAGACATCGAATCGGGCATCCACCAGATCGCCTGGACCGTATGCTTTCCGTTCAAATTCCAGTTTCAGGTTTAGGCTGGGAAGTACCACCTTTTGCAGGGTAATTTCGCGTTCAAAGCTGCTTTCCGTATTTTTCATCCAACTGGTGTAAGCGCGGATTTTGTACAAACCACCCGGCAGATTTGCATTTAGGGCAAATTCGCCCGCCGCCATACCGTCCGGGGCAAGCATGTTTAATTTTTGCAAAACCGCACCGCGCGGATCCAGCAGTTCGACGTACAAAATCTGGCTGAGCGCAGGCATTAAGTCGCCGGCATTGCGCAGATAGGCATTGAACCACAGCGTTTCGCCCGGCCGAAAAAGCGTACGATCGACTTGCAGGTACAACTTTTCGGGTCGTTCCAGCGCTTGCCGGGTGGCCAGTTGGGCCTTCAATTGTTGGAAAATGGTGCTATCGCCTGCAATATAGGGTTGGCGGATAGACATACCGGGTGTTGCCGGGCTGGATGGTGTGAACCAGGACAGCAGGGCCAAGATCAGGATAGAGATGGAGTGTAGCATGGTGCTTGGATTTTTTTGGGATAGGATGCAGCAGGCTGGAAAATTACACACGTGGCTACAATTGCACCGCAATCATTTGCTTCCATAAGGAAACATACAACACTTTTTCTGTAGCGCTTTTAGCATACCCATAAATCAAATCCTGGGTAGTTAATAATGAAATAGGTTGGTTACTCAAGACACAACCCGTTTCAAGATCCAACTGCATAACGCTGTAGTTACGAATCAAAAACAAACGTCCTTCAAAATCAAAAATGGAACCTTCAGCCAACAAGGCGTTAAAAAACCCTCCTCCTTGACGCCAAATTTCGGCACCTGTTTGCGCATTTAAAGCCCGGGTAGAATAATTGCTTAGTTCAATCAATTTATCCTCGATCAGAATAACGTCGTTCAATTTGGAGGTGGTAACCGTCCAGGTAATCGCCCCATTTATCAAATTGAAGCAAGCTAGGCGGTCTAAAACGTCATTTTGAGCAAGTTTTAACCAAGCCTGGTTACCCTTTACAATGAGTTTACCAGCGCCTACTGTATAATTAAACGGTAGCGCAATATCCAATTTTATATTTTTATTCAGGATGTTTATGGCCATTAAACGGCTTACAGACCCAATATTCAAATCATATTCCGTGCGGGCAAAAACCGCAAGCGTATCCCCCTCGGAGGTAACCGTAGTTTGAAGCCCTAAAATGCCTACATCATCGAAGTTGGTAAATAGCATATTAGACCGATACAATTCGGTTTCTTTACCGGTTTGTAATTGCACCCGAACCAACACGATATTTTTAAAGTTGGTTACATTGGTTGGATAGGCGATCGCGAGCAGTACTTCGCCATTGATTAATTGAAAATTCGGCGAAATGACTGCTCCAACACTGTCACAAGTCCAAAGCGTTTGGAAAGTGCGGCTGTTTAAATCAAAGGAAACGAACGCATTGTTTTTATCATCTACTCAGTACAAGCGATCGCCTTGGACCTGGCTGTTCTTTTCGGTGATCTTACCACCGGCTTTTACATGCCAGTTTAATGCGCCTGTTTTGACATCCAACCCAACCAGTTCGTCCTCATAATCGCCGCCTGACTGACTAAAAATCACCTCATTGCCAAAAACGATGGGTTTGAAATAGAAATTACTATATTGATCTGGAGTTGACCAAATTCTTTGCAAGGGTGCAACCAGGGTGGCAACGCCTGCGCAAGGATCAGGTGTGGGTTCACTGGTTTTGTCCTTTTTGCAAGCGAAAAAGCAACAAACCAGCAGCACTAAAAAAAATGTTTTATGGAAATTCATTTTAAAATTGGTTTTTTATTTAAAAGTTTGACTTTCAGTTATTTAAAAATCATGAATACAGTTCTAAGCCTTTCAAAGACGAAGTACTTCCCGGCCCTTTCGTTTTTACCCGCAACCGAATTTTCCGCGCTTTCACCGGTACAAGTTGCAGGATTTTTTTGTTTCCCACCGTGGTTGATCGCGCTATTTCTATCCATTTCCCGTTTTCCTGGATTTCCACCACAAAAGCCTGGATGGCTTGTCCTTTTGCAATATCCTCCTTCAACACGATGGTGCTGAATTGTTGCATTTTCCCCAAATCCAGGATGCCTGTCTGCTCGGTTTGGTTGCCGCCCGACCAAACAATTTTGTGTCCCAGCGCCAAATCATGGGCAAACGTGTTGCGCAATTTAGCACCAAAAGCCACCAGCGACGTCGAGTCCTGCGCATGAATACGGCCCCTGCGATCAGGTGGCACATTGAGGATTAAATTGGCCCCACGCCCCACCGATTTCAGGTAAATATCGAACAATTGATCGGGTGTTTTTACTTTCCCATCCTCTTCAGGGTGATAAAACCAGCCCGGACGAATGCTGACATCACACTCTGCCGGGAGCCAAAGCGCGCCGTTTTCTTGACCGGTTTGCAGCACCGACCCATCAGGTGCGCCCAATCCACGCGCGAATCCGGCCGTATCCAGCATACACCAATTGGTTTCGTTGAGGGTGCCGTTTTCATTGCCCGCCCAACGACAACCGGGTCCGATGTCGCTAAAAACGACCGCATTGGGCTGCAATTGGGCCGCTATTTTTTCAAAACGATGAAAATCATACACCTGTTTTTTGCCATTGGGGCCTTCGCCATTCGCCCCGTCCCACCATATTTCGAACAACTCGCCATAGCCGGTCAGCAATTCCGTCAAAGTATTGGCATACACATCGTTGTACGCAGGCGTGCCGTATTGCGGGTGGTTGCGGTCCCAGGGCGATAGGTACAGGCCCAATTTTAGTCCGTGGCGTTTGCAGGCATCGCTGAGCATCCGCAGCACATCGCCTTTTCCGTTCATCCATTTGCTTTCGCGCACGGTGTGCTTGGAATATTGGGATGGCCACAAACAGAAGCCATCGTGGTGTTTGGCCGTGATTACCACACCTTTTGCGCCCGCATGTTTGGCAATTTGACACCATTGGTCACAGTCGATGGCGCTGGGCGCGAACACATCTTCCGGTTCCGTGCCATGTCCCCATTCCTGGTCGGTAAACGTATTAGGACCAAAATGGAAAAACAGGTAAAAATTGGTTTCATGCCAGGCTAATTGGGCCGGTGAGGGTACAGGACGGGCCGTTTGCGCACCTGCATTTTGGGCAAAGGCCGTAAAGCAGGTAAAAGCGAGACAAAACAGGTAAAAAAAACGCATATACATATCGTTGACTTTATTTGCCTCAAAAATTCAAAATTCCTGTCAAACCCCGGTTACTTTTGCAGCATGAAGTATCCAGAAAATGTAATCACGGCGTTTAAAGCACAATTTGGACACCCACCAACCTTGGTTGTGCGTGCGCCAGGCCGCATCAACCTGATTGGCGAGCATACCGATTACAACCAGGGATTTGTACTTCCGGCGGCGATCGACAAAGCGGTTTATTTTGCGGCGGCCCCTTTGGATGTACCACGCCTGGATTGTTTAGCCGAAAATTTTGGCACTTTCGTTCGTATACAACTAACCGATATTCAACCCGTTGCGGAGGGTTGGCCCAATTTTCTGCTGGGTGTGTACGACGAATTACAAAAGGCGGGGTTTCAGCCGGGTGGCGTACAATTGGTGATGGGCGGCGATATTCCGGCTGGCGCAGGTTTATCCTCCTCAGCGGCCGTAGAAAGTGGTATGTTGCATGTACTCAACCACTTATATCACTTGAACATCCCCACCCTGGAACTGGTAAAACTGGCGCAGCGCAGTGAAAATAACTTTATCGGATTGCAGTGTGGCATCATGGATATGTTCGCATCGCAAATGGGCCGGGAACAGTGCGCAATTCGCCTGGATTGTCGCAGTTTGGCATATGAATACGTCCCCTTTCATGCCGAAGCGTATCGTTTGGTGCTGTGTGATACCGCGGTAAAACACAATTTGGCAGATTCGGAGTACAACACACGCCGCGCAACCTGTGCCGAAAGCGTTCGCTTGTTGCAGCCACATTTTCCCGAGGTACAAAGTTTGCGCGATGTAACGCCGGATATGCTGGGCATGGCACAGGATTTGCTTCCTCCCCTGCATTATCGTCGTTGCAAACATATAGTTACAGAAAATGCGCGGGTACTAGCCAGTTGTGCGGCCCTAGAACAGGATGATTTTGTGCAATTTGGTGCCTTGATGTTTGCCTCGCATGACAGTTTGCAACACGACTATGAAGTAAGTTGTGCCGAACTGGATTTCCTGGTAGCGCAGGCGCGCAACAACCCGGCCGTAGCAGGCGCGCGCATGATGGGCGGCGGATTCGGCGGATGCACCCTTAATTTAGTGGAAAAAAACAGCGTCGATGCATTCGAAAGAGCACAAAAAGCGGCCTATTTGAAGGAATTTGGGGTAGAACTGCATTGTTTTGGAGTTAGCTTGGTGGAAGGGGTTGGGGTAGTGAGGAATGAGGAGTGAGGAGTGAGGAGTGAGGAGTGAGGAGTGAGGAGTGAGGAGTGAGGA